>NZ_JBIYCV010000004.1:0-684650 GCF_044908085.1 Paenibacillus sp. RC73
TTTTGAGGCTATGACCTCGTGCGCAACCCCATCGTACCGAGGCGCTCGTTTTTATGCAAAGAGCAAATTATTTGTTTTACAGGAATTCTAACGGGACACGATAGTTCAATGATAAAGTGGTGGTCTGGAAATTTTCGAAGTTCAGTTACAGTTAATAGGGCTTTTTTCATTGTCTACAAAATGGGGCTTGACCATACAAAGCATGCCATTGGAATAAGCCCAGCTGATAGATTCTTTCAGCAGATTTTTCCCCATACTCTAATCCAAAAATTCTTTACATGCGCAGACTCCAAATTCTACTTTATGAGCGAATCTATCTTAATAAATACCTTCGCCTCTTGAAAACCCCATGATTCGATCACCCACTACAGCAACTAAAAAAAATTTCTCGGTTTCACGGTGTCCGTTTGTATAATCTGTTCAAACCCTGGCATATCTAAAAATGCCTCCCCTTGCTCTCTATCTAAATTCCTGTCTCTCCATCATCTGTAATCTTAATTCAGATCAATCTGTCGTAGCTTTGTTGATTGCCGACCTAACGGTATAATGCAGACCATTCACATAAAATTCTCACTTGTTTATGACCATGATTTACTCCATTCCTTTTGAGTTGATGTGTCCAACTTGTTCTATTCTTTAGTATACTTTTATAATGAAAAAAGGAGCAGGAGGGGCAACCTTTTTGCTCCTTTTTCTTTACAAATCTAGAAGGCTGCAAGCCTTCTTGCCGCTCGGCACTTGTAGTCCCCCTGCCGCCCCAATTTCCTAAAAAGGGCGATGACTTTACGGTGGTCGGTCAGCGGAGCGGGCAGAATTGTTCTGAAGAAGCGAAGCGTTCGCCTTTGTAACGGGATTTTAACCTTAACAGGTGTTATATAAATAAAAAAATCCCGTTACAACAGCGATCGGAAGAACAATCTGCACGCGCAGCGCTCGCAACTCACCGTCGTAACTCATCCCACTATAGGTTGAAATTATATATAAATCGGTTGAAAATGTTGATTTTACCAATGGACAAGTATTTGTACAATGGAGTTGTAACGCTTACATTTCCAAGGAGGTTGCGGCGAAATGAAGAGAGTTCAGGCGATTGGCAAGCAAATCAGGACCCCAAGATCCAAAAGGAGGCCGTATTGATGAAATTTAAAGGAATATTGGCAGCATTTTTGTTTTTAACCGCGGCGTCTGTACTATTTGGGACGCATACGGCGGAGGCCTATGAACTATCCAATGACAAGCTGACGATTCAGACAGGCGAGCATGGCGAAATTTCATCCATCCGTATCAAGGGAGATGCTTTCCCGACAGAGTACGTGATGAACGCAACGGTAACACCCGAACAGAATACCGCGGATCATCAGTGGCTGGGTGAGCTGATGTTCACGTACCGACTGGACGAAGGCAGCTGGACGAAGGCTTGGACGAACAAGTCGGCAGATGCACGCAAAATCACGACCAGTGGCAACCGCGTCACCGTCACGTATGAAAACTCAAGCAACGCAGAAGGCATTCGCAATTTTAAAGTCATCGAAACGTATTCAGCGGAGTCGAACGGTTCGGTGTTGTGGAATATACAGGTACAGAACACAAGTGGCAAAAAGTTGGAGATTGGCGATTTTGGCCTGCCTTTGCCATTCAATGAGCAGTGGACGAACGGTGATGCGATTTACGAGACCAGAGTCGTAACGCATTCCTTTGTCGGCAACAACAGCTCCTATATTACGGCTGGACGTCCCAGCGGCATTGGTTCTTCGCTGCTGCTGATTCCTGATTCCTCAACGGGTGCGGGCTTTGAGTATCAGGATCACTGGCGGGATGAGGAGCATCCGGGCAGCAAATGGGCCTGGAATCCGGCGAATGAAGGCAAATGGCTGGAGGGACTGAATGTATTTTATATTCACTCCAATGTGATTAAGTCCACCAACCGTGGATATTTGCCCAACACAAGTCTGATCCTGAACCCCGGCCAAAGCCGCAACTATGGCTTCAAGTTTCTGGCAGTGAAGGATGAGCATGATGTGAAAGATACGTTGTATCAAGAAAACCTGGTGGATACAACGGTTGTACCGGGGATGATCGTGCCTACGAATCAGAAGGCGAAAGTGGATCTGCGTACCAAGCAGGCGATCAGCAAGGTAACCTATCCAGATGGAACCGTCATTCCGCAGACGGACAGCAAGACTGGAGGGCACCACATCTATGAACTGAAATTCACCAAGCTGGGTCCAAACTTCATCACAGTGGAGTATGGAAACGGCAACAAGACTGTTTTACAGTTTTATGCCATCGAGCCGATTGATTTGGCGCTGCAACGGCACGCTACGTTTATGGTAGATAAAACCCAGTGGAATGTACCGGGTGATCTGCGCGATAAAGTCTTTGACGATTGGATGATGCATACCAAATCCAAGCGTAACATTTTCAACGGATACTGGGGCTGGGGGGATGATTGGGGTCTGACCCACGGACAGTTCCTGGCTGAGAAAAACACACTGTCTCCGGTTGCCAAAGAGGTACGGGCGGTAGACGATTATTTGGAGACGGCCATCTGGACGAATCTGATGAACGGGCATCATGAGGATTATTTGATTCATGATTTCCTGATGCCAGAGCCGAACGATACACCAACCTATCGGGGGTACGCTTACCCGCACGTATACAACACGTATTTCAGCATGTACAAGATTGCGAAGGAATACCCGGATCTTGTCACTTACAAGCAGCCGAAGGAAACGTATTTGCTGCGGGCGTATAACATTTTCAAAGCATTGTACGAAGGGCCGGTTGCTTACAACTGGGAAACGGGCTTGATGGGCGAACTGACTACACCGGATATTATTCAGGCACTTCATGATGAAGGCTATGATGATGAAGCGAATGATCTCAAGGAAAAAATGGATCGCAAATATAACAATTTTAAAAATACAAAATATCCTTACGGCTCCGAATACAGCTACGATAACACTGGGGAAGAGGCCGTATATACGTTAGCCAAGCAGAATATAGATACAGAGGGCGAGCAAAATAAAGCCCTGGAAATGATGAGTAAAATCAATGCCAAAACCCGTGCAGCACGCGGACATATGCCAGTATGGTACTACTACACCGATCCGGTGACGATTACCGGGGAGAACTGGTTTAACTTCCAGTACACGACTTCGCTTGCTGGATATGCGATGGATGACTGGATTCGCCATCATGAGGACAATCACCGTGAGGAACAACAACGGTTGTCCTATGCAGCTAAAATTGCCAATGTCGGAGCGATTAACTCCGGGCAAATCAGCTCGGACCCTGAGAACATCGGGGCGGTCGCATGGACGTATCAAGCGGAAAAAGGCAATAACGGAACGAACGGCACCGGAGGCGGTAAAAATGTTCCGCTCTTTAACGGCTGGCGCGGTATGAGCGGCGAGGCCGATCTTGGACTGTTCGGTGCACTCAAAACGCTAAGTGCCGACATTGCAGTAGATCCGATCTTCGGATTGACAGGCTACGGTGCGGAGGTGAGCAAAAGCGGCAACGTGTATACCATTAAGCCGCTGGATGGCCTGTTTAAGCGGGTCAACCTGATCACGGAAAAGCTGTATATCGAGCTGGACAGGGACCAATATACAGAAGCCAAGCTGGCAACATCCAAGGATTATGTATGGCTCCAGCTGAAAAATCAGACACCTGGTCAAGCACATTCCACATACGTTACGTTCGATGGCTTGAAGAAGGGAACGTATTTGGTTAAAGTAGGTGGTCAATCGCAAGGTAAATTTAATGCGTATGCACCTACCAACAAGCTGAAATTGGACATGGGCACAGCATCCTCCTATACCGTGGAGCTGACACCTACGACGCCTGATCCGAACAAGGCGCCTGTCGTAGATGCGGGTAAAGCGTCCAAGGTGAAGCTGCCGGATCCAATCATTTTGAAAGGTACGGCTGAGGATGATGGACTTCCGCAAGGAAAGGTTACAAGCGAGTGGAGTCTGGTTGAAGGGCCACAGAATGCCAAGGTCACATTCAGCAGTAAAACATCGCTGCGTACGAAGGTGGACGTTTCCGAGCCGGGAACGTATATATTCAAGCTGACAGCCAGTGATTCGCTGTTGTCTGCGGAGGCCAGAGTGAGCGTGATCGTAGAACCGGCAGCTCCGTTACTTGAACAGCTTGCGTTGTATAAGTTTGATGAAACCAGCGGTTCTGTTGCTGTGGATTCATCGGACAGTCACAATGATGCTGCCGTGAAGGGCACGGCTGCATGGGCTGCTGGGAAAACAGGCAATGCTGTCAGCCTGAATGGCAAGGACAGCTATGTGCAGCTTCCAGCGGGCATTGTAAGCCGGGCACAGCAATTGACCGTATCCGGTTGGGTCAAAGCGAACAGCCTGAGCGATTATGTACGGATTTTTGACTTCGGCTCCGGGACGAATGAATATATGTTCCTGACCCCTAAAGCCGGAAATACGATGCTGTTTGCGATTACCAACCAAGGCAACGGGCAGGGACAGGAACAGACGATTGAGGCTCCTGTGCTGCCGACAGGGGTGTGGAAACACGTTGCGGTCACTCTCTCAGGCTCCACAGGTATTTTATACGTGGATGGAAAAGAAGTGGGACGCAATACCAGTCTGACGTTGAATCCTACCAGTCTGGGTCAAACCAAAAACAATTTTATCGGTAAGTCTCAGTACCCTGACCCATACTTCGACGGTCTGGTGGATGAATTCCGCATCTACAGCCGGGCTCTGAATGCTTCCGAGGTGGCAGGTCTGGCCTCCGGTACAGCACAGAGCCTGACGGGAGCCGAGAAAATCACGGCTATAAAAGAAGTAAACGTGACGACACGTGCGGGTGAAAAACCCGAATTGCCGAGCGTGGTGGAAGCTACGTATGGAGAAGGCTCCACCAAATGGGTGGCTGTGGAATGGGAGGATATAGCCCCTGCACAATATGCTTCTCTGGGTTCATTTGAATTGAAGGGCAATGTAGAAGGAACAGAATTGAAGGCGATTGCCAAGGTGACCGTGATCGAGGCGGGGGCCCCTGTCAACTCCGGTACTCCGGAAACGCCGACAAATCCGGTTAACTCAGTAACACCTGAAACACCTGCTCCTGTCAGCTCTGCTAAATCAGCAGGGGGATTACGATCTGGAGGAAACATTGAATAGCTCTTGTTAAATAACCTTTCCCACTGTCACTTTCTTCCTGCAAAGGGGAGAGTGGCGGTGGGTATCCTTGCATTTGGAGTACAAAGCTGCGAATAAGAATGTGAATGGGGGAAAGGCATGAGCAAGATTACATTTCTGGGTGCAGGCAGTACGGTATTTGCTAAAAATGTGCTTGGCGATTGTATGCTGACACCTGCTTTGCAGGGCTTTGAGCTGGCGTTGTTCGATATTAACCCCGGAAGGCTGAAGGATTCGGAACATATTTTATCCAATTTGAAAAAAACAACGGGGAGTACCTGTGTGATCCGCTCCTACACAGACCGCAAGGAAGCGCTGCGTGGAGCTGCCTATGTGGTAAATGCTATTCAGGTTGGCGGCTATGATCCGTGTACGATTACGGATTTTGAAATTCCCAAAACCTACGGTCTGCGCCAAACGATTGCCGATACGGTCGGGATAGGTGGTATTTTCCGCAACTTACGGACGATTCCGGTGATGCTCGATTTTGCTGCAGATGTGCGTGAGGTATGCCCGGATGCATGGTTTCTCAACTACACCAACCCGATGGCTGTACTGACGAATGTGATGAACGTACACGGCGGCGTCCGTACGGTGGGGCTGTGTCATAGCGTGCAGGCGTGTATACCGGAGCTGTTCAAAAGCCTCGGGCTGGAGCAGGAAGGCGTGAAGGCGAAAATCGCAGGCATCAATCATATGGCGTGGCTGCTCGAAGTGAGCAAGGACGGTGAGGATTTATATCCCGAGATTAAAAAACGGGCTGCCGCCAAGCAGCAGGAAAAGCATAACGACATGGTACGCTTTGAGATGATGCTGAAATTCGGATATTACATTACGGAATCGTCCGAGCATAATGCGGAATATCATCCGTATTTTATCAAACGGGCATATCCCGAGCTAATCGAACGGTTCAATATTCCCTTGGATGAGTATCCGCGTCGCTGCGTGAGCCAGATTGAACGATGGGAAACGATGCGCGGGGAGCTTTTGAGCAATCAGGATCTTCGCCATGAAAGGTCGAATGAATATGCTTCGTATATTTTGGAGGCTATCGAAACGGATCGGCCTTTTACCATTGGCGGCAACGTAATGAATACAGGTTTAATTACCAATCTGCCAAAAGAAGCCTGTGTAGAGGTGCCTTGTCTGGTGAATCGCAACGGAGTTACGCCGACCTATGTCGGAGATTTGCCGCCCCAATGCGCTGCGCTCAACCGGACGAACATTAATACACAGCTATTGACGATTGAAGCTGCTGTCACCGGGAAAAAAGAGCATATTTATCATGCCGCACTGCTGGACCCGCACACGTCAGCCGAGCTGTCCATGGATGAGATTGTTTCTCTGTGCGATGACCTGATTGCGGCGCACGGAGAGTGGCTTCCAGCCTATGTGTAAGGGAGGCAGTTGAATGGGAGGCCGTGGTCGTCAAAAGTTTACCGGGATTCCTACAATTCGTGGGAAATTTATCGTACTGACACTGGTGCTCACGGTCATTCCGATGGTGGTGCTGACCTTTACCTTTTACCGGATCGCGGCCCATTCACTTGGTGAGAAGTCGGAAGCGTTGGCTATGCAGTCCCGGCAAATGAGTGAAAATTACGTCAATGCGACGCTTTCCGATTTGAACGATCTGACCAATGCCATTCTCGGCAATCCCGACGTGCAGGCCACGCTGGAGAACAAGCCGGAAGACGATTATGAATACTTACGGAACGATGAAACACTCAGCATGGTCGTTCGGGCGCAAACCCAGACCAAGCCGTATATCACGTCCTCTCTTATATATGCCGCCAATGGCGGGCCCAAGCATTCGCTGTATCAAGGGAATGTTTCGGTCCGCTTTGGCGGCCTTCCTACATTAGAGGAAGCACGTGTTTACTATCGTCGCTTGCTCGCGGATCAGCCCATGATGTGGATGGCCCATTCATCGTTCGAATCGGGACGAGGGATGGCGGATGATCGTTTATACGTCGGGAAGCTGCTTCGAAAAACGACCGGCGACTATGCACCGCTTGGATTTTTGCTGCTGGAAATTGACAAGGCCAGCCTGTTCCGGGGGCTTGCCTTTCATGAAACGGACGGCAATACCCAGATGTGGGTGCTGGATCAAAAGGGCGAGCCTGTATACCGTTTGCCGGAGCAGGCCGTTGCGGACAAGTCGCTGCTGCGGCAGATTGCCAAATCCGCTGTGGACAAACCCATGCTTACGAAGGACTGGAGAACATGGAACGGTTGTCAGACCATGATTTCCTACGGCCCGTTGAATGAAGGACAATGGACACTGCTGCAAAAAGTCGATCAGTCCGTGCTGTTCGAGGATGCGCGGCAGATTGGTGCCTGGACCATCTGGACTTTTTTAATTGCACTGGTGTCGGGCTGGATGCTGTCTTATCGGCTGAGTGATACGATTCGTCGTCCGTTGCTTCAGTTGAGCCGATTAATGGCGGTGGACGGCAGTACGAGCGCCACAAGCTCAGCCAAAGTTTCCGACGATCCTGCACCTGTTATTTTTAATCCCAAGGATGAGGTGGGGCAGATCGGGGAGCGTTTTCTTCATATGATGCAAAAAAATCATGAGCTATACGGGCAGGTCTATGAAGCATTGCTGTCGCGCAAGCAGGCGGAGTTTCGTGCGCTTCAGGCGCAGATTAATCCTCATTTTCTGTACAACACGCTGGAGTCGCTCAAGGGAATGGCGCTGGCCAACGGGCAACGGGATATGGCGGAGGTGATCGGTGCTTTTGGTAAATGCTTTCGCATCTCGCTAAGCTATGGCCGGGAGCAGATTAGCTTGGGACAGGAAGTCGAGCATGTGAGCGCCTATGTGAAGGTACAGCAGTTCAGATTTCGGAATTCGTTCGAGTGGATTTGCGAGGTGGAGGAAGATATTTGCGGGTTTTACGTACCCAAGCTTATACTCCAGCCGCTCGTTGAAAATGCCATTTACCATGGCTTAAAAGGGCGTACCGACCGTGGCTACATCATGCTGTCCGGTACAAGGGAAGGCGATGCGCTGCGATTAACGGTCAGTGACGATGGAGGCGGTATCGGAGCCGAGCGGCTGGACGATATTCGGAAGTCACTGGACGCTGAGCGGGGAAGTGCCATTGGTTTTGGACTGCGTAATGTACATGAGCGTCTTCGCCATTATGGCCCGCAATATGGACTGTCCGTGACAAGCGAGCCGGGAACATACACCTCGGTTACCTTGTGGGCACCGATTCGAACCGAATAAGGAAGGGAGAGGATGGCATGTACCGGCTGCTGATTGTGGACGACGAATATCATATTCGGGAAGGACTGAAGCTGATGGTGGCGGAAAGCGGCCTGCCTGTGCAAGTCAGTGATGTGGCGGGTGACGGCGAAACGGCATTGCGTTTATATGCGGAGCAGCGACCGGACATGATTTTACTGGATATTAATTTACCGGATATGAGCGGACTGGATATTGCAAAAATCATTCGGGAAAAGGATCAGCAGACACCTTTGCTATTCCTGACAGGGTACGAATCTATGACGTACATTCGTCAGGCGGTTTCACTTCAAGCGGTCGATTATCTGCTCAAGCCTGTGACCAGCGGGGATTTTGAAGCGGCCCTGCGGCGGGCCGAAGACCGGATTGTGCAGTTGAGAAGAAGCGAGGAAGAGGCCATTCACCGTCATCGTTTGTCGGAGCCGCTGTACAGGGAGCATTTACTGCTGGATCTGTTACAGCAGCGGCGTCCCGCAGCCGAGGTTATTCGGGAGATGGACGGGCTGGAGCTTTCCGGCGAGACTTCCGGGCCGCCCTACACCGTACTCTGCTGCGAGCTGGAAGAGACGCCGCAGCAGGAAGCAGCCGCCACGGGCGAGCTGCACGGCAGTAAGGAGGGAAGCAGCAGCGAATTCGCCGGGCTGGCTTGGGAAGCCGCCGCCGCCGCCGGGGCGAAGGCACACGGAGCGGCGGTTTCCCGGGATCGGCGTGTCGTGCTGCTGGCGGCAGCATCTTGCAGGGCGGCGGAGCGGACGGCACAGCATATCCGGCAGGCGGTACAGGAGCGGCTGAACCGTGCGGTGTCCATCGGAATTAGCCGGCCTGTAGGGCGGATGGAGCAGCTCCCCGAAGCATATGAGGAAGCTGTCCGGGCAGCGGAGCATCGGGGCTGGGTCGGCTACAGCCAGATCATCCCCTATGAGAGCATTCAGGCGGCTGAGCCGAATAGCAGTCATTTGATGGAGAAGGAGCTGCTGATGATTACGGAAATTCGGGCCGGAAATGATGCCGCCGTACATGCGATTTTACAGGAATGGTCGGGACAATTGGCGGGTTTGCCTGTCAAGCAGGTAAAAATGATCGTCACCCAGCTCGTGCTGTTCGTCATGCGGATCGTTCAGAGTGATGCATCTGTAGGACAAACGTCCATGCAGGAGCAGGACCCGTTGTTGGAGCTGTCCCGATTACGGCATGGGCCCGAGATGATTGATTATGTATCGCGCTATTTTGTCCGGGTGGGTCGCCATGTCCGAGAATCACGCGAGAAGGGCATTCCCCGCAAATTCCAACGGGCCAAGGAATGGATTCGGGAGCATCTTCAGGAGGATGGCGGGCTGAACAGCCTTGCGGCTTACATGAATATGAGTCCCAAATATTTGAGCGCCCGTTTCAAACAGGTTACGGGAGAAAGCTTTGCCGACTACCAGACGCGTGTCCGCTTCGAACGTGCCCGCGAGCTGCTGCTGGACCCGAATCGGAAGGTTGCTGATGTGGCGGAGCTTGTGGGCTTTGCGGATACGAACTATTTCAGCATTGCCTTCAAAAAGCATACCGGACTGACCCCGACGGAGTTTCGTAAAACATTTTTGTAAACGCGCTGTTAAAAAAATCATACCAAAACAAAGAGAGTCTGGAGTCGTTGGGTAGTCGGCTCCGGGCTCTCGGCGCATAATAGGCTTGTAAGGAGAATCCAGTTCAGGAAGGGGCCGATTGATTTGCTGAAACGAAGGTTACGGACATGGATGGCTCTCGTGATGACGGCGATGTTGACAGGGTTGACGGCTTGCAGCGGTAACGCTGGTGAACCGAACCCCAATGCGGTCGAACTCAAGTTCATGTACTGGGGGAGCAATGACGAGAAACAGGCAATGGAAAAAATGATCCAAAGCTTTAATGCATCCCACCCGGATATTCGAGTGAAGGGCGAGCATGTCCCGGGTGATTACACGACAAAGATTAACACGTTAATGGCCGCCAATCAGCTTCCTGATATCGCCTACCTGGGCGATTCGCTCACGATGAAGTGGGCAAGTGAAGGCAGACTTCTGGATTTATCCTCCTATTATGATGAATATCCCGAATTAAAAAACAAGCTTAAATCCTCCTATCTCTACAGCGAGCCCGGCAAGTCTATCGGCAACTACACCGCCATGGAAGTGATGCAGTTATTTTACAACAAAGAGCTGTTTGCAGAAGCAGGCGTACCCGTTCCCCCGGCTGATCCTAAAAAGGCCTGGACATGGGATGAATTTCTGGCAATTGCCAAAAAGCTGACCAAGGATCAGAACGGCAGGCATCCCGGTGACAGTAGCTTTGATCCGAAAAATATTGTGCAATACGGCTTTGCCTTCGGCAACGACCGCAGCTCATGGGGACCGCTTCTGGCGAGCAACGGCGGAGCTTTGACCGACCAAACGGGCAAGAAGTATACACTGAACAGTCCCGAGTCAGTAGAGGTATTTCAGAAGCTGCAGGATCTGGTTTTCAAAGAGCATGTATCTCCCGATTTGATCCAGCAGCAGGACATGCCATCCAATACGATTCGGCTTCAGACGAGAAAGGTCGCCATGGTGGTGGACGGAACCTGGTCGCTACTCGATTTTTCGAACAACAAGCAGCTGCAATGGAGTATCGGCGTTCTGCCGAAGCTCAAGGAGCCCAAAACGATGATCGTTGCGGGGGCCACTGTTATTTTCCAGAGCACCAAGCATCCGAAGGAGGCACTCGAGTTTTATTTGTATCATAATAATCCGGAAAAGGTGGACTTGTTCAAGTCCGGTCTGTGGATGCCTATCGAGGAAAAATATTATACAGATGAGCAGGCCATCCAATCATGGACGAATAATGCTGCTCATCCGCCGGAATTTCAGGAGGCAGGCATCGAGTATGCCAGAGATTATGCAATCAAGCCGTCCACCTCGACTCTCCGCAACTGGCCTGATATCGGTTCCAGGTTGACCCCGGGGCTGGACCTGATCTGGACGAACAAGAAGACGCCGCAGCGGGCGCTGGATGAGCTGGAGCCCATCATTCAGCCATTGCTTCAAGGAGTATACCCGGATGAATAATCTGGCAGGACAGCAGCGAAAGGAGATCGGCCCATGAAGCGACAAAAATCAGGGATGATGCGCATGGAACGCAACTGGGGTCTGCTATTCGCGCTTCCTGCCATCCTGGGCTTAATGATATTTACGATTGGACCAATCACGGCCTCGTTCGTATTCAGTCTGACCGACTGGACCATTGGCGGACAGATGAACTTTATTGGACTGGACAATTACCGGACGATTCTGACCGAGGACTCCACCTTTTCCCAATCCATGTTCGTGACCACGTATTACGCGCTGGGTAGCGTGCCTCTCGGGTTGGTGGCGGCGTTTATCATTGCGCTCTTATTAAACCAAAAGGTGAAGGGCCTGTCCGTGTTCCGCACGATTTATTATCTGCCCACGATTGTGCCAAGTATCGCCAATACGATGCTGTGGCTGTGGATGTTTAATCCCGATTTTGGCTTGCTGAATTCATTGCTGGAACACGCCGGATTGCCGGGAAGCAAATGGATTTACGACGAAAGCACGGCGATCCCCTCCCTGATCATGATGAGCACCTGGGGAATCGGGAACACGGTCATTATCTTTTTGGCAGGGCTTCAGTCGGTTCCCACCCATTTGTATGAAGCGGCTGAGGTGGATGGGGGCCATATGTGGCACAAATTTATTCATATTACGATTCCTTCGATGACACCGACGATTTTCTTCAATCTGGTCATGTCCTTAATCAGTACCTTTCAGGCATTCAATCAGGCGTATGTCATGACGAACGGGGGCCCTAACAATTCGACCCTGTTTTATGTATTCTACTTGTGGCGCACGGCCTTTACGGAGACAAAAATCGGCTATGCGTCGGCGCTGGCCTGGATCTTATTTTTCGTCATTATGGTGCTGACCGTCCTGATTTTCTCCACGTCCAAAAAGTGGGTTCACTATGAAGGGAGGGGACGTTCATGAATCAAGTCGCTTCTTCTGTCAACGATTCACCAACACCAAAGCATCCGCCTCCACAGCCTGAACGCTCCCGCAGTCCTGCTACCACTACCCGTGCCAAGCCTCTTAAAATCAGTCGTGTTCTGCTGTACGTTGTTTTAATGATGGGCAGTATTTTAATGCTGTTGCCATTTGTATGGCTCATTCGCAGCTCTCTAATGGGCACATCGCAAATTTTCGTGTTCCCGCCAGAGTGGATACCGTCTCCTTTTCAATGGAGCAATTACCCGGAAGCGCTGACCTCTGTGCCGTTCGGCAGGTATTTTATGAATACGTTCATCATTGAGGTATGTGTGCTGGCAGGAGTGATGATGACTTCAATTGTATCGGCGTTTACCTTTGCCCGCCTGCGCTGGCCCGGACGTAATCTGATTTTTTCGCTGCTGATCGGGTCGATGATGCTGCCTTACGCGGTGACACTCATTCCGACCTTCGTTATGTGGCGTGAGTTGGGTGGGCTGAATACGTTCCTGCCGCTGATTGTTCCCGCATGGTTTGGCGGCGGAGCGTTTAACATCTTTTTAATGAGACAATTCATGCTGACCATTCCACGCGATCTGGACGAAGCGGCTTATATGGACGGGGGCACACCTCTGACCGTACTATGGCGCGTCATTATTCCATTGTCTTCACCCGCGTTGATCGTGATCGGGATATTTACTTTTATTGATGTGTGGAATGATTTCCTAGGCCCGATTATTTATTTGAGTGATGAAAAGCATTTTACATTGGCGCTGGGCTTGGCGACTTTCCGAGGGCTGAACAATACAAATTGGCCTTATCTGATGGCGGCTTCCAGTACGATTTTGGCTCCCATTGTCCTGATTTTCTTTATCGGACAACGCTATTTTATTGAAGGCATCACGTTGACAGGCATCAAAGGCTAGTAGGAATTGAAACTACAATTCAGGAGGTGGCAGTGGCTTTGGAAAAGCAAATTCGTTCGACAAAGCTGGTACAGGGTGTTCCGGGCAGATTAGCCCGATTACGGTCGGAGTTTTCGGCGCTGGGTATAGATGCGCTGCTCATTACACATGGACCCAATCGGCGTTATATGACGGGGTTTACAGGATCGGCTGGGATTGTGCTCATTACAGAGGAAAATGCTTTTCTGGTGACGGATTTCCGCTATATGATGCAGGCAACCGATCAGGCACTGGAATATTCGGTCATTCGGCATGAGGCACAAATTTTCCAGACGGTGGCTGATCTGACAGACAAACTGGGCGTTCACAGACTGGGATTGGAGAGCCGCCATGTCTCACTCCAGCAATCGAGTCAGCTTCAAGCCGTGCTGGGTTCGCTGGAATATGTGCAAACGGAGGATGTGATTGAACAGCTGCGTGATGTGAAGGACGATGAGGAAATTCGCACGATCAGCGAAGCGGCGCGTATCACTGATACCGCCTTTACGGAGGTGTTGAACTACATTCAGCCTGGGGTTACAGAGCGGCGGATTGCGGCGGAGCTGGAATATCGGCTGCGGCTGGCGGGCGCGGAATCGGGCGGTTTTGCGTTCATTGTTGCTTCGGGGGAGCGTTCGGCACTGCCGCACGGACTGGCCAGTGACAAGGAAATTGGTCTGAACGAGTTCGTCACGATGGATTTTGGTGCAAATGTGCGCGGCTATCTGTCCGATATCACGCGCACGGTATTCGTCGGTAAACCGTCAGAACGCCATGAGGAACTATATGCCATTGTGCTGGAAGCGAATATGAAGACGATTGCAGGACTTCGCCCTGGATTAAGCGGCCGGGAGGGAGACAGTCTGGGACGGGATGTAATTGCCTCGTACGGCTATGGGGAACATTTTGGTCACGGATTGGGCCACGGCTTTGGTCTGGAAATTCATGAGCAGGTACGCCTGTCCCGCGAAAGTAAGTCGGTGCTCGTACCGGGCCATGTCATTACCGTGGAACCAGGCATTTATATCCCCGGCTTCGGCGGGGTTCGTATTGAGGATGATGTACTGATCACAGAAGACGGTGTAAAGGTACTGACCTCTTCGCCAAAAGAGCTGCTTTTATTGTGAGCATTTTGCATACATCCCAAGAGCGCTGGGAATCGAATGATGCAAAATGCTGTAAGAACATGTCTGGTCTTCCAGTCATCCAAAAACGATATGGAGGGATCGTATGAACATGCAAAGAAGACGCACGAAAATATGGCTGACCGCACTGGCGGCTTTTCTCATCATTGCTTTGACCCCAGCCATTCCGGGTCAACAGGCATATGCCGAGGCGGAATCGGATGCAAAAGTAATCGACATCTTTAGCCGGACGGTGAACGATATCGGTATAGATCTGGTCGATTGGCAAGGCTATCTTGCGAACCCGTATGTGAAACTAAAAGTAAAGCCACCTGCGGACGCCGCTTTTCCAGTGACGGTTACGCTGAATGCGCAGGGCACATCCCGGCTGATGATGGATTTGCCAAGTACGTTGTCGGCGCAAGGCGCGAGCAAAACCTTGACCTTTGACAACGCGCAGGAGGAAAAAGAATTCCGACTAGCCATTCATCCCGACCGGATCGGAGGAAACGGCGAAATAGAACATTACACGTTGTCTATGTCCGTTGCCGGGAATGATGGGCAGACGACCATGCAATCTATTCCGATTCGGGTGTTGGATCAGGACGATAATGAAGATCCGAAAGTACCCATTCATTTTGACTACCGCTTCGATACGATTATGCCCTATTTCAATGACGCTTCTACCAGAAAGGCCGCAGAGCTGGCGGTGAAGGACTGGTTCTATTTCTTTGATCTGGATTCCTTCGACGAGGTTCCTGCCAATGCAGAGGTAAACCATCTGCCGGGAGACGATTGGCAAAATGAGATACAGGTGACGAATGATAAGCCCTATAAGGGCATGTGGGTGTTTATGAGAGGTTTGAATGGACCTTATTCTACAGGCTTTCCGGCCGATAACGGCAATTATCATACACGCAACGGGGTGACCGTGCCGGGGAACTTAAACCGTTCCTACAGTTTGATTTTGGATTTCTATGATGATGCAATTCCATTCACATCGGTGGACGATGAGGAATGGTATCAATCCGATCTGTCCAAGGTGACAGATGTACACGGACTGATTATGCATGAATTCGGCCACGCGATTGTGTTCAGCGACACGTTCCCGGGCGTCAAGGCGCTGAAGGAGGCCGCAGGCAATGACCCGGACATTATGGCCTATCAACACAGAGCGGCTGCGTTGGACGACAGCTATCATCTCTCCGGGGATATTGCAGAGGTCGATAGACTGAGCGGACAAAATGGTGGCTGGCGTCATATGTTCCCGACCCGACGCTGGATGAACACGAAGCTTTCGTTGCTGGTAGCGGAAAAAGCAGGCTGGCCGCTGCGTAAGGATCTGACTCCTTTCCTTGCGCCGGAAATCGTTACGAAGGAACTGCCTGAACCCGTCAAAGGAAAGGCCTACATCGCCAAGCTGGAGGCCAAGGGGGGTGTACCGTTTTACGATTGGACTGTGACAGGCGGCGAACTGCCCGCAGGTTTGAAGCTGGATCGCTTCACAGGAACGATCAGCGGCACAGCAGACAGCGGAGCAGAGAACAAGACGTATACGTTCACTGTACAGCTACGGGATTATGACGAGCTGAGCAAGCCTGTGACCCAAAGCTTTAAGCTCAAGCTGTAACTGAAAATAATCCATTCGGGGGCAAAGTCGGCTTGATTAGATGCGTATGATTATGATGTACTCGGGCTGGAGTGGTCGGAGGGAGGGGAAACGAATGAAACACGATGCGGCAGATCTGGTCGTTGTAGGTGGCGGGATCATCGGAGCAGCGACCGCTTATTATGCAGCAAAATCCGGTTTGAAGGTCGTGCTGGCTGAGCGGGGGGAGATTGCTGGGGGCACTTCGTCCCGTTGTGATGGAAATATTTTAGCGATCGATAAGGAGCCGGGATTTGACAGCCGAATGTCGCTGGTATCGCAGGAGCTGGTGGCTGAGCTGGCCAGAGAACTGGAGGATGAGTTCGAGTACCGTGCGCCGGGCAGTATTTTGGTCTGTGAAAATGATCAGGAGATGCAGGCGGCAGAGCAGTGGGTGGCCCGTCAGCAGCAGGAGGGACTTCCGTTTCGCATGCTGGATCAGCAGGATCTGCAGGAGGAATGGCCTCATTTGGCTAAAGATTTGCCGGGCGGGCTGGAATGTGCGACAGATTCAACCGTGAATCCGGTGCTGATGACGTATGCACTGGCAGGGGCCGCACGTCGGATGGGAGCCAGATTACTGCCGCGTACGCCGATACATTCCGTCCTCAAGGACGAAGGGGGGAACGTCCGGGGTGTGGAGACGCCCCATGGCGTTATCCATGCTGGAGCGGTGGTGCTGGCGGCAGGCGTATGGACACGCAGCATCGGTCAATCACTCGGTCTCCACCTTCCGATTAAGCCGCGCAAAGGACATATTCTGGTGTCTGCCCGGATGCCCTCGATCGGGAACCGCAAGGTGATGGAGTTCGGGTATCTGATGAGCAAGTTTGGCGGGCAACGGAGTGTGGATGAGGTGTATGAAAAATACGGTGTAGCACTGGTATTCGAGCCGACAGCATCACAAAATATCCTGATCGGCAGCAGCCGCCAGTTTGCTGGCATGGATACAGGTGTGGATCAGCAGGTGATCCGGTTAATCGCCCGCAGAGCGATTCGCTTTTTTCCAGACTTGGCAAACGTGCCGCTGATGAGGGCGTATACCGGATTGCGTCCATGGACGCCTGATCACTTGCCGATTGTATCGGCGGTGGACGAAATACCGGGGCTGTTTATCGCCTCGGGCCACGAAGGAGACGGTATTAGCCTCGCAGCGGTTACGGGGAAGCTGGTGACCGAAATGGTGCGCGGCGAATCGACTTGCATTCCGGTGGAACCACTGCGATATGACCGATTTGGGGAGGCTTTTAGCAGCAGTCAGGTTCACGGGGAGGTAACCGGATGAGCATACCAGGCAAAATCACTACGATTGATACCCACACGGGAGGCAATCCGACGCGAACGGTCATTCACGGCGCGCCCAAGCTGGTGGGACATACGATGCTGGAAAAGATGACGTATATGGCAGAGCATCATGATGATTTTCGTCGTCTGCTGATGTTCGAGCCGCGTGGACATGAGGTCATGTCGGGCTGCATTTTAACAGAACCCTGTCATCCGGATGCCGATATCGGTGTGGTCTTCGTGGAGACAGGCGGCTACTTGCCGATGTGCGGCCACGATACGATTGGCGTATGCACGGCGCTGATGGAAGGCGGATTGATTGCTGCGGACAAAAAATCGATTTTGCTGGATACCCCGGCAGGCCCGGTTCAAGTGCTGTTGGATGTAGATGAGGGAAAAGTACAACAGGTGACATTCACGAACATTCCTTCTTTTGTTTACCGTCGGGAGGTAGAGGTGGATGTAGACGGCATCGGTCAAGTAACGTTGGATATTGCGTATGGAGGTAACTTTTATGGCATTATCGAGGCGGCTTCCATCGGTCTTGCGCTGGAGCAGAGCAATGGGGCAGAGATTGTACGGACGGCGGTGCGGATTCGGGAGGCAGTGAATGCTGTGATTGAGGTGGTGCATCCTGAAAATCCAGTCATCCAGGGACTGACGCATATTGAATTTTACGGGGAACCTGTGGCTTCGCAGGCCGATTGCCGTAATGTGGTCGTCATTCCACCTGGGGGCATCGACCGTTCGCCTTGTGGCACAGGAACCTCGGCCAAGGTAGCGGTGCTGCATGCCAAGGGAAAGCTGGGTTTGCATGAGGAGTTTGTGCATGAAAGCATCACTGGCTCCATGTTCCGGGCTGAAATTGTGTGTGAGACACAGGTAGGCCCTTATCCGGCAGTGGTTCCGCAAATTACCGGATCGGCTTGGGTGACGGGACATCATCAATTTGTGCTGGATCCCGAGGACCCGCTTAGAGAAGGATTTTTGCTTATGTGAGTATTTTGCATCAATCCAAAGAGCGGCTTTTCATCAGCAGTACATAGATCGGAATGATTCTATCCGTCTATATATTGTACCCGCGAGCGACTGGAATCGAATGATACAAAATGCTGAATATCAAAATAAAGATGGGAAAGGGTTGGTGAGCATATGGCACGTTTTGAAGGTGTATATGTGGCGTTGGTTACACCGTTCACGGCAGAGCTGGAGGTCGATTACAAACGTCTGACCGAGCTGTGCGAGCATCTGATTGCGAACGGCATTAGTGGACTGGTTCCTACGGGATCACTGGGAGAATATGCAGCTTTGTCCGCGGAGGAACGGTCACAGGTTGTGCATACGGTAATTGACGCTGCGGCGGGGCGAGTCCCGGTCGTTGTCGGCTCGGCGGCTCCATCCACCAGGCAGGCGGTGCATTGGGTACAGCATGCAAAGGATGCCGGAGCAGCTGGTGTCATGGCGCTGCCGCCCATTAATTACAATCCGCTGCCTCATGAGGTAACGGCCCACTATGAAGCATTGTCGGAGGTAGGCTTGCCCATCATCGCATACAATAATCCCCATGATTACAAGGTCGATATGACCCCGGATATCCTTGCGGACTTGTCACGCATTGAAAATATCGTAGCGGTTAAGGAATTCTCAGGTGATGTACGACGTATTCACGCTATTTTGGACCAGACCGAGCTGGAGGTCATGGTCGGAGTGGATAATCTGGCTATGGAGGGGGCGTTATTCGGCGCGACAGGCTGGATTTCGGGGGTACCTAATGCGTTGCCCAAGGAAGGGGTAGAGTTGTTCCAGCTTGCACAGGCAGGAAATATGGCGGAAGCTTCCGCTTTGTATCGCAGGCTGCTACCGTTGTTCCGCTATGATGCCAGCCCGCAACTCGTACAGTCCATTAAATACATGATGGAGCTGGCTGGTTTTCCGGTCGGCCCGACACGTCCGCCGAGACTTGCGCTGCCGCAGGCGGATTATGACCGCATTGGCGAAGCTTTTGAGGTGGCGGTTCGTCCGAGCGGGGTTTCATCCTGAATGGAGGTGAAGACGATGGAGAGCCGAAACTGGATTGGCGGTGAGTGGCTGAGTCCTTCAGGCGAAGAAATGGTCGTTCGCAATCCTTCCGTGCTGAAAGAGGAGGTGGGTGTCGTCCATTTTTCAGATACGGGCGATATTACACAGGCTGCGGAGGCTGCACGGCTTGCACAGGCGGGATGGTCGGCATTGAGTCCGGCAGCGCGGGGTGCTTATTTGTTCAAAGCAGCCGGGTTGCTGGAGGCGAGCGTGTCCGAATTGGCTGAGCTGGCCAGCCGTGAGATGGGCAAGCCGATTACAGAGATGCGCGGAGAGGTCATGCGAGGCGTCCATCTGCTCCGATACTATGCGGCAGAGGGCGTACGTTCCATCGGTACGGTTATTCCTTCGAATGAGCCGGGAGTGCTCCAGTACACGAAGCGCATTCCGCTGGGCGTAACGGCTGTCATTACGCCGTGGAATTTTCCGGTTGCCATTCCGCTCTGGAAAATCGCTCCTGCACTCTTGTGTGGAAACACGGTCATCTGGAAGCCTGCCGAACATGCGTCATTAACTGCAGTACGGGTCACGGAGCTGTTCGAAGCTGTACAGCTTCCACCTGGTGTACTGAACCTTGTCGTCGGGCAGGGCAGCCGCATAGGTGATGTCCTGCTGGAGCATCCGGCATTGGATGCAGTCAGCTTCACGGGTTCTACTGCTACAGGTTTGGGTATTGCCGAGCGATGCGCGCGTCGTAACATCAAGTACCAGACCGAGATGGGCGGTAAAAATGCCGCTATTGTGCTAAAGGATGCAGATATAGCGAAGGCGGTGGCGATGATTGCCAGCGGAGCTTTCCGATCAGCCGGGCAAAAATGTACGGCAACCAGCCGGGTGATCGTGGAACGGTCTGTCTATGAAACGTTTACGGAAGCATTGCGCCAAGCGGTGGAAAAAATTCAGATAGCCCCGGCGTTGGACCCCGGCGCGTATCTCGGACCTGTGGCATCCGCAGGTCAGTACGAGAAGGTCATGTCCTATGTCGCGCTGGCCCATCGGGAAGCAGATATTTTAGCTGAGGGCGGAGCCGCCGCCGGGACGGATAACGGATATTATGTGCGTCCGCTGGTGGCAGCCGGGCTGGATTCGTCACATCCGTTGATTCAGGAGGAGATTTTTGGCCCCGTGATCGGTGTCGTGCAGGCGGACGACTTCGAGGATGCGATTCGACTGTGCAATGACTCTATTTACGGGTTGAGCGCCTCGCTGTTCACCCGCGATTTGCGGCTCGCTCATCGGTTTCTGGATGAAGCGGACGCCGGAATGGTACGGGTTAATCAGGAAACGGCTGGTGTCGAATATCAGGCCCCGTTCGGCGGTTTGAAGCGATCCAGCTCACATACCCGGGAACAGGGGCAGGCGGCGCTGGATTTTTATTCAGCCATTAAAACCTGCGCGATCAGCTATGAATAAGCGGGCGGCGGGGCAGAGCGAGACGGTTGGGGCGTCAGGTCATTTGCTCGTATGTCGCTGCGAAGAAGTGAGTATGGCGCAGTTGGAGCAGGCCTGCCGCATGGGAGTGGATACGGTGCGCCAGCTTAAAATGGCTACGCGAGTCACGATGGGGGCGTGTCAGGGCAGGGTATGCCGACAATTGGTGGAGTCGTGGTTTTACAGTCAGTATCCCGCTGCCCGCCGGGAGGCGGAGCTGTTATCACAAAGGCCCCCGGTGCGTCCCGTAACGTTCGGTCAGTTGGCAGAGGGAGGTTCCCTATGAATCGTGCGCGTATTGTGAATCATCCTATTCTGGGGACGAAGCCGGAGCGGCGACAGGTGCCTTTCGTTTTCGACGGCCGCCCCATGCAGGGCTTGGCCGGAGAGCCACTCGCGGCTGCGCTGCTGGCAAGCGGTGTACGTTTGCTGAGAAGGCATGAGGAATCCGGCACAGCCAGAGGTATATATTGCGCCATTGGGCACTGTAACGAATGCCGCCTGACGGTTCATCCGCTCGGTACCGTCCGTTCCTGTCTGACCAAGCTGGAGGAAGGTATGGTGGTGGAAACCGGGCGTCAGCTTTCCAATGAAATCACAGGGAGAATTGTGACATGAATAAAATGGCGCATCTCATCGTCATTGGCGGGGGACCCGCCGGATTGTCCGCAGCGGCATCGGCCGCTGAGCAAGGGTTGCCCGTCACTGTGCTGGATGAATTTACGGAGCCGGGTGGACGTATGCCCGGACAATATCATGAGGAAGGCAGCAAAGGCTGGTGGGTCGGAAAACACGTATCGGATGAGCTGATTACCCGTTGCGTGGAGCTTGGGGTGGACATCCGCTGCGGCGTATCTGTGCATGGCATGGAGTATACCAAAACGTGGGAAATTTCCACCTCCCGTGGATTGTTCACTGCCGATTATGTATTGCTGGCGACCGGGGCTGCCGAAATTCCCGTTCCGCTAGACGGCTGGACGCTGCCGGGCGTAATGTCCATCGGAGCCGCGCAGGTGATGACCAACGTTCATTACGTCAAGCCGGGAGAACGTGGCATCATTGTAGGCATGAACGTACTGTCCATGGCAATTGCCCGAGAGCTGTCCGTCGCCGGGGTGAAGGTGGCGGCGATTACACTGCCGTGCGCCAATCCGCTGGCTGGTACGGCGGCAGATCCGACAGCCTCCGCCAAGCTGCTGCTACAGCTGTCGGGGTTGGCTCCCGCCGCCTGGATGCGTGCAGGCGGCAGGCTGGCAGCAGCGATGCGGATGGAGGGTCTCATCGCGCGCTGCTATCCCCACAGAGGTTTCCGTCTGTGGGATATCCCGATCCGTTTGCGGACGGCAGTGCTGTCCGTCAACGGGCAGGACCGGGTCGAATCTGTGACCCTGGTCCACGTTAAACCGGACGGCTCGCCTATTCCCGGCAGCGAGCGCGTCGAACCCGCCGACTTCGTGGCACTGAGCGGCGGATTGTATCCGCTCGCCGAGCTGGCGGCAGTAGCCGGGTGCAAATTCGTGTACAGCCCCGAGCTGGGCGGGCATGTTCCACTGCATGGTGAGCGAATGGAAACCTCGCTCAAGGGGCTGTATGTTGCCGGAAATATTACCGGCATCGAAAGCGGGCTGGTCGCCATGGCCCAAGGGCGATTAGCCGCCGCCTCCATGATTCAAGCCGCTGGCCTCAGCGGAGCCGACGGGGAACAGCGGGTACAGGAGGCGATCCGTGAGGTTCATTTTACAAGGAAAAACGCGCTGATCCAGTTTCATCCCGGCATTACAGAGGCAAGAACGCAGCTGTACCAGCAGTGGGGGCAAACCACTGGCAGCGGCGTGTAATGGCTGGTTGTACTGGATATGCGCTTTCTTTTTACATCCTAAATTCGCCTTAAAGGAGGAACGGAAGATGACACTCCAAGCAAAAGCCCATATGAAAGCAAGACCGTTCGCACTGAACGAGGTGGTGTTGGCTGAAGGTCCCTTCAAGCAGGCGATGGAGCTGAACCGATCCTATCTGTTGGAGCTTCAACCCGACCGTCTGCTGGCGCGTTTTCGGGAATATGCCGGACTTGCGCCCAAAGCGCCTCAATATGAAGGCTGGGAAGCCATGTCTATTTCCGGTCATACACTGGGACACTATTTGTCCGCTTGCTCCATGATGTATGCTTCGACGGGCGACGACCGTTTTAAAGAAATTGTACATTACATTACGGATGAGCTGGACGTTTGTCAAGAAGCGCATGGTGACGGGTATGTTTCCGGCATTCCGGGGGGAAAAGAACTTTTTGAAGAGGTGTCTGCCGGAAATATTCGTTCGAAGGGCTTTGACCTGAATGGTGCCTGGGCTCCCCTGTATACATTGCACAAGTTGTTCGCCGGTCTGCGTGATGCGTACCATTTAACAGGCTGTGACAAGGCATTGGCAGTAGAGTGCAAGCTGGCGGACTGGCTCGGGGGTATTTTGAAGCCGATGAGTGATGAACAGATGCAGCAGATGATGTTTTGTGAATATGGAGGCATGAATGAAGTATTAGCAGATTTGTACGCGGATACTGGAGAAGAGAGCTACTTGCGGCTGGCTGAGTGCTTCTGGCACAAGCTGGTGCTGGACCCGCTTAGCTCACAGGAGGATTGTTTACAGGGGATTCACGCCAACACGCAAATTCCGAAGCTGATCGGGCTTGCCAAGGAATATGAGCTGACGAATGATACGAAGCGCCGGGCGACGGTGGAGTTTTTTTGGGATCGGGTGGTGGATCATCATTCGTATGTCATTGGCGGCAATAGCTTTGGAGAATATTTTGGAGCGCCGGGTGGTTTAAATGATCGCATCGGGCCGCATACGACGGAGACGTGCAACACCTATAATATGCTCAAGCTGACCAACCATCTGTTTCAGTGGAATGTATCCGCTAAGGAGGCAGATTTTTATGAGCGGGGTTTGTTTAATCATATTTTGGCCTCTCAGGACCCGGTTCAGGGGGGTGTAACGTATTTTCTGTCGCTGGCGATGGGTGGACACAAGCATTTTGAAAGCAAGTTTGATGATTTTACATGCTGCGTTGGGACAGGGATGGAAAACCATGCGAGCTACGGCAGCGGCATTTATTTTCACGATCACGATAAGCTGTATGTCAATCAGTTCATTGCTTCCACGCTGGAATGGAAGGATACAGGCGTTACGCTAAAACAAAGCACGTCCTATCCAGATACCGATCATACGACGCTGGAAATTCAATGTGATCAACCTGCCGAATTTATGCTGCTCGTCCGCTATCCTTATTGGGCTGAAAAAGGGATCACCATCCGCGTAAATGGCAAGGAACAAGCGGTCGTATCGGAACCGGGCAGCTTCGTCACTATCGCCAGAACGTGGATTGACGGCGATGTTGTAGAGGTGACGATTCCGATGTCGCTGAGACTGGAGCAGATGCCGGATAACCCTGACCGGGCGGCTGTCATGTATGGACCGCTGGTACTGGCAGGGGACCTCGGTCCCATAGCTGATCCCAAGGCCAGGGATTTCCTGTACACACCCGTATTCATTCCCGAAACGGATAAGCTGGATGCCTGGATCCAACCCGTGGAGGGCAAAACGAACACATTTCGCACTTTGGATGCAGGCCACCCCCGGGATGTGGAATTGTCTCCTTTGTATAAAATACATGACCGCACCTATTCCGTATATTGGGACATCTTTACACCGGAAGCGTGGCAGGAGGCAGAAAAGGAATACACAGCGGCACGTGAAAAGCTGGCTGTTCTAGAGCAGTGCACGATTGACTTCGCCCAACCCGGAGAAATGCAGCCGGAGCGGGATCATAACTTTCAGGGAGATGCTTCGACTCGCACCGGATATGTAAACAACCGACCTTACCGAAATGCGGGCATTGACGGCTGGTTTTCTTTTGATCTGAATACAGATCCGGCTGCTCTGATGCTGTTGGTCATCACCTATACAGCTACGCTGGAAATGCCAAACTGCGGTTTTGATATTTTGATTAACAGTCATCCGCTTGAGCATTTTAGTGAAGGCTTTGATGAGGCCGACAAGTTTTACAACGTAAATGCCGCCATTCCGGCAGCATATCTGGAGGGCAAGGATAAAGCGACAGTAACCTTCAAAGCCAAGCCGGGACAGCGTATTCGCAGATTGTTTGGCCTGAGAATGGTTAATAAAGATGTGTATGAGCAGCTATATCAAGCAGGTAGTTCAGGTGTGCATGAATGATATTTGAGATGTTTTGTGAGAAAAAGTAACGTTTGATTTTTAGTCGATTATGATTTATGATGAAAGAAATATTGGATGATGCTGGAACAATCATTATGATTTGAACTTATATATTCATCGTTTTTTGCGCGTGAAGCACACGGGCTGTTTCTTCCTTACAGGGGAGAGGCAGCCCTTTTTTGTTGAGATTTTTGGGAAATGTAACTACTTGAAGGAGTTAGTCTTCTGATATTAGGGGAATAAAACTTTGGTCAATGTAGTCTGGCTTTTTTAGAAGGCTTTATATTAGAAGTTTTTCTTATAGATTTTGTGATAGGGAAACCATATAATATATAAGTTGTATCCAGTATTTTCCGAAAGTGGGGATGCGATAAATTCGTGGTCTTTGGGCTGATATACATAGTTCATAGTTTAAGCAGACAAAGGGGATAGAGAGATGAGTATGAAAAAATGGGTGTTGAGTTTGACCACAGTCACGTTGCTTTGGGGAGCAACAAGTACAATTCCAACGATGGAAGCAGCAAGCAGTTCCAAACCGATTGAAGTCTTATTGAATGCGAAAAAAATACAGTTCCCGGATGCTAAGCCTTTTCAGGATGAGAACGATTATGTGATGGTTCCGATTCGTTTTGTATCCGAAGCGCTGGGGGCTAAGGTAGGCTGGGAGAAAAATGGTGGCCAGTTGGCTGTGTCGATTAAGAATGACGCACATGCGGTCAACATGACGGTTGGACAGAACACGGCTACCGTGGATGGACAGACTAAAACATATGAGACGAAGATTATTTTGAAGCAGAACCGTACTTTTGTACCATTACGGCTAGTAAGTGAAGGCTTGGGGCAAACGGTGGAATGGGATAAGGTCAGCCGCTGGGTGTGGATTGGGAAGAAGGAGATTGCCGCGCTGGAGGATACGGGGCATCAGGCGGTGAGCATTGAGCCTTACAAGAAGGCGATTAACTCGATACCGAACCTCATCGATGATGTTGCAGGTAAGCCGTACGACAAAGTAGTGATCTTCAAGCAATCTGATTTGCCTATTAAGCTACTGAACGATATTTATTCTGTTGAACCTTACACGGCTCCTAGCGGCGTACCATATCTACAAATAAGGGTAAAAACGAAGTCTACAGCAGGCAGCATTTTTTTCATTACCAAATACAATGATACCCGTCTTCGCGCTCCTTTTAGAGCAATGACAAAAGACAATGAGGATGGTACAAAGATGATCTATTACCCAATTTATTCGTCTGGAGACGAACTCTTTCAAAGCATAAAAAATTACAAATCTTTTAAACTCCAAGACATTGAATATATTGCATTCGGATTAGCGTCAAGGGAGTATATTCCGATGATGGTCAACCCATGGAAAGGTAATTAAGCGTATGAAGAAGGTACAACGCATTCTGGCCGTATTGCTGGTGGGGGTACTGCTACTGTTGCAGCTCCCACCTTTTTCATTTCCTATGGACAAGGCGACAGCTGACACGGAAATTACGCCGCTGTCTTATTATGCAGATAAGAATGACCGCTACTTTGTCGGCATGATGTACTTCGACATGTGGAAGAATACTGCGGGGAAATGGGTTACAGACGGCGGCAAGGAACCTTATAAGAACATGCAGGGTGAAGCTACATTCACCTATAAATTTAGTTTTCCGGGTCGTAAAATCAAGGCAGTGACAGCAAGCCTGTATACGAAAAATGACAATGAGAATCACCCGGAATATTTTAGAGAATCTCGTTCTGATAACTACGAACAATATGCCTACTCGATGAGTAAAGGCACAGATTATGACAAAGATGTTCGCACTTTCCAGAAAAAAGGGATTGGTACGGATACCACGATTATTCCGATTACAGTAAACATAAGGTTGAATCCAGAAGTACGAGCTGAAAACATCAAGGAAGAGTCATGCCCCACCTGCGCAAAAGAAGTTGAAGCCTGGCGTATCTACCAGCCCATCCTCTTCAAGATCGAACTGGACAGTGGACTCATCGTCAAGCATTTTACTACTGATGGAAAATCTCTTAACAACGTATTTACACCAATCGAAGATGAGCTAAAACCTGATCAATCGTATGATTTCACCCCACCAACCGATCCCAGATATGAGTATGTTGGCTACAAAAAAAGCACTACGGGTAAACCGCCCATCGGAGACATTTTGCCGGGAAATGTACCCGGATTTACCTATAACGGCTCTTTCAAGCAGTTTACAGCTTACTTATATTATAAGGAGATAGAGACGATAGAGCAGCCCCCAACAGGAGTCACCTGCACTCGACCTACGCCTAGCGGTAGCCAGTCGGATAAATACCTCGACCCAATGGCTTCAGGTGTTATTAAAGCCGATCAGCGAGGCGCGTCACGGTTTGATGTAGCCAAGGGTATTCCAACCTCCGAAAGCCTGTACGGAAACGTGCTGGCCCGTAATTATCTGTTCCAGAATACCTTTCAGCAGCTCAAGGGCGAATGTACCTACAACGTCAAGCTGAAGCGCACTTATGATCTGGAATGGGAAGATATCAACGACACCAGGCATATGAAGGTCGTGGAGTATTACAAATACGAAATTGTAAAACCGTACTCTTACTGGACGATCGGCAACCTCGAAGTGTACGGCATCAAGAACGCGCAGCTCCGCAACTATGCTCTGCCGGGAGGAAGCATTACGATTCCACCGCGTAACTATACGCCGCCAGCGCTGGAATCTGCGACCAATGGGAAATACTATCCGGCCCCTTCGCCGGGGATTATCGACGGCGGTTCACTTTATATTTATGGCGGCAAGAGTATGCCGAAGGTGCCCAATGAACAAAGGTCACTGGAGCCTGTGGCCCAGAAGGCTACACCAGACGTAGAGGTGGAGAACGATACCGTGAAATTCAACGGTCAAACGATCATGGACCACCAGCGTGTCAAGGAAAAGGGCCCTACTCCTGGCAAAATCCCTGAACCCGTAAAAATCGGGCCGGATACCCTGTACAGCCCGGGCCATGTGATTGAAAAGCACAAGACAAATAAGCCCAATACGCCTAGTAGCGGTGATATCACCTATACCATTCTCAAAGGAAATATCAATGGCGGTGCAGATAAGATTTTGCCGATCCAAGGGATCAATACCGTGACCGTCCATACGCCCGTGGTGAATCTTTCAAGTGTGTCAGACGATACGGCCCACAACCAGAAAACCCAACCGACGAAAGGTCGATCGGCGCTCATTCTGGAACGTCCTTTCCGCGTGACGATTTCAACGGCGGGCCCGCATCTGAATATTCCCGGCTATGGTGATCGGGAGTATGCCAAATATGTGCGAACCAAGCAGGTGCGATTTCCGTTCGATGTGTACGACAAGGGGAAAACTCAGTTCTATCCGCGTGGAACCTGGATCGACATTCCGGTAAGGCAACTGGACACAGACTTCTATTTGCCCGTATGGGTGGATGAAGGGAATTATGCCGTCGAGTTTCGAACTATTGCGGAAAACGCACCGGACGGGTTCACCGAACAGCGCCATGCGAATACGGACCTTGCCCATCATGTTGCGAATGATGGGGTAGAGATCGAGGTCATCGGACGGATGTATGATTTTCATATCACGGATATTGCCGACTACCATTGGGAGCGGGTTTTCCGACAGCACAAAGGAAGCCCGGTGCATAGTGGTCTGTCCTATTGGACGGGACTAGGGAACATCGACGGACTGCCAAGGGGGAATCAGGAGCCGTTTACCTTGCCTGTCCGCCCTGGCAGTCATCCGCATGAAGGCTACCAAAATGTGGCGATCAAGACAGGCTACCACTTCAAGTTTGACCTCAAAACGAAAGGGAATATGTTCAGCGCCAAGGATGGTATCCGCATCACGCCATCATTCTATTGGGTGAGCAAAGATGGTCGTCAGCGAGAAGAGGTGGAGCTGTATACACATGCGGGAAGCCGCAAGTTCATCCGCTTGGGATCGGCGGAGGATCGGGAGAAGCGATATGTCATTTTGAATGAGCGGCTGCGCAATGTACCGACGGAGGAAATGCAGGATACAGCAGCCTACCAATACAAGCATGAGCTGAGTGAAGCACAGCGGAGCCAGTCGACGCTGGAACGCTATGTTTCCCTCTATGCCCAGCGTATCACGCGCAGCAAGACATGGATCGGCCGCTATGATTGGCTGGTGCTGCCTGCGGCGGTCCGTACCTTGATCGGTCCGAAGATGGACCTGCCGGATGGGGTCGATGTTGACCGTGCCAATGCGTCGATTCAGCGCTGGTACGGCGAATACAGCCTGCCTGCTGATGTGTACGCAGTCCCTAAAGGGGCGGATTTACGTGAAGAAGGCCGTCACAGAGAGCTAAACGAACATGCGAGCATATTCAAGAAAACGGGCTATATCGTGGTTCGATTCAACTTGGAGTCGCTCCGTCAGGGGGATACCGAGCATCCACATTTGCAGTATATTAACGGCCCGTTGCTGAACCAGTGGCAAATGGAAGGCTACCGAAGAGAAGTAAAAGACCCGTACGGGCAACCCTTTCATTTGCAGGATGGGGATGTGGTGTTTTATCATGCGGATCAATCGAGCCGGGATGATTTCAGCTCCTTCGTTCCACATTAGAACTGGGGAATACAGTTGATTGGTTCTTTGCGAAAAACGGACAATGGAAATCATTCCACTGTCCGTTTTTTACATCCTTTTTTGAGCTTGCACGATGATTTTCGCGCTTGCTTCATCTGTAATGAGCATATTGATGAATCGACCTCTTAAAGCAGCCAGGATGCAATCAATTTTGTGCAGGCCAAAGGCCATACCCACGACGGTTTTTGTCTTTTTCAATTGATCCAGTCCCAACCCGATGACTTTATTATTAATTGGATGCTCATTGACCTTACCATCCCGGTTAATGAACCGGGAATTGATATCGGCGACAATGTGCATCGCTTTCAATTCGGTGAGTACCTGCTCATTTAAATAACCGGATCTTTCCATGGTGGACATGGAGAACGGATTGCCGATGCCAACCAGCGCCAGATCAATTTGTTCTCCTTCCTTCAAAACCTCAGCAATATTGGGAAGTTGAATGATTTGGTTCTTTAATTCTTCCGTTTCTACGACGGCGGGTGCATACAGTGTGTCGCATGTGACCCCGAGCTTTTTAGATAGCTCATAAGCGATCTGATTGGAATGCATCTCATTCCGATGATTGCCTGTTCCGCCAACCAGAGGAATGATTTTGACGTTCTCTTTTTTCTCTATTGGAAACTCTCTGACCATATGATATAACGTATTTCCCCAAGAAACCCCGATGCGATCGCCATTCTTGATCAACTTGAGAACAAATTGGGCTGCGGCCTTCCCGACAGCACTTGAAAGCATCTCTTTATTCAAATCTTTAGTAGGTACGACCAACACTTGCTTTAGCTTAAATAGCTGCTCGATTTCCTTCTCCAATGTGGAGATTTCATGATCGTCATCATGAATGACGATTTCAATAATTCCCTCTTCGCGTGCCCGATGCAGCATCTTGGAAATCATGGGTCTTGATACGCCGATCTTCTCTGCAATTTTTTCCTGCGTCCATGATTCGTAATAGTACATTTTGCAAACCTTCACCAACATTTTGCGTTCTTCTATGTTCACATATAGTCCGCCTTTATCGTAATAATGCCGCACACACCCACTATAAATTGGAATCTGGCAGAGAGTCAAGCGACGTGAAAATACCTTATTTTTGCTTTACTTAGATTTGACATTTGCTTAACACTGCCCAAATAGAGGCTGATTACAATTGTAACTGTTCGTAACATTTGTAACCAAGGATCGGCAACCCCCTAAATAAACATTGCGGAAAGCTGAAACAAGAACTGGGTCGAGGTGCACACATGAATGTGAAAATACTAGGCTACTGGGGGGGATATCCCACGGCTGGTGGGGCAACGGCAGGTTATCTGGTAACCACGGCAGAAGGGCAAATTTTGCTCGATTGCGGTAGCGGAGTGATGAGCCGTTTTTCTTTTGAGACGAGAGTGGAGGAATTATCGGGGGTTATTTTGTCTCATTTGCACCATGATCACATGGCGGATATGGGGATTCTCCAATATGCAGCGGCAGGGGCAATCCGAAATGGACGTATGCCTCACCGGTTGGCTTTGTATGCCCCGGCTGAACCTGCTGACAAGCTGAGCTCCTTGTATGAAACGCATACGGATATCCATGTTATTGATCCGAAAAAGAAGTTGTATATGGCTGGGGCGGAAATAGAGTTTGTACCTGTAGAGCATACGATACCTTGCTATGCGGTCAAGATCACATACCGTGGCAAAGTACTCGTATATTCCGGTGACACATCTTATTGTGATGCTTTAATCCAGCTGGCGAAGGATGCTGACATCTTTTTATGTGAGGCCACCATCTGTAAAGGCAGTGTACACACTACGGGGGCGGGCCACATGGATGCGATTCAGGCTGGAATGATTGCCGGGCAGGCCAATGTCAAAAAACTCGTCCTGGTGCATCTGCCGGGTGACGGTAACCTGGAGCTGATGCGACAGGAAGCGAGCCAAGCCTTTGGTGGCCCTGTCGATTTACCTGAACCCTCCCGTCTGTATTGGGTCTAATTGTGAAAATGGAGGAACGGCTACATGTATAAACTTCTCGCCCTTGACATGGACGGAACCTTGCTCAATCCAGACAAGATGATTACGACGGAAACAAGGCATTCCATACAAGCACTCATGCAGGCTGGTGTAAAAGTAACTATCGCATCCGGACGATTTCCGGCATCCGTATGGCTGCATGCAAGAGCAGCAGGGATGAATTTCCCGCTGATTGCCCTGAACGGCGCGGTTACGCTGGACGCTGAAACCGGAAATATTTTTGCTGGAAGTCCTTTGCATAGAGCAGATGCATTCCAACTGGTGCAGGCTGTACATGGGGCCGGGGCGTACGTACATTTTTACGGCTACAATAAACTTTTTGTTCAGGAGCTTAACGATATGAATACCCGCTGGCCTCTCGCCAACGTGGTAGTTCAGCCGGATAAAGCTTTAACTAAGGAAAATTACAAGGATCAAACTGCACTAATTCGGGTAGAGCCGATTGAAAAGAGCATGCAATATTTCATTGAATCCACAGACGAGCCTTTGTACAAGGCTGCTGTCATATGTGATGACAGGGATGTGCTGAAACGGCTATATGTTGAATTGCATAGTTGGGGTGTATTCCAGCTGACACGAACCGGCAGTCGTCGATTTGATGTGAATGCAGCGGGAATCAGCAAGCGAGTTGCACTGGAACAGCTGTGCAGGGAGCAGGACATTGTTCCTTCCGAGGTGGCAGCAGCAGGTGATTATGATAATGATATCGAGATGCTGCGTTGGGCAGGACTTGGTATCGCTATGGGCAACGCTAACGAGCAGGTGAAGGCGATTGCCAGGGTTGTGACAGGCAGCAACAGCGAAGATGGAGTGGCTGAGGCGATTCACCGTTACTTGCTCAACAGATCATAATTATAAGTTCATCACGACATTAACGATCAGATTTTATACACAAAGGGAGCGATCATCTGTGATTAATATTAAAAAAAGCTTGGTATGGCCCGCTTTGGCGGCACTGCTCGTATTTAGTGGATGCTCGGCACAGGGACAACAGACGTCTACAGAGGGCAGCGGTGAGAGCACAGCAACGTCGACGGGGATTTCAGGCAGTCTTTCCTTCTACACCTCACAGCCGGAAGAGGATGCAACCAAGCTGACAGCAGCATTCAATCAGAAGTATCCAGATGTTAAAGTGAACATTTTCCGTTCTGGAACAGAGGAGGTCACTAGCAAAATTCAGGCTGAACGCCAAGCGGGTCAGACTCAGGCAGATATATTGCTGCTCGCTGATGCTGTAACCTTTGAAAGTCTCAAAAAGGAGAACCTTTTGCAAGCCTACAAATCACCTGAACTGGCGAACATTCCTACAGAGCTTGCAGACCCTGATGGTATGTATACCGGGACCAAAGTCTTGGCAACTGTGCTGGCAAGCAATACCCAAAAGGTAACCGCAGCTCCAACCTCTTGGAAGATACTTACATCTGCGGATAGCAAGAATGCAAGCATTATGCCAAGTCCGCTCTATTCAGGTGCGGCAGCGTATAATGTGGGCGTATTTAGCCGTACGGAAGGCTTTGGCTGGGATTTTCTCCAGAGTATGAAGGATAACGGTATGTCTGTAATCAAAGGAAACGGGGCTGTCATGAAGGCGGTAGCCAGCGGCGAGAAATCCTACGGAATGGTCGTGGATTATCTGGTTGCACGGGAAAAGGCCAAGGGGTCACCTGTGGAGCTGAGCTATCCGGAAGAGGGTGTGCCAATCATCACAGAGCCGATTGCAATTATGAAAGATGCGCACAATACGGCGGCAGCTCAGGCTTTTGTGGACTTTGTGTTGTCGGAGGATGGGCAGAAGCTGGCTGCGGAAATTGGCTATGCGCCTATTCGTAAAGGTGTTGCGGCTCCAGCAGGCTTGAAGGGGATATCGGACTTGAAGGTGCTCTCGTCTGATCTTGTGAAGCTGACGGACGAGCGTGAAGCAGACAAGCAGCAATTTATTAAAGTGTTTGGCCAATAACGCATGGGACGAGTCAAGATAGAAAAAGCAAAACCGTACGAGCAGTCTCAACTGAAATACGGACAAGGGCGACAACCTTTGTCCGTGCTCTCCCGGTTAGTTTGGAAAAAAGGAATGATCACAGGGCTTGGTGCTATAGCGGTATTCCTATTTTTTGTACTTCCGATTCTGAAGCTGATCTTGCTCAGTTTTCAGGGAGAACAGGGTTTGTCGCTTGCGAACTATTCAGGATTGCTGAAACAGGAACGCTTCTGGAACACAGTACGTAGCACAGTAATGATCGTGGCGGGTTCTACTGTATTGTCGCTCGCGCTCGGGGCCATGTCCGCCTGGCTGATCGCTTATACGGATATTCCTCGCAAGAGGCTACTCCATTTGGCAATTTTAATGTGCTTTATTTTACCATCCTACGTACTCACCTTATCATGGTCTTCCTTTATGGGTACGCAAGGCTGGGTAGCCAAGCTATTACAGTGGTTTGATCCTGGATTAACGCCCTGGAGCATGTACAGTATGGGCGGTATTATCTTTGTCATGGGGATTCATCATTTTCCATTAGTGTATATGTTCACGCTGGATGTATTCAGAAAAATTCCCCGCGATCTGGAATGGGCAGCAAGAACGGGGGGAGCTAGTAAAATAGAAACGTTTCGCCGAATTACACTCCCATTGTCTCTGCCTGGATTGACGGCTGGGGGGTTACTGGTATTTCTGGCTTCTATGGACAATTTCGGCATCCCGGCTTTCTTGGGAACACCCGTAAACATATCGGTACTTAGTACATTGATCTACGAGGAGATTATCGGGTTCGGTCCATCGGCCTTTGCGCGTGGAGCTTCACTGTCTGTGTTACTGGGACTCGCGGCGGTGCTGGGGAGCCTGTTGCAATGGCTGCTGCTCCGTAAAAGCCACGCTTCGGACACCATCCAGCCGGATCATACACCTCGATATACGCTGGGTAAATCCAGCAAGGGGGTATCTGTATTAGTATGGGCTTTTCTGCTGCTGGTTACGGTAGTGCCTCTGTCTTCCATGCTGTCGATGTCTTTGAAAAAAGCCTACGGACTCGGTCTGACAGCGTCCAATATGACGTTAGGCAATTATCGCTACATTTTGTTTGAAAATCCGAGAGTTTGGCAAGCGATTCAGAATAGCCTGACGCTATCACTGATTACGATGCTGGTCTGTCTGCTGATCGGTTCCTGCTTCGCTTATATGCGTGTGCGCAAGCCTTCACGCCTGAATAAGATAGCTGAGCTTGCCACTGCCGTTCCATATACGTTGCCAGGCATTGTTTTTGCTTTATCCATGATACTGGTCTGGATGGAACCCGTTCCTGGTTGGAATCCAGGAATTTATGGAACCATGGGTATTCTGTTCATAGCCTATATATGCCGCTTTATGATTTTACAGATTCGCTCCGGTATTACAGCTTTTATGCAGGTGGATGCTTCTATGGAGGAGGCAGCACGCATATCGGGAGCTGGCTTCTGGCGCAAGTGGACGGCGGTTCTTCTTCCGCTGGTGCTGCCGGGGATTTTGACCGGAGGGCTACTGGTATTTCTGACGGCATTGACGGAGCTGACTGTGTCAGCATTACTTTATTCATCCGGTTCACAGACGATAGGAGTCACCATATTCAGTTTTGAGCAGGCCGGGGAGACCCTTTATTCTACTGCATTGTCTAGTCTGATCGTCGTTCTCATCGCGGCCGGGGGAGCCATTGTGCTGCTTGTTCAGAAATGGGCGACACGTAAGGGAGTGCGATCATGAGTATTGAAATAAAACAAATCAGCAAATCCTTTGCCAGCGCTCAGGCGCTTCATGTGATTGATTTAACCATTGAGGATGGCGAGTTTGTGGCGATTTTGGGACCATCCGGGTGCGGGAAAACAACACTTCTGCGTATCCTTGCCGGATTCGAGCAGCCTAGCTCCGGGCACATCAGCATGAATGGTAATATCGTAGCCGGAAATGGTATTCAGTTACCGCCGGAAAAAAGGCGTATCGGCATGGTTTTCCAGTCCTTCGCCTTGTGGCCACATATGAATGTGGCAGAGCATGTTCGTTTTCCAATCCGTACGCACAAAGAAACGCCTGCGCATATTAAGCAACATGAGCAGGAGCGGGTAGAGCAGGTGCTGGAGCTTGCGGGTCTTTCGCATTTGGCCTCCCGTATGCCGCATGAGCTGTCGGGCGGTCAGAAACAGCGGGTGGCGATTGCGCGTGCGATTGCCTCCGAGCCATCGCTGTTGCTGATGGATGAGCCGTTGAGCAGCCTGGATGCTATGCTTCGTATGGATATGCGACGTGAAATACAGGATGTTCACCGCAGAACTGGCTCTGCAATTGTTTATGTAACACATGATCAGGGAGAGGCATTGGCTATGGCGGACCGCATTGTTGTGATGAAGGAAGGACGTATTGAACAAGTAGGTACTCCACAGGATATTTATTTGCGCCCGCAGACCGAATTTGTCGCCAAGTTTGTGTCCAAAGCCAACCTTGTCGAAGGCCAGTGGATCAATAACCGTTTTATACCGGAAGGCAGCGTGAATACAGCATGGTCGGGATTGCCGATTAGCACGTATTTTAAAACACATGGACTGTATCCTGTGCGGCCTGATCAGTTCTCTCTTGCAAGAGAGGGTGAACAGGGAATCCCGGCGGAAATTGCCAATGTACAGTTTCAGGGTAAAGAATTTCATTATAATATTCGTAGCGGTACGCGACATTGGGAGGTCATATCGCCCTTGTCCTTTCAGTTAAATGAGAAGGTATCCTTGAGTCTTGCCTCTGGTGCAGAGCTGGAGGAATGATTTTTTCAAACCTGAGCATTTTGCATGAAGCATTGGGAATCGAATTATGCAAAATGCTAGCCTAAAAAAGCTTACTCGATGAGAGATTCCTTCTATCCATCAGTGAGCTTTTTTTAATATATTTATCTGTAAAATACGATACATTCATAGCGAGCACATACGTCATATTGGTAAACTACGAGCGTGAATAGGCAAACTTTTTGCGGAACAGGGAAGGGGAAATGCCCTCTCTTCTGGAAAAACAGGACGAAAATGCGATGCATGATGAAAACCGATTTCTTCTGAAATGCGGGCAATGGACCATGGGGTTTGCAGCAAAAATTCCATCGGGGTCATACCATATACCTTGAGCATGCTTTTAGTATGTTTTTGAAGTAGATGTGTCTCACTGTCCAGACATTCGTCCATATTCGCACATTCTCTCCAACTGTCGTAGGTCTGAAAATGAATCCAAAAAATTTCCGTATGTACCGGGCAAGAGGCTGCACCATAATGATCGGCATCCGGCCTGAGAGTGAGAGCATCGCCTGCGGTCAGTGTCCATTCCCTGTCGTTTTCACCGATAGACAGATTTCCCTCAACGACGACGATCAGATCAAACGCCCCGATATTACTTCGACTAATATGAGATTCACCAACAGGATAAGTGGCACGACCGCAGTCAACAAAATAAGGGATCGGCGGAGTCACAAAGTGTAATACATGTGAGATCACGCACAGCACCTCCAATTTGGATTGGAAATCCTGTCTTTCATATATAACAAATCTCCTTATTAATAAATTTTTTTACACAAATTGTTTTAATGATGTTAGTTCTATCGTTTAACCGGGTCTTTGCCCAAGCCCTTCGTGCGGTATAATAGACCGATACGTCTGTGGGCTTTTTTCCTGCGGAGAATTTGGGAACGGATGAACAAGGGAACAATATAACGAAAGGAGTGACGATGATGGATGAAAAGGATTGCCTGATGTTGTGCTACATTGCAGAAGAACATAGTCTGAAACGTGCCGCCGAGCGTTTGTATATTACACAACCCGCCTTGACCTACCGTCTGAACCAATTGGAAAAGGAGTTCGGGGTGCCGATTATCGTACGCGGGAACAGAGGAACGAAGCTGACCATGGAAGGGGAAAGATTGGCTGAGTATGCCAAACGAAATTTGAGAGAATTGACCGAATTAAAAGAAGCCGTTATTCACCTGAGAGGCGAGGTAAAAGGGACACTCCGGTTAGGGATTTCAAGCTACTACGGGCATTATCGGCTTCCGCCGATCTTAAAGAGCTTCAAGGATATTTATCCTGATGTGCAATTTTCCGTTACCTGCGGACTCAGCGCAGAAATTTATGAAATGCTTCGCGGAGATGAAATTCATCTGGGTGTCATTCGCAATGATTACCCTTGGTCTGAGGGAAAGCATCTTCTTCATGAGGAGCATATTTGCGTGATCTCCAAAGAAGCTGTAGAGCTTGAGCAATTGCCGGAGCTTCCGCTGATTCGTTATAAGGACCCGGGCAAACCGCAGCTTTCCGGCCACATGTATTCCTCGTTTAACGAATCGGTGCAGGCGTGGTGGAGTGAAATGTTGGGCAGGCCGCCACGGGTTTCCATGGAGGTGGACAGCTACGAAACCTGCAAGGAAATGGTCCGACACGGACTGGGATATTCCATCGTACCCGAAATATTTGTCTCTCCAAAGGATGAATTATATGCATTTAACTTAGTTCGTAAGAACGGGGAGCCTGTCCTGCGTCGAACATGGATGTTGTATAAAAATAAATCTAGCCACCTTATGGCAGTGGAGAGATTTATAGAATGGATGCTCCAGTCTTGACGTGATGAAGGCAGCTAATATACGTAATTTTTGGTTAAAAATGGCGTATTTCAAGAGATGTCATGTCATATATAAAATAATTTTAAGGATAAACCCAAAAAATATTAAATTTACTTCACTGGCATTCGCTTATACAATGTTGAATATTGATTGTATATTTATTCGTTATGACGAATGAAAGGCGGCATTCCATTGATGAACTCAACAACGAACGGACATAATGGCAAAACGCCATTCCATGAAGAGATTATGAAGGCTGTAGATGCGAAGGATCACGAATTACGGGAGCTTGCCCGAACGATACATAAACATCCTGAGCTAAGCTTTCATGAATATCAGGCACAGGGCTGGCTCACCAATACACTGGAACAGGCTGGTTTTGCTGTGGAAAAAGGCATTGCCGGACTGGAAACCTCCTTCCGTGCGGTATGGGAAGGGAAATCCGGCGGACCCACAATCGCTCTGCTGGCTGAATATGATGCACTTCCAGCCATCGGACATGCCTGCGGACACAACCTGATTTGTACCGCATCAGTGGGGGCCGCTATAGCTCTGAAGGAAGCGATGCCGGATCTTCCCGGACGCATCGTGGTGTTAGGCACACCAGCCGAGGAGGAAGGCGGCGGCAAAATCATCATGTGCGAGCATGGCGTGTTCGACGGCATTGACGCCGTAATGATGGTGCATCCGCAGAGCAAAACGATGGTTTTGCGCGGTGGATTGGCTTGCGTGGATGCCACGTTTACGTTTCATGGCAAGCAGGCCCATGCCGCTTCCTCCCCAGAGAAGGGCATCAGCGCACTGGATGCCATGATTAATGCCTTTGTGGCGATTAATTCAGTTCGCCAGTTCGTCACCAGCGACGTGCGTATCCACGGCATTATTACAAAGGGCGGAGATGCCCCGAATGTTGTGCCGGAGCTGTGCGAGGCCGTATTTATTTTGCGGGCGCAAACCGTTGTCGGCCTGGCAGAAGTGCGGAGCAAGGTGTATCGCGCTGTTCGTGCGGCGGCAGAAGGCATGGGCGCCACCGTGGACATTGCCGAGGGACTTATTTATGCGGAGCGCAATACGAACAAGAAGCTGGCCGCTTTGTTCCAGAACAATCTGGAGCAGCTCGGTCTGGAGGTACACGAGCCGCCTGCGCAAGGGGGGATCGGTTCGTCGGATATCGGCAATGTCAGTCAGATTACCGCAGCGATTCATCCTTACATCCGATTGGGTGACGCATCCACGCATACGCCGGAATTTGCCCAGCTTGCGGGAGCGGAGGAAGGCATGATTGAAATGAATTATGCCGCCAAAGCGCTGGCATTAACGGCTTATGATCTCGTGACCGATCCGGTGGCTTTGAGAGAGGTACGGACTGAATTTGAACAGTGGCAAGCGCAGAGAAACGGGGGAGCATCCGAATGAGTAGCAACACGGCCGTACCGAGCGGCCCGAAAAAATGGCTGAAAATGCCGCATACCTTTGTCATTCTTATTTTTCTGACCTTAGTGGCCGGGATATTGACCTATGTCGTCCCCGCCGGAGAGTTTGAACGGGTTAAAAATGAAACAACCGGCAAAACGCTTCTCGTTCCCGGTTCGTACGCTCATGTCGATCCGAATCCGGTTACGCTGTGGGATATTCCAAAATCCATCGTATCCGGTCTGGTCGATTCTGCCGATGTGGTCTTTTTCATTCTGATCATCGGCGGTGTTTTTCAGATTATTACGTCCTCGGGAACGATTGAGGCGGTCACGGGAAGAGTCGCAAGATCTTTTTCCAACAAAGGTATATGGGTGATTCCGGTATTTATTACCCTGTTTTCCGTGGGCGGTTTTACGATGGGCATGTCCACCGAGGTTATGGTATTCGTGCCGATTGGTATTGCTATCGCCCGGGCGTTGAAATTTGATGCGATGACGGGTACGGCCATGATTTCACTGGGGGCTTCCTGTGGATTTACTGCCGGGCTGCTGAATCCGTTTAATGTCGGCTTGGCACAGGCGATTGCGCAAATTCCTATTTTTTCAGGGCTGTGGCTTCGTGCCATCCTGTTGGTCATCCTGATCGTCATTACGAGCTTATATATTATGCGTTATGCCAGTAAAGTGAAGAAAAGCCCGGAAATCAGCCTTGTTTACGAATTGGAAAAGAGCGCTGAAGACAAGCCAGTGGATCTATCCAATCTGCCTTCCATACAGCTTAAGCATATCCTGATCATTTTGACCGTTGTAGTAAGCTTCGCGATGTTGATCTGGGGAGTGTCCAAAAAGGATTGGTGGATGGAAGAACTGGCTGCCCTGTTTCTTTCGATGGGAGTCATTTCCGGCTTTTGCGCAGGCTACGGGCCAAGTCGCATTGCGACAGAGTTTGCCAAAGGGGCCAAGGATATCACCTATGGTGCGCTGATTATCGGTTTTGCACGTTCCATCGTGGTTGTACTGGATCACGGCAATGTGATTGATTCCATCGTTAACAGCCTTGCTATCATGGTGGGACATTTGCCTGAATCGGTACAAGTGCTGGGCATGTATGTGTTCCAAAACATTATGAACGTATTCATCACCTCCGGTTCGGGAATGGCCGCAACGACGATGCCGATTATGGTGCCGCTGTCCGATCTGCTCGGCATTACACGGCAGACGACGGTGCTTGCCTTCCAATTGGGAGACGGATTTTCGAACATGATTTTGCCTACTTCCTCAGCCTTAATGGGAAGCTTGGCTGTATCGGGCATTCCGTATCAGAAATGGGTTCGCTTCTTTTGGCCGCTACTGGCTGTCTGGTTCGTACTGGGTGCAGTATTCGTAGTTGTCGCCCAAATTATCGGATATCACTAAACTATAACTCTGTAAATACTTTTCAGCCCTCATCTTGCCGTGTTCGTATAGGCTTGGTGGGGGCTGTTTTATGTGAAACGGCAAACAACACGGATTTGTGAAGAGAAATCCCCGGATATTTAAACGCTTTTGGAAGAACGGCAAAACTATAATAATAAGGAATTTAAATTATGTAAGCGCAATCATTTTGGGTATTTGCTTGTCATCACAACACAATTGAGGAGGACGACTTGGATGGCTCAAAGGAAAGGCGCATGGCGAAAGGGAACCTTGACCGCCGCGTTGGCAACGATGCTGGCGATGACGGGTACAACTGTGGGGATGGCGGCAGAAGCTCCATCTGAACCGGAGCTTCAGGCAGCATCGGCTGTTGCCGTCGAACAGAACCGAAGTGGCAGCATCCAACTGGAAAAGCTGGATCGGGGACTGGTGGCTGCGGTGACGCCGGAGGGTGTATTTCTAAGCTGGCGGCTGCTGGCGCAGGAAGTGAATGGTTACGGCCCAACGGGGCTGACAGGCGCGAATTTTAATGTATACCGTGACGGTAAAAAGATCGCGACGGTGACCGACAGCACCAACTATGTGGATAAAGAAGGAAGCGGAAATGCAGTCTACAGGGTGGCTTCAGTCGTTAATGGACGGGAAAAGGATCGCAGCGCCAAAGTGACGCCGTGGCAGCAAGGTTACTACGAGCTGCCTCTTCAAAAGCCCGCCGATGGAGTAACACCCGCAGGTGAGTCCTATGCCTACTCTGCAAATGATATGAGTGTGGGGGATGTGGACGGAGACGGACAATATGAATTTTTTGTAAAATGGGACCCGTCGAACTCCAAGGACGTTTCTCAGAAGGGCTATACCGGAAATACGTATGTCGATGCATATACGGTTGAGGGCAAGCTGTTATATCGGATCGACCTGGGTGTGAATATTCGGTCAGGTGCACATTATACACAGATGATGGTGTACGATTTTGATGGCGACGGCAAAGCCGAGCTGATGTTCAAAACGGCTCCGGGTACCAAAACGATTACTTTTGACAAGAAGGGCAAGCCAAAAAAAGAAACATATATTACCCTGCCCCGTGAGGATCGCAAAGCAGGGATTACGCATAAGGACGATTACCGTTTAAGCCGCACGGATTATTACGAGCATGTGGTGAACATGTTCATGAACTGGACGAAGCATGAAGAAGTGGTCAAAGGGAAATGGCCTGCTACGCTGGAGGAATGCTTTGGTATCGCTCCAAAGTATAGCTATCCGTTATCCCGTAAAGATGCGGAAAGTTTGACCGACTATTTTATGGATGTATACGCGCCTGCGCGGAGCGACAAAAACAAACTGAGAGAGTTCGAAGGCTTCATTGTGGATGGACCGGAATATTTAACCATTTTCAAAGGAAAAACGGGAGCAGAGCTGGACACTGTCCGCTATGAGCCGGAGCGTCATGACGATGGCCTCATGTGGGGCGATTACGCCATGGCCCGGATTGAACCCGCCAACCGGGTGGATCGTTTCCTGGCAGGCGTGGCTTACTTGGACGGACGCAAACCGTACGCTGTATTTGCACGCGGGTACTATACGCGTTCCACGCTGGTCACCTACACATGGGACGGTCGCCATCTCCAAAAGAACTGGATGGTGGACAGCGGCTGGGCGCCAATGACGAATCCATTTAACGATAGCCCGCACGGGCGTGATGGAACGGACCCGAAATTCGGAACCTTGACCACACAGGGAGCCCATTCGCTGAGCGTGGCGGATGTGGATGGTGACGGCAAGGACGAAATCGTATACGGCTCTGCCACCATCGACCATGACGGTAGCCTGCTGTACAGCTCGTTCGATGTCATGCCATCGGAAAGTGCGATTCCCGGCGAAACAGCCCGTTTGGGTCACGGCGATGCGCTGCATGTGACGGATATTGACCCTGATCGGCCAGGGAAAGAAATCTTTATGGTGCATGAGGGCGGCACCTATGCTCCTTATGGCTATTCGCTGCGGGATGCCAAAACGGGTAAAGTCATCTACGGTGGATATTCCGGCAAGGATACAGGCCGGGGGATGATCGGGGACATAGACCCTGAACAGCGAGGGCTGGAAACCTGGGCTATGGGCTTATGGACCGCTGCCGGCAAGCAGCTTGATACCAAGATGCCTGGCACTAATATGAGTATCAAATGGGCGGCGGACATGACCACTCAAATCGTAAACGGGGCAATTGACGTAACTCCAACCATTGAGGACTGGAAACGGGGTACATTGCTGACCGCAACAGGAACGAAGACGAACAACTATACAAAAGGAACGCCATCACTGGTAGCCGATATTTTCGGAGATTGGCGGGAAGAAATGCTCGTCCGCACAGCGGATAGCTCGGCGATCCGTATCTATTTGAGCACTGAGCCTACGACGCATAAATTGTACACACTGATGCATGATCCGCAATATCGGGCGGATGTGGCCCGCCAAAATACGGGCTATAACCAGCCATCCTATACAAGCTTTTACTTCGCATCCGATATGGATTGGGCGAATGTGCCGATTCCCAAGCTCTACACCCCAAGAGCCGTAATTCAGGAAGAGAGTAGCGATGAGGTGGATGAGGCAGAGACCTCGGAGACAAATGCGAAGGAAATAGAGGCAGAGTCGGCGGAATCAACAAAGGATTTATAAAAGAATAGACTAGGCTTTCCCTGTATTAATATATAAGTTGAACTGGAAATGTACATGAGGCGCCACTACGCAGGCGGATGGTGCTTCCCATCGCTGTTGCCCCCGGATTTCCTGAATGAACGCACAATGTTTGAAATCCGGGGGCAAAGGCGACCGCTCCGCTTGTACAGCACCATTCCGCCTACTCCGTTTTCCATGTTAATTTTCTAAAATAATAAGGAACTTCTAACGGAGTTCCTTATTATATTTAGAAGTATCTATTATTATAATAAAAAAAATTGACAAACCGACTTTATAGTTTCTAACAAAGCCTTCTAATTACATATTTCACCTCTTTAAATAATAAAAAGTTGAAAGGTAAGCCAACGAAGTAATAAAATTACTGCCAAATAAAATTCGCTTTTCCCCACAGGCTTCTGGAATTTTGAAGCTTGATTCGACCATGCTGGCAACCATAATGCTTCTTCTAGATTATGTAGTGTAATAGCAAATAAAAATAAAATAACTAATTATTCCAATAGAAAACCTTCTCTATACATTCTGTTTTTTTACTTTAAACCTTCTGTGTTACAACGTTAATTCCTTGTTCAACAAAACTCCCTTTAGTTGATTAGGGCTTAACTGATCATTCTGAATTTTGATACTTGTATCCATATCCGATTAGGTGATTGTCTAATATTAATTAACTGTCATTTTCATGAAATTAAAAATAGGCATACTCACACTTCAATAAAGTTGAAGAGTACAGACAGGCACATACCAAAAGAGTCATAACTTGATTAGCCTTACAACCTTGATTTAATATTAAAAAATGCAAATTAACGATGAGGTGAAAATAATGAAATTCAATGAATTTTACGTTGGCCAAATTTTTAAAACGAAGTCCATAAAAATAACTAAAGAAAATATCACTAAATTTGCGGCAGAGTTTGACCCACAATATATGCACTTGGATGAGGAGAAAGCAAAACAAGGTAGATTCAATGGAATAATTGCTTCAGGAATACAAACAATTGCTGTTTCATTCAAATTGTGGGTTGAAACTGGGAGTTATGGTGATGATGTAATCGCTGGAACAGCTATGAATAATCTTAAATTCTTAAAGCCAGTTTATCCAGGTGACGAATTGTATACAGTAGTCGAGGTTATTGCAGTAAATGAGAAGAATAATGGAACAGGAATAGTTACAGTTTTGTTGTCAACATATAACAATAAAGATGTGAAAGTTTTCGAAGGGGAGTTATCTGTTCTCATTAATAAATAAAATAACTCTAGGATATCGCTCAGGAAGCAGACATGAACTCCCTTCAAGAGGGAGTAACCTATCCATATCCCAAATTTACTAAATGAGATATTATGCGTACAGCAACAATTGTAGAATTCTCTGAGAAAGTCTCTAATCCATATGCTCAATTGAAACGTAGCATTGAATCGTTCACGATGGGGGTCAAAGGCAAGAACATAAACGCTTATGAAGTCGCCATAATGACGGCTTTATTTTTAACGATATCAGTTATATTGTTCCGAGCTGAGGACAATAACTGATATCGTTGGACTCATTCGTTATTGAGGAAGAGAAAGTCTCAAGCACTTAGAACGAACATGTTGACCTTTTACAAACAGCAAAACTGATCCCGGAAATGCAAGAATGCAAGAATTTTTGTTTAACTAACAGTTGATGGATTTCCCACTTCGTGCTCTTTAAGACGTTTCAGTATTTCCTGTAATTATACGACAGACACCATTAAATTGAGTTTTCTTACTCTTTTAGAAACGAAAAAAATGCCTCAAATAACGGTAACTGAAATATGTAAACAAGCAGATATTAACCGTGGCACCTTTTATCTGCACTATAAAGACCCTTATGAATTATTTGAGGTCATGCAGAATGAATTTAATCAAGAAATAATGGAAACGTTACAAAAAGGAGAAAGTCCCTGCACAACTGAAGAATCCTTGATCAACCTATTGAGCATAATTCAAGATAGGAAAACGATTTATAAAATCTTAATTTCGGAGAGAGGAAAAAACAACTTTCTATCACAAGTCTTGCTTGAAGATTATCTGCAAAGAAATGGAGACAAACAAAACAGGAAGGAGCCATTTTCAATGGACTATTCTTTCACTTACATGGTTCATGGTTCCATTGGAGTCATTAATCAATGGCTTGAGTCAAATAGTGGGGAAAGCCCGCAAACTATTGCACATATCATTTCTTCCTTGGCTCATCAATAATGACATCTTCCAATGAAATGGCCAAGGTGTTTGACATAAAGTAAAGGACAAGAACTTGTGTTCATAGCCGCTTAGATAGATATCTAATGAAATTAAACAATTAGTGAGGTAAAGGAGATACTTTACAGAAGCTTTATTATAATCCATGCAATAATATACTACATACCATTTAATCTTAAGATGTAATATTCATAAGAATACCTTGAAGGGAGCTTTTCTCATGAATATTGCATCTTTTTTGTTATACTGTTTTATTGTTACTTTTACACCAGGACCTACTAATATCGTAATATTATCCACAGTGCATAATTTTGGGACAAACAAGGCAATGAAATATACGTATGGAGCAACTATTGCTTTTGGTTTATTACTTGTTTTTTCTGCTGTGTTGAACACTACGCTTATAACGATTATACCAAGAATTTTAGTTGTTATGCAGATAATCGGAAGCTTTTATATGTTCTATCTCGCTTATCAAATTTACAAAATGGATATATCAAAACCAACTGTAAACCAAACTGCTACCTTTATGTCAGGCTTCCTTATGCAGTTTTTAAATCCAAAGGTGATAATATTTACATTGACTATAATTCCTACCTTTATTATGCCCTACTATAATACAATACCTGCAGTAACCATAAGTGTTATGGTTATAACTCTTGTTGGATTTTTAGCATTTGCTACGTGGGTTCTTTTCGGTACAATCTTCAAGGAGTTTTTACAAAGGCATCAAAAGACTGTTAATGTAATCATGGCATTATTTTTAGTTTATGCCGCAGTAATGATATGGATGTAGGTAAGCTAATAAAGAGGAGAATTAAATGGACAAATTTATCTATAAAAAATCGGCAGGTATTACTGCGTTGTCAGCATGTATTACTGATTTTACGTATAAAAAGCACTCTCACCAGGAGTATGCAATAGGCGTAACATTGCGTGGTATTCAACAGTATAACTTGGATGGCAGTTTACAATTATCATATCAAAATGGTGTTATGCTTTTTAATCCAGGTCAGATACATGACGGGAGGGCACATGATAAGGCAGGGCTTAATTATATTATGCTATATATTGAGCCACAATTGCTTTTAGATGTTATTGAGAAAAAGGATATCGTACGTTTTTCAACCCCTATCGTGTATGATTATAGACTTAAACAAAGAATATTAAGTCTTTTTAATGCAATATTAAACGAAAAAGATGAGGCTTTGTGCTGTGATTTATTCTTATCCCTAACGGAAAGCCTTATGCAAACTAATCTTTCTTCAGACTATAAGAGAGATAACGCTCTAATCAGGAAAGCAAAAGATATAATTCATCATACTAACTTAGAAAATGTACTTAAACTTGACGATATATGTAAGAACTTGATTTAACTCATTTAAATAAACAATTTAAAAACGTATATGGAACAACAGCATTTGAATATATGTCACATTTAAATTAAGGATGTTTTTAAAACTATGTTTGTAGTTTTACTCAGAGAGGACCTTTTCAATTGGCAAAAACTAAATGTTACAGCATTAAGTATGGAATCTTATATTCTACAGGAGCGTGTTAGTATGTCAAAATACGTCGAAATTGGTTACCCAATTTATGAAGGAATGCCTGTTTATCCAGGATTGCCGGAAGTGAAATTAGAGCCTAGAGAGCGTTTGGACAAAGGGGATGACTGGAACGGAAGCGTGTTAAGCATGTATCTTCATGCCGGTACCCATGTCGATGCCCCGTGGCATCATAAGAATAACGGTAAGGGAATAGATGCTGTTCCGATTGAAGACTTCATCTACAGAAAGCCGCTATTAATCGATTGCCCGCTTGGCCCGAACGGCTTTATCACCTTCGAAAAGCTAGAGGAATATGAAGAACTGAATGAGGCGGATATTCTAATCTTCAACACGAGCCATTGGAAACACCGGGATACGGATTTCGAGAAATACGCCAATAATTTCCCGGCTGTCTCTCCGGAAGCCGCCGAATACATCCGAACGAAGTTGCCAAACTGCAAAGCGGTGGCCATAGATACCTTGAGCATTGAAAATTTGACAGAAGCAAAAGGAAACGGCTATTTTGTCCACCATGCCTTTTTAGACCATGAAAAGTATGAAGAGCCGACAATGCTCATTTATGAAGACATTAATCCAGCGCCATTGGTTGGCAAAAAGCTCATTTCTGCCTTCACAGCACCACTTCGCATTAAAGACCACGATGCATCTGTCGTTAACGTCATCGTTGAAATTGAAGAATAAGAGCTATTCTGTGTTAGCCTCGAAAAAAAGGAATTTCAGGATAGGACAAGAAGTGCAGCGACGCTATTAATATCTCAAATGTATTACAAAGCCGCATAGGGAGGCATCTGTATGGAAATGGAAGTGCTGGTTCCATGCTCTTTCGCGCCAATGCTGACCGATCGAATGGCTATTACCTGAATTTACAGGTGATCGACCTGGAGGACGGTACGTTTGCAGAAGGGCATTTTGGCGTGAATGTATTTGGAGGGCAGGCTTTTTACCAAAATGTAAGGGTCGAGTAAATTTGAATTTTTTTCAGAAGGAGAGCCGTATTTACGTGCTCTCTTTTTAATGCATATTTTTAAATGTGTCAGCAGAAATCTTTAATTTATTAGTTAGAAGGAGGGCGTTCAGAAGGGTATAATAAAATATAGTGCTGTATAAAGTGTGTATATATTGTAATATGGCAGGTTCGATTCATATGACGATCACACGCTGATCTGGAAGGACGGCTGTCGAGCAATTGGAGGAATGCTTGTGGGGATGATGTTCTCTTTTCTGAAAAAATACCGGGTTCCGGCCATCGCGGCCCTCGTGATGATGCTGCTGGAGCTGACGGTGGAATTGTCGCAACCGTATCTGATCTCCAAAATTATTGATGAGGGCATCCGGCAGCAGGATTTGCCCGTCGTCTGGTTATGGGGCGGTGTTCTGGTAGGAAGCGCCGTTATTGCTTTTATAGCGGGAATTTCCAGTTCCTTTTTTGCCTCTCATGCCAGTCAGGGCTTTGGGTATGATTTGCGGGAAAGGCTGTATCATAAGGTGCAATCCTTTTCCTATCCGGTGTTTAAACGTCTTGCTACCTCATCGCTGATTACGCGTTTGACGGGGGACGTGACACAGGTGCAGGATACGGTGTTTATGAGCTTGCGGTTTATGACACGGGTGCCGCTGGTGGTGATTGGCAGCATCGTGATGGCGCTGGTTGTGCATTTCAGACTTGGACTGTTGCTGGCGGTTATGGCCCCGGTGCTGTTCGTGTTTGTTTTGGTGATGATGCGGCGAACCGTCACTTTGTTTAAAGGCGTCCAGCGTCGTTTGGATGACGTTAACGGGGTGATTCAGGAGAATCTGACAGGTATGCGGCTCATTCGGGTTTTTGTGCGGATGCGGCATGAAATCGAGCGTTTTGCCCATTATGGGGGCGAATTGATGAAAGGGACGGTTTCCGCTTTGCGCTGGACAGAAACGACGATGCCGTTCATTTTGTTTACGATGAATGCGGGAATTATCGCCGTGCTTTGGTTCGGACGGGGGCAAATTGCAACAGGAGATGCCAGTGTGGGACAGGTGGTCGCTGTCGTCAATTATTCACTGCGGACGATTGGAGCCTTGTCTGCCTTGTCGGGGATTGTTGTCGTGTTTTCCCGGGCGACCGCTTCCACGGCGAGGATTCGTGAGGTACTGGAGACACATCATGAAGACTATGGGGAACGGGAGCCTATTCCAACACATAACACGCGAATAGAGGGGCAGGTGGAACTGGATCGGGTGAGCTTTCATTATCCGGGCAGCGATCTCGCGGTGCTAAAGGATATTTCCTTTATGGCTCGACCGGGTGAGCGCATCGCTATTATGGGGGCCACTGGGTCGGGTAAATCCTCACTTGTGCAGCTCATTACGCGTTTGTATGAAGAAGATGAGGGCCGTGTGCGCTTTGACGGCAAGGACGCGCGGGAACTGGACGCTTCCATACTGCGTGAGGCCATTGGCTACGTGCCACAGGAGGTGCTTCTTTTCACTGGCTCAATTCGGGAAAATATCGCTTGGGGGCTGGAGGATGCCAGTCTGGAGCAGATTCAGGAAGCAGCTCGTATGGCGCAAATTCACGATATGATTGAGCGCTTGCCGCAAGGCTATGACACCATGCTGGGACAGCGCGGTGTGAATCTGTCCGGTGGACAGAAGCAACGGGTATCTATTGCCCGCGCGCTGGTGCGCCATCCGGCGGTGCTTATTTTGGACGACAGCACCAGTGCGCTGGATGTGCGGACAGAGGCGGCTTTGTTGGAGGCGCTGGAAGGCTTGTCCTGCACGACATTTCTCATTACGCAGAAGATCAGCTCGACCGCATCGGCAAATCAGATTTTACTGCTGGATGAAGGCCGTCTGATCGCGAGTGGAAGTCATGAGCATTTAATGGACAGTTCGGAGCTGTATCGACGCATCTATGAATCACAACACGGTGAGGAGGAGTCGCATGTTCAAGGAACTCATTGATCCGTTCCGTCAGCCTACACCGCCGTCCGGTGTGCTGAGGAACCCGGCAGGAGCAGAGGGACGCCGCAAGGCCAAGGCCAAGAACTGGTCCGGCACGCTGGGTAGGATATGGGAGTATTTGGCCCGCCGCAAGGCCAAGCTGATGCTGGTGCTGTTCATGGTACTGCTCAGTTCAGGACTGGCTCTGCTGGGTCCGTATTTGGTCGGCGTTGCAGTGGACGATTTTCTGGAAGGTCCGGGCGGACGCACGTGGATTTATTTTCTCATTGGGCTGGGGGCTGTGTACTTGCTTAATTCGCTGACCTCCTGGCTGCAAAATATCTGGATGATCGAAATCGCCCAAGAGACCGTGTACCGGATGCGTTTCGACCTGTTTTCACATTTGCATCGGCTACCAATTCCTTTCTACGGCAAACGTCAGCAGGGAGAGATCATGAGTCGACTGACGAATGATATCGAAAATGTCAGCTCTACACTGAATAGCTCGGCCATTCAGATTTTTTCGAGCATATTGACGCTGGTGGGTACACTCGCAGTCATGCTGTGGTTAAGCCCGCTGATGACACTGCTGACCTTTATCGTGGTGCCGCTGATGGCAGTCGGGATGCGCTGGATTACGCGCCGCACGGGTCCATTATACAAGGAACGGCAGAAGAACTTGGGCGAACTGAACGGATACATCGAGGAAACGTTATCCGGGCAGCAGATTATCAAAGCATTTTCGCAGGAAAAGAGGGTTATTCGAGGCTTTGGCGAACGTAATGACCGTATCCGTCTGTCGGGCTTCTGGGCACAAACGATTTCCGGTTTTATTCCAAAGCTGATGAACGGGCTGAATAATCTCAGCTTTGCCATGGTAGCGGGGATCGGCGGAATTTTGGCGATTCACGGCTCGATTACCATAGGTACGATTATCGTATTCGTAGAGTATGCCCGCCAGTTCACCAGACCGCTGAACGATCTGGCTAACCAGTGGAACACACTGCTGTCCGCTATTGCCGGAGCTGAGCGTGTATTCGAAATATTGGATGAGGATGAAGAGTCCAAGGACGAGCACGGCGCGGTAGAGCTGAAGCATGTCGAGGGGGCTGTGCGGTTTACCGATGTTTCCTTCGGCTATGATGAGGAGAGTGCTACGCTGAAAGGCATCTCTTTTGAAGCCAAGCCGGGTGAGATGATCGCACTGGTTGGTCCGACCGGGGCTGGAAAAACAACGCTGATCCAGTTGATATCCCGTTTTTACAGTCCCGACGAGGGAATGATCACGTTAGATGGACGAGACATTACCACCATACAGCGTGAAAGCTTGCGCTCCCGCATGGCGTTTGTGCTACAGGATTCCTTTCTGTTCCAAGGAACAATCCGCGAAAATATCCGCTTCGGCAGACTGGATGCCACCGATGAAGAGATAGAGGAAGCATCGAAGCTGGCGAACGCCCACTCCTTTATCATGCGGATGAAGGACGGATACGAGAAGGTGCTGGAGGCTAATGGCAGCGGCATTAGTCAAGGGCAAAAGCAGTTGCTGGCTATCGCTCGCGCTATTTTGGCCAACCCTTCGATCCTCGTACTCGACGAGGCAACCAGCAGCATTGACACGATTACCGAGATGAAGATACAAGAAGGACTGGAACGGCTTATGCAGGGGCGAACAAGCTTTGTCATCGCGCATCGGTTGAATACCATTCGTCAGGCTGATCGGATTCTGGTCTTGAAGGATGGTCGTCTGGAGGAGCAAGGCTCGCATGATGAACTGCTGGCTCATAGAGGCTTTTACAGTGATTTATTTTATGGGCAGTTGAGAAAGCTGGATAAACAGATTTGCAGGCGTGATGTTGAAGCTTTATGATGATAAAAAGGGCTACTCTGGGGGTAGCCCTTTTTAAGTAAGCCTCTTTTACAGGTACGTACTATTAAAGGTTTGCATGGGCATTTGTCAATCCATATTTGTGACAAGAGTGTTTGAAATTAAGGTACCTCGGTCGAGGGCAGAGGGTTATACACTGATAAGGCGTATTATTACTTCAAAAGGTCATTGTTCTGGTTGTGGGCGATATCGTCCATGACCAGAAAGCCGAGCAGTGTTTTCACAACATTTGATATACCTATACCCCGTATGGGTATGTTAGTATTGGTGTGTAAGAATAGAATCCCACTTCAAAGGAGAGATCATCATGAAAATCGCAATCATGCTTTTCGATGGAATCACTGCATTAGATGCAATTGGTCCATACGATGTATTTGCTGCTACACTGAAATGTGAAGTGAAGTTTGTCGCTAAGAAAAATGGGTTAATCAAACTGGACTCAAATATGGGTTATTTGCATGCCGATTACAGTTTTTCTGAAGTTACTTCAGCTGATATTCTTGTTGTTCCAGGTTGCAGCCCGCCAAATTATAAAACTCCAATGAATGACAAAGAAACGTTAAATTGGATTCGCCAAATACATGAAACTACGAAATGGACCACGTCGGTTTGTAACGGCTCTCTGATTTTGAGCGCTGCAGGCTTGTTAAATGGAACCGTAGCCACCAGTCATTGGGGATCCTTAGACCTGCTCCAATCTCTTGGAACCATTCCAACAGATGAGAGAGTAGTTCGTCAGGGCAAAATCGTTACAGCAGCCGGTGTCTCCTCTGGTATTGATATGGCCCTCCAACTAATAGCATGGGAATTGGGAGAAGATATGAGTAAAGGAGTCCAATTGATTTTGGAATACGATCCTCAGCCTCCGTTTGACACGGGCTCACCAAAGAAAGCGCCTGCTTTATTAGTAGAACAAATAAGAGGTATGTTACAAGAGTTTGCAAAACGGGAGCCCAATGTGTAAATCACCATATATATTCTTTTTGTATACATTCATTTTTCTTAGGGGGAACTATTAATTTCGAAATTATTAGTTGGTTTATAAGCACAGGATTATTAGCAATAGGATATCTGACTGTACATTTAATAAAGAAAATGCGTAAATGGAACCTTGTCCATTGAAACGCAAAAAAGAGCCGTAAACCGGCTCTACATAAAGCATGCATTATTATACGGATTTAGTAATCGGGCTGTGTAAAGGGCTAGTTTCAAGCTCAGCCGATGCTGAAGCCATCTCCGTCTGTCTGTCGGGATGAAATTCCTTTTCCGATTTGGCGACGATGACAGTAGCGACCCCGTTACCGATCAGATTGGTGATGGCGCGTGCTTCTGACATAAAGCGGTCAACGCCAAGCAGCAGCGCCATCCCGGCCAGCGGGATCGAAGGGAATGCCGCCAACGTGGCTGCCAGTGTAATAAAACCGGAACCAGTGACGCCCGCGGCTCCCTTCGAGGTCAGCATGAGAATACCGAGCAGTGTCAACTGCTGCCATATGGTCATGTCGACGCCGGAGGCCTGAGCCACAAATATGGCGGCCATGGACAGATAAATCGCCGTACCATCCAGGTTAAACGAGTAGCCCGTTGGAATGACCAGGCCAACCACCGATTTGGAACAGCCGTATTTCTCCATTTTGTCCATCATACGTGGCAGGGCAGACTCGGAGGATGAAGTACCGAGTACAAGTAAAATTTCTTCTTTGATATAAGCGATAAACTTGAAAATGCTGAACCCGTACATGCGAGCAATCAGACCGAGCACAATGATAACGAATAAGGCCATAGTCAGGTAAACGGAACCCATCAGCTTACCCAGAGAGGTTAACGACCCAATGCCGAATTTACCAATGGTGTATGACATGGCACCAAATGCGGCGATTGGGGACAATTTCATGACCATATTGACGATGCCAAAGAAGGCGTGCGACAGTTTGTCGAACAGGACAATGACGGGTTTGGCTTGCTCCCCCATGGCCGTCAGTGACAGTCCGAAGAGGATGGCAAAAAACAGGATAGGCAGCAATTCTCCACCTGCCATAGCGCTTACTACATTTTCAGGAATAATACCCACGATGAAATCAACTACCCCGTGACTTGTTTCCGCTGCTTTTTGAGCATATTGAGATACGTCCCCGGTTGCTTTGCTCACATCAATGCCAGCCCCCGGTCTTACCAGATTGACCACGATCAGACCAATCGCCAGCGCAATCGTGGTAACGATTTCAAAATAGAGAAGAGCCTTTCCACCGATACGACCGACCTTTTTCATGTCCCCCATGCTGGCAATCCCGTGTACAACCGTAAAAAATACAATGGGGGCGATGACCATCTTAATGAGCTTGATAAAGGCGTCTCCAAGCACTTTGAGTTTTTCGCCTGTTGCAGGAAAAAAGTGACCTAAAAGAATACCCAGCACAATAGCGATAACGACCTGAACCGTCAAGTTTTTAAAATTAATTCTCAGTTTCATAGGGATACGCTCTCGCTTTCTTTTAATTTTTGAAAACGCTTTATTTTTGTATCCCCAGTGTAAAAGCTACGTTCTTGGCAAACAAGAATACGGTCATAACGTTCTTTTTGGTCTTTAAGGTCCTTGAATCATATCCATTAGCTCCATACCGATGATAGGAGTGAACTCCGGATAGAGCACGCGCAGACGTTCTCTCCAAAGCTTACGCTCCCCCTCGGACAGATGGATAATTTTAATGTCTCCGGTCTGTTGCAGCTGGCTAAGCCGATTGGCATTTTCAGCTGTTTCCCGTTTGTTCCAACGCGTCGTTTCCTCAAGTGCCTCCTGCAGCACCCGCTTGGCGTCACTTGGGAGGCTATCCCAATAGGATTTGTTAAATACGACGGCATAACCCAGATAGCTGTGGTTGCTGATGGTCATATAACGTTGCACTTGGTAAAACCGTTTGGTAAGAATATTGGATATCGTGTTCTCCTGTCCGTCTGCCGTGCCCGTCTCCAGGCTGTGATATATTTCATTAAAAGGAGTGCTGATGGTCGATGCTCCCAGCGCTTCAAACTGACGGTCCAACACCTGGCTTGGCTGGATACGGAATTTCAAGCCTGTAAAGTCTGCGGGTTGTCTAATGGGATGGGCGTTGTTAGTGATCTGTCGAAAGCCGTTCGACCAGAAGGCGACGCCTTTCATGCCATAGGGCTCAAGTGTTTGCGATAACCGCTTGCCCAATTCTCCGTTCAGTGCCTGATCGACCTGAGCCTGATTCTCGAAGGCAAACGGAAGATCCATCACCAGCCAGGCTGGATCAATCGCATTCAAATTGGAAAACGAAGGAGCTATCATCTGGATTTCTCCCCGTTGAAGTGCAGCCACTTCCGTGGTTTCTGAATAGCGCATTCCATTGGGGAACACTTGAATCTCAATCCGATCGTTGGATTTTTCTTTAACCCGTTGTGCAAAATGAGCGGCTGCCAGTCCTTTGGGAGAGTTTTCGGCAACGACATGGCTAAATTTGATCACAATCCGATCTTTAAGGCCCGAAAATTCATTATCATAAGGGAGTTTTTCACCAAAATTCCTTTGAAAACCGATCACATAAGCCGTTAGGATACCCAGTACGAGCAAAACACCAAATCCAGCAGCTCTTTTCACAAAGTAACCTCCCATCTGTTGCTATTTTAGACCCATTATTCCACAATGATATTCAAAGGTAAACGCTTTAAAGGGAAGGAGAAGAGGATGAACAGACTTCGCATATATTGGAAAATCATGATACTTTCATTTGGAGTCGTTCTTTTTTCTCTTTTGATCGGCGGCCTTTTTCTGTTTGGTAGCGCCACCCGGCTCAAGGAAGAAGAACTCAAGCAGCGGCTTACGATTACAGCCCAGACGGTTGCGAACCTGCCGGATGTAGTGGAAAGAATTGATGACCCGAATGCTTCTGCCGTGATTGCACCAATGGCGGACAAAATTCGGATATTAAACGATGCGGCTTATATCGTCGTGCTCGATATGAACCGCAAACGGTTGTCTCATCCGCTTTCGGAGCGAATCGGCGGAACGTTTCAGGCTCGGGATGATGATGCCGCATTTGCTGAACATACGTATGTCTCCAAAGTACGCAGCGAAGCGGGCATCGGCTTGCGTTCCTTTGTGCCGATTATGAATGCTTCCTCGGAGCAGGTGGGCGTCGTTGTGGCGGGCGGCCTGCTGCCAAGCGTGACGGAGATTATCCGTCAGGAGAAGCAATCCATCATCATCACTTCGTTGCTGTCGCTGATGTTTGGTGTGATTGGCTCCGCATTGCTGGCCCGTCATATTAAGCTCCAGATGTTCAACCTGGAGCCGCAGGAGATTGCGAGAATGTTTCGTGAGCGAAGCGCAGCCTTTCAAGCGATGCATGAGGGGGTTATTGCGATTGACCGCAATTGCATCATTACGATTTTTAACGAACGAGCCAAGCAAATCTTCGATGTGCACCGTGATGTAGCGGGCTTGCCGATCCGCGAGGTCCTCCCGGATACCCGGTTGCCGGAAGTGCTGGATTCGGGAGTCGCAATTCTGAGCCAGGAGCTGAAAATTGGCGGAACCATTATTTGGAGTAACCGAATTCCCATTCGCGAACAGGGAGTTACGATGGGGGCAATCTCCATATTTCAGGACAAGACCGAGGTGACGAGAATGGCCGAGGAGCTCACAGGTGTCAAAGAGTTTGTTCATGCGCTTCGTGCACAAAATCATGAGCATATGAACAAAATGCATACCGTCGCCGGCTTGCTCCAGCTTGGGCAGCAGAACGAGGCGTTGAGCTATCTGTTTGAGGTGACCGAGCAACAGGAGGAGATCACGCGCTTCCTTCAACGGCATTTCGATGATGACGGAGTTGCAGGACTGCTATTGGGTAAAATTAGCCGTGGTAAAGAGCTCGGCATTGATATTAGGATTGATCCTGACAGCAGAATGAATCAGTTTCCCCGGCTGATTGACCGCCATGATTTCGTTCTGTTACTCGGAAATTTAATTGAGAATGCCTTTGATGCACTGGCGGATACAGAAGTCGGCTCCAAGGAGATTTATGTCAGCATCCAGCAGGATGACGAATATATGTCCATATTGGTCGAGGATAATGGCTGTGGAATGTCGGAGACAACGAAGCAACGAATGCTCGAACGCGGATTTACGACCAAGAAGGGAGAAAGCCGCGGCATGGGGCTGCATTTACTAAGCGGGATTGTCACCAAGGGGAACGGCCGCCTGACATGCGAGTCTTCACTTGGCTTGGGAACTTCGATAGAGATTCTATTTCCGTTGAGGGAGAGAGGGAGCGACGATGAGTAAACCTATTAAATCACTGTTTCATGTGCTGCTGGTCGAGGATGATCCGATGGTACAAGAGGTGAATCGACTGTTTATCGAACAGGTTGACGGGTTTCAGGTCGTAGGTCTGGCCTCCAACGGGCTTCGGGGATTGGAGCTGATTGAGGAGCTAAAGCCTGATCTGATTTTTCTTGACGTGTTCATGCCGTCGCTGGACGGGATAGCGACCTTGCAGCGCATCCGTTCTATGGCATTGCCTGTAGATGTAGTTGTCGTAACCGCCGCAAAGGATACGGAGACGATTCGTGAAATGATGCGAAACGGAGCGTTCGATTATATTATTAAACCTTTTAAGGTAGAGCGTATCCACCATACGCTGGAGCGTTACCGGGTGCAGCAGGCTGGATTATGGGCGGAAGAAGTAGGAACCCAGGAAGAGCTGGACCTCATTATTATGCAAAATGGAGAAGCGGCTAAGAAAGCGGTAGTCTCTGCTTCAGTATACGAGGAATGGGCGATGTCCTACGATGAGCTGCCAAAGGGCTTGAATGCTGCCACCCTGAAGCAGGTGCTTGCGGTCATGGAGCAGCATGGCGGCAAGCTGTCTGCTGAAGAAACCGCTGAGGGAGTAGGGATTGCCCGTGTAACGGCAAGAAGATACCTGGATTATCTGGAGAAAAGGGGGATTGTGCGCCTGGTTGTGCATTATGGCGGGGTCGGTCGTCCCGTTAATCGGTATGAGCTGCTGTGTGACCAAAATGACCATAAGTAACATTATGGACAAAAACTTCCCAACGCTTTTATGAAAGCGGTAACATGTAAAGGCAGGGGAACCTGGACACAAACAATACACGTGTCTGCCTTTTGTGTCTCACACATGCTATGAATAGAATAGGAGCGGATGTACCGTGGCCTTTAATAGTCTGATTCTTCGATTGGAGCTCATTCATTCCAAAATAAACTTCGGTGAGGTCGCATCAACGATCAGCCGTGCTGGAGGAGACATTACTTCCATTGATGTTATTCGCCCCGGACAGGATTCTTCTGTTCGCGACATCACTGTCCACGTTGCTGAAATAGCGGAGACTGCGCTCATCGAATCACTCAAGTCGTTAGCAGGCATTCAACTCATTAACGTTTCTGACCGCACGTTTCTCGCGCACCTGGGGGGTAAAATATCAGTCCAACCCAATTTGCCGATCAAAAATCGGGATGATCTGTCACGGGTATATACGCCGGGAGTGGCCCGGGTCTGTACGTCCATTCATGAAAATCCGAAAAAAGCGTACTCCCTGACCATCAAACGAAACACCGTCGTGGTTGTAACCGATGGTACTGCAGTTCTGGGGCTTGGTGACATCGGCCCACATGCGGCTGCACCTGTGATGGAGGGCAAGGCGATGCTATTCAAACAGCTTGCCGGAGTCGATGCATTCCCCATTTGTCTGGACACGAAGGATACGGAGGAAATCATTCGTACGATTAAGGCGATCAGCCCGATTTTCGGGGGAATTAATTTAGAGGATATCAGTTCTCCACGCTGTTTCGAGATCGAAGCCCGCCTGGCAGAAGAATTGGATATTCCCGTCTTTCACGATGACCAGCACGGCACGGCGGTTGTGGTGATTGCAGGCCTGCTGAATGCATTGAAGGTCGTTGGGAAGCGGATCGAAAATGTTCGGGTCGTTGTGAACGGAATAGGGGCTGCAGGCGTGTCGATATGCAAAATGCTGCTGGCCGCAGGGGTGAGCCGACTGGTTCCGGTAGATCGGGATGGAGCCATCGTACAAGGCGGCACCTATCCCTATCCTATGTGGCAATGGCTAGCGGATCAGCCGCAAGTAGAGCCCGAGTCAGGCACCTTAAAGGAGGTCATTCGGGATGCGGATGTGTTCATTGGTGTGTCACGTGGCAATCTGCTGAATGCCTCAGATGTACAGGGGATGGCGGTGGACAGTATTGTTTTTGCCATGGCTAATCCAGAGCCGGAGATTGCGCCTGAGCAAGCTATCCCGCATGTTCGTGTATTTGCCACGGGTCGCAGCGACTATCCCAACCAGATTAACAATGTGCTTGTGTTTCCGGGCATCTTCAGGGGAGCGCTCGATTGCCGGGCGCGTCACATCAACGAGCCGATGAAATTGGCCGCCGCCCGCGCGATTGCTTCTGTCGTAAGTGAACGGGAGTTAAACGAGCAATACATTATTCCAAGCATCTTCAACGAACAGGTCGTTACCCAGGTGAGGAAGGCCGTAATTGAAGCGGCTATTCTGACGGGAACGGCTCGGCGTATTCCACCGGATTTCAGATAGTCCGCTAGAGCGAAATAGAATTACATAGCATCGTCTGTTAAACTGTGAAAATAGGCGGTTGCAGATACGTTGCCGTGTTAGCCTGATCTATTTTGCGGAGGTGCGGGGATGAACGGAAGTCTGTTTGAGCCACGGCTGTGTGACGGGGATTATATTCCCCGTTTTTTTGCTTACTACTACAAGCAGTGGCACGATTACACCATGCCGTATCACGATCATCATTCTACCGAAATTATGTACATGATCTCCGGCCTGTGCCGGGTGGATGTAAAGACAGGAGAGAAAGCGGGAGAAAGCATCACGCTGCGTAAAGGGGAGTTTATTATGCTGGACGCGGATGTGTCGCACCGACTGGTCGTAGAAGGAGAGCAGCCGTGCCGGATGCTGAATGTGGAGTTCGGTTTTACGGAAGGGGTGCGAGTAGGTCCGTCTATCCGACAACTGGCAGGGGAAGAGCACGAGGTCACAGCCTTCATGTCGCGTCCATTCCCTTATCTGGTACTGTCTGACCCGGAAGAGGTGTATTATACGCTGAAAAGCCTCGTGCTGGAGCTGGATCAACGAAAAGAACATCCAGGCGCAATGGCTGAACTGCTGTTTATGCAATTGCTCGTGCGAATTGCGCGTTTGCGTGAGGAAACGGAACGTAGTGACACGCAGCAAACGGATGTCTACATTAAACGATGTATCGAATTTCTTCATCTCAACTATGACCAGGATATTCTGGTTAAGGATATGGCAGCGGCGGTGAATCTGCATCCAGGGTATTTGCATCGCATTTTCAAAAAACATACCGGACAAACACTCACCGCTTATTTGACCATGCTGCGAATGGACAAGGCCCGAATGCTGCTCCAGCAAACGGACATTCCCATTCACGAAATTGCCGATTATGTAGGCGTGGGCAGCAGGCAATATTTCCATATGCTCTTCAAAAAGCACACAGGCAAGACACCTGTCGAATACCGCTCTGCCGTGGAACGCTATGTGTGGAACTATGCGGAGGATGAAGAGGGATGAGGTGGCAAGTTAAGTTAGAATTTTTGACACCTATACGCGAATCTGGTCATGATTTTGATAACGCTCCCCTCTGGCAAATTGCTACAATGACGGTATACTACACATCTAACGCTGGAGGTTGAATGCCGTGTCATTTAAAGTAGCTTTTATTGGAGCGGGGAGCATCGGTTTTACCCGTGGAATTTTGCGAGATCTGTTGACGGTGCCGGAATTTAACGAGATTGAAGTGGCTTTTACGGACATTAATCAGCACAATCTGGATATGGTCACTGAGCTGTGCCAGCGGGATATTCGGGAGAACGGTTTGTCTATTCAAATACAGTCCTCTACGGACCGGAAAGTGGCTTTGAAGGATGCCAAATATGTGATTTGTACGATCCGGGTTGGCGGGCTGGAAGGGTTTGCGACCGATGTAGACATTCCGCTGAAATATGGCGTGGATCAATGCGTGGGCGATACGCTGTGTGCAGGAGGTATTATGTATGGGCAGCGTGGTATTGCGGAAATGCTGGAGATCTGCAAGGATATCCGCGAGCTAAGCGCACCAGATGTGCTGCTGCTGAACTACTCGAACCCGATGGCGATGATTACCTGGGCCTGCAACAAGTACAGCGGTGTACGTACGATTGGGTTGTGTCACGGTGTACAGCATGGACATCACCAAATTGCTGAAGTATATGGCTTGGAGAAGCAGGATGTGGACATTGTGTGTGCCGGAATCAATCACCAGACGTGGTACATTCAGGCGTCACATGAAGGCAAGGATCTGACAGCTGGACTGCTGGAGGCTTTTGAAAAGCATCCCGAATATAGCCGCACCGAAAAGGTACGGATCGACATGCTTCGTCGCTTTGGCTATTACAGCACCGAATCGAACGGTCATTTAAGTGAGTATGTTCCCTGGTACCGGAAGCGTCCGGATGAAATTCTCGACTGGATTGATCTGGGAAGCTGGATTAATGGAGAAACGGGAGGCTATCTGCGTGTATGTACGGAAGGACGCAACTGGTTTGAAACAGATTTTCCAAACTGGATGAAGGAAGACCCATTGGTGTATAAGGCAGAGAATCGTGGTGAGGAGCATGGCTCCTACATTATCGAAGGACTGGAAACAGGACGTGTATACCGGGGGCATTTTAATGTCGTCAACAACGGAGTGATTTCCAATCTGCCGGATGATGCGATTATTGAGGCGCCCGGATATGTGGATCGTAACGGCATTTCCATGCCTCATGTGGGTGAACTGCCGCTCGGCCCTGCGGCTGTCTGCAATGTTAGCATTTCAGTGCAGCGTTTGGCGGTTGAAGCTGCCGTACATGGGGACGACAAGCTGTTGCGGCAGGCGTTCATGATGGACCCACTGGTGGGTGCGGTATGTAATCCGAAGGAAATCTGGCAAATGGTCGATGAAATGCTGGTAGCGCAGGAAGAGTGGCTTCCACAATACGGAGCGGCAATTGCCGAGGCGCGTCAACGTTTAGCTGCGGGCGATCTGATCCCAACTCGTGCGTATGAGGGAGCGGCAAGGCTTAAGGTCAAGACGATTGAGGAAATGCAGCTGGATCGGGAGGCGGCCAACAAAAATGCGGGCGAATCCGACAAAGGCAAGGAACGTGAAAAGGTGTAGCCTAGCAAGGACTAGCAGCTTGGTACAATTGTATGAGCGCTCACTGCATGTACATGCATGATGAATGGCCGTGAGGCTGTACTACGATCAATAGGGTATTTTCATGGCGATGAGAGCCTGAAAATGCCCTTTTGGTGTCGATAGATTTAACGATTTGGCATAGACCGGAGTTTGGATTTTATCATTGTCGATTTGAGCTGGCGGAAATTAAAGAAAATCCCCTTATTTTTTCTAAATCCGCTTTTTTGGTGTCGATCCCGAAGGTCGGGAGAGCTTGTCACAGCAGGCATAGTTCATCATATGAAGGACTCGGCCCTTGGAAATGGGGAGACAGCAAAAACGGGTACTGTGGCAATTCATGTGCCTAATTAATAATTTAATCCTTAATTTATTCAATTTACAGCAGTTTTCCAGCTCATTATAATCTAACATAGGAGGTGACAAAAAGGGGAGAAAGTAAGCGCGTGGAAAAATAGAAAGCGCTTACCTTAGGCAGCTATGAACGCCGCTTTTTTTGGAGAAAGATGGCGTAACTCACACATAATCATGTAACAATCAGGTGCCGCCATAGGAAGATTCAACAAAATCTACGGAAAGATAGGTGAAGCAATTGAAAACCAAGCAAGTGCTTCGTAAAGGCATGAAGTATGCTTTTGCGCTATCACTCGTCGCAAGCAGCTTTCTACCAGGTGCAGGATTTACGGATAAAATACATGCAGAATCCCATGTGGACAATCCTTATCAAGGGGCGACAAAATACGTTAGTCCTGATTATGCGGCTAGTGTCGACACATCGATTGCCAAGATTACTGATGCCAATCTGAAAGCGAAAATGCAAACCATCAAAACGTTCCCGACAGCTGTATGGCTCGATCGCATCGCTGCCATTAACGGCGGTGGAGGCAAGCTTGGCCTGGAAGCGCATTTGGATCAAGTGTTGGCGCAAAAGAAAGGCAACACACCAATTACGGCAGAGTTTATTGTATATGATCTGCCCGGACGGGATTGCCATGCCTTGGCCTCCAACGGTGAGCTGCCGCTGACCCAAGCGGGTCTGGAAACGTACAAAAAGGACTATGTCGATAAAATTGCTGCTATTTTTGCCAATCCGAAGTATCAGGATATTCGCATCGTAGCGATCATTGAACCAGACAGTTTGCCAAACCTCGTGACCAATCTGAATGACCCCAAATGCGCGGAAGCTAAATCTACAGGAATTTATGAAGCCGGCATTAAGTATACAATTAATAAGCTGAACGAGATTCCTAATGTCTACAAATATGTAGATATCGGTCACTCCGGCTGGCTGGGTTGGGATAACAATCGCACAGCAACCGTATCGTTGTTCACGAATGTTTTCAGAGACACGAGCAAAGGACTGTCCAGTGTGGATGGCTTTATCACGAATACAGCCAATACTTCACCGCTGACAGAGCCTAATCTGCCTGATCCAAACCTGAATATCGGCGGACAGCCGATCAAATCTTCCAAATACTACGAATGGAATCCTAATTTCGATGAATCTGATTTCGCAGAGGCATTGCATAGAGACTTTGTGAGTGCAGGCTGGCCGAGCTCACTCGGTATGTTAATTGATACGGGCCGTAACGGTTGGGGAGGACCTAACCGCCCGACTGCCGCTGTCGGCAGTGATATTAACTCCTATGTGAACTCAGGCCGTGTAGACAAACGCTCGCATCGTGGTAACTGGTGTAATAACAGCGGAGCAGGTATGGGAACTCCGCCGCAAACAGCTCCAGCTTCCCATGTTGATGCTTATGTATGGGCGAAACCTCCGGGTGATTCCGATGGTTCCAGCTCGCTCATTCCGAACGATGAGGGTAAAGGCTTTGACCGATACTGTGATCCTACCTATACAACCAAGGATGGCACATTAACAGATGCTTTACCGAATGCACCTATTTCAGGAGCTTGGTTCCATGATCAGTTTGTTATGCTTGTGCAAAATGCATATCCAGCGATTGTCCCTTCATCCGGTGGCGGAACAACTCCTACACCAGCCGCTCCGGCAGTACCAGCGGGCTTAAAGGCGACAGCGGGTAATGCGGAAGTGAAGCTGACCTGGAATGCGTCCACTGGGGCCGACAGCTACACGGTAAAACGTGCAACCAGCGAAGCAGGTCCTTTTACAGCCGTTGCGCCTCTTGTTACTGAGAAAGAGTACACAGATAAGGGGCTGACCAACGGAACAACTTATTTCTATGTTGTAAGTGCTACGAATACGAAAGGAACAAGCAAGGATTCCACTGCGGTAAGCGCTGAGCCAAAAGGTACACCGACAGATCCAACGGACCCTACAGATCCTACAGAACCAGCGGGTGATCTGGTTGTAATGTACCGGGCCGGGGACACCGATCCAGCTAATAACGCAGTCAAGCCTTTCTTAAATCTGAAAAATAAAGGTACAACACCAGTGAAGCTGAGTGAGCTGAAAGTCCGGTATTATTTCACGAAAGATGGCAGCCAGGAGCTGCAATCCGCAGTAGACTATGCGCAAGTAGGCAATGATAATGTGCTGCGTACCTTTACAGACAAGTATATTGAAATTGGTTTCAATGCTGCTGCTGGCACGCTTGCTGCTGGAGCGCAAACAGGTGATATTCAGATCCGCATCAACAATAGCGACTGGTCTAACCTGGACGAATCCAATGACTACTCCTTCGATCCAACCAAAACCTCTTATACAGAATGGAATAAGGTAACATTATTCCATAACGATAAGCTGGTGTGGGGAATCGAGCCTTAGGATTGGGACAGAAGATGTGCGCTTAAGCAATGGAAGAGCCCCGAAGGAAAAGCTACGGCACAACTGCCGTAGCTTTTTTTTGATCGTGTTCAGATAAAGAGCCTCATGACCAAGAGAATAAGCATTCAAATTGTGTATAATGAAAAAGAATGCTGTTCTACTGTGGAGGTCATCATGAGTAAAAAGTTAATTTTAGATGTAGATACGGGTATCGACGACGCACTTGCCATTGCGTACGCGGTCCATTCACCGGAATTGGAACTGCTTGGCATTACAACCACCTTTGGAAATATATCGGTGGAGGAGGCAACACGCAACTCACTGATCCTGCTGGAAAAGCTGGGTGTAGAGGCCCCGGTCGTGTCCGGCGCTCACAAGCCGTATGCCCGCGAGCTGTTCAAGCCGTATTCCCGCCATATTCATGGTGAAGACGGCATTGGCAACCAGTTGAAGGGTTCGCCTTCCCGACAGGCAGCATCTGGTGATGCGGCCGATTTTATCATCGGACAGGCTCGTCGCTATGAAGGCAAGCTTACCCTTGTAGCGGTGGGACCGCTGACCAACCTTGCGATTGCACTGGATCGTTGCCCCGAACTGCCGCACTTGCTTGACCGTCTGATCATTATGGGCGGTGCAGTCACGGTAAAAGGCAATGTAACCCCAACGGCTGAAGCGAATATATATGCCGATCCTGAAGCCGCAGCCTATGTGTTGGGGGCGGGTTTCCCGCTCACGCTGGTTGGGCTGGATGTGACCATGCAGACGCTGCTTCCTCAGCATGAAGTGGACAAATGGCATGAGCAAGGGACCGAGCTAGGCACCTTTATGGCAGATATGACGGACTTCTATATGGAAGCCTATCGTAATTTTAGACCCGGTATTGCAGGCTGTGCTTTGCATGATCCGTTGGCCGTAGGGCTGGCGATTGATTCCAGCTTTGTGGAGACGCGCCCGATGCACATTGCCGTCGAGGTGGGGGATTCCGCCGAGGTTGGTCGTACCCGTGAAGTACCGGGCGAGGATCAAGCTCATTTACAGACAAGTATTGACGTGGCACTTGAAGTGGATGCGGATCGGTTTTTGCGCCATTTTCTGAGTCGGGTGGTATAAAAAATAATTCAAAAGATTGCCGATGGCTCTGCATCGGCAATTTTGTGTATACATGTAGGCGCGTCCTCATAAACCACAAAGGAGGAGATTTATTGTGTTTTCTGCTGCTCAACGACTGCCTTTGCTGGAACACATGTACAATCATGCCCCGACAGGGATAGCCATTTTTTCGAGGGACGGAAAATGTCTGTACGTCAATCCCTCCCTTTGTCGCATGGTCGGATACAAGCAGGAGGAATTGCTGAAAACCCGGTATTATCATTTGTTGTATAAAGGAGATAAAGATCGACAAGCGTTGCGGGACGCCTATACGGGCTGGCTGAAAGCTACGGATCAAGTGTACAAGGCAGAGCTTCGTTTAAGACATCAGCGGGGAACATCCGTCTGGTTATCGCTGGAATTAACGATATTTGATGACCCGGCTACGGGTCAAACGTATCTGATTGCCTACGCGATGGACATCACAGAGAAAAAAGACATGCAGCAGGTACTCTCGGATAATGAGGACTTGTACATGCTGATTACAGAAAATACGCCAGATGTGATCTCGTTCAGCACGCCGGACGGCAACCTTCAATATGTTTCTCCTTCGGTAGAAAAGCTCCTTGGCTACACCAGGCAGGAAATGCTCGGCAAAAAACGGCTCGAATTTTATCATGCAGAAGATGCCGATTATATGCGCGTACATGGAATCTTCCAGGAAACAGGTATTATGAAGCGGCGTGTCCGTCACAAGGACGGACATTATTTGTGGCTGGAAGTGTCATACCGCATCATTCGGGATGAGGAAGGCAAAATCAAGCGAGTTCTGTCTATCGGCCGCAACATCACGGAGCGCCAGAAGAGCGAGGATAATCTTGCAAAAGCCCAGCAACTGGCGATGTTTGGTTCATGGGACTGGGATTTGGTTAACGACGTTTTGCATTTTTCCATGGAATTTCGCAGCATTTTCGGCTTTAGCGTAAAGCCGGTCGAGACAAGTATTGATTCTTTTCTGGATGCTATTCATCCAGAGGATAAAGAGCGAATGATCGAGATCATTACGAACGTCATTTTAAAAGGTATTCATAAAGAAACCTTTTATCGGATTGTACTGCCTAATGGTGAACAGAAAGTGCTGCGTTCGACCTGGGAAGCGGAAATGGACGAGCGCGGAGAACAGCCAATTCAAATTGTCGGTATGGTACAGGATGTCACGGAGCACCAAAAAATGGAGCAACGCCTTCGTGAAAGTGAAAACCGTTATAAATCGCTGTTTCAGCATAACCCGCTCGGCATATGCGCCATGAATATGGAAGGTCAAATCCTGAGCGTGAACCCCAGTCTGGAGGAACTTATTGGTTATACAAGGAAGGAACTGCTTGGGACTGGAGTTCTTGTGATGGCTTCTTCCGAGGAACAGGACAAGATTAGGCATCATATGGAGCTGGCCAAGCAGGGAGAAACGCAAACCTATGAATCAGAGTTCATACATAAGGATGGGGAGCGCTTGTTTATCAAGGTAACCAATATCCCGATTTTTGTGTATGAGCAAATTGTTGGCTGCTACGGCATCTTTGAAAATGTTACTCCGCTCAAAAGCTACATCGCCCAAATCGAAAAGCTCAGCAACGAGCATTCACTCATTCTGAACGCCGTATCCGAAGGCATTGTGGGCTTGAGCACCGAGGGGCATGTCCGTTTTATGAATCCGGCGGCGGTCGAAATGTTTGGAGTGGGGGCCGAAAATTCACTGAACGGGACATGCACGGATATGATCCGCCATGTCGATGAGATAAGCAGACATTACCCGGATGAGCAGCCATCCATTCTTCAGGCGATCCGCAGTGGTGCTTCTTATCAGGCTGAGGAAGCCGTATTTTGGAAAAAAGACGGATCCAGCTTCCTCGTCTCATACCGGATCAGTCCCCTGATGGATAATGGGGAGCGTAAAGGGGCCGTAATGGTTTTTGTAGATATAACGAATGAAAAGGAAATCATCCGGGCCAAGGAATCCGCCGAGCGGGCCGACCGGGCCAAGTCAGAATTTCTTTCTGTGATGAGTCATGAGCTTCGTACACCTATGAACGGAATTATCGGAATGGCTGGACTGCTCGCGGACACTGAATTGGATGAGGAACAGCGAAGCTATATCGATATTATTACCAATAGCAGTAGTGCTTTAATGCAAATATTGAATGAAATACTGGATTTGAGCAAAATTGAGGCTGGAAAAATGGCGTTGCTGCACGAACCTTTTGAACTTGAGGATATGATGGGCAGTGTGGCGGATCTATTTCTCAAGCAAGCTATGGAAAAAGACATTGAGCTGGAGTGGCATGTGGATCAGGAATTGCCGGGGGTCCTTGTCGGTGACCATGTGCGTATCCGGCAGGTGCTGGTGAATTTGGTGAGCAATGCAATCAAATTTACGGAGCGAGGGCGTGTAAACATCTTTGCCGAGAGCAAGGCTTACAGCAGCCGTAAAAAGAAATGCTTGATTGAGTTCAGTGTAACCGATACTGGCATCGGTATTCCCGCAGATCGCCAGCATCTATTGTTTCAGCCCTTTTCCCAGCTTCATCCGGCACTGAACCGGAAATATGGAGGAACAGGCTTGGGACTGTCCATCTGCAAAAACCTGGTCAGTCTGATGGGCGGCTCCATTGATGTGGATAGTGACGAGGCCAGAGGAGCCACGTTCCGGTTTCAGCTAGATCTTATGCTGCCAGAAGGGGAAGCGCTTGCGAATATAAGCCGTGACGAGCCTTACGAATCAACGGAATGCTAAAAGAAATAGCCAGCCGTGGTGCTTAACGCATCACGGCTATTTTTATGTTCAAGTGGAGTGTATGAAAGAATGGCACAACACACAACAGTCGATGCTATATTATTGAAATAGATATTTACATATCTAAAAAAAGAGATATAATGAGGTTTATGGATACTCTAATGATTTTTAAAGCTTTGTCGAATGATACACGCCTGCAAATTTTGGATTGGTTAAAAAATTCAGATGAAAATTTCGGACCGCAATTGTTTTTACCAACGGATGCTAACTTTAAAGGAGGGATTTGTGTAGGTAGCATTCAGGAAAAAACAGGATTAGCACAATCTGTTATTTCCAGTTACTTAACGCTCATGAAGAAGGCTGGGCTTTTGGAATCCAGGCGATTTGGACAGTGGACCTATTACCGAAGAAATGAAGAGAATATTTGCAAATTCGCTGAATATATCAAGAATGAAATGTAGGTAGCCACAAAATAATGAACAAGGTTACCTACTTTTTTGTGTATATTATATCTATAAATATAGATTTTCGAATATATGAATTATGAGGTCAAGGAGATGGAAATCGTGAACAAAAACAGTCCATTATTTTTTATTGCATTAGGTATATTTGGCATTATAAATACGGAGCTTGGAGTCGTTGGGATTTTGCCAATGGTCATGGATAAGTATAACGTTACTGCACCACAAGCTGGAATACTGGTCAGTCTTTTTGCACTCACTATTGCCATTTTTGGGCCATGGGTAACTCTGCTATTTTCAAAATGGAATCGTAAATGGTTACTGATGAGCATCATGATTATTTTTTCCATCTCGAATGTGATATCAGCTTTTGCACCGAACTTTTATACACTTGTCGTATTCCGAATAATCCCTGCCTTTTTTCATCCGGTGTATTTCTCCATTGCCTTCGTACTAGCTGTTGCATTATCGAAGAAAGAAGAGGCTGCTAAAGCAAGTGCAAAGGTATTTCTTGGAGTTAGTGTGGGGATGGTATTGGGGGTTCCGCTTACTTCTTATATTGCTGATCAATTCTCTCTTGGCACTTCATTTCTGTTCTCTGCTGTTGTAAATATTATTGCGTGTGTTGGAATAGGGCTCATGGTTCCTTCCAGATTGGAGCAGAAGGAAGTACCTATCAGGAACCAGCTTAAAATATTGAGGAAACCCACATTGTGGTTGAATATCGGTAGTGTATGCTTCATATTTGCTGCGATGTTTTCTGTATATAGTTATTTTGCGGAGTATCTAGGAGAGAAAACGCATATGAGTGGAGAATGGATTAGCACGATGCTTGTGCTTTTCGGGATTAGTGGTGTGGCTGGTAACTGGTACTCGGGAAAGATGTTAAACCATCATATGTTGAAAACGGTGTTGCTTTATCCTGTTGCTTTAGGGGTTTGTTATTTACTGCTTCAATATGTGGGTGCAACTCTTCTTCTCACAAGTGGGATTATTATTGTCTGGGGAGCTGTTCATACGAGTGGATTGATTGTAAGTCAAATTTGGCTTACCTCGGAGGCTCCAGAAGCCCCGGAATTTGCGAATAGTCTGTATGTTTCTTTTTCAAATTTGGGTGTCACCATAGGGACAGCGATGGGAGGCTGGTTTATTTCTCAATTAGGAACAGGAGATGTTGTTTGGAGTGGCCTACTTTTTGTTGTATTGTCTCTTGTATGTATTATCGTGAAATCTATATTTTTTGGGATACATACGAAGTCAAAAAATATGTAACAAACTTTTGCCGAAATCATTACAGGTTAACGTTGATTTCAAGACCAGCTTTCTGAGTTGGTCTTTTTTTCTGCAAGAAATCCCCAAAGAAATGATTGACAAACTGTTCTAACTGTATTATTAATAATAGTACAGTTAGAACAGTAAAGAGGATGCAGATGAAACTGATCAAGTCTTGAAAGGAGGAAGTCCATGTTCGAGCTGGATATCCGCAGCCGCAAGCCGATTTACGAACAGCTAACGGACAAGGTAAAGGAAATGATTGTATACGGATCGCTTCAGCCGGATGAGCAATTGCCTTCGGTACGGGTTTTATCCGCTCAGCTTACGGTAAACCCCAACACGATTCAGAAGGCGTATCGAGAGCTGGAACGCGAAGGATACATTTATTCCATCCAAGGCAAGGGCAGCTTTGTCACCCCTGCCGAGCATCAGCCGCAGCAAATGAAGCGGGATGAGATTCGGGCGGCGCTGTTGAAGCAGATGATCGAAGCTGTCCATTTCGGTTTTACGCATCAGGAAGTGGACGCCTTATACGTGGAAGCTACGCAATTGAAGGAAAGGGGGATGTCCCTTGATTGAGTTAAGGGAAGTCACAAAGACATTTACAGAAGAAAAGGCTGTCGATCAGCTCGCCCTTACGGTGAAGAAAGGCTCTATTTTTGGACTTTTGGGCTCTAACGGAGCAGGTAAAACGACGCTGCTCAAAATCATCGCCGGGATTTACAGACCGGATACTGGGAAGGTGCTAATCGGTGGACAGCCCGTGTATGAGCAGCCAGAAGTCAAGCAGCGCATTCTGTTTATGCCGGATACCCCTTATTTTTTCCCGCAAGCGACGATTCGCCAGATGGCCCGGTTTTACCGCTCCATTTATCCGAGCTGGAGTGAGGAACGCTACATACAGCTTACCGACATTTTCAAGCTTGACCCGAAGCGTAAACTTCACCGTTTTTCCAAGGGGATGAAGCGTCAGGCCGCTTTTTTGCTTGCCTTGAGCTGCATGCCTGAGCTGCTGATTTTGGATGAACCGATTGACGGACTGGACCCGGTAATGCGACGAATGATCAAAAATTTGCTGTTCCAAGAAACCGCCGCACGTGAGATGACCGTCGTGATTTCATCCCATAATTTGCGTGAAATAGAAGACATGTGTGATCATGTCGGCATTATGCATCAGGGACGTATGTTGTTGGAAAAAGAGGTTGACGATCTCAAGTCTGATACACATAAGGTGCAGGTTGCCTTTCGTGACAGCACGCATGAGGAAGCCGTCTGTGGACAACTTCCGATTGTACATAAGGAGCGCAGAGGCAGTGTTCTGCTGCTTATTATCCGGGGGGAACGAGAGCAGATTACAGAAACGATTCAGGCGTATGAGCCGCATGTGTTCGATTTACTGCCGTTGACGCTGGAGGAAATTTTCATTTATGAAATGGAGGACGCAGGTTATGACATCCAACCGATTCTTCTGTAGCGGCGGCGTGATTCGTCAAAGCCTGAGACAGCATGGCTGGATCGGTCTGTTGTACTTGGCGGGATTATTGTTTACAGTGCCGCTGCCGTTATTTATGAGCATCGGAGACGAACGGATGCCCACGGTTTTGGGAAGTCTGTTCGATTATACAAGCAAGTACAACGACTTACACACTCCGATACTGCTGACCGTACCGGTGCTGGCCGGTGTGATAATGCTTCGTTTTATTCAGCGGCAGGGGCCATCTGATTTGTATCACAGTCTGCCATTACGCAGGGAACATCTGCTAACGGCACATTTGATCAGTGGTCTTATCCTCTTGCTCGTACCCGTGTGGCTCACGGCGGGAGTGACGGCTTGGGTTAACGCCACGAATGATCTGCCTTATATTTTTCACATGAATGATGTTGGATCATGGGCATTGGTCGTCTCGGTCATTAGCATTTTTCTTTTCGCCTTTACTGTGTTTGTAGGTATTTGCGTAGGGCAATCGCTGCTGCAAATTGCTGTAGTGTACGTTTTGATGGTGCTTCCCTTCTTTCTGTCATCCATGATTAGTCGCTTTCTGGGGCATCATTTGTACGGTTACTATCAGGCCAGTGGAACAATAGTTCGTTATAGTGATGGCATGGAGTTACGTAGTAACAATAATATTTGGCATTCTTTATCGCCGTTTGTTCGCTTTACGGAATTGCTGAGAACTCCATTTTCATATATTGAACTGCTTGTTTATATTGGTGTTTCTCTGCTGTTTGTGATCTTGAGCTATGTGTTGTATCGCAAACGGCTGGTAGAGAAGGCAACGCAAGCAATGGCATTTACCTTCTTCCAGCCCTTATTTAAAGCAGGTGTGATGCTGTGCGCTATGCTGCTAGTAGGGGACTATTTTAATGGCGTAGGCGGACAAGGTAAAGACTGGTCTATCTTCGGCTATATACTTGGAGCTATTTTGGGCTATATCGCTGTGGAGATGGTGATTCGCAAGACGTGGCAAATTGTACGTGTACGTGCTTTGCTGGAATTGGTTGCTTACACCGCAGTGTTAGGTCTGGCAATGTACATTCCGACTTCAAGTTGGGTAGGTTACGAAGATCGAATTCCGACTGCGCATTCCGTGGAGCAAGTTTATGCCGGACCAAGTTTGTATTTGGATGGGGGCATTACACGAAAAGATCTTTATTTTTCGCAGGATAAGGCTTATATCGCTTCTGTGCTGAATTTACAGCGTGAACTCGTGCGGGCACATTCATCAGGACAGACGCCCATGACCAAAGATGAACCTCTTCAAATGATAGCCATTGCCTATCATCTTGACGATGGTTCAATTATGACCCGAAGCTATACATTTCCCGAGCAGCCTTTCCGGGCAGAACTGGCAAAGGTCATGATGTCTGAGCCGTACAAAACAGTAGCATACTCGTTGGATAAGCTATATGGTGCAGCCGAAACGATCAGCATTAAATCAGGGGATGATGAGGAACGGAGGGTGATACTGACCGATCCGAAAGAAATTCGCGAATTTGAAGCTGTGCTGAAAGAAGAAATTTTGGATATGAGCTATAGCGAAATGCAGTCTGGAAGTTATCCGCTGGGGAATATCGAGATTCTGCATAAGGCCTCCTCTATTTCCAAATATGAGCCGGAATGGGCTCGTAATATTGCATATAACTGGCGTTTATCCTTTCACAAACTGGAGGGTTGGCTGAAACAGAAGGGATATGCCGACAGGGTAATTGTCACGTCGAAGGATATACTTTCTGTGCGTGCTGTTCCAATTGTTTCTCAGGAGATGAAACCTTATCAATCTGGTCAGTATATCGAAGACGTCAATTTATTCAGAGATATACAACAGAAGCATAAAGCAATCGTCATTGAAGATATGAAGCTCTGGAAAGCTATTTTGGAAAACCGCAGATCCTATAACTATACTCCGGATATGGAGAAGGGCACTTACCTGATACAGATCAAAATCAAACCTTTATATGGTTTAAATGCTCACACAGGCTATTATTTATTAACTCCAAAAGACATGACACCTGAGCTTGCAAAGGCTCTACCCGCCACTCCTTAAAACGGCACCGAACGGCAGATAAGAAATTCCTCCTGATTTGGGCAGATGTAGAGGTATATAGAGATAGAACGCAGAACGTAAAGAGTATAATGTTCGGTAAATGATGCCAGCCCAATTCAGGAAGGAGCAGTACAATATGAGATATACAGAAGATCGTGAGTTTATACAGTTGTTGGATCACTATAAGCAATCCTTTGCCGGATGGGATTTTTCATTCATCTCGGATACAGGACGCGTAGCGAGCGAGCCCTTGGACTGGTCTTATGCCAGCAAGGCTATGACGCTCATCCATTCTTCCACGGCGATGCTGGATATGGGAACAGGCGGAGGCGAACTTTTGTCACGGCTGCGTCCTTTTCCAGAGATCGTATGCGCGACAGAAGCATATGCACCGAATATTCCTGTTGCCAAGGAACGATTGGAGCCGCTTGGCGTACGCGTGATGGCTATAGATGACGACGACTCACTTCCATTGGATGATAACGGGTTCGATCTCGTGCTGAACAAGCATGAGGCATTTTCTCCAGCGGAAGTGCGGCGTATTTTGCGTTCGGGCGGGATGTTCTTGACCCAACAGGTGGGGGGCCTGGATTGTGTGGGCATTAACGACCGTTTGGGAGCGCCTTATAGCGAGTATGCGGACTGGTCCCTTTCTCAAGCGATTACCGGTCTGAAAAGCAACGGCTTCGAAATCGTGGAGCAGCGGGAACAGTTTCCGATACAGCGGTTTTTCGATATTGGAGCGCTTGTCTACTACTTAAAGGCGATTGAATGGCAGATTGCTGATTTTCAACCAGAGAGATATATAGAACAGCTGTATGGCCTACATCTGGACATTCAACGTGATGGGTATTGGGACGTGAAACAGCACCGTTTTTTGATCCATGCTAGAGCAGTATAGAATTGTTACATTATAATACCGAATAATACCGAGAAGGCCTTCCTCTAAAGGAGGCTTCTTTTTGTCCTTTTTGGGTGTACTCCTTTATGGTAAAAACAAAATCAAAAGCCACGCGGCGGTTGGCAGTGAAATACCGTAAGGACATTTTTACCATCTCCTCGTATACTAATCTTTACCATAATTGTACAATGAAAGAGCAGTGGCTTAAAGACTCATTTTATTTAAAAGATATAGGGGGATGTACATGTCTGATCCAAAGGGAATTATAACCGAGCGGGAAACAGGCGCCTCCATGCGACTAGCATGGTTTTGGCCGTGGCTGGGCGGTACATTTATGTTTGGATTGTTTTCAGTCATGTTTAATGTATTTTGGAGTATGGCTGTGGCGTCTAATGTACAGCTTCTGCTGAGGCGCGAAGGTGTGACGGATACTGCGGTCATTGTGATGATGATATTATACGCCTGGATCATCGGTCTGATTTTTGCGGCTTACGGTGTCTGGAGTGCGCGTATTTTCAGTCTGCGAAAACTTCCGCTCATGCTGACAGGGCTGTTATCATTATTATGTGGCCTGGGTTTATGGATTGTGGGGTTACAAGGCTCTGGCGGCCAACCATCCGAAGTGTGGGGCGACTCGTGGCAACTGTTTTCAATCTATCACGCGTGGGCGGAGCCTGTACTGGAGGTATTGGAGCCGTATACACAGCATGGTGAAATCTGGTTTCTGCTGACTGCACTGCTGCCGATCGCCGGAATGGTAGTGGGTGTTGGGGTGGATCGTTATCCGGCGGTGACAGGAAAGAACGGAAAGGTAGATCGTAGATGGCAATGGGTCGTTGCCGCCATGTCTGCCGCGCTCGTTATTGTGCTGACCATTGCACTGATGCTGCCTCATCGTCCGTTGATCGCAGAACGGGATTTTCCAGTGGTCGATGGGGCTACAGCGGCGATTCCGTTCGCACAGGATATGCTGCATGAGCTGACCGGAATGAGCAAGGCGCGCGCGGCGCACGAATTGAGATTCAACACAACGCATCAGGCGTATGTAAATCTGATCGACAAGAAAGCGGATCTCATTCTGGTGGCAGGACCATCCAATGGAGAGCTGCAACTTGCGAAAAGTCAGGGAGTGAAAATAAAGCTTACTCCAATTGGGCGGGATGCGTTTATTTTTCTCGTTCACTTTGATAATCCGGTTCATAATTTGTCCTCAAAGCAGATTCGTCGCATTTATGAAGGCTCCATTCATAATTGGAGTGAAGTGGGAGGCAAGGACCAGCCGATTGTAGCCTATCAGCGGGAAGAAAATTCGGGAAGTCAGACGTATATGCAAAAGAAAGTGATGGCAGACCATGAGATGGCCGAGCCGCCCCGGGAGCGCACGATTGGCATCATGGGTGGTATGATTAATGCAGTTGCCGATTATAACAAGGATCACAATGCGCTCGGGTATTCGTTTTATTATTTTGCCAATGTGATGCATAAGCGGCAAGAAGTTAGATTTTTGTCCATTGACGGAGTAGTGCCAAACAAGGAGCATATCCGTTCGCAACAATATCCGTTCACCGCTCAATTGTTCGTGGTCACACGGGAAGGAGAGAAGTACAGCCCTTCGGTTCAACGGCTGCTCCAGTGGCTGCAAAGCGAAGATGGCAAACGGATCATTGAACAAGGCGGTTTTGTTCCTGTAAATCCGTAGACGAGGTTTTCCTTACAGTCGATTTTGGGTTTTCATCCGTCAAGAGTGAAACGAAGACAGCAGGGTAATACATAGGATATACCTTGCTGCGATTACATACCCAAGCAGCATTGTACTAACACAGTAAGGGGATGAATGAAAATGAAGAAAAAATTACCGGCCTGGGCGCTTTTGCTCGCCGTATCCATCATGACAGCAGGTTGTGGAGCAGGTGCAACACAAGCAGGACAAACCGGACAGCAAGAGCAGAACGGTCAAACCGTTCAGGATGGGCAAAAGGGCTCTGCTTCCGCGCAACCGGGTGCTTCGGGGGCAGGTGGACAAGCATCCACAGATGCGAATGCGGCGAAGGTTCGCATGGACGATGTTACCGCGCTGCGCCTGATCGACGGTAAATCCGGCTGGATCGGCGGGAAGGGCTGGATTGCCCGGACAGACGCAGGTACATCCGGTTCAGCCGGAGCGGCATGGGATGTACAATATCAGGGCCAAGGGACAGTGCAGCAAATTTTTGCCTTGAATGGGCAGCAGGCATGGGCCGTCGTGGCAGACAGCGGTACGCTGCTGGCGACTCAGGATGGAGGCCAACGCTGGGAAAGTACCGGGACGGTGCCGAAGCAAGGACAAGCGGGCTTTTTGCACTTTGTATCGTCCAAGGAAGGATTCAGCGGAAATCAATATACGAAGGACGGTGGTCAAACCTGGTCCGCGCTTCCCGTACCTGATCATACCGTTGGGGAACCATACTATCATGATCAGCAAAACGGTTGGGCAGTAACGCAAAGCAAAGAGGGCTCGTTCCGTATCTTACATACAATGAATGGCGGTCAGAAGTGGACCACCGTTCTGTCTCGGACAACCGAAGCGCCTCTGAACGGTGTAATCATTCGTTCGGTAGAACGCGGAAACGCTTGGATTGAGCTGGTTGGGGATACGGGTATGAATCAGACCTCATATTCGCTTTGGCATACCGCCGATAGTGGCCAAAGCTGGCGTGCTGTGCTGGCCAATGCGACCGCTGGCGGCGGTCCGGCGCCCGGCATTAGCCAGCAAGACCATCAGGTTCCCAAGAACGAAGGGGCGGCACCGGGGATGCTCTATGCGGTAAACAGCAGTACCGCGTTGATGGGTGGCTACTGCGCACCGTGCGACAAGCCTAATACCATCGGCTGGACGAATGACGGAGGCAAGACGTGGAACAATGGCAAACAAAGCTTTGACGGCTATGGTAGCCAGCAAATCGGAATGGCCAATGCCAAGGAGGGCTGGGCTATTTTCTCGGATTCAGAGAAGGCTCCGGTTATGTATACCACCTCGGATGGTGGACAGCATTGGACCCAGAGCCATGTCTTTGACAAGCCTGCGGCATCAGGTTCCTGAGCAGATGTAGTCCTTAGCAGATAAGTCCTGAGCAGATATAGTAAGGAGGGAGAACACATGAGCCAACAGAAGAAAAGTGCAATCACATGGGCTGATGGCCGTGAGGTGCCACTGATCGGACAGGGTACATGGCATATGGGTGAAAAAGCTTCGTTTCGGCAAGAGGAAGTGCGTGCGCTTCAACTTGGCTTGGATCTGGGCATGACGTTGGTCGATACGGCTGAAATGTATGCTGAGGGCGGTGCAGAAGAGATCGTCGGGGAGGCCATTCGGGGCCGTCGGGACGAGGTGTATCTCGTCAGCAAGGCTTACCCTCATCATGCAGACCGCCAAGGGCTGGCTCAAGCGTGCGAAGCGAGCCTGACCCGCATGGGAATGGAGTACATGGACATGTATTTGTTGCATTGGCGAGGGAATATCCCGCTGGAAGAGACGATACAAGGCATGGAAAAACTGCGTGAGCAGGGCAAAATCCGCAACTGGGGCGTGTCCAATCTGGACAAGTCCGACATGGAGGAGCTGTGGAGCCTGACTGGAGGCGATACCTGCGCGGTTAACCAAGTGCTATATCATGCGGCTTCGCGGGGGATTGAATATGATCTGCTTCCTTGGAGCCGTACACATGGTGTGCCTGTGATGGCGTATTGCCCGATTGCACAAGGCGGACGTCTACGGCGGGGGCTGTTGGAACATCCCGTCATGGAGGACATCGCTGCCAGTCACCGGGTAACGCCATCCCAGATTGCACTCGCATGGGTCATACGAGATGGCGATATCTGGGCAATCCCGAAGGCGGTACAGGAATCACATGTACGGGAAAATGCAGCGGCAGCGAATATCCGGCTCACTCCTGAACAACTGCAACAAATAGATGAAGCTTTTCCGCCGCCTACGCAGAAGCAGCCGCTGGATATCGTTTGAGGGAGGGGCGCCATGGAAGAGAGAGAAACAGGAACCAAGACAGAGCTGCATGAGGTAGATGATCATTTGGATTACGGATTATCTGTCGTATTCATCGGCTTCAATCCCAGCTTGAAGTCAGGAGAAGTGGGGCATCATTATGCGAACCCGCGCAACCGTTTTTGGCGCATACTGGAGGGAGCGGGTTTGACCCCTCGCCTGTACGATCCATCAGAGGATCGGGAGCTGCTCAAGCTTGGCTACGGGTTTACGAACATTGTTTCCAGGCCCACGAGGGGAGTGGAGGACATTGCACGCGAGGAATACGCCGAAGGACGTCTGAAGCTGTATGCCAAGCTAAAGGAATACCGTCCCAAGATTGCCTGCTTTGTTGGCAAAGGTGTATATACCGAATACAGTAAAAAATCCAAAGCAGATTGGGGATTCCAGCCCGAGCCGCTGATCCCCGAGATGTATGAGTTTGTAGCCCCTTCGTCCAGCGGACTGGTTCGCATGTCACTGGAAGAGATCACAGATATTTACCGCCGTCTCCAGACGTTTCTGACAGCAGAAATCGTCTGATATGCAGCGAGAATAATGGATTCAGCTAGAAGAAAAAGAACCACATGGTCATGCCCCGAGGGGAAGAACGTGTGGTTCTTTGAGCTACCGCGACTCTATTTTAAGGCTTTTGTCTGCCACGCCTGATCCACCGGAACGTAAGGATAACCCAGATCACGGGCTACCGCCTCGTAGGTGATATGACCGTTCAGGACATTCGTGCCGCTGAGCAATGGCTTGCTTCTGCGAAGGGCTTCCTGAACCCCCTGATCTGCAAGCTGGAGGGCGAAGGGAAGCGTCGCATTCGTCAAAGCAAGCGTCGAGGTTTGCGGCACTGCGCCCGGCATGTTCGCTACGGCATAGTGAATGACGCCATGCTTCACATAGGTTGGCTGATCATGTGTCGTGATGTGGTCAATCGTCTCGACAATACCTCCCTGGTCGATAGCGACATCCACAATCACAGAACCGGGCTGCATCGTCTGCACCATAGCCTCCGTTACGAGACGAGGGGCTTTGGCTCCAGTGATCAGGACAGCACCGATCAGCAAATCGCTCTGCGCTACGGCTTCGGCAATGTTGGATGGTGTGGACACCAGCGTATGAAGCTGGTTGCCGAAAATATCGTCCAGCTGGCGCAGCCGATGCAGGCTCAGATCGATCAGCGTCACGTCCGCGCCGAGGCCGATGGCGACCTTCGCAGCGTTCGTGCCGACGACCCCGCCGCCAATAATAGTCACTTTGCCGCGCTTGACTCCCGGCACGCCTGCCAGCAGAATGCCTTTGCCGCCCTTCGGTTTTTCCAGCAATTGTGCCCCGATTTGCACAGCCATTCGGCCTGCGACCTCGCTCATGGGGGTGAGCAGTGGAAGGCTTCCCCCGACATCTAATGTTTCATAGGAGATAGCAGTTACGCCATTGTCCGTCAGCGCCCGGGCCAGTGCCGGCTCAGCAGCCAGATGAAGATAGGTGAACAAAATCAGCCCTTTTCGGAAATATCCGTATTCTGAGGACAACGGCTCCTTCACCTTGATAATCAGATCCGCCTGAGACCACACATCCGCTGCGTGCTGTACAATCGTTGCACCCGCCGTGGCATAATCTCCATCTGTAAAGCCACTTTCAACCCCTGCATGACTTTCCACAAACACGTGATGTCCGTGCTGGATCATCTGAGCTGCACCAGCAGGTGTCAAGGAGACACGATTTTCATTGTTTTTAATCTCTTTCGGAATTCCAATGTTCACTTTGTTCACCTCTCCTGAAAATAATTGTTATCCAACGGCAAATAATTGTTCTTCAGGGCAGCTGCGCTGCTTTGTTGCAGTGCTGCTGTGTTTCTGTGTTGCAATGTTTCTGCACCAAACGGATTCAAAAATTGCATTATCATTTTTGTGCAGCCTGCCAATTAGTTAAATGGACTCAAGCCGACAAATGCAATTCATGTTAGATTAGGTACAGTTTACAAGTGGGAAAGCTCCTTGACATCATACATTTTGTCGGATTATCTGACTTCAAGGCTCGACTTTTTGATGAATAGGTGTCATATAAAATGACATAAAGACATATACATAAGGAGAATCCCGATGAACGGTAAAAAAACCTTTACCATTGCGGATGTGCTGGAACGTCCGGTATTCCGGCGGGCCAAGCTGGCGGCCGGGGAGCAGGGCACGAGTCACCGGGTCGGCTGGGTCCATGTGCTGGAAATCACAAACGTAACCCCCTTTGTGAGCCGTCATGACCTGATTTTGACGACTGGCCTGTGGCTGACCCGGGAAGGGGAGGAACGCGCTGAGTATATGGAGCAGCTGATCCGTTCCGAAGCCGCAGGACTGTGCGTGGAGCTGGGTACGAGCATCCATGAGATTCCGCCGGAAATCCTGGAGCTGGCGGAACGGCATCATTTTCCGGTCATCGTATTTGAACAGCCGGTACGCTTTGTTGAAATCACGCAAGATATTCATTCCCTGCTTATTAACCGCCACCATGAACTGCTGAAAGATCTGGAGCGCTTCTCGCGCCAGCTTCAGCAGGAGACGCTGCGCAGCACGGATATGAGTGCCCTTTTACGGGTACTTCATGATTATGCCGCCCGACAGGTCATCTACATGTCTTCCATTGATACCAATCGGTTCGTGCCTTCTATCCAGCCTGATGTGGCTGACCGCATTGCGAATTTCTATGCCAATGAGGTAGAATCCAGCATGACGTCTGACCGGGAGGGTCACTTGCTGTTTCATCTCAATGAATCCACCGCCGTCTTGTTTCAGCCGGTTGTCTGCTTCGGGCAGGTGTTTTCCGCAGTAGGTCTGGTGCTGCATGGCGAAACGCCGACGGAAGAACTGTCACTGCTGCTTGACTACACAGCCAAGGCAGCCGCTACGCTGGTGCTGAGAACCCAGTTCCTCGAAGACCGCTTGCTACGCAACCAGAATGAACTGATTCAGGATGTGCTGAACGGACAGCTTCCCAGCGAGGAACAGGCTCAGACCCGGATGGGGCTGCGTCTGCTGTCCAAGGGACAGTATTTATTTTGGGCCGGGGTTATTGAGGTGGAGCATCAGGATAAGGAAGCCAGTCAGGTGCGCAAGGAGTCCATTAACCAGGATATATTGGTATTGCTCCGTTCTTTGCTGAAAAAGGAGACGCTGCACAATCTGCTCATGATGAAGGGTAACCAGTGCTACATTCTTTGCGCCAAGGAGGAATTGACTCTGCGTTCCGGGGCACAAATGAAGAAAGTGCTTGCCCATACCGTGCAATATATTCAGAACTATGCTGCTGGGCAGCTTGACAAGGTGCGCATTCATGCAGGTTTCGGCAAAGTGAGGTACCAGATGACCGGAGCAGGCCGTAGCTTTGAAGAGGCTTATCAGGTTATTGAAGTGGCGCGAAGCGTTCCGGCCATGAGAGATCGATTTTTTTACGACAGTATCGGAATCTATCAGTTGTTGAAGGCCGTGCCCCGCACTCCTTTTTTACAAGAGTTTGTACAGGATCATTTGGGCGGGCTGATTTCGCATGACCGTGAGCACCATATGCAGCTTCTGGATACGCTGGATGCTTATTTTCGATGCTATGGCTCCAAGCGCGATACTGCCGGAATCCTGTACATTCACAGGCAAACTCTCTACAATCGGCTGGACAAAATTAACGAGATCATAGGAGGAAATCTGGCAGACCCGGATAAACGTCGTTGTCTGGAGATGGCATTGCTGGCTCACCGGATGCTACAGGCCGAAAAATGATCCTAAATGACTACTTCTATTTTTCAATCTACTCATTTACAATGCGTGTCAACACTGAGATAATAGAAGAGATAACGGAAATATCTTTGAAAGGGGATTAATATGAATATAAAAAAATGGATTGCCGTCCCTCTTATTCTGCTAATGGTAGCTTTGACGGGTTGCCAGGCAGTAGGCGGATTTGATGTAAGTAAAAATCTTTTGGGCACACTTGATGTGAAATCCCAGCAGTCAACGGAGAAGATATCTCTTAAATTGACTCCAAAAGCAGGCATTACACAAGGAGATCAGGAAATTGTTGATTTAATCAATTCCATTTCCGTAACAGTGGATGAGGCCAAGGTACAATCGGAGGAACTCGCTTCCGCCAAGGGCACATTGCACATCGACAAGTATAATTTGCCGTTTGAAATTGCTTTGGACCGTCAAGGTGTGGCTATTCAACTGGAAGGTGCCAAAAAACCTTATTACATATCTTTGAACTCACAGGAGAGTTTGAGCGGTCTGCCTGCCGGATTTGATCCTTATGTATACTCCAAAGATGTAAGAGATCTGACGAAAACAGCCGCAGCACTTGTACTCAAGCATGCTCCTAACCCTTCGACCATCTCTGCAACGTCTGTAACCGAGGAAGTATACGGTGAGAAGGATAAAGTGAAGCTGACCCGCTTGCATGCGGAGCTTCGTGGGGATGAGCTGGTAACATTGGTAAAACCGTTCCTGACCAATCTGGCCAAGGACGAGGCAGGCTTGAAAGAACTGATCGGGCAAGCGATTGATTTTACTAAAAATATCGCTTCCAGCATGAATGTTGATGGTGCTGATCAAGTCACAAGCCAACTGAACACGAACAAGGAAAAACTGGTCAATGAGGCTTATACCGAGGTTAAAAAGTATTTGGATCTGGCCGTTGCTCAATATGATGTAGGCGTAAGCACTTTATATGCACAGTCTCCTGAAATTAAAACGGTTCTGAGTTCCAATTCGGTTCTGAAAACCGATATGTATTTTGATGAAAAAGGAAATGTTCGCAAATCAGTGTCAGACCTGACGGTTGCTTTGCCAGAAGTAGATAGTCTTCCAGTGAAGTCCTTCTCGATTGTTACGGAAACTCAATCCTGGAACGTAAACGGTAGTGTAACAGCCGACAAGGTAGATATCTCCAATGGTGTAATCGACCTGAATAAACAAGCTGAATTAACACCAGGAGCGACACTTCGCAATTTTGATGCGAACTCTCCGATCTACAATATTTTAAAAAATGATTTGGAAATTACAAAAGTTGAAACCACTTTCGATCCTAAAGACGATTACTATGTGCTGGTGAATCGTAAAGGTACGGCCTTCATTCCACTGCGTGAGCTGACGTACGAACTGGGTTCCGAATTAAAATGGGATGCAGCTGCCAAGCAAATTACAGTTGTGGATGATATTACAGGTAAGACCATCAAGCTGAAAAGCGGCTCCAAACAGGCTGAACTGGAAGGAAGCACATTAACGCTGCCACAAGCTCCATATACGGATGAATATGGTACGCTGTATGTTCCTTTCAAATCGGTTGCCGAAGCATTGGGTGCTACAGTAACCCGTAACAGTAATGGTGAGTATGTATTGAAACGTGACTAAAAAGACATTCTACATATCTGTGTCCAACTGCACCGCTGGTGCATGGAATATGCAGGTATAGACACAGGAACCGGCCCGTTCAAGGGTCGGTTCTTTTTTTTGCATATCCTTACGAATCTAATCTATCGTAAAATAAGGAAGCATTCTCACAGAAACGATTTAAATAAGCGATTACAGATTAAAATAGTACCCTATTTTTGCACAGGGAAAATTGAGATAATTATATTGTTGTTGCGCCATATATATATTTGCGGCCAGGCGCCACGGTGGAAATTACCTACTAGGGGGAAATAACGATGAAAGATATGGAACTGTTGAATTCTAGTGAGGGACAAATTGTACTTGCTCGAATGTACGGTCAACAGCAGGTTGCAGAGCAAACGACGCGATATCAATCACTTCTACAGGCGTACCGGGAGCACTTTGGCGTCGGGGATATTGAATGGTTTAGTGCTCCGGGAAGATGCGAAATTGGGGGGAATCATACAGACCACAATCACGGGAAGGTGCTGGCAGGCAGTATTACACTTGATACCATCGCTGTAGCTGCTAAAGTGGAGGAGTCTGTAATTACGTTCTTTTCCGAAGGCTACAAAACGAAATATGTCATTGATTTAAATGACTTGTCACCACGACCAGAGGATGACGGTACGATGCTTCTGGTCCGCGGTATTGCGGCCGGCTTGCTCAAATTCGGCTATCGCATCGGAGGATTCCGGGCTTATATATCAAGCAATGTGTTCTCTGCTTCAGGACTAAGCTCTTCTGCTTCATTTGAAATGTTGATATGTACGATAATCAGTCATTTTTATAATGAGGGAGCGTTGGATGCTGTCGCCAAATCCAAAATCGGCCAGTACGCCGAAAATGGCTACTGGAACAAGCCGTCGGGACTGCTTGACCAAATGGCTTGCGCATATGGAGGATTGGTTGCCATTGATTTTGTAAACCCCAAGGAACCGATCATAAATCCAGTTCATTGGAATTTTCAAGAAAACGGATATTCCCTGGTTATCGTCAATACAGGCGGAGATCATGCTGATTTAACGGACGATTACGCGGCGGTGCCCAACGAAATGCGTGCAGTGGCTCAGTCCTTAGGTGCTTCTGTTTGCCGTGACTTATCGCCGGAGGATCTGTATGCCAACCTCAAAATGGTCAGGGAAAAAGCAGGAGATCGTGCAGTGCTGCGTGCGTTGCATTTTTTTGAAGAAAATAGACGTGTCGATGAACAGGTGAAATCGCTGGAGGAGGGACGTTTTTCTGATTTCTTGAGGCTCGTCACCGAATCCGGTAATTCTTCATGGAAATGGCTTCAAAACGTATATAGAAGTGGGATTGACCGGGAACAGGACGTATCTGTCGCGCTTGCATTAACGGAAATGTTTTTGCAATCAATAGATGACAGCGCATGCAGGGTACATGGTGGTGGATTTGCTGGAGTCATCTTGACGATTCTTCCCAATGATTGTGTTGACGATTATAAGACGTGGATCAGCGGAATGCTGGGAACTCCGGTACTCGTTGTCAACGTCCGTGAGCAGGGTGCCGTTAATGTAAGTGATTTGATTCATGCGGCAACGAAGGATTGAAAATGAAGCCAGAGTTGGACGGATCTCAGGAGTTATTGCGAATTGACTATACTAGACCGTTGAAGGCTTTAACCTCTGGGTTAAAGTCTTCGTTCTTTTTGGACGATGCAGTCCAGGCTTGCGGTATAATAGAGCATGGAAGTTTTAACGAAGGAGGGCCTATTCATGGCTATGTACCCGTCCTGGTCCTATTCGCAATCGAGGGCCCAAACGTTCGATGAATGCCTACGCAAATACTATTACCATTATTACGGCTCGCATAACGGCTGGAACCCTGCACAGGGCAGTGAAGAGCAGGTTACGTTGTATCGGCTCAAGCAGCTGAGCAACTTATATATTTTATTTGGGAATATTACGCATCAAATGTGTGAATCGGTCATACGTGGTTGGGTGGAAAAAGGCGCTGTTCCACGTCCGGCGTATCTGGAGACAACGATGAAGAACATGCTGAATGACAGTTACAAGGAATCGCTGCAACAACGTGAGCTATGGCTGCAAGACCCCAAAAATCGCATCATGCTCGCTGAAATTTATTATGATGACGAAGTGCTGCCGGAACGAATTGCCCGGATTAAGGAGCGACAGCATGCGGTGGTACACAATCTGTACCGGACTGCGGTTTGGCGTGAATTGCAGCAGGGTGAGGCGCGAATCGTCGAGGTGGAAAAGTGGGATACGATGTTGCTTCATGAGACCAAGGTGTATGTCAAAATGGATTTGCTCTACCGCAGAGGTAATGGAGACATGGTTATCGTAGATTGGAAGACAGGCAAGGAAGGCGACTTCTCCGACCAGTTATTTTTGTATGCTTCCTATGTTCAGGAGCATTACCAGCTTCCCTTGGAGAAGATCGAGGTACGTGTGGAATATTTGATGACCGGAGAGCATGAAGTGTACCATCCTGCGCAGGAGGATATCGACAAGGTGGTTGGCAATGTCGGGCGATACATCGAGGAAATGAAGTCCTGTCTCGATGATGATTATTATAATCGGCCGAAGCCCGAGTCCTTCTTCACGCCGATGCCATCCCGCAGAGCGTGTGGAGGCTGTAATTTTCGGGAGGTGTGCAAGTACCGCGCGGTATAGGATGGGATTGTGACAGGTGCAACCAATGCGGATGGAGGGATCACATTGAACAAAGGCGCCATGATAGGAAAAGGCATGAGTGCTGAGGTTTATGAATGGGGCGATCAGCAGGTTTTAAAGCTCTATTACGATAACTATCAACCTGAATGGGTACGATTTGAAGCCGAGATTAGCGCAGCCGTAAAGGAAGCCGGGGTACCTGCGCCAAGTGTCTACGAGATGTTGGAAGAAGGGGGGCGACATGGACTGCTTTACGAACGAATTCCGGGAGTATCTATGCTTGCTATGATACAAAGCTCTCCGTATAGAATTTTGAGATATGCAAGAGAAATGGCTTGGCTTCATTGGAGCATTCATCGCTGTTCAACGACCAAGCTTCCTCGCCAAAAAGACAGATTGGAGCAAGCAATAAATGACTCCAAAGAATTATTGGGAGAGAAAACAAAGCTGATTTGTGAATTTATGGACACTTTACCAACTGGTAATTGGGTTTGTCATGGTGATTTTCACCCCGACAATATCTTAATGACGAATCATCAATCAATCGCAATTGATTGGACAAACGCAAGTATAGGAGACCCGATGTGCGATGTAGCAAGAACCTCATTAATGTTGCTTTCTCCGTTTAATCCACCAGGGACACCAAGAACGATGGAGCCTTTATTGTGTCTATTTAAAAGAATACTAAACAGAGCTTACCTGAATGAATATTGCAGAAGCTCCAATATAAAAGCTGATAGCATGAATAGCTGGATATTACCTGTAGCGGCTGCCAGGTTACGAGAGGGGATTCCTGGTGAGCAAGAGTGGCTACTGCTTCTGATTAATCATCGGCTCCAAAACATATAGGTACGCTTATACAATCTAGCCCGTATCATTACGACAAGCCAGCCTAAGAGTGTATGGCAAATCTACAATTCTCTCAAGTTTTGAAACCGCTTTCTAATTTGGGGAATACGAGGTATGATAAGGATATTATTGGAAAAGGTTAAGGAGGGAATGTGGAATATGACTAGCAGCACTAATACAGGACGCACACGTATTCTTTTTCAGGGTGATTCCATAACAGATGGAGGAAGAGGACGGAATGAGGACGCGAACCATTGGCTGGGTCAGAGCTATGTGTATCTGATCGCAGGTGCACTGGGGAGCCGTTTGACTGCTACGCAGCCAGAATTTGTGAACCGGGGGATTTCGGGGGATCGGGTTTCGGATTTGTATGCACGCTGGAATGAGGACACGTTTAGCCTGAAGCCGGACCTGCTCAGTATTCTGATCGGAGTGAACGATGCCTGGCGGATCGTGGAGCAGGAGCCGTCCGGGGTGACGGACCGATTTGAGCGAGCCTATCGCCACATTTTGGAGGAAACGCGTGAAGTACTGCCTGATACCGGGCTGGTGCTGTGTGAGCCGTTTATTTTGAAAACAGGAGCTACCGAGGCACGATGGGACATTTGGCAGGAAAAAATAACGGGCTACCAGCGTCTTGTGCGTCAGCTTGCGGACGAATTTGGGGCCGTATTTGTGCCGCTCCAAAGCGTGCTGAACGAGGCAGCTACCAAGGCGGACGCCTCCTATTGGCTGCATGACGGAGTTCATCCGACAGCGGTTGGGCACCAGTTGATAGCTGATCAATGGATAGATATCGTACAAAAGAGTCCGCTGGCGATTCGCTAACTTGGTCAACCATAGTCTACTCCTTATCATTTTTGGGTAATACACGATTATGGACATAATGACTTATAAGGATCTGTCCATCCAAAAATGAACGCCATAAGGGGGCTTCTTGCTTCGTATGGCGGGGCAAGAGAGGGCTGTGGAAACTGTGAATATTATCCTGGTCATTTTACTGATTACGTTAACTGCTTTTTTCGTTGCATCCGAGTATTCCATTATTCGCGTACGGGTATCCCGTATCAATCAGCTTGCATCCGAAGGGAATAAAAATGCCAAAGCTGTCAAAAATATTTTGTCCCGGCTGGACGAGTATTTATCTGCTTGTCAGCTAGGGACCACGTTAACCTCGATGGCGTTAGGCTGGCTCGGGGAATCTACGGTTGAAAAGCTGCTGCATCCGCTGTTTGTGCTGGCACATATTCCTGCCGGACTCACGGGAGTATTATCCTTTTTGCTGGCTTTTCTGATTTTGACGTATTTCGAGGTGGTTATCGGGGAACTGGTGCCCAAAACATTCGCTATACAGATTGCGGAGCCGATGGCTTTGTTTTTTGCCCGTCCCATTACGATCTTCTATAAAATGACGTATCCGCTGAACTGGGTACTCAGCCGTTCCTCGCGTGTTATTACGGGACTGTTCGGGCTGAAAAAGGTTTCCGAGGAAGATGCGGCTCTCAGTGAGGCAGAGCTGCGTTTGGCATTATCCGAAGGATACCGCAGTGGTGAAATTACTCCGACAGAATATCGCTACCTGAACAATGTATTTGATTTTGACGACCGCGCGGCGCAAGAGATTATGGTACCACGTATTCACATCCGCTCCATTTCTCATCTGGCAACGGTAGCAGAGTTTATGGAGCTGATTGAGGACAAGGTCTATAACTTTCTGCCTGTAGCCGAAAACGGGGATCGGGATCGTATTATCGGGATGATCCGAGTGAAGGAAGCGCTGCATGATTTGGCCCGAGGGCACAGCACAGGGAATACCACGATGGCTTCCTATATTCATCCGGTGCTTCAGGTGATTGAAACCATTCAGGCCCGGGACCTGCTGATTCAGATGCAAAAGCGGCGTATTCCCGTAGCGGTGCTGGTGGACGAATATGGCGGCACATCCGGATTGGTCACACTGGAGGATATTATGGAGGAGATTGTAGGGGACATTCCTTCCTATACCGATACCGAAACGCCTGCGGCACTAACTCCTCTCATTACAAAAACAGACGATCATCGTTACATACTCAAATCGCAAGCGCTCATTCATGAAGTCAATCGGCGTTTGGAGACGGATATTGAGGCCAGAGACGTATATACGATTGGCGGATGGATGCTTTCAGAGCATTTTGATATCCGACAGGGAGAGAGTATGACCATAGGCTCATGGGAGTTTACCGTACTGGAAAAAAACAGTCACCAAATAGACACAATTGAAGCAGTCAAAAAAACAGCTGGTGAACAGGAAAATGACAATAATTCCGAATGGTGGAATGGTTGAGTGCCTGAAATCAATGGTTTAATAGGTGACGAATGGCCTGAAAAGCAAGCAGAAGTGCGGTCCGTCCATTTTTTAATGTACGCTGATGCCTGTTACATGTTATTTTTGGCTGTTAAGGTGGAGGGCCTAAAGTCTCTCTATCTTTATGCTCATAAATAAGGTTGTCTGTGAAAAACACCACTAGAAATGTAGCAATTATATGGTAAAATGGAATCAAATTTGAGTTTTTTGGGGTGGGCTACATTACATGAAAATGTCACTAGGTACGAAAATGGTTGCTGCATTTGTCGCTATTTCTGCAATCACCTATGGAACAAGCGCTTTTTTTATTTTTGTACTCAAGGACTGGCTTGCTCAAGGTACGCAGGAATGGTTGTATATCTCAATCATTCTGTTAATGGGCGTTCTGTGGAGTGGCATTTTGGGGTGGTTGATCTCCAAACTCCTCACACGTCCGATTGTTAGACTGGCAAAGGCGGCAGAGGAAGCCTCGACAGGGAATCTGTCCGTAGTCATTCCTGAGCGTCGTTCAGATGATGAAATCAAGGTGCTCTATGATGCATTCCGGCGTATGATGCTAAACATCAAGGATATGTTTAACGAGATATCGTATAGCTCAAGAGCGACTTCACAAAATGCGGAAAACCTTAGTTCGGCTATTGTACAGGCTACGGCACAGATTGAATCCATGACTTCGGTGGTGGAGGATATATTGGAAGGCGTAGAGCAGCAAAAGGATGCGTCTGTCCAATCTATTGAAACAGCGGATCGAATGTTGGGCGATTTTAAAATGATGCGCAGCAAATCGGGCCATATGCTGGAACTGTCAGGCCACATGGAGCATTCGGTCGATTCGACGCAGACGGTTTTTTCATCCCTGATGGAGGGAATGGGGGAGCTGACTGCTTCGCATAGTCGTTCGCAGCAGGTCATTGCACGACTGGAAAAGGAAGCTTCACAAATTGAAGCGATTACAAGCACCGTCAAGGATATCGCGGAACAAACTCATTTGCTGGCGCTGAACGCCTCCATTGAAGCCGCACGTGCCGGAGAAGAAGGTAACGGGTTTGCCGTAGTCGCTCACCAGATTCGCGCGTTGGCTTCACAAAGCACGGAATCGGTGCAGCAAATCAATGCCATCGTTAGCCGTGTGCAGTCGCAAATTGTGGAAACGGTACAATTAATGCACCAGCAAACATCACTGGTCAGTGCTGAAGCGGAACGGACAAGCTCGGTGGATCAGACGTTGAGTCGTTTGAACTCGATTGTGCGTGAATTTGTTGAAGGTATTCGCTTAATGGAAGAAGCTGTGACAGAGCAAACGAATCGGGTAGATCAAACCTTCGAGCAGATCAATCGTATTCAGCAAATGTCAGGAGCCTTCTCGGAAGGTGCGCACAAGATTTATACAGCCGCTCATGAGGAAACAGCTATTATGCAGGAAATTTCGTCTTCTTCCGAGGACTTGAAAGTGCTTACGAACAAGCTCATGATGAAAACTCGTGGAATGCAGCTGTAGAACGTAACGTGTCAGAACATGCAAATGTAACCGCTATATACCGGAAAACGAAGCAAGATGGTTCTCCGGTGTGTAGCGATTATTTTTTTATTTCAAAAAACTCACATTGCTTTCTGGGATGGTAGGCCAGATCACTGACACTGGATTGCACGACTATAGTTTGATCGTCAAAACGGATAATGACTCCGCCCGAACCAATCAACTGGTCATTCTGAAAAATGCGGACACGAAGATGTCGTTCCAACGCCTCGGTGAAGTCCTGATCTGTGATCAAACGGCGATTAATGGGCATGAGAGGTCTCCTTTGAATATGATATCTTTTATCATAAAGGCTAAGGTGTCGAACAAGCAAGAAAGAGAAAAAAGATAGAAGGGGGCTTTTGATGGACAAGCCGTGGTCATGGTCCTGGTTCTGGTTCGATGCTGCTGCACCGGAAGGATTCGAGGCTTTTACTTCGTCACATTGGCTGGCTGTACTAGGGCTTATTTTATGTGCTTTACTGCTTTGGCTGACTCGGGGCCTGATTCAGTCGCATAAGCTGTTAAGTGAGGGGATTCGCTGGCTCCTGGTTACCATACTCATTCTGTCAGAGGTAACTCTGAATATATGGTATGTGACGCAGCACATTTGGGATGCTCAGACATCATTGCCGCTGGAGCTGTGCAGTGTGACGCTGCTGCTGTCGATTCTGATGCTGATTTTCCGTAGCCGCTGGCTGTATCCGATCATACTTTTTGCCGGAATTGGAGGAGCGCTTCAAGCGGTACTCACGCCTAATTTGGCATACGTTTTTCCGCACTATCGTTTTATTCATTTTTTTGTGGCTCATAGTGCCATTATATGGGCTGCCTTGTACATGACATGGATCGAAGGACTGAAACCGACGTGGAAGGGCGTTGGGGGAGCAATGCTTTTCCTCAATGGCTTGGCGCTGATCGTTTGGCTCGTAGATAATGTACTCGGAGCAAACTATATGTTTCTTGCCGGAAAGCCGTCAACACCGTCGATATTGGATGTTTTGGGACCATATCCGCTGTATATTTTGGCAGAAGAGGTCATTGCGCTCTTATTCTTTTCTCTTACGATGTTACTGTTCGAGGTGCTGCCTGGAGGCAGGCTATATGCCCGCTTTCGCAAAGGAGCTGTGCACAGAGCTGAACGTCTTGGGGAAGACCATAGCACAGAGAAAACACTGCGCTGAGGGATCAGTAATTTCCTCCTCATCCGCTCATAAGCTAATCTGACTCTTTATTCCAATATCCTGATTGCTGACGGTGAAGCAGTATGTGCTGCATTTCCGTCTGTAAGTCTGCATTTCACAAATTTGCGAAGTATGGTAGCATAGGCGAACCAGCAGGAGCATATAGCGAAGAGACGGGTAACGGAGGTGGAACCAATTGAGCTATAACGGTAATGACGGGACACAATCAACAGGATCTATAACTTTGACCGGAAAAATAAAGCCATGGGCGCTGAGCGGCCCCAGTATTCAAATAGATCCGTTGTTTCCCTATTACGCCAACCGTTCGCTGGACAGTATAGCCGATGAAATCGCCCTTGCAGGCTACCGGACCGTTCATTATTTTGTTGTGCGTGAAAATGAAGTAGATGGAGCGCTCGTTGCGGCCTTTCAACGCAGGGAAATCGCGGTATGGGCGATGGTGCTTGGCAATGGTTCCTTCGGTGTGTCACAGCTGCCGCCAGAGTGGAAGGGATGGCGCATGGAACTGCTGCGCGAACCGAATGACGGGTTTCAGCGGCTTTCGCATTTTGCACAGGAATACGTAGAGTGGAAAAAGAAAGCCGCTGCCCGGCTGGTCACCGACATTCCGTTTGACGGGTTCGAGGTGGCAGAGCCTTATTTTCCCGAATGGAACGGGCTGCGCAGTGGAGTGTACGGGGATATTGGCCCGCATGCCCGGCGGGCCTTCCGCGAGCGCAGCGGTGAGGACATTCCGGATTTCCGCGACAAGCATACGCGGAATTACTACCGGAAGGTCCCGGAGCTGTACGCGCAGTGGGTCGATCTGCGCGTGGACGCCGTGAACGCGCTGATCGGCGAGCTGGTGAACGGCGCAGGCGGCGTGCGTGATGTCCGGCCGGACATCTGCGTAGCGACGTGGTCGCTGGCCGTGAACGGGCGCGGCGATGTGCCCGGCCAGCTACGGGAATGGCAGGGGCTGGACGCAGTAGCGATGATCGGGTGCGTAGCCCCGGATATGCATGTGCTCCAGACCCATTGGCCGGACTGGATGCGTCGTCGCCTGCCGCCGCATTATATTGGCGGCTACGCCCGCATAGCGCAGGGGATACGCGCCGCTTATCCGAATCTGCCCCTCGGGGTGCAGGCGGATATCGGTTCACTCGCGAGTATGGTTCGGGACCGCGAATGGACCCGGCAGTTCGGGGCTACCGCCCTGGAGGGCGGTTATGACGCCTGGACCGCCTACGAATACCATCTGGGCGGCTATATGTACGATGAGCCGCCCATCCCGCTTTGTGCGGAAAGATCGACCGCAGATGATGAGGTGGTCGTTTCTTTCAGCAAGCGGATTGCCACGCCGTCTGTGAATGAGCTGCGTGTCTGGAGCCGGGAGAGTGCGGCTGATGCCACGGGCGATCTGATTCGCACAGGCAGGAACGATTCACTGAGGCCATTAGAGCTTGTGGACGCAGCGGCAGACGGTAACCGTCTGCTGCTACGTATACGTAATTTGCCGCCGAGGGCGTTCAGTTTGAGACTTGAAGGGGTACAGGATACACCGAAGCTATGGCTGCTCAAGGGAAGGAAGGCACACCGCAATCTGCCGGAGCATGAAGTGCCAGTTCCTTAAAATTGGGGTAATAACAAGGTACGACATCTGTTCGAGAAATAAAATGTAGTGGAGTGAAAAGAGTATGTGGGATTGGGATTATCTGATTCGGGTCATGTTCGCCGGCTTGTGCGGCGCGTTAATCGGCTATGAACGCAAAAGTCGGATGAAGGAGGCGGGCATTCGCACGCATTTCATTGTCGGTATCGGCGCGTCGCTCATGATGGTGGTATCCAAATACGGTTTTCAGGATCAAACAGCTTGGTCTAACCTGTCGCTGGACCCTTCCCGAATAGCAGCACAGGTCATTAGCGGAGTCGGATTTATCGGCGCAGGGATGATTTTCACACAAAAAAATAGAATCAAAGGACTGACCACTGCCGCAGGCATTTGGACTACCGCCGGGATTGGTATTGCCGTGGGTGCTGGTATGTACGGGCTTGGCGCAGGGGTAACCCTTTTTATTTTGGCAGCACAGTCCTTGTTCCATAGCCGGTTCTATCAGCTTGCTACTCCGTCTACGCGGCAAGTGATTGTCCAGGTCGAAAATGAGCCGGGCGTACTGAATCGGATTAAAGAACTGCTGGAGCACAAGAAGCTGACTATTCACAGCTTTCACACCGAGCGTATCAATAACGGCGAGCAGTTGATTATTCATATGGTTTTAAAGCTGTCTCGGTCAGAGGGAACGGAGGAACTGCTGTCACTACTTCAGGAGATGGAAGGTATTCGTTCGGTAGAAACCAAACCCAATTAGACGGCTTATACTGCTCATACAGTATCTCTTTCAGTGCTTTTTTTGTCGAACGCTGACAGGCCCTTATTGGTGAAAAAGCCTTAAAAATAATGATTGAAAACGCTTCCTTTTGTGTATATACTCTTACTACATCACAGAGGCAGCAGCCAAGTAAACATTACTGTGGAACACGATAAACATCTTTGTAGAACATGCAAAACGACCCCATGCATACGCACAGGGCCGATATAATCTTACTTCACTTTGACTGGAGCCGGATATTTCTTACCCAGCGTGTCCACGGTTACTTTTTTCATCGTAGCTGGTTTGATGGGTTTATCATTGCTGTCACGCTTGGAGTTCACGATGGCATCTACCACGTCTAATCCAGACGTTACTTTGCCGAAAGCAGCGTATTGACCGTCAAGGTAATCCGCATCGGCAACCATGATGAAAAATTGCGATCCGGCTGAATTCAGATCTGCTGAGCGGGCCATGGATAGTACGCCGCGCGTGTGCTTGAGCGTATTGTTGACACCGTTGCTCTTGAACTCGCCTTTGATGCTGTAGCCGGGGCCGCCTGTACCGTTACCCTGCGGGTCACCGCCCTGAATCATGAAGCCGGGGATGACACGATGGAAGATCGTACCGTTGTAAGCGCCCTTTTGCACCAGGGAAATGAAATTGTTAACGGTGTTCGGTGCTACTTCCGGGTACAGCTCAAGTTTGATCTTTTTACCGTCGTTCATGACAATCGTGACGACAGGATGGGAAACAGGTTTACTTTTGTCTTTAGTCGCGGCAGGGGTTGTACTGCTTGTCCGGCTTGCGGCTTCTACATCTGTCGCTTTTGTGCCACATCCGGCAACCAGCACGAGCATGGTAGCCAGCAGGCAAAGCATATACCAGGGACGTATCTTTTTTCGGATCATTTGTATTCCTCCTGAAAGATTAGATGTGTAAAATCCTAAATTATAGTTTGGGGCAGCGCAGAGCACTTTTCCGTTTTCTATCATACCTTTTTTTGTTGGGATTAGGAAATACGGGTTTGAATACCGTATTCTTGACCCATACTGCTGCTATTCCCAAGGAAAGGGGCAGGATCATGGTGGAGGTAGACAAAAAGCTGGCTAAAGGTCTCATATGGGGGATGGCGTTCAGTCTGCCGGTTTGGGTAGGGGTGCTGTACTCGGTACAACACATCCGTGACTGGCTATAAAATAATCAAGCGTGGAGATAAGCCAAAACCGGGATGGTTTTGGCTTATTTATATTTGTGCCAGTCCAAATTGCTGTTATTCAGCAGATGCTCGAAGTTGTTGTCCAGCTTCTTCTGTTCTGCTTTTCTTGCTTCGAGGGCACGCTGCCGTTCGTCTTCCTTACGTTTATCTTGCTCTGCCTGGGCTTCATTGGCCTGAGCTTTGAGCTTATTCAGCACGTCCTGACTCAACAGATCCTTTAACGTTGCAGGTTTGTCCTGAGCCGCAGGAGCGGGGGAAGACGAATTTCTTTTTTTAGCCATGTCATCAACTCCATTCCATTCGATTATATCAGCTTCTGCATGGTTGTTCCACGGCTGAAGGGTGAGGTTTGCTGTGGACTTTTCTAATTTAGAGGTTAATAATGGAATAAGGAGAAGGGACGTGTAGCATCATGCATCTTTATTGGAAGCGAAACCTGGTCGTTTTGTGGATCGGTGTATTTTTTTGCAGCATGGCCTATTCCGTTTCCATTCCGTTTTTACCTATTTTTTTGAATACGGAAATGGGTGTGACCGATCATCTGGAGCTGTGGGCGGGGATTGCCTTTGGGGTTACCTTTTTAGCCAGCGCTCTGATTGCTCCGTTTTGGGGTTCGCTCGCAGATAAGTACGGACGGAAGCCGATGCTGATTCGTTCAGGCTTTAGTCTGGCGGTATTGTATTTGATATGTGCCTTTGTAACTGATCCGTATGTGTTCGTAGGGGTACGACTGTTTCAGGGTCTGCTCTCCGGGTTTATTCCTGCTGCCATCGCATTGGTCGGAACGGGTTCGCCTGAGGATAAAACGGGTTATGCACTCGGCATTATGGCAACCTCCGGGGCGACGGGCAGCATCATAGGTCCGTTGATTGGCGGAGTGGTAAGTCATTATTACGGCAACCGGAATGCCTTTCTGTTCTCTGCGGGGCTTGTGCTGGTCTCTGCGCTAATTGCGACCTTTGCCGCTAGAGAGGATAACTTCAAGGGAACCAGTACCCGTTCGCATGTCCGTGACGATATCAAGGAGGCTATTGCTAATCGGCCGTTGTACTTTTTGCTCATACTGGCAGGATTAAGTACCTTTTCCGTCATGATCTTGGAGCCGCTAATTACGGTGTAGCTGGATGCCGATCCGCTGGATCTTTGTGTTGAACGGTGGAATGTTGCTGGTGGCGGCATTGCTGTTATGGGCGAAGGGAAGAGAGATTTTCCATGCCTCTGCCAAAAATAACGCAACGGATCGGGATGTTCATCCTGCCGGATAGGTGGAGTATAGTTAACTGTTCGATGTGCATTACAAAGGGCCCGTGGAGCTTGACCTCCATGAGCCTTTTTCAATAGTTTAGGTCGCAAAGCAACTCTATTGAAGGTATATGAAAACATTCCAGAAGATGGTATGATTACTTGCGGAAAACTATATTATTATTTGTTTGTCATAGTTTTCACTTAAATTGTTCGATATCCTAAAAAGTTAACTTTAAAGGGGTGGTTTATTTTGTCCAATACAACCACGATACTCGCAGAGATGATGAAGTACATGAATGAAAATGGTTTGAACATTAGCGATTTAGCCAGAGAATCCAAGATGAATCCCGGCACAGTGAGTAGTATCGTCAATGGAAACCGTAAGTTTTCAGTCTACCAGTTGGATCGAATAACAGAAGTGATGGGACACCCCGTCGGCTATTATTACGAACGGTATATTGACGAATATTTGGCCGATTCCAACCCGAACTGGCGTAGAATGAGTCCTTTTTTGTATAATTGCGCAAAATTGAACAAGCTGGACTGTATTCAGCAAGTTGTGGATATGTTATTGGATAAGTTGGGATATTCCGATCCCTTATTTGAACTTGCCGAGGAGTTTTTCGAGGAAGGCATGAATGAAGCAGCAGCAATACTTTATGAGAATGTGGCCCTAACTGAGAAAAAGCAGTATTCTGAACGTTTGGCTATTTGTCAGTACCGTTTATTCGTAACGAGGCAAGGGGATGACTCAGAGAAAAATTATGAGGCTGCTGTCCAGTTTGAGACTTACGTTGATCGTCTTGATGAAATTGACCAGCTGGATGCATTAAGAGATTTAGTGAATACATATCGCTCATTGCGTAAGTGGGACAAAGTAAACAAATTCGCTAAAATTTTGGGGAATTTAGCTGAAATCCAATATAAGCTGGATCGTAAGCAACAAAATGCACAGAAAGAAAATACAAAAAAGCCGTTTTACCCTCTATTTGTATACTGGGGAGTTTCATATTTACTTCGTGCAGAAGTTTGTGACGCAAGGAAAGACTATGAGCAGGCACTCCTACATATTAACACTTACGCTGATGTAAGTTGGGTAAAGGAAACGGATGAAACGACCCTGAAGTGGAAGAATCGGTTTAAGGAGTGGTCGGAGGTCAATACGTATGTAAACAGGCTTATGTCAGGCGATGTAAGCGTACTCTCTGATTATGTAGCTTATTTTTCTACAAAGGAAGACGAAGTTCTCCCCGCATTAGATAACATCATTGAGGCGGCTAATCGTTATAATATGAACGTAGATGATCTGCTCAAGCGATTTGAAGTGCAGATTCTATCTCTTCTGGAGCAACAAAATGGGGTAGGCGTGTACAATCAACAATTCATTTCAGAACGCTTTACTCATTTTGCATTTGAATTGTCCATCTACTATTTGCGTAAAGGTATGTTTTTGAATGGTTTTACATTTTTGTTAAGCTGTTTGGAAAAATCTACTGTGATTAATAATAAAGCATATATAATCAAATGTATGAGACTGTTTGAGTCTTTTAGAGAAAAAGCATCCTCTGAGGTAAAGGCAGTTTATCGTAATTTGATTAACGAGGTGGACGAAGATGAAGAATAAAATGGTTTTAACCTTATTGGTGACTAGCTTTGCGTTATTGATGGTAGTAATTATTCCTTACCCATATCAAGAGAAAGGATATACTTTCGAACCCACAGGACATCATGGTGGTTTCTGATCATTCTTGATATTAAAATATGCTCTAAGCCTAATCCAATTCATAATAGAGCATATTTAATCCAGAAATTTTTTGACCCTTATAGTAATTAGCTTTAGCCTTGTAGACCCGCTTTCGTAGCAGGTCTTTTTTGTTGGATTATAGATAATTATCCCAAACCTTTACTTTTAGTAAACTTATTCATAACCCTCTAAACTAAGGATACAACAAGGAGGGTTATATCATGGTAAGGGACGACATTTTGCGTCAACGGTTGGAGAAAGCTCGACAAAAGCTTTATGCTTTGCAAGCAAAACATGGTTTCAGTCACGCCAGCGTGCTCAGACAATCTATGATTCTGGACAAGCTCATTAATCAATATAACCGCCTTTTTTATGTAAAAGAAAAAAAGCCGACTGCATAAATGCAACCGACTGGGCGAGAAACTTTTGGTGAGGTCACTCGCCCCTTTATTGTAGCACATGATACATAATAATACTTCTCCGTTCTATTTGCTGCTTGGTTGATGTGCACTGAGTAGGACACCTAGGATAACGACCAAACCGCCAATAATTTGTCCCCACGAAATGGTTTCCTGCAACAATAGAACCGAAAATAATACCCCGAATATCGGTACCAAATTCATTAAAGAAACGGAACTGCTCGGTGACAGCTTGATTAATCCGTAATTGTAAAGCAAAAATGCGATAACGGAACAGAATACGCCCAGATATACTAACAACATAAACGATCCCGTTGTCGGAGCTTGCCAGCTATCTTTTTCAATGAGTGCCAGAGGTATAAAGAAGATACTGCCTGCTACGGTTTGATAAAAAGATAAAGTCACGGGCGGGTATTTGTCCACAACCTTGCGCGTCATGAAAGTATAAAATGCCCACGCAAAACCAGTTCCAATCAATATTAAATTTCCGATCAGTTCATTCTTTCCATTCGAGCTTCCGCCTACCGAGGTTAAAAAATATACCCCAATCATAGCGAGTGCAATGCCGATGATTTTATATTTGGACAGTTTCACTTTATATATCATGAGTTCAAGCAACGATGTGATCGCGGGATAGGAGGCGACAATCAATGCTGCATTGGAAGCTGTAGTCAGGCTTACTCCTATATTCTCCATCGAAAAATAAATAGTGATTCCCAAAACACCGCTAAATGCAATAATAGCTAAGTCCTTTGGCTTAATTTTGACAAATTCCTTTCTTATAAGCAAAACAATCCCCAACACAACAGAGGCTATCATAAATCTGGATAATCCCAACGTAAGAGGGGGGAACGTGATGTATGCTGCTTTTGTGGCGATAAACGATGTGCTCCAAATCAGCAGGGCCAAAATCGTAGCACTATAATAGATACGGTTGCTGTTGCTGTTGATAGCTATGACTTTGTTCAAGTGAAATCCTCCCTGACATGATCTCATATCAAATGAAATATTAGTAGTTACTTGAGTAGCTACTTTAGTAACTACTCATAAAAAGATAGTGCGTATATCAGTTTTTGTCAAGGGGAAGTGATATAGTAAGGTTGAACATGAATTTGAGGAGAATGCGTCATGAAACCAAATGTGTTAGAAATTCTGCGGGATTTGAATTTTACGGAATATGAAGCTAAAGCTTATGTAACCTTGTTGGAAAGCTCTCCACTTTCGGGATACGCCGTGTCATTGAATTCCGGAGTGCCAAGATCCAAAATTTATGAGGTATTATCAGGGATGGTTAACCGTGGGGACATTATGGTCAGTCAGGATAATACACCGCTATATGTGCCACTCCCGCCCCATGAATTGATTGCCCAGAGAAAACGCAAAGCAGAGCAGATTTTTAATGTAGCGCAAGAGACATTGGAGCAGTATACAGCATCGTCCCAAAACAGAGAGAATATTTGGAATATATCGGGTTATGAAGCCATTATAAGTCGCATAAGTGAAGGAATTAAGGGAGCCAAGCACCGTATCTTGATGGAAATTTGGCAAGAGGATGCCGAGGTGTTCAGAGCTGCTTTAGAGCAAGTTTCGCGGGAAGGAGTTGAGATTTTCATTGTAGCGTACGGAGATCTTAACTTTGAATTCGCCACCATTTACCACCATGATATGAGTGAAGAGATTACGTCCGAAATTGGTGGGCGGTGGATTGTACTCAGCGTAGATGACCGGGAGGTTGTGGCCGGTATACTTTCACTCGGGGATGATAGCCGTGCTGCATGGACGATGCATCCGGGGCTTGTGATGCCGATTACGGAAGTGATTATTCATGATGTTTATATTATGGAAATCATGTATGAGTTTCGTGAAGAGTTGGAAGCCAAATTCGGCCCTAATCTTATCCATCTTCGCAATAAATTCGCGATGGGTCCGAATGGCAAAGGATATTATGTCCCTTTACCTGAAAAGAAGGCTTAGACGAGTATGCGCTGGTCCAAAATGCATAAATAAAGGCCCATGGAGTGTTAATTCCATGAGCCTTTTTCATTGGACGTTCCGTCCGTTATTTTACAGTTACAATCACACGTTGGTAATGTTTTAGCTGATGCTTTCCATTGTCTTGTACTTCTGCGATAATATGAATCGTATTTCCAGACTTGGCATCTGCGGGAACTGTAAAGCTTACCGTATTTGTATCGTTGCCTTGCAGGTCAATCGTATTTAATTTCTCGCCCTTGGCGACTTCTCTATGAAGTCCAAGCTGCATGTTACCCAGCAATTCAGGCTTCACTTCCGCGGGTTTTACTTTAGAATCTTCATACGTATCGGCTTCAAAATATCTCCACCATTTATAGGTTAATTGATCGCCGTCCGGGTCTGATCCTTCTGCATGCAGTGTTATTTTCTCTCCGGGACTAGCTGCTACATCTACTCCTTCTTTAATGCTTAAAGTTGGATTATGATTGGCATCTTTATAGTCGGATGCAATCGCCCAATCTGCACGAGCTGCAAAGTCATTTTGAATATCATCAAACCATCTCATCAGAGAATATTCCGCTTCAAATTTTTTCGTATACACATCATAGTCTAACACAGTATTTCTAAATAATTTATCGTTAACCACACCGAAACGACCTCCCCAGCCACCATAGGTTGGGTTTTCCATACTCCGCAGACCGTTATCAATCAGATAGAAGAATGATGGAGAGTCTCCTTCAGAGATAAAATCATATTTATCATATTGTGGATTTTTCTTTAAATAAGTGTCACTGCCTCTTTGTTCTTCAGCCAATTCACCTGGAATCATTTTTCCATCACCCATCAAAGCGTACATATCGAGCAATTTGCCGTGACCATTTTGGATATTCTTGAAGTTCCAATCCCCGTGTAACTTGCTGTTGACTTCTTCTGTGTGCATTTTCCAAGCGTATGCAAAATGCCAGAAGTTAGATTGATCATTGATAATTCTGATGTCCGGCCAATTTTTTGCGATGTACTTATTGTAGCTGTCATCCTGATCCAAAATGATATAAAGAACGAGCTTATCGCTCACCTTTTTTTGGATGTCAGCCCATTGAGCTGTATTTTTATATTCGTCCTCAATGGATTTTAAAGCTCTGGCTGTAGTATTTGTGCCACCCCAGGTTTGTACATATAAATCTCTTTTGTCATCATCCAGGAAGAGATTTTTAAGGAAATTAGATCCTTCTGTTTCTTTGTCCATCTCACCTTTGTATGAAATATTGCCTATCTTGGTAACGCTTTTAATATATTCAGGCTTTGGATATCCTTCGGCTTGTTTAGTTAGATTAGGGTAAATTTCTCCATAAGCATCGATCATATCTGTTACCCATTGAGTTCCAGTCCATCTGAATGGCTTTATGCCTGTTTTTTCATCACCTGCATAATGGTACACGGAACTGGTCAGTACGATACCGGACAAGTCCATTTCATTAGAATAGAGGAGGAAGCGAATAACCGAATTCATATCATCGACTTCTCCATCGGTCGTAATAACGGTTCTAGCCTTCGTCGCTTTAGCTTCTACTTTATTGTCCACTTGTTCTTTTGCTGGAGTAGCTTTTTCATCCTTTGCAACAGCAGGAGCTTTTCCGCCGCTGCAACCACTGATAATCAAAATACATATCATACCTAATAGAAAAACGTTTAACCATTTTCTTTCTCTCATTTTCTTTTCCCCTTCCTGAACGTACACATGGTGTTTTTTTAGGATTAAGACTGTATATACATTGATGGTTTTATATCTAGTTTTAGGTATAAAAAAAACCTAAATACATTATGCGTCAAAAAGAAATTGAGCATACATGTATCTAGGTTTTGCCTGCATAATCAGTCACAATCCTGATTTGATATTACATCATAATCCGAGAAAATGAAAGCGATTTATTTTATTTCACTTTGAACAAACCCGATTCTTTTACTTCGGACAGGAAGTTGTGGAATTCAGGAATATTCAGCTGTTGCTGGGCATCAGACAAAGCGACTGCCGGGTTCGGATGGACTTCCACCATGATACCGTCAGCTCCAGCAGCAAGTGCGGCCTTGGCACAAGGAGCGAGGATGTCCTTACGTCCTGTGGAGTGGGTCACGTCGACCAGAACAGGCAGATGGCTTTCCTTTTTCAAAATCGGCACGGCGGAAATGTCCAGCGTGTTGCGAGTCCATTTCTCATACGTACGAATACCGCGTTCAATCAGCATGACTTGCGTATTGCCACGGGAAACGATGTATTCCGCTGCGTGAAGGAATTCTTCCATTGTAGCAGCAAGTCCGCGTTTGAGCAGGATCGGAGTTCTTGTTTCGCCGGCAGCTTTGAGCAGCTCGAAGTTATGCATGTTACGCGCACCAATTTGAATGATGTCGATGTATTGGATCGCTTCCTCCAAATGTCTTGGGTCGACGATTTCACTGATTGTAGCCAGTCCCAGCTCATCGCCTACGCGTTTGAGAATTTGCAGACCCTCGATGCCCAGTCCCTGGAAATCATACGGAGACGTACGCGGCTTGAACGCGCCACCACGAAGAATCGGAACGCCTGCCTCTTTCAGAGCTTCACCGACTTCACGAGTTTGCTGGTAGCTTTCCACCGAGCAGGGACCTGCAACCATAACGGAGGCTTTGCCACCAACGAGCGTGTCCTTAACCTTGATGACTGTGCTATCCGGCTGATTTTTGCGGCTGACGATCAGATGCTTTTTGTGTTCTTCTTTTTGATAGTTCAGGGAAGCCTTGAAAATATTTTTGAACAACTGGCGGATCGTAGCGTCGTCGAACGGTCCGCGGTTAGCCGCGATCAGTTTGTCCAGCATTTGTTGCTCGCGCACCGGATCAAAGTCAGGCACCCCTTGAGCTTCTTTTAATTTACCAAGTTGTCCGGCCAGTTCAGCACGCTGCGACAGCAGCTCCAGCAATTGCAGGTTGGTAGCATCGAGCTGTTCCCGCAGCAGCTCCAAAGAATTTTCATTTGTCGACATACATAACATCCTTTCACGAATAAAAATTGTTTTTTCTGTCAATCCATAGATCTTTTTTCAGAAAATAACACAAAAAGGCCCTCGCCGCAAGGGACGAATGCCGTGGTACCACCCTAATTACAGAAGTATACATACAAGTCGTCAACGTCATTCCAGCCGACAGTAGCTACTTCTGAGCTTGATGCCCGTAACGGGGGCTTCCGGAAACCTCTAGTGCAGATAAGAAATGAATCCTTATGCTGGTTCAAGGCTCGACTCGGGAGTGAATTTCAACGCGGGATTTCGGTACGCTCTCAGCAATTCGTACCTTTCTGTGGAAATCCGGGTAGACGTTTACTTGTCTCCGTCCATGTCTTTGTTCATGTGATTCAAAAGAGTTGACCTTATTTTAAACAAAGTAGGTGCAGAAGGCAAGACCTGTTTGTCAGGTTCGGTTCTCGCCCGGTTTTGAATCGGTTATAATGTGAACAGCAACGGGAATCCCTTGCCATCTAAAAGACGTTATGTACAAGGAGGAATTATGAGCAAAATCAGAGTATCGGCGGTTCAATACCATCTGCATACGATTGATTCGTTTGAGGAATTTGCCCTTCAATCGGAGCATTATATCAAAACAGCCGAGGAATTTGGTGCGGAATTTGTTCTGTTTCCCGAGTTTTTTACGACCCAGCTCATGTCGATTGGTGACAGTCAAGGCAAGGCCCTGACCATTAACGACCTGCCGGATTTTACAGATCGCTATCTTGAATTATTCACTTCATTCGCCCGCCGGACCGGGATGCATATCATCGGCGGTACCCATGTGGTGCAACGAAACGAACGTTTATATAATACGGCGCACTTGTTTTACCCGGACGGACGCGTAGTCACACAGGACAAAATTCACATCACACCGACTGAGGTGCATGAATGGAATATGGCTCCCGGTGAGGGACTCAATGTGTTTGAGACGTCCAAGGGGAAAATAGCGATGCTGACCTGCTATGATATTGAATTTCCCGAAATCGTACGCATGGCGAAGGCGAAGGGAGCAGATATCATTTTCTGTCCATCCTGTACGGATGATCGCCACGGCTTTTACCGGGTACGGTATACAAGCCACGCCCGAGCGGTTGAAAATCAGGTGTATGTGGTTTTGACAGGCACGGTAGGCGCTTTGCCTACGGTTGATTTTATGCGGGCCAACTATGGACAGGCGGCAGTCATTACACCGAATGATATTCCATTTCCGCCACGCGGCATTATGGTGGAAGGTGAACTAAACAACGATATGATCGTCACCGCCGATCTGGATTTGCAGCTATTGTATGATGTACGCGAGCGCGGCTCAGTGACCACATGGCGTGACCGCCGTACGGATTTGTACACAGACTGGAGCTAACGAAAGGAAGGTCGTCATGTATCGCAAAGAATGGTTTGTCTTTGACGGAGATCGCCCGCTGCGGGCGGTCATCCGTAATTATTCCATAGCCGATTATGAGGGGCTGCTGCGTATTCAGCAGGAGAGCTTTCCGCCGCCCTATCCGCAGGAGCTATTGTGGAGCCGGGAGCAGATTGCCAGTCAGGTTGAGCATTTTGCAGACGGAGCGCTGTGCGTGGAAATTGAGGGGGAACTGGCGGGTTCGGTGACCAGCCTGCTGATGCATTATGATCCCGAGCATCCCCAGCATACATGGGAGGAAGTCGCGGACGACGGTTATATTCGTACCCATCGTGAGGACGGTAACGCGCTGTATGTGATCGACTTGGCCGTTCGTCCCGCTTATCGTAGACTGGGGCTGGGCAAGTGGTTGATTTTCTCCTTATATCATCTTGTCATTGAACGTGGAGTGGATCGTTTGCTGGGTGCGGGACGTATGCCCGGTTATCAGCATCATGCCGACCAGTTAAGCGCAGAAGCGTATGTAGATGCAGTAGTATCCGGCGAGCTCAAGGACCCGGTGTTAACGTTCCTGCTTCGTTGCGGGCGGGTGCCTGTTGGTATCATGCCTGATTATCTGGATGATGAACAATCGCGTAATTATGCGGCCTTGATGGAATGGCGAAATCCGTTTCATACCGATTACTGAATCACTACATCACTAAATTAAAAGGAGTATGCCCATATGGAATATCATCGCATTACCCATATAGAAGATCCGCTATTTTCGAGCATGCATCAGTTAATGCAGGAGGTATTCCCACCGGAGGAAGTGCTGGAGTATAGTCTGTGGAAAGAACCGTTGGAAGACCCGGGCATCCGTGTCTTTGTCGCCGTACAGGACCAAAAGGTGGTCGGTGCAACCGAATATCGCTACTACGAGGATTTTAATGTAGCCATGACGGACTTTACGATCATTGGACAGCCGGGACTCGGTATTGGTCGTTTCCTTTGGAAGCGTCGTCAGGCTGATTTGCATTCGCTTGCTCAGGCCAGCGGACAGCGGTTGCAGGGGATGTTTGCGGAAATTTATGATCCTTATCGTGGCAATGATCATACCTTTGGCGGCGTCAAGCCGATGGACCCGTATGTACGGCGTGAGGTACTGTCTCATCTGGGCTACAAACGACTGGATCTGGACTATGTACATCCATCCTGGAATAACGATGGTGTCGCTGTAGAAGGGCTGAATTTGGGTTTTATGCCCGAGGATAACAGCGCAAACGAGGTGAGCGCAGCGTTAGTGGCCGCCTTTCTGCGCCGCTACTACACGGTGTTGCCGAACAAGCCTGCGGCATGGAATGAAATGGTCGAGGGATTGGAAGCCCAATCAACGATCGCGCTGCTGCCTTTGTAAAAATACGTATAGAAAAAGGGTGCCCCAAGCCAGCCATTCATCATCTGTGTGGCTTGCGGAGACACCCTTTTTACTTCCATATGTGTTCCCTGATCATGCCTGGTCGTTGGGCACGGGCTTTGCCGATGCGACACCTCGCGGAATGTCTTCGACAAGATATTGCTCGGTATCATCTGTATTGGACTTGTCCGCAGATCTGCGGTCGTCCTCTTCCACAGGATTCAAGGCTTTGTAGCGTTTATATGCCATATCCGCCTGAGACATGGGATCTTTATACATAACGGACCTCAACTCCTTTCGTCATTTTCATTCCCATCGGCACCATTCAGTAAATCCGTACCATGTAGAAATTCCGCTGGTGCGGAAGGGTCAATAGGGCTGTCCGGGGATAAATCATCGGCATCAGGAACGTTTTCCAGTGGAGTATCCGGTCCTTCGGTCAGGTTTTCCCAATTCGTTTCTGCATTTTGCAGGGAAGGCTCAAAATCGTTGTCATGAAGCTCATCATTTATATGATCCCGGTTTGCCATCGTACTCCAGCTCCTTTGTTAGTTTATTGCTTATTCCGACCTTACCCAAACGGCAGAACGATTAAACCTTGGGTTAGTGTGTCTGTACGAGGTTAAAATCATGCGAAATCGGGATGTTGCCATTCCCAATGAACGTTTTTTTCGGTAACTGCTGTGATATGATAAAGAGGACAGGAAATCATCATCAATCAATATGAAGATTTGACAAAAAATGATTAAAAAGAACATGATACCCTTCTTATGAAGAAGGTATGAACATCATCGTATAGAATAATATTATTCCAGACGTTGAAAAATGATAAAACGTATACAATTTTGTAAATCCTACTATGTAACTTTGAGGTGCTTAACATGAGGCTTGTGCCCAAAGCTGTCGCCGCCCTGCTGGCGGTCATTGTAATACTGTTGTCGATAGGCCTACCCGCCTATGCGGCCAAAACGACCCCTGAAATGGAATACCGGATATCCTCCTGGGATATGAGATGGGGAGTGGAAGGGGAGGATGGATCACTTGATGAGGTGCGGGACCCAAGCAAAGTTTGGATGCATATTAATGATGATTCAGAGTTGTTCAAGCAGCCCGCGAATACCGGCTCTGCCTGGATTCGTCTTCAGCTTCCAACGCTGAATGATGAAACGCCAGCGGTGCTTTTTGAAAATATTTATGGCAGACATATTACGCTGTATAAGGACGGCATCAATTTTTATGAGTCCTATCGCGGATACAACTATGAAAATAATCGTATTCTGATCCCGCTTAAACCGGAAGACAGCGGTAAAACATTATACATATGGACGGAAAGCAGCAAGAACAGACTGGGCATTATCGGAAATGTGATGACTGGTGATTATCGTGATTTGCTGGGAACCTTGGTCAGAATGGATGTTCTGGATATCGTACTGGGCAGTACCTTTATATTTATAGCTCTGGTGTTGCTGATCTGCTCATTTTTTCTGTTCCGTCCAAGCATAGCAATGTGGCTGTCCTTAAGCGCAATCGTGCTGTCTATTGGTCTGATGATCGTGACGTATTCACCCTTCCTGTATACGTTCTATCGTAGCTACGGCAAGCTCTATTTACAGCTTTTTGATGTAGGGTTGTTTATTCTGCTCCCCTCATTAGCTTACTTTTTTGAACAAAATATCAACTCGATCATACTAATCCGCAAGTTTCGAAAATTACTAACCGCCTACTCCTTGTTCTGCTTTACAATGATGATTGTGAATTTAGGGGTACAGGAGCGGTTAAACGATATATATTATTTTTTCAGTGTAATCATCCTGTGTGTTTTACTCGTGGCATTACTTGTGTTGCTGGTATTTGCTTCGGTTCGCATGGCGCTTAAGGGAGACCACGAAGCGATCATTTTATCGATAGGATTTGCTTTTTTCGCAGTCATTTCCATCGGTGAGCTGACCTGGTTCTTTATTAGGGACGGACACTACAATATGTTTCTGTGGAAATGGGGCGTGTTCGGTTTTGTGCTGGCGCTGATTGCGATTTTGGGCAGAAGGCTGGCAGAAAAGCATAAGCAGGTGGTTCGATATTCCAGAGAGCTAGAGATGTTCAATAATGAGCTTCAGCGTTCGGAGAAAATGGAGATTATTAGCGATCTGGCTGCATCTGTAGCTCATGAGGTACGTAATCCGCTTCAGGTTACCCGTGGATTTCTCCAGTTGATGAGCAAGCAGGAGGATGGAAAAAACAAAGACTATCTGCATATCGCGCTGGAAGAGCTGGATCGTGCTTCCGGGATTATCACCGATTTTCTGACATTTGCCAAGCCTGAATTTGAGCAGACCAAAACGTTGTCCATCCTGGATGAATTTAAGCATATTGAAGGAATCATCAGTCCGATGGCTAATTTGCAAGGCGGCAAAATTTCTTTGGATATTCCCCAGGAAATCAAAGTGCGTGGGAATTCCTCCAAGTTCAAGCAGGCGTTCATCAATATTATTAAAAACAGCATTGAAGCGTTGCGAGATCAGGGTCATATTCATATATGGGCTTATGTGGAGAACGGGGAAGCTGTTATTCATATTCGGGATAATGGAGAAGGAATGGACGCGCAGACCTTATCCAGACTGGGTGAGCCTTACTTTTCCAATAAGACCAAAGGCACAGGTTTGGGCATGATGGTGACCTTTCGGATTATTGAAACGATGAACGGCAAAATATCTTTTACAAGTGCAAAAGGAGTGGGAACAGAAGCGACCATCCGCTTCCCCGTAGCCGGATAATATCCGGCTTTTTGTGCTAGGGAAAACGGAAGGAAGCTTGCTGAACCCACCCGCATGGTGTTTAAGGATTATAAAACCAGTAAGCTACAAAAACAAATTTACCACATGGAGCGTGGTTTTTGAGATGAAGCGAGCACACCTGAAGGGTCTGGAGGGATGACCAGATAAAATTGATCTGGTGTTTCCTCTAGTGTTTTGATTTGGATATGATCGGGGATAACGACTCCTAACACATCACGGATTGCAGACTTGGGATCTGTCATCAGTTTTTCTCTAAAACTGGCATCCTCCCACGCTTTTTGAATGACTTGTGTTTGAAGAACTTCAGTAGCCATCAAAAATCACCCTCTCATTCAATTGGTTATATTTACCTAGTGAGTATACCACGAAAGTCTCGTAAAAATCTAGCATTATTTCATATTTTTGGAGAGCCAAAAATCCAGTCCGCCTCTTCGCAAATGTGAACGTCCGGTTTCAATTTCTGCCGCCTCTTCACCCAGTTCTTCTGCGATCGAACGTGTGAACATACGCAGTCCAGGGATGTCAGGCTCCAGATTTTCCAACTGCTGGACCGCTTGATCAGCAATGCTCACGTAACTGGCAAGCGCCCCGCGTACATAAATCGCCTCCCGAATTTGCTCTGGTCCCAGTCCTTCGCGATAAGCTGTCTTCTGCTCGGCGCTGATGTGGGACAATAGGCAGTTGTAGCTATTTTCCTCCAAGTCCTCCGACCAGTCGGCCCAGTCATCCGACATTTGAAGTACAACCAGCGCTGTATCTGTCATGTCTGTAATGGCCTGGATCAGATCGGCCCGCCCAGAGAGCAGCAAAGCACCCGTGCCAGCCATTTTTAACGGACTGGCTTTCAGCGCCACCTGATGTCGTTCCCCCTGAAAAAAGTCCTTTGTTCCCTCAGATGTCACACTAACCGCCCATTCACCGATATACGTTCGGGCATACGTCCAAAAAGGAGAGGACGCCGGAAAAAGGTCCCGGTATAGGTCCAAACATTCGGTATAGAACAATTGGCTTAAAGCGAGTTGCATTTTGCGGTTGTCTGCTGCTGTATCCATCACATCGTCCTGAATCAAATAATGAGCCATGACGAACACGTTGCCGAGTGACAGCTTACGACAAATTTCGGGAGCCAGCCCGGTGAGTTCCTGCAGCCAGAACGGAAGCAAATAGCATATGTAGTTTCGCGTGCTGTCTTCCCTTAACGGATTAAAACGGGCCAGATAGTCCAAGCCCTGACTCTGAAATGGAGCAGGAAACGCGGCTGTCCGTTCTTCCGCTTGACGGAAAACAATTTCCAATTCATCTTTGTATGCAAAATACCACTCCATCGCTATCACCTGCATCTCTTATAGATAATTTTATAGCGATATCTAGTTGTTACCCGCCATTATAAAACAGATTGCAATTTTCAACATTTTGTTATTTTTACATTAAGGATTTTACGAAAATCTGTAGAGTGAATAAAAAAAGCAGAAAGAGAAAATATAGTATGAAAAGGACGAAAGAAGGGTCTGCATCATGAAAAATCAATGGAAATTGACCGCTGCTATTCTATATGGAGGGGTGATGATGTATGGGACTGCGGGGGCTGCCGGAGCTTCCGGTACCGAACCGGGCAACCCATTGCAAGCTCCTGCTCCCAACGCATCAACGCAAGGGGAAGCTCATCAGTGGAAGGTTGCACCACAGGATCATCACGGGCAAGGACATGTTCATAGACATGGACACGGACATGGTAAAGGGCCAGGCGGCTGGAATTACCATTTGAACGAGAAGATCGCCAAGCTTCTGGGTATCACTCCTGCCCGGTTAGAGAATGAGCTGGGACAAGGCAAATCGTTGGTCGATATCGCCAAAAGTAAAGGTATCAAAGAGGAACAGCTCATTGATAAGCTGAAAAATGAAATGACCGTGGATCTGAAACGGCTCGTGAACCGTAAAGGCCCGATTACATTCGACCGTAAGTCCGGGACTCCACATGAAGCCCAATTGAAGCAAGAGCCAGGGACCCCCTCAACCTCGGTTAATGAAAACTAAGTTAAAAAGTTAAAACTAGCATGATCCTTTTGTACTAAAAAAACCTTGAGAATGGCGGTTCTCAAGGTTTTCATATTCACCGGGCGGTCCGCATCGGATTCCTGCTCTCACAGGGCACCTTGGTCTGGCACAGTCCGCAGCCGGAACCCGCTTTGGCCTCGCCGCCGTTGAGCACCGCAAAGTCCCGCGATGCCTGACCGTACACAAATTCCATGCAGGCAATTTTGTCATGTCCGCCGTCCTTGCTGATGGCCTGCACAGGGCAGCGGGTTATGCACACACCGCAGATGCCCTTGCTGCACAGCAGGCAGTTTCCGGTATGGCCTGTTGCTGAAGATGTTCTGGCATCAGGCGACACTTTGAGATTGGTCACCACGGACAGCAGGCGGATGGCAATTCCTTTTTCGGTGATGAAGCCGTCATTGATACTGAAGGTGCCAAGACCCGCAGCATATGCAATGTGGCGCTCCGACCAGTTGGAGACCGGCCCCCCTGCGGCGCCATGGATGCTGTACCAATCCGCATCCAGCGGCGCAACCGCACGGTAACCAAGGCCTGTTAAATATCCCGTCAAATGCCGCCTTGCAGACTGTACAAAATATTCATCGCCGAAGGTTCGCAGCAGCGCCCATTCCCTGGAGGCTCTATCTTTTTGGGCACGATTAGCCTTGCGGATCGTCTCGCTGATCGGCAGCACAACGCTGATAACGGTGCCTCCATCAAAACTCCCCATTCCAAAGGAACGTTCAAATGCTTCCTGCGGCGTGGCGTGGTCGGGTCCCACCACTCTTTTGTACTCCTCAAACAAAGGATCATTGGCCTCGGCAAATTGAATAATCGGCTCCTCGTAATAAGGACTCTGCAGTTCTTCACAAACATTGCCTTTGTCTTCGCTCACATAGGTCTTCATCTCGGCTGCGATGATTTCTCTCATATCCGGTACGGATTCAACCATCCTATCCACATCCCTCTCCGTGGTTATTGTTCACAGCAAAGCATTCTTTCCTTAATACCGCGATAAACATTTCAATCTTTTTCGTGTATATACACGAATTGATCATCACCCCATGCCCATGTAAGAAGGTGACTAATCACAAACCCAAATCTTCAATTTTGGATAAGAGTGCGGTCAGTATCTGCAGCTCCCCGTTTCCCAATGACTCCTGCAAAAAACGCTGCGCCTCCTCCCAAAGCTCTGCTGCGTCGTTGTATGTCGTTCTTCCACTCTCCGTCAGAGTAAGGCAGCGGTTGCGACTGCCCTCAGCAGATGTATCCTCCACATATCCGCTATGCTCCAGCGCCTTCAAATTGCGCACAATCGTGGTTCGGTCGAGCCGCATCTCCAGCGCCAATTCACTTACACTTGCCGGTCCCAGCACAGTTAAGTGCTTGAGCAGTGAGAATTGGCTAATATTGAGTCCGCTTGGGGCCAGATACCGATCATACAGTCCCGTAACAGCCATTGAGGAACGGCGCAGATTGATGCAGGTACAGACTGAGGCTGATCGCTCCAGCGAAGATTGCTTGTTTTTCCTTGTCGTTGCCATAGGTTCTCCATTCTTTGCGCTGTTTCGTGTATCTACACTATTTCAAAAATAACAGGTTTTGTCAGAGAAATTTGTCACAGCAGTCGGCTCTGTCGGTCTTTCTGGTAGGACGCTTCTTTATGCTCATCTAAAATTTATCTGTAAAATTCTTGAGAAAAGCAACAAAATTTCGATTTGATCGTCTATGTATATAGATATCATTTTAGGAAAGGCTTGGAACAAAATTGTGGTACTAAATATCTGTAGGTCAATACATTTTATAAAGGAGCTATTCAAATGAAGAATTTAAGAGCAAAATATGCTACTGCTTTCCTGTCGAGTATAGTGCTTGTGGGCAGCTTGAGTGGCCTTTCTATGGCTAATGCAGGAACCCAAAATCCATCAGTATATCAGTCGATAACAAAATTTAAAAAGAGCGAGAGCCAAGGCCAAGCGATTTGGAAAGAAAAGAATATTACGGTAACGGCGAAAAAAACGGAGCTGAAAAATGTACCAGGCTCTGAAAAAAGCGTTATTACATCAATAACGATCCAAAAAGGAGAAAAGAACTACACAATTAAAACAGATGGTTTTGATGATAAGCTGCGTGATATATCGAGTATTTCAGTATCACCTTCAAATGATTGGCTCGCTATACAAACACGACGTAGCGCAGGGGAGACGGTGCTGCTTATGGATATGAAAAATGGAAAGCATCAAATATTAAATGACCAGTTAAGCGCTGCTGGCAAGAAAAATATTGAAACAATAAATTCCTATAATTGGTCACCAAAAGCAGACCAACTTGCTTTCTCATACGGAGATCCTGCCAAAAGCTCCATAGCTATTTATGATTCCCAAAAAGGTGCGTTTACTTTTTTACCTAGAGAAACAGATTACATTAGTACAAGTTTGATTTTATGGAATAAAAATGGGAATCAATTCAACTATATAAGTGAATATCCATCGGATCAAAAAAGACTGTATACGTACTCTATGATCACTAAAAAAGTGAAGACTGTTAAAAAATTAAGTGAAAAAGAATTTCAACAATGGTTAAAGCTTGATAAATACGAAGCAAATTGACGAGCAAGAAGGGCGGGAGTTGCTCCCGCCCTGGTTTTTTTAAACCTCGGAAATTGTAATTTTTCCTGAACTTCCGTTTGCCTCCAAGATTTGAATCAGTGCTTGCTGATCACTATTCGAGAGTCGGATACAGCCATAGGTTGGGCGTAATGGATACCAAGTAGCGGAAGAGCTTGGAGCAGGATCTCCACCATGGACCATAATTTCATCTCGACCGTTCTGTGCAGCAATTAGGAAATTCCCGCTTACTGCTTCATTTAGCCATACACGTTTGTAGGGGCCGTAAGAATACTCCGAAGAACCCTTAGCATAAACTTTACATTTAGCTACACCAGTAGGGATATCTGCATTTTTACGTTTCCAGTTGGTATGGTCGCCACCGTTCGCTTCATCATTTGACCCGCGCCCCAAAGCTTCGACAGGGCCAAATACCAGTTTACCGTTGTCGTTGTATACTTTCAGAATACCTTTGTAATCCCGATTAGCCGGAAAATTAGCAAGAATGTGAAAACCCATTGTTAGACGCCTCCAATTGTTTTATTGAGAGTGAATTTGATGGAGTCGCAAACACCAGAACGGCTCCACATTCTTTTTTGGTGTTTGTATCAATTTCGCTCTTCACTTAGATAGGCAATTTGGAGTCGATAAATACAACGAGTCATTAGTATTTTTTCAAGTTTTCTAAAAAATTACTCGCACGGTTCATATCATCCTTAAAAATGTGGATAATGGTGAGCGATGCCTATAACAGCTTTTTAAGCTGGGAAATACGACCTTGTGACACGCCAAGCCATTTAGCATAGTCGCCTTGCTTGGCTGTAGGATGCTCACTCATGAGTCTTCTTAGTTGTTCAGCCAGTTTTTTTGAAGACGACCGATTTGCTCTTTTTTCTTTGTACGGTTTCTTAACAGCAGGAGCAGGAATTTGACTCACACCTATGTTTCCTTTCAGGTCGAGTATGCATTTTTTACATAAAAATGAATCCCTGAAATAGGTTAAAGACTCAACCGAATTGCACAAGTTGCAGGCGACTCCAATATACTTCCGCATACTCAAAAATCCTGTTTCAACATCTACATAAAATTCTAAAGGATCGCCAACATCAATACCCATAGAGGTTCGCATTTCCTTAGGAACAACAATCCGGCCTAACGTATCCAAGGAACGTGTCATACCTGTATTCTTCAAGTGATCTTCTCCTTTTATTTTCTTAACCGTCACCTGCCTGATCAAGCATTTTTGGTATGAGCTGACTTACACGGGCTTTGGATGACTCTTGAGCATATATCTACAGCTTGTACATATAAGAGAACTCTTAAAGTAACTTAATCCCTCGGTAGATTGACAAAACTTACAAGACTGACCAATGTATTTTTTTAGGGATAGGATACCTTTTTCTTCATCTGTGAAAAATTCTATAGCATCATTTGCACAAATATCACAGGTTATGAGTATTTCTTTGGGAATTACGAGTCTACCAAAAGTTTCTAAATTCCTTGTCATTTTTACGCCCATCAACCAATACTCTCCTATTAAAAAGATAAAAAGCAATAAAATAAAAGCATTTATTGTTGTTCCAGAAGATGGTATTATCATGAATAGAAAAAATATTAACTATACTATAAGTTTTCCAATCCATTTTTTTGTTGAAATTTGTACTAATTTAAAGTTCACGCTGAAAGGGTGGTTTATCCATGGAAATCACACCTACGATACAGGCAGAAATTCAAACCTATCTAAAACGAAAAGGCTTAACCATGACCGAATTTGGTCGCATTATTGATTTGAATGTAGGTACAGTTAGTGGCATTGTGACGGGCAATCGTTCTATTTCTGTTCACCAATTGGATTGCATTACTGCGGGAATGAATTTACCCCTGGATTATTTTTACGAACGTTACATTGAAGAGTGCATTGAAGAATCTCCACTAAACTGGAAAAAAATCAGCCCATTCCTATACCGATGCATTGAGCTAGGGCGACTGGACTGCTTGCAGCGAGTTGTAATTCTGTTGTTGGATAACCTTACTTATCCGCCGTCGCTCTTTGAAGTTGCAGAAAATGTGTATAAAGACGGCTACAATGAAGCAGCAGCATACCTGTACAAGAAGGTGGCTGAAAGTGAGAAGCACCAGCATTCAGAGCGATTGGCGATCTGCCAGTATCGCCTGTTCCAAATCAACATCGGACATGATCGGGCTGTCAATCTTCAAGCTGCCACCGAATTTGCCCCTTTTGTTGATCGCTTGGACGAGATAGAGCAATTAGATGCTTTAAAAGATTTAGCAAACGTGTACAGATCATTAAGTTTGTGGGACAAGGTTTATGAATTTTCATCTCAAATGGGTCAATTAGGACAGCTCCAATATAATTTGGTTCACAACTCCAAGCGAAAAGAGACAGAGCCACGAAAAAAGCTAAGTAGGCCGCTGTTTGTATACATAACTTACGCCGAACTTCTGTGTGCTAGTGCTTGCGATGCAAAAGGAGATCATGAACAGGCATTAAAACACATTCGTCGTTATACCGATCTAAGTTGGGTGAAGGAGAAGGACCCTGATGCGCTTTATTGGAAGCAGCAATATCAGCAATGGGCGAAAATTAATACTTACGTAAACAGACTTATGTCTGGAGATGTTAGTGTCCTGTCGGATTACGTGGAGTACATAGCTGGTGAAAAAGAGATTCTTGCCGAGCTACTAAACGTCATTGAAGTAGCCAACCGATACAATGTGGATGTGGACCATATTCTACAGCGTTTTGAGTCCCAAATTGCAGCTTATCAGGAACCGTCATCTTCTGACATGTATACACAACAAGTTTTACCGGAAGAATACGTACGGTTTTGGTACAAGATGGCTAAGTACAGTCTAAATAAAGGTAGATATCCATATGGTTTCAAATGTCTGCTAAATGCATGGGAAAAGGCTGAATTCATTAATAAAGGACTACTTTCGCATAATTGTGCAATGTTATTTGAACGATTCAAAGCGTATGCCGTTTCTGAAACCCGAGATCAGTTGCAAAGTCTATGGGAAAAAATTGATCAAAAAGATGGTTTTCTTCTTGACGGTAACTAGCTTATTGCGGGTATTCGCAGTACCAGTGCAAGCTGGGAATCCAAGTTATGGTATAATCCAAACTAATGGACACGTTAGTGGATCTTGATCCAAGGAATCATCTTCATATTCATTACAATGGACCAGCTTATTGCTGGTCTTTTTTTGGATTATTTTGTAATTTCTTGGCTCAAAAAAGGACATGAAGTATTTGTTCATTACCTCCTAAAATGAGATTCACTAGGAGGTATGCAGGATGAACAGGGATGAAACGTTAACGTTAATTCAGCAGATGGAATACGCCAGACAACACTTGCATGAGCTTTACGAAGAGTATGGCTTCGGACACGCTTGTGTACTTGAGCAGTCTATGCTTTTGGATGAACTGATTAATCAGTACAACCGTATGTTTCACCAGAAATCTGCCTCACTATGTTTAGAGCCAAATCATTGACAAGACGATGCTATATTCAGTCCATCCCCCCATTCTTTTTATTGAAAACTGTGACTTCTCCCTCATAACGTTTATCATTATTCTATATAATGACTTATTTTAAAATAAAATACATGTTCATGGAATAATATGTTAATAAGTTAGGGAGATGCATACTTTGCATTCGCAATAGTAGCCAGGCTGACATATAAAATGTAGAAAGTATAGCTGCTAAATGATATTGCTGTACTTTTGGAAATTCTTTATTAGTCATATAGCAAAATTGGAACTTATACATACTGGGGTTGATTAATAAAGACCATTCCTGTCTTGGAAAGAGGTGGTCATTTATTATTCATTCCATTCAATTAGAGTGAGTTAAGATCAGTTTAGGTACAACAAAATTTCATGAGAGAGAAGGCTATGAATATGAAAAGTATTAAAAAAGCTTCATTATTATCTGTTTTGTCTTTAGCCGTTGCCATTCCATTAACTGCTTCTGCTGCAGCTACGACCGATCTTGCACCAGCTACAACAGACTCAGTACAAGTGACTCAGTCTGCAAATGAATCGACAGATGTGAATACGCCAAAAACGGGAGATCATGTTATTACTCCTCAGGAAACTAAATCGGTGGTCAATAGAACTCTTCGTAATACAGAGCTTACAGAGGATTTTGAAATTCCCTCAAGATATGGATATGTTAAAGTATGGATACGTAATGACGGCGACCAACCAATTAAGTTTTCCGTAAATCAAGGTTCACCATCAGGTACGCAGAAGCTTTCTGGAACTGTAAAACCTGGCCAGATTTATAGTGAAGTTAGCTCGAATGCTTGGTCTACCGGTAAGTTTTATGTGAGCCTTACCTCAGGTAATGCTTACATGTCTGGTGAACTCGCAGTTCGTATAGGTACTTCACGGGGAGAATTGTAATTATCTCATAGTTGTTTTGAAGATGGATCAGGTCGGCCAATGTGCCGGCCTTTTTCATTAGAACAGGACATTCCCGAAATGAATCGGGAGTGTCCTTTTTTAGTGATATAGCCTCTCTTTTTCTATTAGCCAAGCTCCTGCGTGCTTTTGGAAGCGCGTTTGGAGGAAAGCGGCTGAAACCGAAACGGCCAGGTCAAGCGCTGTTTGCCTTTGGAGCCGACAATCCAGTTGCCTCCCGGCAGATGGGCAAACAGCCAGCTGATGCCGAGAGACACGCTTGCCACGACGACAAACGTAAGCAGTGTCGCCGTAAAATGATGATCGCCCAGTGAAAGCGGGCGGGTGAAGTAGGATATGAAGGCCAGTACGAGCGCATGGGCCAGATATCCCCCGAAGGAATAACGTCCGATCCAGTTCAGCATGCGGCGGAACGGCTCGGAGCGCTGGTCTTTTTGCAAATGGAGCAGCAGTCCATATAACAAAAGCAACTGTGAGACAATCAGCACAAAGGTACTTGGCTTGAGATAGGTGGAAATGTTCAGATTAATCGTATTGCCCGACTGGATCAGCATCGTGTGACCCATGAGCATGAACAGACCAATAAAGACAAATACATTCCACGGCAACGTCTGTTTGGCCAGCCCCCGCCAGGTGTCCGTCATATAAGCGCACACTGCGCCCAGCATAAAATAGAAAAAGTACATAATAAAGTTATAGGTGCGATAATCTAACAAGTCCTGCCAAAAGGACGGCAAACGGGTGCTCCATGCAGACATGTCATAGTAGGACCATTGCAAGAGCAGAGCATAGGCCGCCGCTGCTGTCAGCATTACAATCAGAACGAGCTGTTTGCGTTTTTTGGTGCTGTAGCGACGGAGGAACGCTTGTACATGCCCGGCTGCTTTTGCAAATAAGGGAAACAAAATATAAAACTGAAAAATCATCACCACAAACCATAGATGATATCCGCTGACAGGTATAATCATTTCCTCGAACATGCCCTTGTAAAAATAAATATTTCCCCACTGCGCCGTCGACCAGTTCTGGTTACATACCCAATACACAACCGTCCAGCAGAGAAAAGGAAGATAAATATCCCGAAACCGCCTGCCAATGTAACGGGGATAGCCAATCGGTTTGTTACCATTATAAAAAAGCAGCGCCGCAGACAGGAAAACGAACGTCGGTGTGCCAAAGCGTGTCAAATGGTACAGCATTGCGAGCATAACGGAATCCGGCTGCTGGATATCGCTGCGGTAAATATATTCACCAATGCAATGCTGAAGCACGACAGCGAGGTAGGCAAGACCCCGCAGTTCTGTCCACTCCGCGATACGCGGCTTGCTCATCCCTATCACTCCTTTTCCAAAAGAAATCGTATACCTTCTCCATAACACAATTTAGGTATTGTAACGCAGGAACATTAGTGCAGGATTAACGCTACCTGAAAGTAAGAGGAGTGGAAGTAGTTCCAATTTGATATGATTGCGTTTACAATCTAAGTAAATTCACAACTTTGGGATAGGTACAGAAAGGGGGGAGGAAGGATGAAAAAAACACTGGTGGTATATATTCTGCTGATTGCGGCCTTTGCGTTGTATGTGTTCAGATATGAACAATCCGGGCCGTTGAACGGAACCTGGGAAGAAAAAGGGCTACGCGGCAGCATTGGAGAAACGTATATCATGATTACGTTCCAGTCCGGTTTGGAGTATTGGAAAAGCGGCCTTAAGGGCTTTGAGGATGCCGGGGATGCGATGGGTGTGACCGTCGAGTATCGGGGGGCTACCCGTTATGATGCGCAGGAGCAGACGACCGTGATTGAGCAGGCGATTGCCCGGAAGCCCGCAGGGATTGCGATTTCCGCGATTGATCCACACTCGCTGATCCCGGCGATTAATAAGGCACTGGACGCGGGCATTCCTGTGGTGCTGTTTGATGCCGGGGCACCGGGCAGCCGGGCGTATTCTTTTCTGGGAACGGACAATTACAAGGCGGGTGTGACTGCTGCGGACAAAATGGCAGAGCTGCTGGGACGGGAAGGCGAGGTAGCTGTTCTGACGTTACCCGGTCAGCAAAATCACGAGGAGCGTTCCCGTGGTTTTCGTGACACCATTCAGCGGCAGTATCCTGCCATGAAGGTGGTGGAAGTGGCGGATGGACGCGGTGACGCAATGGTATCCCGGGATGAGTCGCTGCGGCTGATGAAGGCGTATCCGAAGCTGGCGGGGATTTTTGTGACCGAGGCGACGGGAGGAACAGGTGTCGGTGAGGCGATATTGAGCCAAAAGAGCCGTCGTCCGCTGAAAATCATTTCTTTTGATACGAATAAAGCGACCCTGGATATGATCCGTGGAGGGACGATCTCGGCAACCATTGCTCAGGGAACGTGGAATATGGGCTATTGGTCGCTTCAATACCTGTTCCATCTGCACCATCATTTGACGATTCCCGCTCCTTCCTCCTCCGGTGACAACGCCCCTCTACCTGTTCGAGTGGACACAGGGATATCCGTCGTCACACGGGCGAATGTAGATGATTATTATGCGAAATGATGATCAACGGAGATGGAAGCGTATACGCGCATGGTCGGATCAAAGGATGCAGCGTTTGCGCTTGCGCAATATGCCTTTACGGTATCAGCTCATGTTGTTATTCCTGTTCTTTGGCATCGTACCGTCACTGGGATTGGGTCTGCTGGTCAACTGGACGGTGGAACGGATTATTGAGCGGCAGGTGGAAGACCATACGATGCAGCTCATTGGCAAGGTAAATGAGGCATTGGATACCAAAATGGAAAATTTGCAGAACATGACGTATTTGATTGGCTTTAACCCGGATATAGGAGAGTTCTGGCAAGGACAGACGCTGGCTGACGGTCACACGGGTACAGTAGCGCAGTCGGTTGCGCAGGAGAAACAACAGGAGGAAAGGGCACAGGATACGCTGTATCGGATGAAGCAATTTTTGCAGGGCTTTACCACGTTATATCCCGAGATTGCGGGTATTCTGATCGTGAACGAACACGGCGACTATATTAGTAACGAAATGTATGCTCGAAGCACGCGCAGTCTGACCGAAGAGGACTGGTATAAACAGGCGTCGCAGCATGCAGGTATTTTTACCGTACTGGGACAGCCGAGCCATCGTAATGTGACGACTCATGTTCAGTACAAGGATAGCGAAATTGTGTCTGTCGTCCGGTCGGTGACGGATTCGGAGACTGGACGTGTGCTAGGCGTGATTATGATTGATCTCAAGCTACGGGCCGTGTCGCAGGCTGCCAGAGATGTAACCCTGGGCAAAACCGGGTATTTAATGGTGACAGATGCAGAGGGACGTAGCGTGTACATGCCGGATATGCCGCTGATCGAGCGTATTCCCCCGGAATGGTTCGGGGCAGGTGACAGCGGGATGTTTACTCGTGAAGCTGGAGGGAGAGAATTGCTGTTCATGTTCCGGGCTTCCGAGTTTACGGGCTGGAGAACGGTGGGTGTATTCCCGGCGCGGGAATCAACACTGGAGGTACGACAAATTCAATTCTACGTCGTCTCCTTTGTCTTCATTGTGTGTCTGTTCGGACTGACGGCATCCTTAAGGTTGTCGCGTTCGATTGCGCAGCCGATTTTCCGCCTGATGTCCTATATGCGGACAGCAGAAACGGGGGATCTTACGGTTCGCCAATGGAGTGACCGCGGGGATGAAATCGGGATGCTCGGCAGGAGCTTCAACCGGATGCTGGAGCAAATTCGCCGTTTGATGTCGCTTGGCGAGCTAAGGGAGCGGCAGAAGCGGGATGCCGAGCTACGTAGCCTTCAGGAGCATATTAAGCCTCACTTTTTATACAATACTTTGGATACGATTCATTGGATGGCTCGTAAAAACGGGGCAGAAGACGTGTCCGATATGGTGGGGGCGCTATCGAGATTGTTTCGCCTCGGGTTGAGTAAGGGGGATGACTTTATTCCGCTACGCAGCGAAATTGAGCATATATCAAGCTATATGCAAATTCAGCAAACCCGGTATCGGGACAGACTTCGCTGGGAATTAAACGTATCCGAGGAATTAGGGGAGCTGTTCGTGTTGAAGCTCATGCTTCAGCCTGTGGTGGAAAATGCCATTTACCACGGCATCAAGGCCAGACGTGGTCCGGGCACGATTGGGGTCGAGGCGCGGATTGAGGGAGATAAGCTGCTGCTGACAGTACGTGATAATGGTGCAGGGATGACGGTGGAACGGTTGCGGGAGCTGCGGCATTTGCTGGAAGCACCGCTGGACTCGATGGAAGGACAACAGAAGCCAAATGGAGCCAGTGTGAATGCGAACGGTAGGAGCTATGGCATGCTGAATGTACAGGCGCGTATCCGGCTATCTTTTGGTGAGGAATATGGAATTGTATTGGACAGTGAAGAAGGGGCAGGTACCTGCGTTACGATCATTCATCCGTTGCTGCGGGATATGGCACAATTGAAGAAGCCTCATGAAAAAGGAGCGGATCAGGATGACGAAATCACACACCATCGGCACCTCGACAACGACGAGTCTGACGGACAAGACCATAACGGAAGTGACGACGATGACGGCAAAACATTACACAAAAAAACGCTATCAGGTACTGATCGCAGATGATGAGCCGATCATTCGTGAGGGCATACGAGATTGCGTAGACTGGACGGCTCTCAACATGGAGGTTGCGGGTGAGGCGGAGGATGGCGAAGAAGCGCTGGAGCTGGCGGTACGGCTTGGCATCGACATTTTGCTGGTCGATATGAATATGCCGTTCATGGACGGAATTGAGCTGATCCGACGGCTGCGGGAAGAACGCCCGGAATGTCGGTGTCTGATCATTTCTGGTCATGATGAATTTGCGTATGCGCAGGAGGCTGTCCGACTTGGCGTGGAGGATTATATATTGAAGCCGGTCGATGCGGAGCAGCTTCACGCTGCGCTGTCGCAGCTCTGTCAGCGGCTGGACGAAGAGCGCAAGCGTGCCGCCTATGTAGAACAGGCCGCCGGGCAGATTGAGCGGAATATTCCGCTGCTGCGCCAGCGCTTTTGTCTGGAATGGCTGGAAGGGCAGAACACGGGAAAAGACGTGATGGAACAACTGGCGTTTTTACGTCTTCCAACCCGGCCACCCGTTCAGATCGGCGTGGTACGGTGGCCTGCGGCAGAGGCGCGGCAGACGATTATGCGTGAGAATGACCGCCAACTGTTTCTTTTTGCTGCTGAAAATATCATTGGCGAGCTGTTGGAGGGCCTGCCGCATGTGTTGCTCCGCGATGCAAACGGGCTGATCGGCATATGCCTGTGGCAGGAGGCACCCGAAGCCATCGGCGCAACGATGGAGCAGGCTATTGGTCGCTACCTGAACATAGCGGTTCATACACATGTGGAGCGAAATGCCCGGGGGCTGGAAGGTGCGGTTGATGCGTTCCAAGTGTGCCGTGATCGTGTGTACGGCGAATCGCAGTTGTCTCCACTCGTACGCCGGGCACGGCAGCTTATTCAGGAAGGCTTTGCGGACCGGGAGCTGACACTGGAATCCCTCGCCTCGCGTTTACAGGTATCCACCGTGTATCTCAGCCGTGTGCTCAAAAAAGAGCTAAACGATAGCTTCGTGACCCTCGTCACGCGCGCCCGTATTCGCAAAGCGGTGCAACTGCTGGACTCCACCACGCTGTCAATCCACGATATCGCAGAGCGCACAGGATACGACAGCCAGCACTATTTTAGTACGGCTTTTAAAAAGACCATGGGTGTTTCCCCTGTTCAGTACCGCAAAGGCGGTGGGATCGGCGTAATCGCGTCGGATCAGGAGTGAGCTGAAAAATGTGTGTGTAATCACACCTGCGCGTTGGGGGGTCTGTTACGCTGTGGATAACGAACAAATATCTATCAATATTTGGAGGAAAACGATATGTTTTGTTATCAGTGTGAACAGACGCCGAGTGGCGGGTGTACCGTAGTTGGAGTGTGCGGCAAGAATGAAACGATAGCGAGCTTGCAGGATACGATGATTTTTGCGTTAAAAGGCATTGCGGCCTATGCGACACATGCTCGACAGTTGGGCTATAGCGATCCAGAGGTGGATCGTATCACGCATGAAGCGTTATATATGACCTTAACCAATTCTAACTTTAATGTACAAGAGCATTTGGACATGGCGATGAAGGTCGGAAATGCAGCCGTACGGATTATGGATGTGCTGGATCGCGCGCATACGGATCGTTTTGGCATTCCGCAGCCGATTACCGTCAGTCAGAATAAAATTGAAGGCCAATGTATCGTCGTGACCGGACATAATCTGTATGCGCTGGAGGAATTGCTACGGCAGACCGAAGGTAAGGGCATTAATATCTATACCCACTCGGAAATGCTGCCTGCCCACGGTTATCCTGCGTTGAAGAAATACGCACATCTGAAAGGCAATATCGGCAAAGCCTGGTACGATCAGCGCAGACTGTTCGAGGAATTTCCAGGCGCGATTCTCGCCACGACGAACTGCGTGATGCCGATTAAAGGCACATATGCAGATCGATTCTTCTCTTATGAAGTAGCCGGGCTGGAGGGCGTCGCCAAGATTACGGACGACGACTTTGCACCGTTGATCGAGCGCGCGCTGGCACTGCCACCCGCAGATGTAGAATCTGAGCAGGTGCTTACGACGGGATATCATCACGAGACGGTCATCGGACTCGCTCCCGAGATTATTCAGGCGGTTAAAGACGGACATATTCGCCGCTTTTTCGTTATTGCAGGCTGTGACGCACCAGGTAAAGGCGGCAACTATTACCGAGAGTTGGCCACTTCCTTGCCGAACGATACAGTTATTTTAACCACGTCCTGCGGCAAATTCCGCTTTAATGACGTGGACTATGGCACCGTGGGGGACACGGGGATTCCACGTTATATTGATCTGGGGCAATGCAACAATTCCGGTTCTACGGTGAAAATCGCTCTGGCGTTAGCAGATGCTTTCGGTTGTACAGTGAATGAGCTGCCAGTCAGCATCGTGTTGTCCTGGTTTGAGCAAAAAGCTGTTGCCATCCTGCTAGGCTTGTTCAGCCTCGGCATGCAGGATATCCGCATCGGGCCGAAGCCGCCCGAGTTTATTTCTTCTGGCGTGCTGGATGTGCTGGTAGAGCTGTTTGGCTTAAAGCTGATTACTACCGCGGAAGAAGATATGAAGGCGATGCTGGCGTTGTCGTAGGGGCGACAAATGGTTACAACTCCATGAGAAGTCGTGTTATTGCACGGCTTCTTTTATTTGCTTATCTTTGTGGTAAGTCATGAAATGACATGATTATAGAATGTTCAACAATTTATTACATTAATTTTATGGAACATATTGGTACTAATGCACTATTTCATCATGTGGATAATAATGGTTAAATGAGTATGTGTTGAATACAATGTGTTCACACAGAAAAATTAAAGGAGATTGAAAAAATGAAAAAGAGATTTATTGCAGGTATGCTGGCAAGTAGTATGTTGGTACCCACAATGGCTTTTGCAGATGAGGCTATAAATATAAATGATAGTTCTTCTAACAACTTATCAAGTGGATTAATGGACAGCGTTTATAACAAAGATGAGATTGCTAAAAGGCTCAACAACGCGATTATAGAGCTGAATGAAGCAAAGAAGTCAAATGAAGGAGCTCTTAGTTTTGATAAAGAATTATTGACTGATGAGTATACAGCTAAAATCAAGAATTATAGTGATGAAGAATTGAAACAATACCTTTCTCAATTTTTTGTAGATAAATCTGCAATTGAAACCAAGTTGGTCAATATTAAAACGATACCTGAGGATGACAACATCATAAAACCAACTTACAAGACATACAATAAGAGGGAAGCTGAAGTATGGACTGGTGTCCCATCGTTAGGTTGGTGTTATGTGCATATTCAGTACAACATTTTAATTGGGGACTCAAGTGACGGAAGAATGTACGATGGCTTATTTATGAGAGGGAAAGTGCTTACCAGTTGGCAAACGGGCATAGCTGTCGCAAACAATTGGAAACATCTTGATGGAGATGTTAGGGCTCTCGGGAATAGCGCTGATATCACAGCCAGAGGCTTATTAACATGGGGAATTAAAGGTACACCACTCAGCTATTCTCAGGACATTACAGTATTATTTGAGGATAGCATACACAATTATTAATAAACTTTTACGGCAGGTGATTCATGAATTTTCTCAAAACCAAAAAGTACTGGATTTTAGCATTTCTAATTATGATGGCCTCATTAATATACCCTTCGACATATGAACCTCAAGGATCGAGTAGCCCCGAATCAGGAAGCCCTTTCAACGAGTATAGTTATGGGTTGCTGTTTCCCTTTCTGACTTTACGTACAGCTCAGGTTGTAACAGGTAGTCAGAATGTATTTAGAATTGGTATAGAGGCCGAAAACTACTTCTTTGGTATGGGTGACTTTCTGGGTTCTTTTGTATTCTGCTTTGTACTTTCATACCTGATTATAAAGCTGTATAACAAAATCTTTAAATGAGCATTATTCTCGATCATTTTATGTAAACTTTTTCAAAGAATCCCCCCTCCTTGGGGGGATTTCGTGTACCTAGAGTAAGTAATCACTGATCTGAAACCCAGTGAATGCGATTATGGATTAATGTTCATCAATTCTTGCAAATATGTCCGTAAGAATCTTCAATGCCAGCTCAGTATCTTTGGATTCACGCGTTCTTAGCAGAGTCAAAATACTTTTTACACTCAAATCTTCTTCGGTAAGCTCATCATTTTCCTTTACATATGTAAGCAACTGATAAACGCCCACGTTCAATGCCTTCGCTATTTTCTCCAGATTTTTCAAAGATATATTTCTCTCTGCGCGTTCAATAAAACCGATATAACTCGAATTGAATCCTGCTTTTTCAGCTAAAGCTTCTTGGGAAAGCCCTTTGGACTTCCGAATATCCCGAATGCGTGTACCGACTAAATCTAAAAGTTCAGACATGTTTACACCTCTCTATAGTAAGGATTTCACAAAATTCGATTCCAATCGCTCCAAAGTGCAATATATAGACGAACTAGACCATTTCAATCTATATATTATTTATTGGAAGTCGCTTATTGGATTTTTGCAAAATCTTCTAGTTAGAAGTGTAGAGAAAGAGTTACTTCTAATTAATAACTGTTAATAAGTAAATTGAATTAAAAACTACTATATAGTAATATTTATTATAAAGCTTGTCCGATAGCTAGAAATTTGTACATTTTGATTGTTCTTTATTGGTACTACGATGCCCTCACTGTTCATTAAATTAAAATTCAGGAGTTGACTCCCCGTGAAAAATTACTCCTTAAGCAACCACCTACATAGTGATCCAGATTCCATACAGCCTAATCATAGCGATCCCAACATATTGAATTGCATGATGGATTTTCAAAAGCTGGCCCAATATCAGATCAAGCTTGCACAGATCATGCGCAATCATCATCAATTTCACAACTGCCTCATTCTTTGTGACCGGGCGATGTTTTCTATGGCTAAGGCCGTTTATGTTCATCGAAATCAAATCATTCTATCCTCCATTAACCTATCAATTACCGACCTGCCAACTTTAATCCACACGGATGCTGAGCCGAGTTTGGATATGGTGCTGTTTATGGGTACAGTGCATTACCTTATTTCCGCAGAGGATCATGCACATAACAAGCCGATGAAGCTGGAGGAGGTCGATAGGCTGCTTTTTAGAACGGACCATACTTTAATACGTCTATCTCGTCGAATTGTAGCTGATCCTGCTGAGTGGTATCAATCTATTTTTATAAAGAATCAGTCCATGAAGTAGTTAAATCATATGTTAATAACACCCAACCTCTTCTCACGAATGATATAATGGAAAAAAGGGAGATGTTGGCTACGGCCTAAGGCTCCACAACAGAAAGGGTGTTATTTCAGATGCCTACATACAACAAGCTGGTGCGGGATCGTATTCCGCACATCATTACATCTCAGGGCAAGGAATGCCGCACGCGCATTTTGGACCCGGAGGAATATAAGCAAGAGCTGAGAACGAAGCTTCGTGAAGAAGCAGAGGAATATTTTGAAGCGGCGAAAGATAAGGACGCGCTGGAAGAGCTTGCGGATATGCTGGAAGTCATCCGGGCGCTGGCAGAAGTACATGGGGCGAATGCGGCAGAGCTGGACAAGCTGCGGGCAAACAAAGCCGAGGCACGGGGCGGCTTTCAGGAGCGGGTGTTTTTAATTGATGTCGACGAAGCTTAATGTCAAGCTTATTACGGACAATTTGGCGGATGAGCTGATCTCCGGGATACAACATGCCTCCGGGATTTATATTATGACTTCATTTATTATGCAATCCGGAGTAAAGCTGTTGGCTCCACATCTAAAGCAGGCTGTAGAACGTGGCGCAGAGGTACGGGTGTTGGCGGGGGACTATCTATATATTACGCAGCCGGAAGGTTTGAGGGCGTTGTGTGAAATAGATCATCGGGTTGAGGCAAGATTGTGGCAGAGTAGGGGGACGTCTTTTCACCCGAAGGCGTATTTGTTCGATTATGACAATGGAGAAGGTCTACTGGTAGTAGGCTCATCCAATTTCTCATTCACCGCATTGAAGACGGGGTATGAATGGAATCTTGCCATGGACGCACAGGCAGAACCTTACACATTTCAGACAGCTTTGGACAAATTTATGCAGAGCTTTTACCATGAAACGACTCTTCCAGTAAATGAAGATTCTATTGCTTATTATGAGGAGGAATACGAAAAGGTTCACCGGAAGAACCCAGAATTGATTCGGCATATAACAGACATGGAAGAGGCCGAAATCGGGTTGGGACTGGTGGAGAATTCGTCTGAACAATCGGATGAGCAGTTGCTTACACCGATTGAGCCACGTCCTGCACAGATAGCAGCATTGGAGGCTCTTGAAGGAACGCTGGAAGAGCAATATGACAAAGCAATGGTTATCATGGCTACCGGATTGGGAAAAACGTATCTGGCCGGCTTTTTTGCTCGACGGTTTCGGCGTGTACTGTTTGTTGCGCACAGAGAGGAAATTTTGTTTCAGGCGCAAAGATCCTTTCAGCAGATTATGCCGGAACGTACTTACGGGATTTACAACGGGCAATTCAAGGATGGGGAAGCAGATTGTGTGTTTGCGTCCATATATACGCTCGGGATGAGAAAGCACCGTGAGGGATTTGAGCCGAATACGTTTGATTTAATTATAGTAGACGAGTTTCATCATGCAGCGGCACCCTCGTACTTGTCGGTAATCCAGCATTTTCAGCCCGAATTTTTGCTGGGTATAACGGCAACACCGGATCGGCTGGACGGCAAGGATGTATATGCGTTATGTGATGGAAATGTAGCCTACCAAATGCATTTTATTGAAGCAATTCGACGAGGCTGGCTGGCACCTTTCCAATATTATGGGGTATACGACCAAACGGACTACTCGAAAATTCACTGGTTAGGTACAAAATATGACGATGTACAACTTGCGGCAGTACAGCTTCAGGAAGAACAGGCGGAGAAAATCTATAATGCATGGCTTCGGCACAAGCAGACACGGACAATCGGGTTTTGTTCGTCGATACGACAGGCGGATTTTTTGGCAAATTATTTTCACGGTAGAGGCGTGAACGTATTAAGCTTGCACTCACGAACTGTACAAATGTCCCGAGAGGAAGCGATTCGGCAGTTGGGAATGGGCGACCTAGAGATCGTATTTACGGTTGACCTCTTTAATGAAGGTACGGATATTCCACGTGTAGATACGCTTTTGTTTGTTCGACCGACAGAATCAATGACCGTATTTACTCAGCAGGTGGGTCGTGGTCTGCGGCTGGCTAAGGGGAAAACGCATTGTGTCATCATTGATTTGATTGGAAATTACCGGAATGCGGATGTGAAGCTGAAACTTTTTGCTGGACCAGAGGAAGAGGATTCCAAAGGGAAAAAGCGAGAAGCTATCGTACCAGAGGTACCTGAAAGCTGTGCAATCCAACTTGAGACACAAGTTGTGAACTTGCTGCAAGAGCTAAGTCGCAAAAGGATGCCCCACCGTGAAAAGCTGCAACGGGATTTTCTGGACTTGAAACAGGAATTAGGACGTATTCCTACATATCTGGAATTGCACTTGCTTGGTAATTCAATAAGTAAGGCGTACCGGAATGAGTTCGGTTCCTATGTCGGATTTCTCTACTGGGCAGAGCTTCTGTCTGAACAGGAAAAAGAAACCTATGTCCGCCATGAGGCGTGGCTGCGGGATGTTGAATGGACTGTCATGAACAAAAGCTACAAAATGATCGTGCTCCTCTATATGCTGGAACGCGGGGAAGCACGCTGGACAGAACCAGTAACACCGGAGGGAATGGCATTATTTTTCCATACGTATATTACGGAAAAGGAATATCGGAGACAGAAGGATTTTGCCGATAAGGAATCAACAGGTTTGTGGGAATGGAATGCGTTGACTGAAACGAAGGTAGCACAACTCATTTCAAATATGCCTATGACCAAGTGGAGTGCGGCGAAAGGGAGCATGACGCGATTCGAGGACGGTGTATTTACACTTGCCTTTAAAGTAAAGGGCGCCGACGAACGCGCGCTACTATATCAATGGACGAAGGAAATTTGTCTATATCGGTTGCATGTTCATTTTGAGCGGAAGTCGAAGGAATAGGTGTACAGTAGGGGCTACCCATGTCGGGTAGCCTTTTTTGATTTATTTAAAATAATCCCCCCCACACAAAGGTTAAAATTTTATAAAAAAAGTTCAAAACCAGCAAAGACCTTTCCCGGCTTGGAATGATACCATGTGGTTGCACATAAAAAAAGGAGAGGCGTTCATCGCCACTCTATTGTAAGCGCTATCTAATTTCTACTCTAATCAGTGCTAAATGACCCGCATCACATGAGGAAAGGGGAGCTTCATATGAAAAAAGGAGCTGTTGTCGTCTGGCTTCTGGTTTTGGCCTTGATGCTTTCAGCCTGTAATTTGGCGGAGAGTGGAACAGGCAGCAAGGAAAAAGGCTATGTGGGCATTTCCATGCCGACCAAATCGTCCGAGCGTTGGGTAGGAGACGGGGAGAATATGGTCCGGCTGTTTCAGGAGCAAGGCTATAAAACGGATTTACAGTATGCCGAGGACGTGGTGGAAAACCAGATTGCCCAAATTGAAAATATGATTACCAAGGGCGTAAACGTTATGGTGGTTGCTTCCGTGGATGGGAACACGCTGACGGACGTCATCCAGAAGGCGCATGACCGGGGGATTCAGGTCATTTCCTATGACCGGCTGATTCGGAACACGCCGTATCTGACGTACTATGCGACCTTCGACAATTTTCAGGTGGGCGTGCTACAGGCGGCGTATATTGAGAAAAAGCTGGGACTCAAGGAAGGCAAAGGTCCCTTCAACGTAGAGCTGTTCGGCGGTTCACCGGATGACAACAACGCGTATTTTTTCTTTAACGGCGCGATGTCCGTCCTCAAGCCATACATCGATTCCGGCAAACTCGTTGTGCGCAGCAAGCAAATGACGATGGCGCAGATCGCTACGCTGCGGTGGGATGGAGCTTTGGCCCAGTCGCGGATGGATAATCTGCTGAGTGCCTACTATTCGGGAGCGAATCTGGACGCGGTGTTATCCCCGTATGACGGAATCAGCATAGGTATTATTTCATCCCTCAAAGGGGTTGGCTACGGATCAGCGAACAAGCCGTTGCCGATCATTACGGGGCAGGATGCGGAGCTGGCTTCGATCAAGTCGATTGTGGCCGGGGAGCAGACGCAAACCGTGTTCAAGGATACCCGCAAGCTGGCAGAGCAAACAGTTGTGATGGCCAACAGTATTTTACAGGGCAAGCAAGCGGAAGTGAATGATGCCAAATCGTATAACAACGGAATAAAGGTAGTTCCTGCTTATTTGCTTGATCCGATCTCGGTAGATCGGACGAATGTCGAGAAGGATATTGTTGGCAGCCATTATTACACCAAGGAGCAAATCGGACTGAAATAAGAGCAGGCTATTCAAACCGAAAGGAGTGTATCCCATGACTGGAATCATTTTGGAAATGAAGGGAATTACCAAGACCTTTCCCGGTGTGAAGGCGTTGGAAAATGTAAATCTCAAGGTCAAGGAAGGCGAGATCCATTCCCTGTGCGGTGAGAACGGTGCGGGCAAATCGACGCTGATGAAGGTACTGAGTGGTGTATATCCGCATGGAACCTACGAAGGGGATATTGTTTTCCAGGGTAAAACATGCGAGTTCAAGGACATCAAGCAGAGCGAGGAATTGGGAATCGTCATTATCCATCAGGAGCTGGCGCTGATCCCCTATCTCTCGATTGCAGAAAATATTTATCTGGGCAACGAACGCGCCAGCGGCGGCGTGATTGATTGGAAAGAGACTTTTGTCGGCACCCGCGAGCTGCTGTCCAAGGTGGGTCTGAGCGAAAATCCCAACACATTAGTTACGAACATCGGGGTCGGGAAGCAGCAACTGGTTGAAATTGCGAAAGCGCTCTCTAAAAAGGTAAAGCTGCTCATTCTCGATGAGCCGACAGCGGCGTTGAATGAGGACGACAGCGAAAACCTGCTTAATCTGATGCTGGAATTTAAAAGACAGGGCATTTCCTGCATTCTGATCTCCCACAAGCTGAATGAGGTCGCCAAGGTATCCGATTCGATCACGATTTTGCGGGACGGAAAGACGATTGAGACGCTGGATATGAAAAAGGATCAGGTCACAGAGGACCGGATTATTAGCGGGATGGTTGGACGTGATCTGACCAGCCGTTACCCGGAGCGCCATGCGGAGATTGGCAAAGTTATTTTGGAAGTGAAGGATTGGACGGTGTATCACGAGCATCATGCGGAGCGCAAGGTGCTGGATCAGGTGAACTTGAACATCCGGCGAGGTGAAATTGTCGGCATTGCCGGATTGATGGGAGCGGGACGGACGGAACTGGCGATGAGTATTTTTGGCAAATCGTATGGACGCAATATTTCCGGTCAACTGATCAAGGAAGGCAAGCCGATCCAGAACAACACGGTAACAGACGCGATTAACAACGGCTTTGCCTATGTGACCGAGGATCGCAAGGAGTATGGCCTTATTCTGATGGACGATATCAAGCGCAATATTTCGCTGACCGGCCTGAACAAGCTGACGAAGGGCGTTGTCGTCAATGAGCAGGAGGAAGTGATCGTTGCCGAGGATATGAAGAAGAGCATGAACATCAAAGCGCCGAGCATTTTACAGAAAACGGGCAATCTGAGCGGCGGTAATCAGCAGAAGGTGGTACTGAGCAAATGGATTTTTGCCGGGCCGGATATTCTGATTCTGGATGAGCCGACGCGCGGCATTGATGTGGGTGCCAAATATGAAATTTATACGATTATTCATCGACTTGCCGCCGAAGGCAAGGGTGTGCTGGTTATTTCGTCCGAGCTGCCAGAGGTACTGGGCTTGTGTGACCGAATTTACGTCATGAACGCCGGGCGGATTACGGGAGAGGTTAGCCGTGAGGACGCGTCGCAGGAAACATTGATGAGATATATGACCAAGTCGGGAGGCGTGAAGCATGGAAACCATAACTAAATTATTTAAAAATAACATCCGCCAATATGGCATGATGATTGCGCTGGTCGTCATAATGATCTTGTTCGAGGTGCTGACGGGCGGCCTGCTGTTGAAGCCGATTAATATTACAAATCTGATTCTGCAAAACAGCTACATTCTCGTGCTCGCCATCGGGATGGTGCTGGTCATCATCACGGGGCATATTGATTTGTCTGTCGGCTCGATCGCCGCTTTTGTCGGAGCAGTGGCCGCCATCATGATGGTGGATTGGCAGCTTCCGGCGTGGATCGCCGTCATTGCATCTTTGGTAGTCGGGGCGCTGATCGGCGCGTGGCAAGGGTTCTGGGTCGCCTATGTGCGGATTCCGGCGTTTATCGTGACGTTGGCGGGGATGCTGCTCTTTCGCGGCTTGACCATGATCGTACTGGAAGGCCAATCCATCTCTCCTTTTCCGGGTGGCTTTCAGAAAATCAGTTCAGGCTTCCTGCCTGATTTTGCTTCCTCGGGTTATAACCTGGTATCCGTCATTGTCGGCATCGCGCTCACGGTATGGTTTATCGTCAACGAGCTTCGCGAACGCCGTTCCCAGCTTAAATACGGCTTTGAGGTTCCGTCACAGACTCTGTTTGTACTCAAGCTGATTGTGGTCGCTGCTGTCATCAACCTGTTCACCTTTATGCTCGCAAGCTATGCGGGGATTCCGAACATTCTCGTATTGCTGTTCATTCTGATCGTTGTATACTCCTTCGTCATGAACCGCACGATTATGGGCCGACATGTGTATGCGCTGGGTGGAAATGAAAAGGCGGCGGGTCTGTCCGGTGTCAAAACGAAAAAAGTAACGTTCTGGGTATTCGTCAACATGGGCGTGCTGGCCGCCATTTCCGGTCTGATCTTCGCTGCACGTCTGAACGCGGCTACACCAAGAGCAGGTACGAACTTTGAGCTGGATGCTATCGCTGCTTGCTTTATCGGTGGGGCTTCGGCATCCGGCGGGATCGGGACGGTTTTCGGAGCGATTATCGGTGGTTTGGTCATGGGCGTACTGAATAACGGCATGTCCCTGATCGGTCTGGGCATTGACTGGCAGCAAGGCATCAAGGGCTTGGTGCTGCTGCTGGCGGTAGCCTTCGATATTTACAACAAAAACAAAAGATCAGCCTAAGCTTCATATTCCAGGATTGTACAGAAAGAACCTCCAGTCCCACTTGAAATGTGGATGCTGGAGGTTCCTTGTTGGTTCGTTTTTGACGCTAGCGGAGCTTATTTATCAGATAAGCTTTCTCCATCTACCGGAATATGCACACGCTCACTCAGTCCTTCGTTGCATATATGTTCGGATAGCTCAGTTCGGGTGAGCAGACAATGATTGATCGCCTCCATATGGACAGCCACTACTTGTGTATAAGGGGCGTGTTGCGCAACCGTCGTCACATCCTGCGCTGTCATCGTAATTGGATCACCCACTGTGAACCGCGCTCCTCCGGCATTCACAATCGTCCACTCCGGATGGTACTTGTCGAGAGCTTCTGCCACTTCACTGCACCAGATTGTGTCCCCTGCCAAATAGACAGCAGGCTCGCCCGGAGCCTGGAATACAAAGCCCGATACGGGGCCCATCTGTTCGCCGATTTCCCCAGTACCATGATGCCCGGTTGTGCGGATGATCTCAATTTCTCCCACAGAACCAACCACCCAAACTGGAGTTACCTGCGTAAAACCGTCAGCGGCGATCTGATCTTCATTTCCGGGCTGGCAGAGGACAGGGAGCTGTTTGTCCAGCCATTGCGCTGCTGCCGGGTCCCAGTGATCCGGGTGCAAATGCGTAACGATAACAACGTCAGGCTGTCCAAGCGTTTCCCATTGCGGCGGCAAGGGAACCAGCGGATTACGGTGGTCATTTTCCGTATTCGGGATAGGCGGATTTACGCCAGGCTCGCTCAGCATCGGGTCAATCAGAAATTTTACTCCGGCGTACTCCAGCCATAGGGTTGCATTGCGGATCAGTGTGATTTTCATATTTGGAAGCTCCTTTTAGTTGGACAGATTAATTTTTAGCCGAATATGTTCGGCAGTTGTTTGTTTCTGTTACAATCATATCTGATGCAAGAAGCTACAGGCTATGGCCTGCTGAAAGGAAAACAAGAATTCTCGTTTCATCATGAAAGGAAAAATGGCTATGGAACTATTCGTACCCGATGACACTGATCTGCGCATTCTTCATCATCTGATTGAGGACAGCTCTTTATCGCACAAGGAGATTGGTCTGCTTGTTCATCTTACGGGCCAAGCGGTAGGAGCGCGTGTTCGAAAAATGCAGGATGCGGGCATCATCGAAGGCTATACGCTACGCTGGAACCCTGAAAAAATGGGGCAGACCATTCATGCCTTTATTACGGTGTTTTTGAATTCGGGAACCGTTCATAGTGCTTTCCAGGCATTCGCACGGAAGCATCCCTCTATTGTTGAGATTCATCGGGTTAGTGGGGAGGGCTGTTACTGGATGCGCTTGCGCATGTCGTCACAGGAAGAGCTAAATACCATGCTTGATGAACTGACGCAGTACGGCAATTACAAGCTAAGCTTTTCGTTAGGAGAAATAAAATGATAAAAGCTCCCGGTGCTAGTACCGGGAGCTTTTTTGTTAGAAAGGAGGCATAGGAGTTAGCTATGCAGGCTCATTTTTAAAATATGCTGCAAGCCGTGCGATCCCATCTTGGTGTCGCCCTCGTCTTTAAAGCCGCATTTGAGATACAGACTTTGAGCAGGCAGATTACGGGCGTTGACACCCAGCACGACTTCACGAATATGTGGGAAATACTCGGAGATATATGGGGGCAGTAGAAGCAGCCCTTTTTTGGCGTATCCTTGTCCCTGATCTGAGTAATGAATAGAGAAGGCACGCAGCAACAGAGCTTCGGAAGTATTCGTATAGTCCGCTAACTCATCTCCATCGTACAAAATGAAAAAGCCTACCGGTCTTCCGGCAGCTGTAATAACGACAGGATGGCGGTGCGGGTCTTGCTTGGCCAGTGCCAGCATTTCATCCGGCATTCCTGTAAACTGCTGCTGATCCTCAGGCAGATAAAACGTATGTAAAATGGCATCATGCTCACAATGGTAAGGTACAAGTTCTACGTCAGTGGTAGAGGAGGGCTGTGAGGTGCATGTAGGTTTATTCATGGTTATACTCCGATCCGTACGTATTTTTAACATACTATAACATCTCATTGACTTTATCAGTTGAACTAAAAAATGTACAAAAAGAGAAACCCGAACTCTCCTCACTTACGTATTACCCATTACATAAACAAGCATGGTTAAAAGGAGACGTGTACTTCTATGAAGCAGGCTGCACAATATCGTGAAAGTCAGGATCTATTGCGTCATGAGCTGAAAGCCATTGAGGCGTGGGAGAAGGCGCAAAAGGATATTTTTTTCTGGGAAAAGCTCGGCAGATGGCCCTTTATGCTACTGGATCGACTGACACCCAAAATGATTAAGGACAAGCTGGAGCAACTGCTTAATGAGCTGGGAAGCTTTATTCAAAACGGTGGTAAATATCTGGTGAAAGAAGAAACGGTTCTGAATAAGCTGAAAAGGACGGCCCGTGAACACGTGATTCGGCAAAAGGGCGCGGATTCCACTTCTGATACGCAGGATCGGCTTCATGATGGGGAGAACGTTGATTCGGACAGTAGTTCTGAACCGACGTGGGGATTGAAGCAGGCGGCTGATTTGCCCCTGACGATCATGGATCAGACCGCTGACGATATGATATCAGGCCGCATCACCTTTGCTACCGCTCAGGGAGCAACAACGGGGATCGGCGGTGTGTTTACCATTGCGGCGGATATTCCTATTTTGCTCGGCTTGTCGCTCAAGGTACTTCAGGAAATGGCGTTGTGCTACGGCTTCAATCCTGATGAGAAGGAGGAACGTATATTTATCATTAAATGTATGCAATTCGCTTCATCCGATATTGTGGGCAAAAAGGCTGTGCTGGAGGAACTGGCCTTGTTTGATGATCCTTCACGCCAGGCGCAGGTCTTTTCCCAGATGCAGGGATGGAGAGAAGTCGTTAATACGTACCGCGATCAGTTTGGATGGAAAAAGCTACTCCAGATGGTCCCGATTGCGGGCATTTTGTTTGGCTCCATTGCAAATCGAAATGCTATTCGTGACGTAGCTGAGGCGGGTAAAATGCTATACAGGAAGCGCCGTATTTTGATGCGTTTGGTGGAAGAAGAGAGCTGACTGGATGATTCGGGATATAAGGGGGATGTTTCTTGGCTTGCTAGGGGAATCAGGTTAGGCAATTACAAAGGTGTGAAGCGGCCGGGATGGCCGCCACACGCTTGCCTGTTACACTTCGGCTCCGTTTTCTTCGGCCCAGCGGTTCAGGGTTTTATCTGTAGGAAGCAGGAACGTCAAAATGCCGAGCAGCGGCAAAAAGCCGCACAGGAACATGATGTTGGTGATGCCTACTTTGTCGATCCAGTTGCCGAGCACAAGCGCACCTACCCCACCAAGGCCAAAAGCGAGGCCCGTGATCAGACCGGAGACGGTTCCGATTTTGCCGGGTACGAGCATTTGAGCATATACGACCGTAATCGAAAAGCTCGACAGCATAATAAATCCGATAATCGGCAACAGGATAGCCGTCCAGAATTGGTTGGCGTAAGGTAACAATAGCGCGAGAGGCGCGGCCAATACCATGGACAGGAAAATCATGTTGCGTTTACCAAAACGGTCTGCCAGTGGACCGCCAAAGAAGGTGCCTAGCGCACCAGCTCCGAGAAACAGGAAAATGTACAGTTGTGCATCAGCCAGAGGCATTTTAAACACTTCCATCAGGTAAAACGAATAGTAGCTTCCGACCGAGGTTGAATACCACGAACGGACGAATACCAGCAGAATGAGAACAACCATGGCAAACATAATACGGTTGCGTACTTCGGGCTTCATCTGGCGTGCCGCCGCTTTTTTACGTGCATAGCCTTCCGTGCGCAGGACGTTACCATACCAGCGGGCGATGAACGACTGGACCACAATCCCGGCCGCAGCAATACCTGTGAACCAGATGGCGCCAAATTGCCCTAACGGGATAAAAATCCAGCTCGTAAGCATGGGTGCCAGCGATTGGCCCGCATTGCCGCCAACCTGGAAAATAGACTGAGCCAGCCCCCGACGAGGTCCGGCCGCCATGTGGGATACCCGCGAGCCTTCCGGGTGAAAGGCAGCCGAGCCCAGGCCCACGAAGATGACCGCGATGAGCACTGCTTTATAATCGGCAGCATAGGCGAGCAGCAGCATGCCTGTCAGCGTAAAGCCCATGCCGATCGGAAGGATCGCGGGCGTAGGTCTCTTATCCGAAAACAAGCCAATGACTGGCTGCATGATCGAAGCTGTAAAATTGATGGCGAATGAAATCCAGCCGATCTGCGTGTAGCTCAGGCTCATGGATTCTTTTAAGATCGGAAAGATCGCAGGAATGACCGATTGAATCGAGTCATTGAACAGATGGACGAAGCTGATGGCAATCAGAATCGCAAAAACGGTGCCCTTCGCTTGAGGTCCCGGCAGAGGGAGCGATTGGCCCGCTTCTTTTTTTGTAGCAGATTTAGTAGTCATGGCAACCTCCGATTATGTATGTATATTTTAAGATATAGGAAGCGATCCGTTTGCAGCAAATGGCTGAAAGGGGCATAAAGGCCGCCTTTACTCGGTGGTTCTTTCCCATCCTGCTGCATACTCGCAATTGCTTGATTTAGTTGGATTTTCTACACGTCGCATGGGAATTCAAACCAGCTTTTCTATAACAGACTAAACAAGGGTGTCTCAAGAGTCCGTATATGCGGCTCTGGGGGTGCCCTTTTTTCTTTTAACAAAACCATGCTCTTCATTTAACAAACTTAAGATATGATTCTTTATATCATACAACTTGTTGTATAGGTGATAGCTTTGTAGAGAACGCATGAAGAGCACAAGAGAGGATATGATTTGAGAATGAAATTGTTAAGGAAACCGTTATCAGTTGCTTTATTATCTGTACCCTTACTTATAGGTTCCCTGGGTGGAAGTTATGCGAGTGCGGCAACAATGCCAACAACGGTAACTGCGCCAGAGCCGTCTTGGGGATATTTCGTAGATCATTACAAAAATAATAATTCTGATAATAAGACGGAAAGTTCAAATCCGACACTCGGGTTGCTTTCCGGATTTAATAAGCTTTGGACTCCCGGCACCACCTGGGATACAGGTACCAAGCTGAATAGTAGCGTACTGGACGCCAATATTCAAAAAGTTATTGATATTGCTGCTCGCCGTACTTCCAGTGAGGCAGATGCGGCTTATTTGGATGATCGCAGAAATCAGAGCTACAGTGTGATCGATGGTCTGGGTTCGCTTACCGATGTATATCGAAAGAATGCAGGGGCAACTACAACAATCAATGACATTCCGGCAGATGCCTTGACTAAAAAATATGAAGATGCCGGAACCAATGCAGGCAGTACGAGTTCCGCTTTAGGCAATATCGTGAATTTAGTCAATACCTTGCGTGGTGATTACTCTTCGACGAGCTCGGCTAAGGCTTATTTTAGCTATCCTCGTCCGTTTCGCTGGAGCAATAATTCAGTCGTGGTTCCGACCCTGCTGCCCGCGCAAAATTCTGATCCGAGCAAGGATGGCGGTTTTCCTAGTGGTCATACCAATGCCGCGTATCTCAGCGCTTTTGCGATGGCCTATGCCGTACCAGAACGTTATCAGGAATTGATGACGCGAGCTTCGGAGCTGGGCAACAACCGTATTGTTGCCGGTGTGCATTCGCCATTTGATGTTATGGGAGGGCGCGTCATGGCAACTGCGGCGGCGGCTGCCATCCTGTCTGATCCGGCCAATAGCAGTTTAAAGAAAGCAGCTTATCAGGATGCTCACAGTACATTGTTAACGCAAACGGGTACAGCCTCGGATCGGTTCAGCAATTACTCTGCCAATAAAAAAAGCTATACTGAACGATTGACATACGGATTTAGTCCAATGAACCCGACCGCGACTGCAATGAAGGTGCCTAAGGGAGCTGAGGTGCTGCTGGAAACACGTCTGCCTTATCTGGACAGCACACAACGCCGTTGGGTTTTGGCTACTACAGGTCTTCCTTCCGGCTATCCTGTACTGGATGATGCTGAGGGATGGGGACGGCTTAATCTCTTTTCCGCGGCGGATGGTTTTGGGGCTTTTGCCAATAACGTTACCGTGACCATGGACGCTTCCAAAGGCGGTTTCAATGCTTTGGATCGCTGGCGCAACAATATCTCCGGCGTTGGAAAGCTGACTAAAAAGGGAACAGGTACGTTGAAGCTGCTGGGCAACAATACGTATTCCGGCGGTACACAGCTCGACCAAGGCAGACTTGAGGGGAATTCGGAGACGGCTTTCGGAAATGGGGATGTTACGAACAACGGGGGTACCCTCACTGAAAATGTTGCTGGCAAGCTGATCATCGGCGGCAATTACAAACAATCTGCCAAGGGCACACTTGAGCTCAACCTTCAGAGTAAAAATGATTTGCTCAAAATTAAAGGCACTGCAATACCTAATGGGAAATTGCGTCTGAATTTTTCAAACAAATATGTACCAGCTAACGGTGCCACGATCATGACTTATGGTAAACGAAATGGAGCATTTACTTCTATTGAAACCACAGGATTGCCAAGCAAGTACAAAGTGAAGGTTGTCTATAAAGCTGATAGTATTCAGTTAAAAGTTACAAAGTAATAAACTCGGAATACAACAATTGAAGTGCACCTTTAGAATTCATCGGATAACGGAAGGGTTATTCCCATGTCAATTCTAAGGGTGCACTTTGTTGTTTAATGATGAGGATATTGGGTTTTAAGTATCTTTACAATAGCAAATCATTGGTAGTGAAATTTCGTGAAATGTTAACGGTTATCTATAGTCTCCGGGTACATATCATGGTTCATCATACGGTGCTCTGCTATCTGCTCATACTTTGTTCCCGGTTTGCCGTAGTTTGTGTATGGATCAATGGAGATGCCACCGCGCGGCGTAAACTTGCCCCACACTTCGATATAACGCGGGTCCATCAGCTTGATTAAGTCATTCATAATGATGTTGACGCAGTCCTCATGGAAATCGCCGTGGTTGCGGAAGCTGAACAGATATAGCTTGAGGGACTTGCTTTCGACCATTTTGATATCGGGAATGTAGCTGATGTAGATGGTGGCAAAATCCGGCTGTCCTGTAATTGGACACAGGCTGGTGAACTCCGGGCAATTGAACTTTACAAAATAATCGCGGTACGGATGCTTATTATCAAAGCTTTCAAGAATGGCGGGATCATAGGCAAAGGTGTATTGTGTGCCTTGATTGCCAAGCAGAGTAACGTTGGTCATTTCTTCGGGTGTTCTTCCGGTCATATTGGATAAGGCTCCTTAAGTTTAGTTTGGTAAAAGGGGGAGGGAGTTATGGTGATCGGAGGGGGAAAGCGCTCCGCCATCAACACCATAAAATCCCTACTCGTTTTACATGTAGGTTGGGGCAGAAGTGAATAGTGTTCGCTCTTTTATTAAAGGAGCGCCACTTTGAGAAAGCCCGTCTTTAGAGACGAGGCTTTCTCTTTTTTATAACTTTGGATGTCGAAAGTGTACTTCAACGAATTTGGTGTAACTTTTGTATCACATACAGCTCATATGGAATATATTACTTATCAGTGCTATACGCCGCGTTTGTTGCCCCATACGAGGGCGTGGAGCTGCGGGAGTACCCGTACGTCGTTCAGACGTGAATCGTCCATAACACGGTCAATAAGCCATTCATAACGATGCAATAGGGATTCCGCAATCTGTCCGGTGTTCTCCGTGTTCACATCCGGGTTGCCAGTCTGGAGGAACAGCGGTACATGTGGATAGCGCTCGTGAACGGTGCGTGCATATGCGAGATCAATGTCATCGAATATGACGACCTTCAAGCTGCATGCTCCGTGGTAGCATCTCACTGATTCATTAGTGGCTTCCTTCGTGCACGTTGCGGTAGAGAAGTTGGACGCTGACGAGGGCTCTCCAGCCGCCTTCCAATCAGTAATCTTCCGATTTGACAGGCGGGCTACGATGTCATCCAGCACGTCCCAGTGGGTCGACATACCAGAGCTGGGCGGCTTGGGTGACAGGGTTACCTCGTCGATATCATACAGCCATTCCTGCCAGCGGGAGCCTTGTGTTTCGACAGCGGTGGCAATGCCTTGGCTGCGCAGCAGCGTGATTAGCTCTCCAAGCTGCGGCAACAGGGCCGGGTTGCCCCCGGATAGGGTCACATGTGAAAACCGTGTGCCACCGATGGCCTGAAGCTCCTGCCAAATGTCTGTGGCGCTGAGACGACGGATCTGATCCTTGGCGCTGCCGTCCCAGGTAAAGGCGGAATCGCACCATGAGCAGTGGTAATCGCAGCCTGCGGTACGAACAAACATCGTTTTGCGCCCAATGACCATGCCTTCGCCCTGAACGGTAGGACCAAACACCTCCAGTACAGGGATAGGGGCTGTTTTTGGGCCCCGGGAAGGTGCGGCTGTTTGGTGAGTCGCCGTGATATTACTCATCCAGCATCCACTCCCGTCGGAATTCGGCGTAGCTGGTAGGTGTTTCGAACAGCCGTACAAATTCAGTGCGCCCGCCTTCCACACGATGGCGGTATGCTTCCGAGGTTAGGGCGGACTCCATTTGTTCGAAGATCCAGACGACCATATTTTCCGCCGTTGTATTCATCGGGGGCAGCGTCTCATTCAGATAGTGGTGATCCAGATAAGGCTCAATCCGCTCCTTCCAGATCGTTTTGATATCACCAAAATCAAGGGTCAGACCGATTTCGTCCGGTATGCCGCTAATGCCGAAAACGACGATATAAGTATGTCCGTGCAGATTTTTGCATTTGCCTTCGTAGCAGTGCAAATGGTGTGCTGCATCGAACGTAAATTGCTTGCTGACCAGTACACGTTTGCGATGATAACGCAGCTGGGAGCGTTCAATGTCCGTCCCGAACTGCTGGAGCTTGTCGACGATACGAAAGGGGCCCGGCTCACGCATGGTCTTCAACTCCTTGCGACGAAGCTCCGCGTACAGCCAGATACTGTTCCAGCCCGGCGCGGCGCAGTTTGCAGGCAGGGCATTCGCCACAGCCGTCGCCAATGACGCCGTTATAGCATGTTAGTGTACGGGTTCTCACAAATTCAAAGGCTTCCAGCTCATCGGCCATTTGCCAGGTTTCGGCCTTATTCAACCACATGAGCGGGGTATGAATGACAAAGGGATAGTCCATGGAAAGATTTAAAGTAACGTTCAGCGATTTGATAAAAGAATCCCGGCAATCGGGGTAGCCGCTAAAATCCGTCTCGCATACGCCTGTGATCATGTGACGGGCTCCTTTTTGTTTGGCGAGCACTGCTGCGAAGCTGAGGAATAGCAGGTTGCGGCCGTCTACAAAGGTGCTGGGCAGCTCGCCTTCCTGCTGAGTAATGTCAATGTCGGTGCGTGTGAGGGCATTGGGGGCTAATTGATTGAGCAGGCTCATATCCAGTACCGATTGCGGAACACCCAGCTCGTGGGCAATCCCGGCCGCTACTTCGATTTCCTGCTTGTGGCGTTGACCGTAATCGAACGTCACCGTTTCTACTTCGGCAAAATGTTTTTTCGCCCAGAATAAACAGGTGGTGCTGTCTTGGCCGCCGCTAAATACGACGACCGCTTTTTCGTTTGCAAACATAAAAAAACCTCTCGATCTTCTTGGAATGGTGTAAGACACAGGGTCTTGTCACATGGAAGAAGGAGAGTTCTTGAACCGACTTCAACAAAAAACAGGCCTTGCCCCGCGATTATTTTTCATGCGGAGGACAAAGCATCGTTAGTTTTTTATAGAGGGAGTTCGCGAACCTCTCCCATGCATGGAGCATGGACTTTCTTCATTTGGTGTCTGACAGAGGACAGACGCCTTCATTATAGCATGGCAGAGCTATTTGATAAACACTCCGCCAAATGGAATGACTTCCCTTAAAAAGCGTTTGATCACGCCATCGTCGTTCATATCCTGCTGGAGCCGTCGATGATGCTCACCCGCATGAAAAAGCACAGTACCGTGTCCGGTCATTTTAAAATGATAATTCATATGCTGGCTGGCCAAATGGTTGCCATACACTGTCAGCTCCAGCTTGGCGTTTTCGGGATAGGCAATGACGCTGCTTGCATCGACATACATCGGCTCTGTTGGATGAAGCTGTTCCTGGCATACCAGTCCCTGAGTCAATAGACCGATCTGGCCGATGCCATCGAATTTCATTTTAATGACATCCCGACTGAACAACATGTTTTTCATGCTCAGCAGCTTGGTGCGCATATGGATACCGGAGCTGTACCAGAACAGGTTGCGAAAATCGTATAGCAGATCGTCGCCTCCTTCCAGCTCAATCATTTTCAGACTGAAACCGGGAGGAAGTGCGGCAATGAGGCGGCAAGCTCCTGTAAAATCGGCCTGAATCAGCTTGTGCTTGCGGTACATGCCTTTAATATTCATCAGTTTGTCACTACGGCCTGAGCTGGGTCCGCGGTACGCGATGATTTGCTGCGGGTGAAGAACATGCAGCTTTTCGCCCTCCGCCAGATCAAGCGTTACGACAGAACCGACACTTTCATCATGGTGTTGTCCTGCTTGTATGTCCATTCTGACCTTTCATCCTTTCAGGGGGCTAGTATCTTCCCGAACGTCGACGCATCCCGTAACGCAACAGGCGGATACCGATAAAATAACCAGCCAGCAGAATGACAGCTGTGAGGATCAGCATCTTGTTACGGTGTGAAGCCTGATCGCGCTGAACCTGAAGATTTTTCAGTTCGGTGACGGTGTCAGTCAGCTTGCGATTTTGCTCTAATAGTTGAGCGTTTTGCTCCTGATAAGCCTCAATGCTGCTACGGGCCTTTTGCAGCTCTTCCTGCGTTTGCTTATAGCTTTCCTTGAGCTGGTATACATCGCCAGGCAGTCGGGAAAATTGCTCAAAGCCCTGGTATACATCATCCCAGTAGGCGGCATGTGCTCCCGGAACTCCGTTTCCGCCAAAAATAAACAGAAGCGCTACAGCAGCGCAGACGACACGGCGGCAGAAAGCAAAGCGAGAAATTTGTCGTATCAAGAGATCTTCCTCCTTCTGATGCACCAAGATGTTAAATGATAAGCATAATTACCCATATCTTATGGTTACGCATAGTGTAATGATTAGGGTTCAAAGTTTAGAATAACAGGATGACAAATCCGGGAGGAATATTTACAAAAAAAGTCGATATTTTAGTTTAAGTGTACCTCAAAACGGGTATATCAAGGAAGCAACTACATTCCGGTAATTTTCTGGGGAGCACGTACAAGAGCCAGCCCTATTTGATGAAGAACAGAAATGAGTATAAATATATTAAGCAAGAATATAGAAGGAGAAATGAACGATGAACGAAAAGGAACAAACCTATAAAACGTTAAAAATAACGGTAAACGGAAAGCCTTTGTCGAAGGAACTAGTGGTGGACAGTATAACTTTTGCGCCTGTTCCCGATATTTTCACAAAAGCGAATGTTTCTTTGACAGAAACTATGATATCTTAGCTTTATATATGAAACGAGACTATAATGCAGCCCGGCTTACGCCGGGCTGTTTTTGCGTAATCATGCAATTTAAATGGGTTAAAATGTTATTTATTGATGTACTCCCCCTTTCCTATAGATTACCATGTATAATTTTCGGTAACGAACATATGTTCCCTGACAATATAGTGTCAGATAACACTGTTAATTTAGAGTTACATGTTCTTTTAGGGGGAATTTACCAGTGGTGAAGTCAATGATTAACGTAACGTACACATGGGACAAAGAGTCTATATCTGCGAATGGGTCCGAGCAAGTAAATCTGCTGATAGAATGGGGCCATGGGGCTATACGTAAAAGAAAAGGGACTTTAATGCCGAAAACAGTTGGATGTGACCTGCAACTCCGGTTCATTCCAGAGAGTGGGGTAAATCTATTAAAAGTGGATGGGGCCAGGCTCAGCTTCAATCGCTCGGAAGACGGAGAGTGTATGCTTGTTCACTGTGGTGATATGCGGAGGGGGAAGTATAAGCAGGCAATTTTGTCCTTTTCTATACCGGCCCACTCTTCCGGAAGACATATCATTGGATTGATGGAGTGGAGCTGGTGTAAGCCAACTCAGGAAAAAAGGACGCTGATTCGAACGGATCAGCTCTATATCCATTACACGCATCATCTCGGTCTGCTGAGCATTCCAATCAACCCGAAGGTGGAAAAATACATAAAGCTGAATGAGACGGCTCCTATTGTGAAGAAAGTATTGCGTATGTACGAGAAGGGGGAACAGGAGCGAGGGGCGTTTGTGCTTACCAGACAAGCAGATGAACTGCTTATACGGGCGGCGAGAACAGAAGACATGGAATATCTGCAGGAAGCCGAATTACTCTTTGCCGTACGCAATAAATGGAATGGGACTTTTGGATTATTTGAAACGTATAGTTCTAAAGTCTTTGTTAATAATGGGATAGCTGTAGAGGATGTTCGCTTTACCGAAATTAATATTTTAAAGTAGGCAATTATGCTAGTTTATTTATGTAATATAGTGAGTCTAATTTACTATCTTTTTGTAAAGGAGAGACTTCCTTGACTGATCGGTTGATACGGTTAATGCGGATTATTACTATTGTTCAGGCAAATCCGGGGATATTGGCAAGAGAGCTTGCCGAACGTTGTGAAACATCAGAACGCACCATTTACCGAGATATGGAGGCTCTAAGCGCTATGCATATTCCGATAGCCAATATGGGACATGGCAAAGGATACATATTTATTAGTAACTTCGCCTTGTATCCTCTCAATTGGACGGAAGAAGAGGCACTGGCTTTTGCCAGGCTGGGGGATGTCATGGAAACCGTAAAGCCTCTTTTACCACCAGCTTTTGAAAGTGCTTATGAGAAAGTGATGGCCTCCAGTCAGAAAAAAAAGATGGACCAGACAAGCTTCGCGCAGGAAATGAAAAATATCGTCCGGCTCGGCTCGACACTTGAGCGGGAAAACCAGCCCTATCTGCTCAGGCTGATTGTTTTGGCAAGTCTTACGCAGCAGACCATTGAAGCGGAATACAGTTCGCCTCAAAATGAAGATGTATCATTGGTTCAGATTGATCCTTATTGTCTGGTTCCACAGGATCGGCGTTTTTATATGCTTGGTTTTTGTCACAAGCAAGCCGCCATGAGAACCTTTCGGATCAGCCGCTTTCGAAATATGAGGATTTTGCCGTATACGTTTCAGAAGAATACTTATGAAATGGAAATGTTTTTTAAGGGAACCTGGTCGGTTACCAAGGGAGACCAGAATATCCGTTTTGTGGTAAGGTTTTCTGCTGGATCTGTATATCGGGTCAAAGAAGAGGAGCTGTTCATCAAGCCTTTTCTCAAGGATTTGCCGGATGGAAGTCTATTGTTTGAGGTAACGGTTAATCATGATGGTGAATTTCTGGACTGGCTCACTCAATATGGAGCGGAGGCGGAAATTTTGGAGCCTTTGCGATACCGCAAGCGAATGCAGGAAATGCTGCGAACCTGGGGGGCATTTTATTCCGATAAAAAGGCAGGGAATCACGAATGACAAGGGGTGATAGATCCCCCGGAACGGGCCGGGGTGCTATCCTCCTAACGGTCCTTAAACAGGTTGGCGAGATTGCCAAATGGACTGTACTGCTCCTGTTCTTCTTCCGGTGTGGAGTATACAAGCTTCGAACCCCGGCTTTCCTCATCGTCAGAAGCGTTATTGGATAATGTGATACGATCAAAATGATGCATGAAAACCTGAGCGGTATTCAGTGCATCGTCCAGCGCACGGTGCTGTTGACCATCAAAGTCAATGTTGCACAGCTCCAGCGCCTGAGACAGGCTTAGTTGACGGTATTTGCCATTGGAGCCGGACAGACGGGAGATTTGTTTTTGTATATCATTCGTATTATGAATCCAATGGAGGTCCACATGATGGGTGCGGCAATGAGATACCAGCTTCTGACGGTCATCTGGCCCCCAAGCACATAAGTAATAGGGGGAGTCCGTTCCGAGCCATGCGATAAATTGCTTCACAGCTTCAGGGAAGAGCGGGGCCGCATCAATGTCTCGTTGAGTAATACCGGTGAACTGCACGGTATCTGTAGACAGCACAGGCCGATTTGAGGGCCTGACAAAGCTATGGAACGTGTCCGCAACGTACAAGCCATCGTCTCCCTTCATGACTTTGACGGCACCGATATCAATGATTTCGGAGGAATATCTGGCGTTACGGCTAACGGTAAACTCAAGATCATAAATAATATATTGCATTTTTGTGCTCCTTCCACACATGTAACTGATCCCGTTAGAGAACGGGATGGATATTTTCTGCCCGAATGGCTCTTCTCCATCATACCTCCCGGTTCACAACTTGTCAGCGTCTAAAAGGCTTGCTTTTGAAAAAAATATGCGATGTCCAAATGAGTTTGGACTATCGCATAAAAACAACCTTCTGACATACAACAGCGTCCGAAACCATTGGGATTCCGGACGCTGCTTTTGCAAGCTTATTGAATTAGGCCGGGAGGTCAAGCTTTTGTCCCGGATAAATGCGGTGAGGATTTTTCAGCTTGTTCAGCTTTTGAAGCTGTTGCCAGGTGATACCGTATTGGCGGGAAATGTCATACAGTGTATCCCCGGACTTTACAATATACACATGGCTTTTTGTAGCTTGTGCAGAAGCAGGTGTCTGCTGTGGCTTCGCTGTTTGAGCTTTGGCTGGTGCAGGTTTCGCAGACGGGGTAGAGACCACTTGCGGTTCTTCCTGCACGGGTGCCGGTGTTGCGGTTGGAGCAGATGGTACAGGCTGCGCGGCAGGAACGGAAGCCTTGCCGTCTGCTTTGGCTTCTTGAATGCGGCCGTCTGCTTGTACTTGCAGGCTGGCGGAGCCAACCTTTTGCATGTAGCGAATCAGCGCCTCGTCAAGCGATCCGAACATACCTGCCTGCGGATATTTGGCGAACATTGTATACTGATCTCCACCTACAGCAGTAAAGTCATTGGTTGCCAGTGTGTACGTGGCATCAGGATCAAGCGTTTTTCCGCCAATCAGAATGGAGTGGACCCGACTTCCCTTGGCTGCCGATGTATCTATTTTAAACGAGATCCCCGATACTTGTGGAAAACCGCCGCTTGGCTCCGGATAGGAGGCTGTGCCATTTTCAAGTGCTGCCTGAATGTCGGAGCCTTTCACTTTCAGGGTAACAATCTGGTTGCCGAATGGCAGCACAGTGATGATGTCTCCCTTGGTTACCGTTCCCGTTTTGATGGACGCCCGAATGCCGCCGCCGTTGGTCAGGGCCACATCTGCCCCCGAAATATCACGCATGGCATCGGTGAGCAGATCGCCGAGATTCGTTTCACCTGCACGTACCTTTTCACGCGCTCCTTCCAGGTTCACACTCGTTTGTGCTACAACTTCTTTGAGAATAGGCTCCTGTTCCTTCTGAATGGAAGCGATCAATGAAGTAATCTCAGCATTTGGCTGAATGTCGGCTGCTTGCGTCGAATCAATCAGCTTGGCTTGTTTTTGGGTAACCTTACCGCCGTCGACCCATAAATCAACAACGCCCAGATACTTCGTATATTCACCCGCGCTTGCAATCAGTGTACCATTGTCACCGACCAAGCCTTTTTCCAGTACGGTATGGCTGTGTCCATCAATGAAAATATCAATGCCAGGCACTTCCTTGACGACCTTAAGGCTGGTGTCTTTGCTGGAAGCATCTTGTCCCAGATGACCAAGGACCACGACCACGTCCACTTTACTGCGGATTTCATCTACAGCCGCTTTGGCTTCAGCCGCGGGATCGGTGAATTGAATGCCCTCGACATTTTTAGGATTCGTTTTGTATGCCGTTTCGGGTGTGGTCAGGCCGATAATGCCGATTTTAACGCCATCGACCTCTTTAATGACATAAGGCTGGAACAAACGTGTTCCGTCCGTTTGCTTAATATTGGCGCTGAGTACCGGGAATTGAATTTCCTTACTCAACTCTACAAGATGCTTCCAGCCGTAATTAAACTCATGGTTGCCTGGTACCATCGCATCATAGCCCAACTTGTTAACCACTTTTACAATGCTCTCACCGTTGACCAAAGTAGCGAAAGTCGTTCCATGAACAGTATCTCCGTCATCCAGCAGCAGCGTATTGGGATTGGAAGCACGGTACTGATCAATGATGCCTGCCAGCTTGGCGAAGCCCATTTCCTTGTCGTTTGCCACCACGTGGGAATGAGTATCGTTCGTATGTAGGATGGTGATGTGTTTCCCGCTGACCGGAGGAGTTGCAGCTCCCGCTGTTCCCGTACTGACTGCCGGGTCCGCTGCTGCTGTGCCAAGACATCCGAGCAGAAGCGCGGCGGTCGTCAAGATGGACGAGATTTTTTTCCATGAGTTCATGTTGTTCTTTCAACCTCCTATAAAATGAATGAATTAGAGAAACCACTTACGTCCACATTTTATCAGAAGATTGTAAAAATAACTTCTATTTTATATTAGGGCACTAAATTTTTTTGCATATCGGTTGTTAAAGCCATCGCCAAATTACCTATATTGAAGATGAATTAATAAACGACAATTAGATGTGGGAACTAATGTTCCGTTTTAGGGTCAAAAAAAAGGGCAGCCTCCTTGGGCAGACCGATCCGAGATAAATAATGCTCCTGCGTTTCGTCAGTAAGCGGTGGTTGTCCTTCACTGAGCAATAGCACAGCGAACCGGTTGGCTTGCATCTCAAATTTGCCGGGGAAAAAGTAGGAATGCTCCTCCATAAAAAAGCGGCTGACGCCTTTATGAAGCCGATCATGCCCTAATTCATGCGCACAGACGAATCGTTCCCATTCCGGTGTAAGCCCGTTGTGGATGACGATGAATCTTCTGCGCAGCTTGCGGTAATACAGCCCTTTGGTTGTGGGGCCCAGATCGCAATAACGGATATGGATACCCAGAGCTTCCGCAATATCGAAGGGGGAGTTCGTACGGTATTTTCGGACGAGTTTGTGAATGAGTTCGTTCATGCGCTCACCTACTATTCCTGATCACTGCCCGCTGGGGGCGATTTGGGTTTATGCTTGTTCATCTGTTTGGCTTCCCAGAACAGACCTGTCAGCACATCCTTGATCCGTTGACGATCTTCTTTATCCAGTGGAATGCCGTCGAACATCAATTCGCCGTCTTCCTCCAGCATTTTTTTAAAATCCCGGCGGTCCTTGGAAGTAGCCCATTCCGGTACGCTGGAACGATAGGAGTCGTGTGAATGTTGCTCTACGGAATCATGGTCTCCCCAATATCCGGCGTTCTTCATCATCTCGGTATACGATACGCCGAGCGCGTCCGCTATTTTGCGGAGAGTAGAGGGCTTGGGTACTCCACGCAGCCCGTTTTCAATGCGGGAAATTTGTGAATTGCTGATGCCAGCGGCTTCTGCCAATTGGTTAATGCTCCATTGCTTGTGCTCACGCTGCTGCTTTAAGTATGTTCCAAATGCTGGTTGTTCCACAATGGCGGCTCCCTTCTGCAACAGAATAAAAGATTAGTTTCATTATACCATTAGGTAAATAGTAAAAGCACGTAATATGCCAAAAGGCATAGGAAAATAAAGCGAATATCCTGTTTTTGAAGCTATACCGCTTTTTTTGCTGATGGATAGCTATCCTAAATAATGCTATGTTATACTCATAATACGAACAAAAGGGGAACAAATTGTAAACGTAAGAGTTGTACGATTGAGGATTTTGCAAAAATCCAATAAGCGACTTCCAATGAACAATATATAGATCGAAAGGGTCTAGTTCGTCTATATATTGCACTTTGGAGCGACTGGAATCGGATTTTGCAAAATTCTGGATTTAAAAAATACATCATTGTCAAAAGGCATAAGATAAGGAGTGTTGCTTTACATGAAAAATAACCTACCCGAATTGGACAGACGCAAAACGCAGAACGCACTGGAGGGGGTATTTGAAAAATATCGGATTTATAAAACCATTACCTTTATGGACCGGGAAAGTTTTATCACTGCCGGCTATACGGATCGCCCGAACGGACCGACGAATGTGACCAGCGATCCAACGGCACGGACAGCCGTATATAATGTAGATGCTCCTGCGGCTCGCCTGGCTTATTGTGAAATGGTGAATGCCGTAGTCGGCCGCTTGAATGAACGCGAACAGCTGCTCATCCGTGAGCGTTATTTAAAGGATGACGATGTGTTCGACTACAAGGTTTACAATTATGTGCTCGACCCGCCAGTAAGCAAGGATACGTACACGAAAATCCGCACCCGGGCTTTTTACAAAATGGCGCTTGCACTGGCGGATCAAGGTGTTTTGAATCTGGCGGGTTTACAGAAGGACGCGGATCGGAAACTGGGATGATGTAATAATTATCCATTCGTTCGCATGTTTAATTTAATATCGCTTCTTAAAAGGCTTTGATTTCCTGCAATGGCGGGGGTTAAGGCCTTTCTTATTAATAAGAACACTTGTTCTCAAAAATCCGCCCAACTTCATCCCTAGTCTCTGCTTTTATCGTCCATTTCCCCGGCAACGCATTCGTTATAAGGGTGTAAGATTGTATCATCGGGAATCAAGACAAGAGGACATACCGAAGACACACACAGTCAAACGTTAGCCGGCCACCAGGGCCGGTTTTTTCATGCGGTTGTCGTCCCTGTCGATTCCCGGGAATTGTTTTACAGAAAGGAGGAGTCGTGTTGCCTAAGCAATGGATGCTGCAATGCATGAGGTTGAGGCTGCGCCGGATGAGAACACGGAAGTGGAAAAAAGCCTGGCTAAGCAGCCACAACATGCGAGTGCAGGATGCGCAAAGGTGGCATGCCGCAGGATGAGACAAGCCTTTAAACAAAAGCTCATTGAAATTGTTCCAGCGCTACAAGGGCGCGTATACGATGTTCAGCCACCGTCGCAGGCGGCAGAGGAGCCGTACGCGGTTATGGCGCTGGGCGAGGAAATCTGGAAGTCGTCCTGGGCTGGATATCGGCAGGTTGTCCGTATCAAGCTGTACGCAGGACAAGCCGGGCTGGCACAGGCCGATGTATGGGCGAACGCCCTGATTGCCGGACTGCACCGGGAACCGGTGACAGGCGAAGGCGAGGACACGTCGGCTTTTACCGCGCACTATTTGGGCGTGCGGGATGCGGAAAAGCTGGACACCGTCACGTGCAAGGCCTACAGAACGCTGCGATTTGGCGTGTATGTGCCTGAAACGGAAGGGAGTCCGGCGGCCGCTCCGGCAAACGGTGTTGCACAGCCGGATGAATGGCTGGCGGCGCTGACCCGCTGGACACAGAAGCAGCTGGGTGAGACGTGGTCGGTATACGCCGATGCATGGCCCGCACAGCCGGGACGCCACTCGGTGCTATGGCGGCTAAGCGGCTGCGAGACAAGGATGGCGGGAGCCTCCATGTATGAACTCCGCAAACGGTTCATTGGGCACGTTATTGCCCCGGACACTGCTGAAGAGAACCGCGGGGCTTCCGTGCTGGTCGAGGGCTTTGGCGCTCAAATTCAGCTTCCTCTGGATCAGGAGAAGGGCCGTTATATGTCCACGGCGGAAGCTTCCGCAGACTTGCAGGCGGATGCGATTTTGGACGGTCAGCTCCGGCTGACGCTGGTACAGCGGCGGATGCGTCCGGCTGAGGAAGCGGCGTTAATCCGCAGAGTGGAAATTCATCCTATTTTGAAATGAGGTGGTCCGAGTGACCTTGGACAACAACGGGAAAGCCCCGGTTAATGCCGGGCAGGAAGCAAGCGGTCCCCGCTATACGCTGGAGGAGCTTAAGGAACACGCGGAACAATTGTTTTCCGTGAAGGAAGAAGTGCTGGCAGGCGCATTTTTTGGCACACAGGACAAGCTGTTCACGGTAGCAGAAGCACACACTAAAATCGAACAATTTATGAAAGCGAAGGTGGACTAATTATGGCAGGCGGAACATGGGAAAACACGAATAAACCGGTATTGCCGGGTTTGTATATGAATTTTCAGGCAGCAGCAGCTTCAGCTATTCAAGGTGGTTCACGCGGTACGGTCGTTGTGCCGGTTAAAGCCAACTGGGGACCTGTACGTGAGTTTGTAGAGATTGGCAGCGAAACGGCGATCAACCAAATCTTTTCGAATGACAGTCTGGATGGAGCAACAGCGTATTCTACGCTGTATCTGGCTCTGCTGGGTGGACCGAAAAAGCTGTTGGCCTACCGTTTGGCAGATGACACGGCTGCTCAAGCAACTGTGACGCTGAAAAGCGGCGGTGAGGCCCCAACCGATGTGCTGCGCTTGCAGGCTTTGTACACAGGTAGTCGTGGTAATGGCTTTGCCGTAACGGTACAGCCAACCTTGGGTGACGAGCAAGCCCGTGAGGTGCGTCTCTATGAGGGCACTAAGCTGCTGGGTACGTATAAAGGCAGCGACGGTACGGCTGCTTCGATTGCCGAAGCGATGAACAAGAACAGCGAAAATGTATGGGTGAAGGCGGAAGTTGTCGGCAACGGCGGCATTCCGGTGGATGTCAGCGGCGTACATCTCACAGGCGGTAACAGCGGTAATAGCAAGCTGGTTAATGCAGACTACATCGCCATGCAGGAAGCGCTGGAAGGACAGGAATTTAACGTCCTCGCGCTGGATTATGCAGCCGATCTGGCCTTGCTGCAAAGCTTTGCCGCGTGGATCAAGCGTGTCCGGAGCGAAGGCAAGGGTGTTATCGCCGTGTTCGGTGGTTCTGCGGCGGATGATGTATCCAAAACCGCTGTCAGCCTGGCCTCTGCCCGCTCCCTGGCGCTCAACCATGAAGGTATCGTAAACGTGGGTACTGGCGTGCGTCTGGCAGGTACGGACTACAGCTCCGCTCAAACGGCTGCTTATGTAGCCGGACTGATCGCAGGCCAACGTCTGAATCAATCCGCCACATATGCGGTGACGCCTTTTGAGGATGTAACCCGCCGCTGGACACGCTCCGAGCAGGAGCAGGCTGTCCGCAATGGTGTCTTCCTGCTGTTCTTCGACGGCCGTCAGGTCAAAGCGTTGCGTGGGATCAACAGCTTGGTGAACCCGGCTGCCGGGCAAAACAACGCATGGAAGAAAATCCGTTCCATCCGCGTTATGGATGCTATTAACGCTGACTTGCAGCGTGCAGCCGAAGAGACCTACATCGGCAAAATCAACAACACGGTAGAAGGCCGTCTGGCACTCATCGGTGCGATCAAAGAATACCTGGCACAGCTGTCGCTAAGCAACGTTATCGAAGCCGATGGCTACGATGTCATTCTCGACCCAGCCTACTATGGTGATGCGCCAGTCATCAAACCGGAGCCGGACCAAGTGTTCCTGCAATGGAATGTGAAGCTGACCGACGTGATGGAGCAACTGTTCGGTACATTTTACGTGCAATAAGCATTTCGTGGAAAATTAGAAATCCAAAACTATATTATGGATCATTTTGAGGAGGAAAAATAAATGTTGGATGCTTCAAGAGTCATTTTAGGTACGTATGGTCAGGCATATATTGACGGGGTATGGCAGACACATGTCAACAAGCTGGAAGCCAGTGTGGAAATTGATAAAAGAGAACTGAATTTGGTAGGTAATACCTGGAAAGTGCATAAAAATGGAGCCAAAAAAGGGACTGGGACAATGAGCGGTTACAAAGTAACTTCTGATATGATTCGTCGTGGATTTGCAAAATTCGATATTATTTCCAAGCTGGATGATCCTGAATCTTTTGGACATGAACGTGTTCGTTTGATTCGCTGCATGCCAGATAAAATTCAGTTGGCTAACTGGACCGCTGGAGAAGAAGTACCGGAGGAAACGACATTTACCTTTGAAGGCTACGAGCTTCTCGATCCTATCGTCGCTGAGTAATTTATTGCTTAATAGTGGGCCTGGAGTAATCCAGGCCTAATTAAAAAATATTAGGGGGATATAAAATGAGCTTGCCAGAAAACATGTCAGAAGAACAAATTTTAGATAGTCTTTTTGAAGCCGCAGACAAATTACCAGAGGAAACTGTTCGTATTCAGCGCTTGGATATGCTTCTCACACTTCGTGGCTTAACTTCCAACAAAGTCGATAGCATCCGTGAACGTTGCACAATTCGTAAAACAATTAAAGGCCGTGTGGATGAAAAAGTAGATACAGAAACATTTAATGCGTTGCTTATCTCTGAAGCTACGGCTGGACTGGAAGTCAAAGGCCTCCAAATTAATGGATGGGGTGATCCGCGAATCACTAGCCGTCTCAAATTGTCCGGTGGTGAACAGGCAGTACGTCGTATGCTTTTGGCTGGTGAGTTGGATGCGGTAGGTGACAAAGTTCTGGAACTATCCGGCTTCGGTGTGGAGATTGATGATCTAAAAAACTGATTCGCTCCGGCGGGATGACGACGCTGCTGTATCATTTGTGGATACGGCATCATCTCCGTCCCGGAGAGTTTTGGGCCTTAAACAGAGGAGAAAAATCCATGTTAATCGCATTTGCACAAGAGGAACTGGATGCATTATCCAAACAAATACAGCAATGATACGTTAGGAGGTGAATATATGGCAGGATCAAGTAGTTACAGAGTTAATATTGTTACAGATGTAGAGGATTTGATCATGACAAACCGGGAACTTAAAGCCACAAGTCGTTATATTGAGCAAATACAGCGACTTTCTGATCGGCTAGGGCGCGCTCGTTATCAGAGCTTGATTAAGCTTAATACTGAACTCAAGTATATGCATAGGCATCTAGGCAACATTTACAGTTTGGCTATTCGTCTTAGTCGCCTGCGTATTATGCCGAAAGTCTTTCTAATTGACAAGGCTACTCCAGTGCTTGAAGCGCTCATCAGAAAGCTAAAAAGTCTTAAGGATGTCTACATTGTTGCGCGTGCTAAAACGGGCATTGATCAAGAGGGTACAAATAAGAAGAAGGCTAGGGGTGGCGGCTCTGAGGGGAACAATTTAAATATCTCTAATATTGTAGAGAAGACTGTTAGCGTTACTGCAAACATAGAGATAAAGGATCCTAAGTTTGACTTTAACTTTAATTATGATATCAAGGTTAAACCACCGAGATTGAATATTAGAGTGGCGGCTCCAAAGTATGCGCCTAAGATCAATGTGAAAACAGGCCCCATTCGAGTTTCTCCCAGAATAAAGGTGATTTGTGATTGTTGTTGTTGTGGAAAAAAAGGCGGCCGCAAAAGAGACGCTCCTGAACAAGACGGACCTGATCGTAAATACAAAAAGAAAGACAATAAGAAGAACAAAAAAAATCCTGGAAAAAAACCAGGGTTTTCTGATTTGTGGGAAAAGGTAAAGAGTCTTTTAAACCCAAAACCAGGCTCTAAGCCTACCAATAAGCCGGGAATTCCAGGGGGACGGCCGACTCCAAATGGAAATAAGGGAACGTTTGGAAAAATCTTTGATTTCGGAAAAAAAATACTTGGTGAGAATCCGGGTAATACACTTAAGAAGCTAGGCAAGGGGGTTATGAAGGGGGGCAAGAGGTTACTTGGACCATTTAGCTTGCTTTTAGATGCTGTAGACATTGCTACTGCTTCGCCGGAAGAACGTCCGGCTGCTATTACATCAGCAGTTTTAGGAAGTAGTCTTACCATAGCTGGTGCAGGTATTGGTACAATGATTGCTCCGGGTATAGGTACCGTAATTGGTGGTCTTATTGGTGCAATTGCTAGTGTTATAGTAGATAGTTTAGCAGGTGAATGGTTAGCTCAAAAGTTCTCTGAAATGAGTGATTGGGCCGGAGAAAAAGCTACTTCTGCAATGGACTGGGTTGGAGAAAAAGCTATTGGTGCAAAGGATTGGATTGGCGAAAAAGCTACTGTTGCAAAGGATTGGGTTGGAGAAAAAGCTTCCCAAGCAACGGATTGGATGAGTGATAAAGCATCTGATGTAGGTAATTGGTTTTCCAGTCAAACAGATAGTTTGAAAAATGACTTATCCAATATATTTGGTTATTCAAAAGAACCAGAAAAATCACAACCTGCTGTATCTGAAAATAAGATCTCACAAGCTTATAATCCCGCTTCCACCACACCTGGGCAGTCGTTAGCTCTGTCAAGATTTCCTTCGGTAGATCCGGGACTGCCGCTACCATCTTTTATCCAGGATGCCCAAAACCGTTCTAAGGTAATTCAAGGCATGGGACCAGGTGGTTCACAAGCTCCTACAGCGAATGGAGGAAAACCTGCTCCGCAGCTCGTGCGAATAACGGATGAGCAAATGAGCAGTTTTTCAGGCTTTCTCAAGGATTTCAAGACAGAAATGAACAATCAGATTAGTGTGACGTTACCCCCAGGGGCAGTACAGGTAACAGTTCAGGAAGATTCAATTGATTTTGACACGATGGCACTTCAAGTGGGACACCGGATTGTAAATGAGGTGCGACAGGCAATTATTAATAGAGGTGGAGGAGACAATAGCTCCCTTAAAAAGGGTAAAGTTGTACAAGCCTAACGTAAATCTATCATAGTAGAAAGGAGGGGGGCCATGAGTATAGACTTTTTTTTGATTAATGGTAGAAGTGTATTTCAATTCCCGGTTAATCCTGAAGAGGTGAATATTTCACGACAAAAGGGATATGAAACAGTTACGATGCTTACACACGGAGAGTTTGATTTTCCGCAAGGAGAAAAGGTGAAAGAAATCACCTTTTCTTCTTTTTTTCCCAAGGTATATGATGCATCTTATTGCCGTTATAAAAATATTCCGGATCCTAATGAAGCGATGAACAGGTTAAATGCAATGTTAAAAGCAGAGAACCCATATCAATTTATTATTACCAATACGCTAATTAGTGTTCCGGTTTTTATCATTGCCCATAATACGACCTTTCGTGGAGGAGAGGCAGGGGATATCTATTTTGAAATTACTTTGCGTACATGGCGTGAACCCAAAATAGCTCTACGAACTGGAAGCTCTCCCCAAAAAGTGAACTCAAAAACCCTTCCACGCACGGATCTTAAAGCTAAATCTAAAACGTATACTGTCAAGACAGGGGATTCACTTTCCAAAATTGCAAAGCTGGAGTTGGGGGATAGTTCCAAATGGAAAAGTATATATCAAATGAATACAAAGGTCATAGGCAAGAACCCGAATATGATTAAAGTGGGTCAAAAGCTGGTGATGCCATGAGCTACCAAGTAATACTTCAAGATAAATATGATCTTACCCCTCTGGTGGAGAAAATAACTTTAAAAGATGCTCTTAACCAAATTGCATATCAGGCCAGCATCCGAGTAGCTGCTTCAAATGGTATGCCCGCGATTACTCCGGGAATGCCTATTCGTGTCAGTGGAATTCCATTTGGGAAAAATGTGAAGGTGCCACTTCTCCATCCTGCTGTTGTGTGGGAAGTAGAGAGTTCTAACAGCGGAACAAAACGTTACTCTCTGGTTGTATACGATAGGACGATTTATTTGGATAAATCCGAGGACGAATATTTATTTCCCAAAGGACAAACGGCCACACAACGGTTGCGCAAATACGCGAAGGATTGGAAGTTTCAAATCGCCTCAATACCCGATACGAAAGTGCAGTTAGGAAAAGGTATCTATCGTGCCCAGACTCTATATTCCATGATGCTGGCTGATTTGAAAGAGACAGCAAAGTTGGGCGGAGATTTGTACCAGTTACGCATGACAAGTGCTGGATTAGAGTTATTTAAAATCGGCAGCAATCCTTCCCCCTATGTGTTAGACCGATTTATTGATCTTACTCAGTTGCGGACACTTGAGGGAGCCGTAACTAAAGTTAAAGTGATGACAGCTAATGAGAATGTAGGAAGCGGACAAGAGGTGCCGTCTAAGGTGCTGGCTGTAGCAGAAGGGGATACTAAAGCGCTGGGTACTTTGCAAAAGCTGGTTGAGGATGATCAAGTGAAAGCAGCTGGTGGAGCCAGTAAGCTTGCTAAAAGTCATATAACTGGGATCCAGGAAACTTTTACAGTTAATTTACCAGATATTAATACCCTACGTGCTGGTGAAGCTGTAATGTTACAAGGGTTGAAGCTGATTGTTACATCAGTCAGTCGGGATTTGGGGAATCCGGGAAATATGACTTTAGAGCTCGCTTCCTTCGATATGGTAAAAAGGAGGTATTTTCTTGAGTAAAGACCCCTATGGTGCATTTGTAAGTGTAATGCAGTCGTCTATGGCGGGACACACTCGGCAAGCGCTGAGTGGAGTAGGTGCGGTACTGGGCACGATTACTTCCACGGGACTCAAGCTGGACGATTTTAAACATGAGCTTCAGGACTATTTGGTCGCCGAGCTGCCGGGATTGCTGTCTGTACCGCGTCATATGTACAAAGGAACCTCAACCGCAGTAGAGTCGGAGAATTGGGAGGGCAAGGAGCTGAAAACCTCCTTTTATATCGGGGAGGACGAGCTGAAGGATGTGAATCTGAGCCTGAACGAAGGACTTAAACCCGGAGATCGCGTACTTGCGGTTCGGGTGAATAGCGGCAACGATGTGGTTGTGGTGTGCAAGGTGGTGAGTGGACGTGGCTAATTTATTTCCCGAAACGGATGATATGCTCTGGACGGATATTACGGACCCGGATGTGCTGGAGGATAATCGGGCAGTATTTGGGCGAAGCTGGCGGTTTGATTTTGAAGCCGGAGAATTTGTCATGAGTCCCAGTCGTAAAATCGTGACTACAGGTGAAAAAGAAGCTTGGGTACAGTGGTGTGAAAAAGCAATTCGTACCCCCCGCTACCGTCATGTCATCTATTCTCCCGACTATGGTAGCGAGTTGGAGGAATTAATTGGCAGCAGCTATGGGCACGGTGTGCAGGAAAGTGAAATCAAGCGCATGGTCACCGAAGCGTTGCTGGCAGATGCTCGCACGGCTAGTGTGGATCAGTTCACGTTTAGCTGGGAAGGTGAGGCATGCCATTTTAGCTGCCAGATTACGAATGTGCGGGATGAAACGGAAATTGTAGAAAGTGTGGTGATCTAATGGCAGACTTGCCGGAATATTTGGTAGACCAGACGGAAGAGGAAATTTTGAGTCGTATGCTGGAAAAAGTGCCTTCGGACATTGATAAGTCCGAGGGTTCTTTTATTTGGGATGCGCAGGCACCGGTAGCGTTTATGCTCTCCGAAGCGGCGATTTGGGCGCAGGAGCTGCTAAGACGTGGCTTTGCCAGCACAGCAGCTAGCGATAACCCGGATTTTCGCTCGCCGGAGCTGGATCTGCGAACAGCAGAGCATGGAGTGACACGGCGGGAAGCGGTTGCTGCCTCAGGCATGGTCACATTCACGGGCACAGCGGGAACGACCGTTCCGGCGGGAACGTTGGTTGCGACCCCGGCAGATGATGTATCGGGGGAAGCCTCCATTGAGTATGCGACCACGGCATCAGTCACGCTGGATGAGCAGGGTAAAGGAGAAGCGGCGATTCGGGCAGTCAATCCCGGTCGCAGCGGTAACGTACCCGCGGGCGTCATTCAGGTGATGGCTAGCCCGGTCAATGGTGTTTCCTCCGTTATCAATACGGAGGAAACGAAAAGTGGCACGGACATTGAGAGCGACCAGCTGTTGCTGGAGCGTTTTTATGCCAAGGTGCGGAACCAGGGGACAAGCGGCAACAAGGCGCAGTATATGCAGTGGGCGAATGAAATCGCTGGAGTAGGCGGCGTGGAGGTTGTTCCGCTGTGGAAAGGGCCGGGTACGGTGGCTTTATATGTGCTGGACACAGATAAACGCGCTGCCAGTCCGGTTATCGTCGCTGCGGTACAGAAGTACATTGATCCGACTCAGGATGGGCAAGGCGAAGGGTTGGCACCAGCGGGTCCTGTAGTGACGATCATGCCAGCGACAGAGGTGGAAATTAACATTTCGGTCAAGGTACAGCGTACCAAGGAGAAGCCATCCACCCTGGAAGAGATCAAAAAGCTGATCGAAAGTGGTGTGAGGACGTATTTGAAGCAGCTTGCTTTTTACAAGGAAGACCCGTTGGTTCGGTATACCCGGATTTCTGCTGTTTTGCTGGACATTCCGATCATTATTGATTTCTCTGAGCTAAAAATCAACGGACTGACCAATCAAAATATTGAGATTGGATCAGGCCAGGTGGCGGTGCTGGGGACGGTGAGCGTCAGTGAGTAATGATGGAATGAACATGAACGATCAAACGAATCGTCTAGCTATGGGTGAAGAGGGGCAAATGAGCAGCTTGCGGGGACGCGAGCTGTTTTCCTATTTACCCGCCTACTATGAAATTTCCCGTGTGATGCGCTCCGATATGGATGCGAAGGGCAGTGAACTGGATTCCTTGTATCTGGCGATGGATGCGACGGTGGCTCAGTTTTTCGTCCGTACCGCTACATGGGGATTGGAACGCTGGGAAATGGAGCTGGGTATCGAAACCGACCTTGGCAAGCCGCTGGACCAGCGTCGTGCAGTAGTAGAGTCGAAGCTACGGGGAGCAGGGACTTTTTCCGGCCGACTTGTCAAAAATGTAGCTGAAGCATATGACGGCGGTACAGTAGATGTTACCTTTCATCCCGCTGAATGGGGATTCACGGTCAAATTTATAGATACCATCGGGATTCCGCCCAACGTGGAGGATCTTAAAGCAGCCATTGAGGAGATCAAGCCGGCTCATTTGGCGGTAGAATATAAACTACGCTACCTGACCATTGCTGAAGTCGAGTCTATGACCATCTATGAAAATGAACATACAACACAGGATAGATATTTAGGAGGTGGCGCATAACATGGCAAGCGAAAAGACACCAAATCTAGGCTTAAATCAAATTGACCGTACATCGCCTAAAACAACGTATTTTGATCTGGAGAAGTATTTGGATCAAAACTGGCGTGCTGTAGATAATTTTGCAGGTGATGTGAATGATGGTGTGGATGCGATCAAGAAGCGGTTGGATACGACGGAGCGTAAGGAGGTAACGCTGGAACCCGGGGTGCAGATTGTTCATGCGGAGAAGGCTTCGCCGTTCTCGCTCACGGGGCTGAGCGGGCGTACGTTGGTGAATTTGTTGGGAAGATGGGGAAACTTAAGTAGTTTAACGGGTATTACACCTTATCAATCCGAGATAGCACTGGATACTACGAATAAGGAAACGATGCCCAATTCGTTAAAAGTAACAATCAAATCGGGATATACAGTCGGAGTTGGGTTTTATAGCGATTTTAAATTTTTGGCTGGAAAGTATTATGTTGCAATCGCAAAGGTGAAGGTTGGAAACTCTGTAAGTGCGGGGATATCGGCCCCGAACGTTCAGGAAGGGACGACAGTAACAGATAAGACTAAATTTACTACTTCATGGTTCAGGGCGGCTCCTACCAGCAATGTGACTTCAAATATTGATTTGAGAATACAGGGGACTCAAGGACAGTATTCTTATTTTGAGGCTGTCCGCATCTATGAAATTTCTGCTACTGATTATACCGCTTTGGCCTTAATGACGGGGGAGCAAATTGACGCTAAGTATCCATATGTGGACAGTGTAATGCCTGTACGTAATCCATATGCGATACGTTATGGGGAGAATTTGTTGCCATCGTTTTATGAGTGGCAAACAACGGGGCACAAAGTATCAATTAATTCGCCATATTCCATTGAGGGAGAGCTTTTAAGCAGCGCAATTGGAACAGATGCATACTCGGTCATTTCCCTTGGTGTAATTCCGAACAAAGAGTATACAGTTACCAATCCTGCTGAAAGCACAGGTAAAATACGGATATCCTCGTATAACGCTGCTGGAACACGTATCCAAGGCATCTTTATTAAACCCGGTGAAACACGGGTTATAAAAATGGATGCTGCTGCTGTTCGAATTGGTGTGAACTTAAGTGGTGTCATACAGTACACAAATGAGTTTAATGTCGATACCTGGACTTGGCCTGTAGGTACCAAATATAAATTTTATGCTCCCATACTCTCTATCGGCAGCACACTCAAGCCATTCAAGCCGCGTGAAGACTCCATGCTTGCATTGCAAACAGAACTGTACGCCGATCCAGTTACAGGGGCTAATGCCGATACGGTGTATGAGCGAGATGGTCAATACTTCAAGTCGAAAAAATGGCGTTCGTTGGTATTGGATGGCACGTTATCTTGGGCGATTGGGGATACATCCTCTACAGGGCTTAAGCAGGTTAAGGTAGTCGGGTTGGTATCTGGCGCAGTTACCGCGAGTGGATGGGCAACCAAATTTGACGGTAAAATCATCCCGCAGGGTACGACAGGTAGCACAACGGATACAAACGCTGTTACAGGCGCAGGAGATTTATACATTTCTGTCGCTACCGCTGACAGTGGATGGGGAGACAGCTATACACCGACAGCAAACGAGATTAAGGCGTATTTCATGGGCTGGAGGATGCGTAATCAAACAACTCTAGACCCGTACACAAGTGGCGTTAAAGCTTGGGGTTCCCTCGTATCAGGTGGCACAGACTACTACACCAACACGCTACCGAATACTGTAGCGCCGGATTACAAAACACCGTACCAACTCGTATACCAACTTGCAACGCCTACAGTGGAACCTATCACGAGCGAAGGGCAGCTATCCTTTGTTGAGGGGGATAATCAGGTTGAGGTGGGTACAGGGATTGTGCTGCGCGAACGGGCTACCTACGCAGACAATGGCGCTGGTGCGAATGTATTCAATGCCGCTGCATCGGCCTTCAAATTTAGAGCGGAAAAAGTGCTGGTAATTTATGAGGACGGTCACGTCTTACCTTCCGCGATTTTGGGGCAACGCAGCCCAACTTATGTACCCTTGCTTGGTACAGGGTTTGCCTCTATCACCCCACAGGAAACACGACTAGATCGGGCCTATAGTGCCACATATTTATTATTTGACCGCTCGCCTGTCGTGCTGTTTACAGGCACCTACGTAGCGAATGAAAAAACGCTGCTGCTGGACTTGGTAGACAGTGTACAACAGAACACAGAGCGGGTGTCTGTGCTGGAGAACAAGAAAGCGGAGTGGGATGATCCGGCTTGGATTCAGATTTCAACCACTATTAACGGCTGGGTTACGGCAGGTATTCTTCCTGAGTATAGACGGATGGGAAACAGAGTCCAATTACGAATGCGCGTTAAAAACGGCGTGATCGGTTCACCAGTTTTAGTTCTGCCGAAAGATTACAGACCAACGAAGTATGCCATTATACCGATCCATTCTTACACGGGCAGCGCTGATGTGTTGGCGACCTTGATCTTGGACGTTGATGGAAGAGTTATACCGTCAGCAGGATCGAATAATCAAATCAACGCGTTTGTTGAATTTAACTTAGATTAAGGGAGGTTAGTGAATGAAATCAGCAGCCAAAGTAAACACAGACGGCCTCTATCTGGAGGACGAGTTGGTGGACGATGCCTTTTCAGGCGTTTTCCCTTTTTATGCTCCATCTTCGCTCACGCTATCTTATGAAAACGAGCAGCTAGACACTTATCAGCCTACCGTCACTAATTCCAATACTACGGATCAAACTAGCCAGGAAAAGATTCCTGCTGGTTATATCGTGGCTGTTCCAGTGCCACTAGGCTTATACCATCCCCGTTTTGACATCCAAGGCTGGCTGATCTATGAAGCAGAGTTTAACCAAAAGCTGCTAGAGGCCCAAAACGCGTATGAGCAACGGGGCAAGGAATCCCAAACTTCGTTTCAGAAGCTGCATGATGAATGGCAAAGCAAGCCGGAAAAAGAACGTGGGGAAGAACCCGTATATTCTGCATCAAATTTTACAACTCCAGAACGAAAAGACCCAACGACATTCTGGGGTGAAGGATTAAGTGACGAAGCGATCAAGGAGCTGACACAAAAAACGGAGCAACAGCCAAGCGAGGCAGACCAATTGAAGCAGCGTATTGCAGATCTGGAAGTAACGCTGACCCAACTCATGCTTGGTAACATAGGAAAATAACGTGTACTGACTATTCTATACATCTATATAAAAGAGGTGAAATCATAACCATGGCAGCTTTAACAGAGGCTCAATTGCGTATTTGTGCTCATGCCTGCATCACCCGCTATGATCGGGGAGAGGGCGATGTAGCTACGATCATTGGAAGCTATGTTTTGGATGAACAACAGCGTGGCAAGGTAATGGAGATCATTTTCTCCAAACGTTCTGATCTTGCACCAGGTAACGCAGAGGATTCGTCATCTGTGGAGATTTCCGATACACAGCCAGAAACGGTTAAATGGTATAGCTCTATTTTCCGCAAGAAAACAGTATAGCGAACAGAACAAAAAACAGCCTGTACCCAAAGGGGGAACGAGCATGTATCAAAGAATGAATCCGATTATGATTGATCGTTCCAATCTGAAAATGAATAGACAGAGCAATCAGCAAATAAGGATTCGATTTGGTCAGGCGGCAGAGCTGAGGAAGGTGATCGTCAGTGTATGGTGATGGGTTGAACAATAATCAACTCGATATCCAGAGTGTGATGAAGGATATCAAAAGTCAAATGCGCAGTGTGCGAGGACGGGATCTATTCTCCTATCTACCAGCCTATTACGAAATTTCCCGTGTAATGCACGCTGATATGGACGCAAAGGGTAGTGAATTGGATGCTCTATATCTCGCGTTGGACGATACATTAGCCCAGTTTTTCGTTCGTACCGCCACTTGGGCGTTGGAGCGTTGGGAGATGGAACTGGGCATCCCTAATCATTTGGACAAGCCGCTGGAGCAGCGACGTTCGGTAGTAGAATCCAAGCTGCGCGGGAGTGGCAAATTTTCCGGGGATTTAGTACGAGGTATTATGAACTCGTTTGGTGCCGATGGAGAAGTTGATTTTTTCCCGACGGCATACAAGTTTGGCATAAGTTTTGAAAATCGAGTTCCAGATAATATGGCTGATTTCAGAAAGATCATAGGGGATATTAAGCCTGCTCATCTTGCTTTTTATATAAATAATAAAACGAGGCTTACATTCCTTCATGATCATGAGATGGATCCACGTCTCCGGTTACGTTCAAGAGTTCGCTTTTTTGGTGGTCGCCCCTGGTATCTGGATGGTGTTGAGTTATTAAACGGAGGGGCTTCCTTGTCCGGGTGGACTGGGGAACGTCTGCGGTATTTGAACCGCACGAAGCTGTCCATTTTGCATCGAGTGGACAATTATCAGGAAGGTAACGTGAAGATCCGGAATCATTACTGGAAATTTGATGGGAGCATGATGCTCGATGGTACCCAGCTTTTAAGTTCAACCGAGACGATTATTTCAACGTAGAGCACTTACAAATATGTGGTACTCATTGGCAAGAGCGTGAAAACTTGCAACATAGTTGCCCCATAATAAATGGATTAGACAAGGGTAAACGTTAATTTTTATGAGAGAAAGGATGTTAGTCATGGCAGAACAAGTTTTAACAGTCACGACCGCTTATGCAAGGGAACAAATGGCGCGTGCCCGCGCTGAAGGTGGTTCGCTAACTAAAGTGGTGAAGATGGCATTTGGTAGCGGAGGTGTGGATCAAGCAGGTAAGCCGCTACCTTTGGAAGGAACGGAACAGTCATTGAGAAAAGAACTAATCCAAAAGGATATTACCAGCTTTGAATTTATTTCGCCTGCGACAATCCGCTATATCTGCTCACTGGCGGAAGCTGAATTGGCTGGTGAAACGATTAATGAGCTTGCTTTGGTGGATTCGGCTGGTAAGCTGACGGCTGTTCGTACGATGAGCAATAAGACCAAGGATGCTGACATGGAGTTTATTTTTGAAATTGATGATATTTATTAAGGAGGATGAGTCTTATGGCGATAAAACAACCACGTAGATTTGTGACAACGGATCAGGGACATGCGGATGTCCTGAATGTACCAATTGATACGCTTTATTCAAACGACCAGGAACTGGCTGCACAGGTGGAAAGCATCAAAAAGGACCCAGCCGGGAATGGTGTTGCTTCCAAAGAAGCACTGGATAACCACGCCAGCAATACAGATATTCACGTTTCGGCAGTCAAGCAAGTGGCATGGAGTGCAGCAGAGGGGAATGCTAAGCAATATACAAGGGATTATGCAGCTCCAAAGCAGCATAGTCACCCAGCATCGGATTTGCCAAGCGCCACTACACAAGCACGTGGTATTGTTCAGCTTAACACTTCCACCGGGAGTACGGCCACGGATCAGGCAGCTACGCCGAGTGCGGTAAAGGCAGCTAATGATCGAGCAAATGAGGCATATAGTCGGGCAGACCAGGCTTTTACGCAAGCCAGTGATCTTAAATCAAAGGTTGCTAACGCTATCACTGGCAAAGGCGGCAGCGCCAACTCTGGTATGACCGGAGATCAGTTAGCAGCATCGATTCTAAATTTACCTACAAAGAAATATGCAACTGGTTATCTTAACGTAGATAGAACGGTCGTTCGTGTGGGGGAATCATATATCCTTACCTTACCAATAGATTTTAACCCCAGTGCTGTTTTTGTAACTTTGGAGGCTTTACAAGACTATTCAGGTGGAGGTTCAGTATTTGCAGTAATTAGGAATACAGGAAAAGATGGAATCGGGGTGCAGGGGTCAAACGGTAAGGTGGATATATCATTATCTGGAAAACAGGTTACGTTCAAACCTACATCAACGACTACCAGTCCTGTAGTTTCATATTTTCGGTTTAGCCTATATCAGTGGTGGGCTTACGAGTGAAGAAGAATAATTGGAAAATTGATTGAATCAACAGGAACTTAGGACGTTAAGGGAGAGGCACACACATCTGAAATTTAGGATAGTACACCGTGACTTTGCTTTACTCCTTCCCTTCAGCCGACTAAAAGACATACCATAAGGTATTCTAAACTTAGAAACAAAGGTATTGAAATTAAATCTATATAAAGAATATTAAAATAAAGAATATTAAACGATATAACATATAACAAGTATAAATACAGAGATAAAATAAACAAGCACATTTCACAACGGAGTGTGTCTTTTTGTGCCCTTGATTACCTCAAGGGGACATTCATTTTACACCTTGATTCAAAAGGGGGAACAAGCATGCATGAAAAGGTCGATCAGATTTGGCTGGGGTTTTCCACGGGGACCTTGATCGGTTATTTTTTCGGGGGGTGGACGACGATGTTGACGTTGTTGTTATGGATGGTCATTATCGACTTTTTTACCGGCTGGGCGGCGGCCTGGATTAATGGAGCATTGAAAAGCCGAGAAGGCTATTACGGTATTTTTCGCAAGGTTACGGTGTTTTTGATGATTACAGTAGCTCATCTGATCGACGGTATTCTCGGGGATGCACATTATTTCCGGGATGCCGTCGTTTTCTTTTATTTGGCAAATGAACTATTGTCGATTATTGAAAATGTGGGCCGAATGGGAGTGCCAATGCCGGATATTTTGCGAAATGCGGTAGCCATTTTTGAATCCAAGTCGGTCGGGGAAAAGAAAAAGCCAACAGACCCCTCCGACAAAAGAAATAAAGCTTCATAAGGTGAGCAGAATGCACCTTTGCCCCATTTTCAGCACCAAGTTGGAAAAGCCCGGACCACGTCAATGGTCCAAGCATAGTTATAACAGTAACATCATCGGTTACAACATTATGAATGACAAGGAGGGATCGACTTATGCAAGATCGCAGTCCTAACGCTGCCGAGGGCATTGACGTGTCCCGATACCAGGGAAATATTGATTGGAAACGTGTACGAGCCGATGGCAAATCGTTTGCCTTTATAAAAGCGAGTCAGGGACAGCGTTACGTCGATCCGACATTTATCACCAACGCCAAAGGGGCCAAGGCAGCAGGGGTATTGCTGGGAGCTTACCATTTTGTAGATGCAACCAGCGTTGACGCGGCCAAAGCGGAGGCCAGACATTTTGCCGAGGTACTGGATCGGGTTGGAGGTGCAGAAGCGCTGGACTTTCCAGCGGTCATGGATTATGAGAATAATCCGGGTGGACTTAGCTCTGCCGCGATCCATGACGTAGCCATGGCGTTTTTGACGGAATTTGAAAGGGTAAGTGGTCGCAAGCCGATGGTATATACGGGAAACGCTTTTGCAGCCCATTTCAAAGCGTCGCTGGTAGCTTATAAGCTGTGGATTGCGCGCTATAGCACACGAGTGCCCAATGATACCACAGCATGGAAGCTGTGGGACTTCTGGCAATACAGCGACAGTGGACGAGTTGATGGGATTCAAGGGCCAGTTGACCTGAATGTATACGCCGGAACTGAGGCAGAGCTGCGCCAAGCTTTTGCAGGAGAAGAGGGGGATGAGCCGATGACAGCAGAGGAAAAAGCGGCATTTAAAGCCTTGCAGCAGCAGGTTGCCGCACTTGAAAACAGCAAGGATGTGCTCAAACAGACATTGAACGAACAGACCGCTTATATTAAAAAAGTGGATCAGCAAGTAGCTGACCTGGAGGCGCGTCAGGCTATGCCAGTGCCAGCTTGGGCAAAGGAAGCCGTAGCCGCAGCCGTTGCTTTTAATCCGTCGAGTCCGATTGTGGATGCCAAGCAGCCGAGCAGCTATGATTTTTATCGCCTGCTCGTAGTCTTGAACCGTCTGGATGTGTTTAAGAAATCGTCGTAAACTACTGAACAAACAGGAACTAAGTAGGAGAATTGGATCTTACAAAAAGGACGCGAGCAGCTGTTACAGCGGCGTTCTTTTTTGTATATTTGTAGATATTTCCCTGTGATATTAACTAACATTACTCTCCGAAAACGTTCGGAAATTTAAAAAGATCTATGAAAACGCTCTTGTCTACCATCTCATTTTATAGTAAAGTATCCAGTAATCACTCTCCATTCATGTAATCACTTGTATATACTGTGAGTATATATGACATTTTTCACTATGATTCAACAAAAGCTGAATGCTTGGAGATAGCAATCTTCCTCATAACCTCACAGACCATCGCATCGGGTACGAGACTTTAGGCATACATCACGGAGGCCGATTGAATTGAACCACAGGGTGTTGATATCTACTTCTACATATAAAATTACCTTACACACCTCCTACTTGAGCATTTTGCAACAATCCCAAGAGCGATTTCAAATCAGCAATATATAGATCGAAACGGTTTAGTTCGTCTATCTATTGTACTTTCGAGCGTTGGGAATCGAATGATGCAAAGTGCTGACTTATGAAATAGCTTCCATCAGAGAAAATGATATCACTCGGTAATAGGCTGAAAATCAGCTTGATTCCCTCATACTCACGCGAAATAATGAACATGCAACCCAGAAGAAGTCTATTTTTCTGTTGAATATAAAGGGAGATTCATTTTAGCAATTTGTCCTCCATCATTTGATAATACCTTACGATTGGTGATAGATATTTGCTGTGTAAGCTTACGTAACTGTGTGTCATCGGGTTTAATTTGGACCCTGTGTCCATTAGATCATAGAGATTATCCGGGCATCCATCTGGTATCAACGAACTAACAATATATGAGGTGTGAAAGGGGTCTGCTGCATGAGGAAAAAGTACGTAAAGAACAAAGCTTGGACCGTCCTACTGGTGCTTGCATTGGGGGCTGTTCTGGCACTTTCCGGCTGTGGAGGTTCCAATGAAGGCGCAAAACCGGAGGCAGGAAAAACGCCAGGCGGCGCAGGAGAGGGCAAGCAGGATACATTAATTTATGGACGCGGTGGCGATTCCGTGGCGCTGGACCCTGCGATTGTGACCGAAAGTGAATCGCTAAAAATTGGAATGCAGGTGTTCGATACCTTGCTGGAATACAAGGAGAGCACCACGGAGATTCAGCCGGGGCTTGCAGAGAGCTGGGAAGTATCACCGGACGGACTGATTTATACGTTCAAGCTGCGTCAAAGTGTAAAATTCCATGATGGAAGCGACTTTAATGCAGAAGCCGTTGTATTTAACTTTAACCGCTGGTCTGATCCGAAAAGTCCATACAAATTTGAAGGGGACTCGTATGATTATTATGACTCCATGTTCGGCCCAGAAGGGAGTCGGGTGATCAAGGAGGTCAAAGCGGTAGCTGCGAACACTGTCCAGTTTAAACTGACCAAGCCGCAGGCGCCTTTTTTACAAAATATTGCTATGCCATCCTTTAGTATTGCAAGCCCTAAGGCTATTCAGGAGAAAAAGGCTGATTTCAAGAGCAATCCGGTCGGTACGGGACCCTTTGTATTTAAGGAATGGAAACGAAATGATACCATCACGCTGGAGAAAAATCCAAACTATTGGAAAGAGGGACAGCCGAAGCTGGCCAAGATCATTGTTCGTTCTATTCCCGACAATACCGCGCGATTTAATGCTCTGCAAAACGGAGAAATTGATCTGATGGAGGATCTGAACCCGGACGATGCGAAGCAGCTGGAAGGCAATAACGAACTGCAAAAAATTGAACGCCCATCCTTTAATGTGGCGTATATTGGATTTAATTTAAAGAAAAAGGTATTCAATAATCCTAAGGTACGGCAGGCGCTTAATCATGCGGTGAACAAGCAGGCCATTATTGATGCATTGTTTGCGGGACAAGCCAAGCCTGCGGTCAATCCGATGCCACCTACGTTATGGGGATATAACGATAGCATTCAGGATTATGCCTACGATCTGGATAAGGCTAAATCCTTGCTGGCGGAAGCGGGCTATCCTAATGGGCTTACCGAGCCGTTAACCTTTTACGCGATGCCTGTATCTCGTCCGTATATGCCTGACGGCAAAAAGGTAGCGGAAGCCATTCAAGCTGATTTTGAAAAAATAGGTGTGAAAGTGAACATTCAATCGCCGGAATGGGCCACTTATCTGGATGATGTCAAGGCGGGCCAGAAAGATGATTTGTATATGCTGGGATGGAACGGAGATAATGGCGATCCGGACAACTTCCTGTACACCCTGCTGGACAAGGATACGATTCCGGGCAATAACCGTAGTTTTTATGTCAATGAGGAGCTGCATAAAATATTGGTGAAAGCTCAGGTTGAGGTCGATCAGGACAAGCGGGCGGAAATGTACAAACAAGCACAAGTGATTATTAAACAGGATGCGCCGTGGATTCCACTGGTTCACAGCACACCACTGATGGCAGGTAAAGTGAACCTCAAGGGCTTCGTGCCTTCTCCGGCAGGTATTGAATCGTATGGCAACGTTTATTTTGAATAGTCCAAATAGCACATACGCAAGCAGGCGGTGATTTTGGTATGAACTCATATATTGTAAAAAGACTGGCCGTTTTGATTCCGGTATTACTGGGCATGACACTCATCGTTTTTTCGATTATTCATGCCATTCCGGGGGATCCGGCGGAAACGATACTGGGAGACAAGGCCACAGAGCAGTCCAAACAGGCACTACGTGAGCAGTTGGGGCTGGACAAGCCGTGGTTACAGCAATATGGAACTTACCTGGGTGAGCTGGCCCATGGCGATTTGGGTGATTCGATCCGCACCAGACAGCCGATTGCCCGGGAAATGCTGCCTTATCTGGCGGCTACGCTGGAGTTGACGGTGGCGAGTATGTTTTTTGCCGTTATTGTTGGAATGAATGCGGGTATCGTGAGCGCCTGGAAACGAAATTCATGGTTCGACTATGTCAGCATGGTCATTGCCCTTGTCGGGGTGTCGATGCCCATTTTCTGGCTGGGTCTGATGGAGCAGTGGATTTTTGCCAATAAGCTGCATTGGCTTCCTTCTATCGGACGTATGAATTCCCGTGATCCGGTGGAGGCGGTAACGCATTTGGCGGTTATTGATGCGATGATTGGTGGACGTATGGAGCAGGTATGGACGGTCATCACGCATTTGATTTTGCCCAGCATCGCACTGGGAACCATCCCGATGGCGGTCATTGCCCGCATTACCCGTTCCAGCATGCTGGAGGTTATGGATTCGGATTATATCCGTACAGCCCGAGCGAAGGGACTGGCATCTTTTCAAGTCGTGTACAAGCATGCACTTAAAAATGCCGCCATCCCCGTGCTTACCGTCATCGGTCTTCAGACGGGCTCGCTACTGGGCGGCGCGGTGCTGACAGAGACCATTTTTGCATGGCCCGGCATCGGACGCTACATTTTTGAAGCGATCAGCTCGCGTGACTATCCTGTCATTCAAAGCGGGATTCTGATCATTGCGTTCCTGTTCGTCATCATTAATCTGATTGTCGATTTACTGTACGCGGTTCTGGACCGGCGTATCCGTTATCAGTAATCAAGTCGTCAATGGGTCAAGGGGGAGCTTGTCCGATGTCACAATTTTCGATGGAACCCAACAATATACCGACGACACGCCATACGCTGGCTCATGTGCCTGTCGTTTCCGGCCCTTGGAGAGACGCGTGGAGGGCTTTCCAACACAATAAAATGGCGCTCGTCGGCCTCAGCATTATTATCTTCTTTGTCATTATCGCTTTGATCGCTCCGTGGATTGCTCCTTTTGATTATAAAGCGCAGAATTTGGTGGGTCGCTTGCAACCCCCTTCCGCAGAGCACTGGTTTGGGACGGACGATCTCGGCCGGGATCTGCTGACTCGTACACTATATGGAGCCAGAATCTCGTTGTGGGTCGGTTTTTTGTCCGTCATTGGTTCGATGATCGTAGGAACGGCCTTGGGTTTAATTGCGGGATTTTACGGAAAATGGGCAGACATGCTCATCTCGCGGCTGTTCGACATTTTACTGGCATTTCCGGGGATTCTGCTGGCGATTGCTATCGTTGCTATTTTAGGGCCTTCCCTGGAAAATGCACTGTATGCCATTGCGATCGTCAACGTACCGACATACGGACGGTTGGTGCGCTCCAAAGTGCTCAGTGTCAAAACCGAGGAATACATCACTTCTGCCAGAGCGCTTGGGGCGAATAATGTACGAATCATACTCCGGTATATTTTGCCGAATAGCCTGACACCGATTATCGTACAGGGAACGCTGGGAATTGGAACGGCGATCATTGAAGCGGCAGCGCTTGGATTTCTCGGCTTGGGCGCACAACCTCCTGAACCGGAGTGGGGGAAAATGCTGTCGGATTCACGCCAATACATCCAGAATGCACCATGGACTGTTATTTTTCCGGGTATATCCATTATGCTGACTGTATTGGGCTTTAACCTGATGGGTGACGGCTTGCGGGATGTGCTGGACCCGAGGGCGAAGCGCTAGAACAAAAGTAGTTTAGCTTATATACTTCTAATATTATTAAAAAAAGGTGTTCCCCGGCCTGAATCCTAATGGCTGGAGGAACACCTTTTTCATATGACATTTTTCGTGTAATGAACTTCGATTCATTCAACTGTGACATACAATCTTCTCAATGCAAGTCATGTCAGCTTTCCTGAGACGTGAAAAAAATGTATAATCACTCCAATTGAGTACGTTGGGAGTGGGCTTTATGACATGGCAAAACAAGAGAGAGCATCGGCAGTTTCCGGAACAGACACGAAGCGACGCTTCACGGGCAGCATATGAACGGGATTACTCCCGATTGATCCATTCACCGACCTTTCGTCGGCTGCAAGGCAAATCTCAGGTTTTTGGCGCAGGCACGGGTGATTATTATCGCACACGGCTGACGCATTCGCTGGAGGTAGCGCAGATTGCACGCGAAGCGGCACGCAGCTTGCTGCGGCGGCATCCCGAGGTGGAGCTGGGGCAGGCTGATAACGCCGGGCTGATTATTGACCCCGAGGTGGTGGAATGTGCGTCCATTGCGCATGATTTTGGCCATCCACCGTTCGGACACAAGGGCGAAGAGGTACTGGACGGCATTTTGGATCAGTTGATCGAGACGAAGGTGGAAAAGATAGCGGCCGCTGGAAGCTTCACGCCTGATTCCAGGCAGGGGCTGGAGGCATATGCACGCGAGCGGCAAATCTACGAGCATTTTGAGGGGAACGCACACAATTTCCGACTAATTATGTTTTTGGAGAAGCGTGAGAACGTAGATGGTTTGAATTTGTCGGACGCTGTTTTACTGGGGATCAACAAGTATCCGTATCCGGGGATTTTGAACAAAAAAGGGATGTATCTGCATGAGTGGGAATACATTCGTTCCATCCGCGAGGATTGGGGAATTCCTGATGGTCAAAAGACGCTGGAGGCCCAGCTTATGGACCTGTGCGACGATATTGCGTATTCCGCGCATGATCTGGAGGACGGAATTAAGGCAGGGAAAATTGAGGTGCACGAGCATTTTTTGTATGATCCGTACTTGATCCGTCTGATTACAGAAAAAATCACCACGTTGGAGGATAGCTTCTGGCAAGGCTGGCAGCTGGCTCAGATCGAACAGAAGGTGGCGGCTGTGCTCAGTGAATTTTTGAAGGTATGGAATGGCAAGATGCCTATGTGTGAACACGATTATTCCCGTACCCGTCGTGAGGTGAAAGCGTACTGGGTCAGTCTGTTCGTCAGCAGCTTGGGTGTAATTGATGTGGGTGATTGGAAAAAGGTTACTTTTGTGCGGGATGGAAGCGAGGATCTCGATATGCTTCGTACCGTGAGTGTGCTGAAAAGCTTTGCTTGGGTCACGATGATCCGTGATCTGCGCGTGCAGCGGCTGCAAAAACGGAGTGAATGGATGCTCAGACGCCTGTGGCTGGCTTTTCTCGATCCAGAGACATCCAAGTCCATTATTCCGAGTGATTGGCTCCAACGCTTTGAACGTGATCAGGGCAAGGCAAAACCGATTTGGACATGGGAGCATATGGTCATTGATTATATTGCAGGGATGACCGATGCGTTTGCCGAGAAAATCTATAATGAGCTGTATGGTTTGAAGGTGGGTTCCATTTACGATTTGGACTAACATTTCATGTTGGCCCTATATAGTAGAAGAAACTGGTTTTTAAGTATGGAAAAGAAGGGGGGATATCAATGGGTTCTCAGTCTATACCTGCCAAATCACTGAATTTGGGGGTACTGGATATGGTGCCGTTATTGCCCGGAAACCGACCGGAGCAGGCCGTTCAATGGGCAGGAGAGCTGGCCAGACGTGCAGAAGCGTGGGGCTATACGCGCTACTGGACCTCGGAGCATCATGATATGAAGGGGCTAGCTTCCTCCAGCCCGGAAGTGTTGCTGGCTCACATCGGGGCGGTGACCCGGCAAATCAAGCTGGGGGCAGGCGCTATTTTGCTTCCGCATTATAGTCCGGTCAAGGTCGCAGAATGGTTTCATCTGCTGGCGGCTCTATATCCGGGCAGAGTCGAGCTGGGTCTCGGGAGAGCACCCGGTGGAGGACCACATGCTTCGATGGCGCTGAGCGGCAACTTTCTCCAGCATGTGGCTGAACTGCCACAGACGATGGAAGCGCTGCTGGCTTTGCTGGAAGGTACCTACGAGTATGAGCAGGTGCCTGTGTTTGCCCGCCCGATGCCTGAACAGCCACCTGCGCTGTGGATGCTGGGTACAAACCGTAAAAGTGCCGAATACGCCGCCCGGTATTCAACTGGCTATGTGTTCGGTCAATTTATGAGTGGGCAGGATACGAGAGATATGCTGAGCATGTACCGTTCCGGCTTTCAGCCGTCCAAACGAATGGACAAGCCCCGTACGATGGTTGCTGTAGGGGCCATAAGTGCCTCAACGAATGAACAGGCGCAGCGGTGGGCTGCACAGATTACGATGGGTGACCCGGCGATGCGGGCCAATTGGCTGGTGGGAACACCATCGGATGTTGCCGAACGGTTGCGCAGCTTGCAGGTTGAGTACGATAATGATGAATTTTTGTTGGTCACACCCATTCCCGATTATGAGCAGCGGCTTCAATCCTACCGTCTTATAGCAGAGGCCATAAATTCTAGCTATGATTCTAAATGAAAAGAGATCTGACATGAACCGACATGAAATAAATAGTTCTGCTATGAATATGCAAAGATACATATATACCTACGCGTGTCATGAAACCGAGCGAGAGCTGTGTCTTTTGGAGTTGAAAAGCTTTTTCGGCCAGCCGCCTGCGCATGATTCCATGCTGTTGTCCTATCGGCGGTTGGAGCCGGGCACCAGCCCGTTCATCCATCTTCGGCTGGATGTGACCGCAGATGCGGGTACGTTGGATGAGCTATGCGAAGCAGCTTCCGCAATTCACCTTGAAGAAGGGAAGACCTTCAAGGTCCTGTGCCTTAAGGAAGGCGACAACGTGGCTGACTATGACGAGCGTCGCGGTATAGAAAGACGCATTGGCGCACGTATTCGAGGACAGGCGCAAATGAAAGAACCGGATGTCACCCTGGGTGTCATACGGGTAGGAGAGCGATGGCTGCTTGGCAAGTGCATATACAGCGACAGATCGTGGCTGGAGCGCCGTCATAAGCCGCAAAACTACTCCACCGGACTACCAGTGCTGGTAGCCAAAGCGCTTGTGAATTTAGCAGTGCATGACATAGCAGCACAGGATATAGATGTGGGCCGATTGAAGTTGCTGGACCCGTGCTGTGGCATGGGTAATGTGATGATTGAAGCATTGAGCATGGGAAAAGATATTCGCGGTTGTGATATTAATCCGCTGGCGGTACGCGGGGCACGCGTGAATTTGCGTCATTTTGGATATGAAGAGGATCGGGTGAAGCTGGGAGATATGAATCTGCTGGAGGGAACCTATGATGCAGCGATATTGGATATGCCCTATAACCTGTGCTCCGTGCTCCCTGCCGATGAACAAAAGCAGATGCTGCGCAGCCTGAGGCGCTTGGCCGCACGAGCGGTAGTCGTAAGCACGGAGCCGATGGCAGCATTGCTGTCCGAGTCAGGCTGGACCCTCACGGAGCAATGCCGCATACACAAGACAGGTATGAGCCGGGAAATATGGATCTGTGAATAGTTTGTTAATACTGAGTTTTGTAGTTAACCAAATTCAGCGGCAGCTCCTGATCGGCTGCGTAGGCTTTCAAATTGGTGAGGAAAATATCTACCGCCCGTTCAGCGTAACGGTCCGTGTCGCCTGCAATATGCGGCGTAATCAGGACATTCTCCAGACTCCACAGTGGATGTGACGCGGGTAGCGGTTCTTCCTCGAATACATCCAGTCCGGCAAAGGCAATATGCTTTTGCTCCAGAGAGCGCACAAGTGCATCCGTATGGACAGTGTTGCCACGACCTACATTAATGAAGAAAGCTCCCTTACGCATGGCTGCAAATGCCTTTTCGTCAAAGAAGTGACGGGTTTCCTCGGTGAATGGCAGAATATTTACCACGATATCCGCCTCTCCCATCGCTTCATGTAATTGCTCATTTGTGTACATGCGCTTCACATGAGGGGCATCCTTGCCGGAACGACGAACTCCGATCACCCGCATGCCGAAGGCTTCTGCGATCCGGGCCGTTTCACGACCGATTTCGCCCACGCCCGTAATCAGCAGCGTTTTACCGCGTAATTCCGTTAGGTCGCCTTCCGGTGGCTGCCATGTTTTCTGACGTTGCAAGAGAACTGCTTGCTGTAAATACCGTGTATGCGACAGCAGCATCCCGAAGATTTGCTCCGTAATCGGAACGGCATGAACGCCGCTTGTATTGGTGAGTAAAATATGACGCTTTTCCAGCTCTGCAAGTGGCAGCTTATCAATGCCCGCCGACCAGGTCTGTATCCATTTCAGTTTGCTGTCAGGATGCAAAGCCGCTTCGGAAATATGCTTGGACCAGCCTAAAATGACCTCTGCCTGTCGGATTTGTTCAGGCTCCAGCTCTTGGGCTTTACCAATGAACAGCTCATAGCCCGGAGCTGCTGCACGAATTTGCTTTTCTTGCTCTGCGGTAAGCTGGTGTAAACTTACGATGGTTCCCATGATTCATTACCTCCTCGGTTTTTGATTCTTTGGAGCTTCCAATATATTCTGCTGAATCATCCTTTCAAGGATAACAGATTGGTGAAAAGATTGCATAAATAGGGGTAAAAGCGAGCTTGCTGTGTCACTATAGATAACAACGAATGACTGTAGCTCCGATTAGGGATGAAAGGAAGACCATGACGATGAACGGATTACCGCTGGTAGTACCGCAAACAGCACAAACACAAAGACTTTTTACCGCGATTGCTCTCCCGAGCGAGCATAAGAAGGAGTTACGCCGCTGGGTGGAACAGGATGTTAACGAGCTTTCTTTTCGCAAATGGACCGATTTCAGGGATTACCACGTGACACTTCAGTTCCTGGGGGATGTGGCGACCAAGGATATACCGGAACTGGAACAGGCTTTATTTCAGGCGGCCGCTGCACATTCCCCGTTCACTCTCGGGCTTGGCGAACCGGGGACTTTTGGACGAGATGGATTTCCGCGTGTGCTATGGAGGGGAGTTACGGGGCAGAAGGATTCTTTGAACCAGCTCCACCAATCCATAGTTGAGGCTACCGAACCGCTTGGTTTTAAGCCCGAGGAACGGCCTTACAGGCCCCATATCACAGTAGCACGTTCGTATACAGGGCAGGAGCCTATTCCGGCGTCTATGTTTCAGTCCAATGACCGGATAGGCGAGCCGTGGGAAGTGGGAGAATTTGTTTTGTACGCGACCCGAATGGGCCAAAAACCAATGTACCAAATAATTCAAACAATCCCATTATCAAGGTGGAACCCTTGATCTATCAGCGATTTTAGTGATATAGTATTTCAGCGTTATTCAAAAGGCGCATTTTGGGTTACATATCTGAGGAATGTGCCTAAAGTTAACAGGAGGAACATTATGGAAATCGTTAAAGAACATCGTTGGTTTGCACCTCTTTTGAGTGTGCTGCTTGTTTGTATATTGGGGGTAGGCCTCTACGCTGAGGTTCAACAAACACAAAAAAATCATAAAAATGCACCTATGCAATCTCTGAGCTGGTCAGGGAATTCTTCGGCTCCTTCACACGGGGACAGGATGGAGACCCATAACGGGTCAAACAGGACAAGTCCCATCTTTGCCAAGGCTCATGGGCAGCCGAGCTGGAAACAAATCATGCCGACTCCGTTACCCGCTTCCCAGATGAAGCAGGCGGGACAAGCCCGGAGCAATGTTGCAACCGGCGTGAAAAAACCTGAAGTCCAGCATAGCAAGTCCGCAATTCTTCCCCCTCCTACAACCATCTACTTTACGAAGACACAAATGCTCTCTCAGGATGACAAGGCGTTGTCTACCTGGAGCTATCCTGTCTCCGCTAAAGAACTGCTCCTGCTACAAAAAATAGTCATGGCAGAAGCAGAAGGCGAACCGTACGAAGGCAAAGTGGCAGTTGCCAACGTTGTCTTAAACCGGCTGCGGTCAGCCCCATTTCCCGATACGATTCAGGCAGTGATTTATCAAAAAGCGCAATTTAGTCCGGTTGCGAACGGGCGTCTTCGTCGTGTCCACCCCAACCAGGACAGCATTCGTGCGGTTACGGCTGCTTTGAATGGCCATAAAGCCGTGCCTGATAATACCTGTTTTTTCCTGTCGCTGACGTTGGCTCAGGATCTTACGGTTCATCATTCGCGTACCAAAGTGAAAACAATCGGTCATCATACCTTTTACAAATAACAGCCCTTTCTAAACAACAGGGTTCAGCTTTGTGAACGTATTTTTTTCGTGTACAGATGAAGCTTGTATGCAAAAAGCGGTATAATGGGTAAATGAAAGGTACCTAAGTTCTGAAAGTGACAATGGAGGTGGCAGATGATATGAAAATCACATATTACGGGCATTCAGCTGTGCTGGTGGAGGAAGAGGGCAAACGGATTATTATTGATCCTTTTTTGACCGGGAATCCTAAAGCGGTAGTAAAAGCTGAGGATATTCAGGTGGATGCAGTGCTGTTGACGCATGGTCATGCGGATCATTTTGGAGATGCTGTTGAAATTGCCAAGCGCAACGATTGCCCTGTAATCGCGGTGGCGGAATTGGCTGACTATTGTTCATCTCAGGGAGCCAAGGCTCACGGCATGAACCTTGGCGGTGGTCACCAATTTGACGGATTCCATGTAAAATTCACGCTTGCGTTCCACAGCTCCTCTTTAAATGTGAATGGACAAACGATATATATGGGTGAGCCTGCGGGCATTTTATTGACCATAGGCGGCAAAACATTTTTCCATGCTGGCGATACCGCCCTGTTTGGCGATATGCGTCTCATTGGGGAAACTAACTCGATAGATGCTGCGGTATTACCGATTGGTGACGGCTATACCATGGGACCGGAGGATGCGCTGCTGGCAGCTAAATGGCTCCGGGCAAGCCGCGTGATACCAGTGCATTACAATACATTCCCGGGCATTGAGCAGGACGGGAACGCCTTCTGTGACCGTCTGCACAAGGAAGGGATTGAGGGGAAAGCCCTGAATCCCGGTGAAAGCCTCGAATTTTAACCTGCACTGCCGAATTGCAGGGATACGTCTGAGAGTCAGAATGTTCAACAGATATCCTTTATCAGCCTTTTTTGTTCCTTCGGGAATGGGAAAGGCTGGATTTTTTAAAGTGAATATTTATACATAAAAACAGTATATTTTTGCATGTCACATTGAAGCTGTAATGTAAAAGATTTATTATCACAATCATAAAAACTTTGAATTGCTAACATGGTAGGTCAATGATAAAATGATAGAACTAATTAGATTCATCAGTAGATCCGACGTGTTTTTCAAGTCAAGCTATTGCATAATTATTGAAAAGCATTCGCATTCGGCGGACCGTACCGCCTTGAATACGTCACATGTTTTGTCCCCCAATCCTCGTAGTTGTTCTTTGAGTTACCTCTTGTTGCCACTGTCTTCTATTCGGCCGCCTGTATTTCAGGCCAGCATGACTTTATAACAGAAAGGTTGCGTTCCATGAGACAGACAGGTTTACCACCCAAACAGGGATTATACGATCCCCAATTCGAAAAAGACGCCTGCGGCATGGGCTTTGTTGCCCACATCAAGGGAAAACCATCGCACGATATCGTAAGTCAGGCTTTGACCATGCTCGTAAATATGGAGCACCGGGGCGGTCAGGGAAGTGAACCGAACTCCGGTGACGGAGCGGGGATCATGATTCAGGTACCGCATCTTTTTTTTCAAGAGGAAGCGGAGCGACTGGGCTTCAAGCTGCCAAAGGCTGGACATTACGGCGTGGGGATGCTTTTTGTATCCAATGATCCGAAGGTTCGTGAAGTTCATGAGCAGAAGCTGAGAGATATTATCGTAGATGAGGGCCAGAATTGTCTGGGCTTCCGTGATGTTCCGACTTATGACGAAATGCTGGGCAAATCGGCGAAAGCGGCCAAACCGGGCGTACGTCAGGTGTTTATCGGTCGAAGCAGCGATTTGAAGGAAGAGCTGGACTTTGAACGGAAACTGTATGTTATTCGTAAACGGGCGGAGCTTGCCATTCGCTATAACGAAGAGGACCAGAACCGTGAGTCGTTTTATATCCCGAGTTTGTCATGCCGCAAAGTTGTATACAAGGGTATGCTTACAACCGAGCAGGTAGGCAAATTTTATCTGGATTTGCAGGATGAGCGGGTGACTTCGGCAATCGCGCTGATCCATTCCCGTTTCAGTACCAACACGTTCCCGAGCTGGGATCGTGCGCATCCTTATCGTTTTATGATTCACAACGGTGAAATTAACACGATGCGCGGTAACGTGAACTGGATGCATGCACGTCAGGCCCAGTTTGAAAGTGAAGCGTTTGGCGAAGATATCGGCAAGGTAAAACCGGTCATTAACCCGGATGGTTCAGATACAGCCATGTTTGATAATACACTGGAATTTCTGTATTTGAGTGGACGTTCCCTTCCTCATGTAGCCATGATGATGGTGCCGGAGCCTTGGAACAAACACGAGACGATGGACCCGAAGAAGCGGGCATTTTATGAGTATCACAGCACGATGATGGAGCCTTGGGATGGACCGGCTGCGATGGCGTTTACGGACGGTGTTCAGATCGGGGCGATTCTGGATCGCAACGGCCTGCGTCCTGCGCGTTACTATGTGACCAAGGATGACCTGATCGCATTGTCTTCAGAAGCGGGTGTACTGGATATCGCTCCTGAAAATGTACTTTACAAGGATCGTCTTCGTCCGGGACGGATGCTACTGGTCGATACCCAGGAGGGCCGCATCATTTCTGACGAAGAGTTGAAGGAGCGTATCGCTTCCGAGGAACCTTATCAGGAATGGCTGGATGAGCATCTGGTCAATCTGGATGAGCTGCCGGAAGCTCTGGAGCAGCCGGAGCCGAAGCATGAGAATGTAAACCAGCTTCAGCTGGCTTTTGGCTATACGTTTGAAGAACTGCGCAAGATTCTGGAGCCGATGGCGCTCACAGGTGCGGAACCGATTGGCTCGATGGGATATGATGCTCCATTGGCGGTGCTGTCTGACCGTCCGCAACGTTTGTACAACTATTTTAAACAAATGTTTGCGCAAGTCACGAATCCGCCGATTGATGCCATTCGGGAAGAGATTGTAACGTCCACGGCAACTACGATTGGACCTGAGCGCAATTTGCTGCATCCTGAACCGGAAAGCTGTCGTCAGATTCGTCTGGATTCACCGGTGCTGTCGAATGAGGAATTTGCCAAAATTCGTCATGTACACCGTCCAGGCTTCAAGTCGATGACGATTCCGATCTTCTTTGAAGCGAAGGAAGGCGCAGAAGGCTTGCGTAAGGCACTCGAAGGACTGTTTGAGGCGGCTGACCGTGTCATTGACAAGGGTCATAACATCCTGATTCTGTCCGACCGTGGAGTGGATGCAGAGAATGCGGCCATTCCGGCGTTGCTGGCTGTCTCCAGCCTGCATCACCACTTGATCAAGCAGGGTACACGTACACGTGTAAGTATTTTGCTGGAGTCCGGAGAGCCGAGAGATATTCATCATTACGCGGTGCTGCTTGGTTACGGCGTGAGTGCGGTTAATCCGTATCTGGCTTTCGAAACGCTGGATGTCATGATTCAGCAGGGCTTGCTGCGCGGTGTCTCGCATGAAAAAGCAATTAAAAATTATATTAAAGCGGCCACTAAGGGTGTCGTTAAAATATTGTCCAAAATGGGTATTTCCACGATTCAGTCGTACCGTGGAGCACAAATTTTTGAGGCTGTAGGTCTCAAACAGGATTTCGTTGATCGTTACTTCACCTGGACACCTTCCCGCATTGGCGGTATCGGTCTGGAGGAAGTCACGGTGGAGGCACTGGCTCACCACAATCGTGCTTTTACTGACAAGGACGGCAACGACAAAGTGCTGGATTCAGGCGGCGAATATCAATGGCGTAACGATGGGGAAGAGCATTTGTTTAATCCGCAAACGATACATTTGCTCCAGCAGTCGGTTCGCTCGGGAGACTACAAGCTGTACAAGAAATACGCCAAGCTGGTTCAGGGTGAAACTGAACAGCATTTGACGATTCGCTCCATGCTTCAGTTGAAGCCTGCGGGTGAACCTGTGCCACTGGAAGAAGTGGAATCCGCTGCATCGATTATGCGTCGTTTTAAGACGGGAGCTATGTCCTTCGGCTCAATCAGTCAGGAAGCGCATGAGGATATGGCGATTGCGATGAACCGTATCGGCGGCAAGAGCAACACCGGTGAAGGTGGGGAAAACCCTGCACGTTTCATTCCGGATGCCAATGGCGATTCTCGCCGCAGCTCGATCAAGCAGGTGGCATCAGGCCGATTTGGTGTAACGTCGAATTATTTGGTGAACGCCGACGAAATTCAGATTAAAATGGCGCAAGGCGCGAAGCCGGGCGAAGGCGGACAGCTGCCAGGACGCAAGGTGTATCCTTGGGTGGCTGAGGTGCGTGGTTCTACGCCGGGCGTGGGACTGATTTCGCCGCCGCCGCATCACGATATTTATTCTATCGAGGATTTGGCAGAGCTGATCTACGATCTCAAAAACGCCAATCCGCGTGCTGACATTAACGTGAAGCTGGTGTCGGAGGTAGGCGTAGGTACGATTGCAACAGGAGTGGCTAAAGGCCGCGCTGACATTATTCTGGTCAGCGGCTATGACGGGGGTACAGGCGCTTCTCCGCAAGGCTCCATCCGCCATGCGGGTATGCCTTGGGAGCTGGGTCTGGCCGAAACGCATCAGACGCTGATGCTGAACAATCTGCGCGACCGCGTGGTGCTGGAGACAGACGGCAAGATGCTGTCTGGCCGCGATTTGGTGGTAGCTGCTCTGCTGGGCGCGGAAGAATACGGCTTCTCTACAGCGCCGCTTGTGGCGTTGGGCTGTATTATGATGCGGGTTTGCCAAATGGACACCTGTCCGGTTGGTGTGGCTACACAGAATCCGGAGCTGCGCAAAAATTATATGGGTGATCCTGCCCATGTGGTGAATTTTATGCGTTTCATCGCAGAAGATGTCCGCGAAATTATGGCGGAGCTGGGCTTCCGCACGATTCAGGAAATGATCGGACGTACGGACTGTCTGGATACCGTAAACGCCGATTCGCACTGGAAGAAGAAAGGCGTCGATCTGAGCTTGCTGCTGCATGTTCCTGAGTTGGAAGACGGTAGTGTACGTTACCGCGTACAACGCCAAAACCACGGGCTGGAAGAAACGCTTGATATGCAGGAGCTCGTACCGATGGCTGCTGGGGCGTTGGAGAACGGAACAGCTGTAGAGGCTACCATGCCTATAACGAACGTGAATCGGGCCGTAGGTACGATTCTGGGCAGCGAGGTCACCCGCAAGTACGGAGCGGAGGGCTTGCCTGAGGATACGATTCGCTTTAACTTCATCGGATCAGCAGGTCAGAGCTTCGGGGCTTTTATTCCTAAAGGCATCACGCTGAGCGTTGAAGGCGACAGCAATGACTATGTAGGTAAAGGGCTATCCGGTGGTAAGGTTATTGTGAAGAAATCTCACAAAGCGACCTTTAAGGCAGAAGAGAACATTATTATCGGAAATACGGCTTTGTATGGAGCGACCAGCGGGGAAGCTTATATTAGCGGAATTGCAGGGGAGCGCTTTGCCGTTCGGAACTCCGGCGCACGTATCGTCGTCGAGGGTGTCGGCGATCATGGCTGTGAGTATATGACAGGCGGACGTGTAGCTGTACTGGGCGAGACTGGACGGAATTTTGGAGCCGGGATGTCTGGAGGTATTGCATACGTCTATGACCCTCAGGGGACGTTTCTGAGCCGTTGTAACCTGGAAATGGTGCTGCTGGAAGGCGTGGAAGCCCCCGCGGAAGCAGCGGATCTGCGTGGTCTGATTCAGCGCCATGTCACGTACACAGGCAGCGAAGCGGGACAACGTATTTTGGATGACTGGCAGACTGCGATTCAGCAGTTTGTACGGGTGATTCCAAAGGATTACAAGCGTATGGTTGAACAGATACAAAAAGAAGAGGCAACCGGTTTGAGCGGGGATGAGGCTCTGCTGGCTGCATTTGAAGCCAATATGCGTGAACTGGCGCGTGCCGGAGGTTAATATAGCCCCTCACAAAATTCACTAAAAAAGGACTTGCTGAATACCGTTGTTAAGATCACGGTGATACCAGCAAGTCCCTTTTTTAGTTCTTTAGAAAATGTGATTTATGTCCTTGACAAACGTTATAGTTTCTGACATTACCCTCAAAATGTTTTCCTGAAACGGTAAATATGTTATAAAAAGTGTCATTTTTTTTGGAATGTAACCGTTTACGTTAGAGTTTATGTCTTGTTATTTATTTTTGGATTGGTTATGATTTTTTTAGAGTACACAAGCAAATCTAATATGCCCATCGTCACTTCAAAACACAGAATAGGGTGACAGGATGAAGTTGAAGAAGTCAGCAGAAGACCAAATGATTTTTTTGTACCGGTATGTATCACTATCTTTAACGTCGCTTGTTTTTCTGTTTGAATCATCCAGATTAATCGCGTGGCAGAAGTTATTACTTATTGTGTTTCTATTTTTATCTGTTACATTATTTACGTGGATTTACCGCAAGTACAGACTTCATGATATGGTTTTGAAATGTTGCATTGCTCTGGAAACCGCAGGGATCATTTTGTTGCTGCTCCCGACAGGAGGGATGGACAGTCCGTTCAAATGGTATGTGATTACCCCTATGTTGGTGGCTTGTGCTCACCTTTCTATGAGGTACAGTTGGACGCTCCTTCTTTCTTATATCGGCTTGGTACTCACATTTTGTTATATCTTTTTTACACCAGGTCAATATTTTTTGTGGGATATGGTGTTACAAAATGCGAATTTATTTCTGGTGCTGATTGTGACCACGATGGCCATGCAGGTGATCGGTGTCATGAAGAATGAGTTGAAGATGGCGAAGGAGCAAGCTAATGAGACGATGGAACATATCAAGTCGATTTACCACATCATGGAGACGACTAGCCACAACGAGGCATTGAATCTGGGGCAGGTCATCTCGGACTACACGGTTAAGCTGACAAAGCAGAGCCGCGCGTTTTTCTGGTTGGACAGTCAGGAGGAGGATGCGCCGGAAAGCAGTCAGACAGGTTGGACGGTGGAGGAAGAGGAACAGCTATTCGAGGAACTGGGGAATTATCGTGAGGAATTCAGGGAAGAGCGGGAGCCGTTTTTCAGGCATCTGCCGGAATGGGGCGATTTTCTCATGATCACGGTACCGATGACGACTCGTTTTGTAGCGACCATCGGACTCAAGCTGGGCCCGGATCAAAGTCTGACGGGAAGACGCTGGCTCGTGCAGCAACTGATATTCCTCGCTGAACTGAGCGCCGTGTTTTTGGAGCGCTATGAGCTGGAGCGTATCGAAAATCAGTTGATTGTGACAAATGAGCAGAACCGGATTGCGAATGAAATGCATGATAATGTATCACAAAGTCTTTTTGGCATTGTGTACGCGACGCATTCACTTCGGCAGACATGGCATGATCAGTCGAAGGAGCAGGTGGAGGAACAAATTGAGCTGATTCAGCAATCCGCTAATCAGGCAGTGAGAGAGCTAAAAGGGGCCATTCATAGCTTAAGCTCGAAAAAGAGCGGGGGCCCGACTTGGTTAGGAACAGTGAAAAGCCATCTGCATACGCTGTCCAAGCTGAATCATGTACAGATTGATTTTGATATTCATGGGGATCATTTTTCACTGCCGTACTTGTATCAAAAGGCTTTGTTTCGTATCATATCCGAAGCCGCAGGTAACGCAATCCGGCATGGGTTGGCGAAGCGGATTGATGTGAAGTTAAAGTTGACGCCCCAAGTGATTAAATTGTCTATTCATGACGACGGAGTAGGGTTCGAGACGGCGAGAATGGTTGCAGGAGGTGAGGTGGTCAGTGCAGGCAGCGGCCTGGGCATGATGAATATGGAATATTTAGCTCAATCGATGGGAGGTGAATTTGATATTTCAAGTCGAATCGGAGAGGGAACACAGATCCGATTGTCCATTCCAGTAAACGCTTATGAATAAAGATGTGTGAACATCCTGCAATACAAAATCTGCGGTAACAATCGGATACATAGGGATTATGCAAATCCTGAACTGTAGACAGGAGGCCGAATCATGAAAATTGTCATTGTCGATGATCATCCTTTAGTACGGAAAGGACTCGCTGCGGTTATATCCATGCAGCCCAATGTTCAGTTTGCGGGAGAGGCCCAGAATCAACAGGAAGCACTTGTGGTTATCGAGGAAACGGATCCAGACCTGGTGCTGCTGGACTTGAAACTTGCCGACGAATCAGGCCTGGATATTATCAAAATAGCACGCGGACGCGGGTTCAAAAGCAAATTTATTTTGCTGACATCCTCGGCCACACGAGAAGACTTCCTGAAAGCGGAGGAAGCTTCTGTGGACGGCTACGTACTCAAGGAGGCTTTGCCTGAGGAACTAATTTACGCGATTCATCTTGTCAACAAAGGACGCAAATATTATGATCCTGCTATTCTGGAGAACAAGCTGCGGGAGGATGCGGGCAATCTGACAGACGACCTGACACCGAAGGAAAAGGAAGTATTGGTCGAGCTGGGACAGGGAGCCTGCAACCGCGAAATTGCATCCCGGTTATTCATCAGCGAATTTACGGTCAAAAAGCATGTCAGTCAGATTTTGGCCAAGCTGCGGCTGGCGGATCGTACGCAGGCAGCGTTGTATGCCAATGCGATTGGTCTGGCGAAGTACGAGCCAAGAACATCTAGCGTGTGATACGCTGAAGGCAATGGCGATGGAAAGCATGTCCGACTGGACAGTGCGCCCAAGTAGCTTTCCAGTTCAGTTTATATAGCGAGTAACAGAAGAAGCCTCAAAATCACCAGCCTCGGTGGTTTTGGGGCTTTTTTTCGATTTATTTTTCCATAATCAACAAAGACTGGTACAAAAGTATACCATGTCGTAGCCAAAAGTATACAATCTCATCCCCCTGTAGTGATGGAGAAAGTGCCGTCCGGTTCCATGTCGTTCCCACAGCAGCTTGTTACAATTAGATCATACTTAAAATAAGAAGAGAAATTGTATGGGAGGGAGGATTTTTGTGGAGAAAACCATTTTGGATTATCTGGTCCTAATCAAAAAAAGATTGTGGCTGATTGCGATTTTTGTCATTCTCTCATGCGTAACGACTTACTTTGTGAGCGACAATGTCGTGAAGCCGGTCTATTCCGCATCAAGTCAGCTGCTGGTTAACCATATTTCCGGTAAGCAGGGGAGCAACAATCTGAACGACGTCAACACAAGTCTTAATTTGGTGGAAAGCTACAAGCAAATTCTCACTTCACCCAAAATTATGGAGGCTGTCGTAACGACCCATCCCGAATTCGGCTTGACGCAGCAAAAGCTGGCAGAAAAGCTACAGGTCAAAACCTCGGATAAAAGTCAGGTCATCGGCTTGACGTTTGAGGCAGGGAGTTATCCACAGGCCGCCGCTGTTGTCAACGCGGTAACCCAGAAATTCGTGCAGACGGTTCCGGGACTGATGGAATTGAATAATGTGAAAATCTTGAATGAGGCGGACCCGCGGGCCAATCCTGACCCGACCAATGGAAATCCGCTCATGAATATTGCGATTAGCTTTCTCGTATCGCTGATGATTGCGCTGGGCACGATTGTGTTTCTGGAAAGCATCAACGGTACGCTGCGCACGGAAAAAGAGGCAGATGCGGACATCGGTATTCCGGTGATTGCATCCATCCCGGTCATTCGCAAGAAGGACATCGACGGCGCAGCCGGAAATTCCAAAGAACGGGTAGGGGAGCGTAAATATGCTGCGATTGAATGACATGTTGATTACAGAAAGCAATCCTTCATCGTATGTCTCGGAATCATTCCGATCCCTCCGTACATACATCCGGCAGCAGGTCATCGGGCAGACGGACCGCGGGACGGTTCTGCTGCTGACCTCGCCAGAGAGCGGAGCAGGCAAAACAACGCTGCTCGCCAACATCGGCGTTTCCTTTGCACAAGAAGGCAAGAAGGTGGCTCTGGTGGATTGCAATCTCCATACACCAGCGTTGCACGAGATATTCGGTTTGGAGAATACCGGAGGTTTATCGGCTTATTTGCACGGTGGAGCTTCTTCCAAGTCCATCGTCAGGCATGGCGTGCCAGAGCTGTCTATTATTCCCGGCGGAGACATCTTGTACAACGCAGCTGACTTGCTCGGCAGTGAACGCATGGTGGAGCTGCTGGAAGAGCTAAAACGCGAATATGACATCATACTGCTCGACTCGGCTCCGGCGCTGAACTACACGGATGCCCGGCTGGTCGCAAGCTTGACGGATGGCGTGATTCTCGTCGCCAGACACGCCCGGACCAAACGGGAAGATTTACGCAAAACAAAGCAACTCATGGATCAGGCCGGTGCGACACTGGTTGGAATTGTGATGAATCAGGTGAAGTAAGCAACACCAAAATTCGATGAAGCAAGGAGAATGAGTGCGATGACGAAAAGAGTGAAAAAGGCCATTATTCCAGCAGCAGGGTTGGGTACGCGCTTCCTACCTGCGACCAAAGCAATGCCTAAGGAAATGCTTCCGATTATCAATAAGCCCACAATTCAATATATCGTGGAAGAAGCAATTGCTTCCGGTATTGAGGACATTATTATCGTAACGGGCAAAGGCAAGCGTGCTATTGAGGATCACTTTGACAACGCATTTGAGCTGGAATCGAAACTGCTGGAGGACGGCAAGCTGAAGCTTCTGGAAGAGGTACAGCGTTCTTCGGGAGTAGAAATTCACTACATTCGCCAGAAAGAACCCAAAGGTTTGGGACATGCGGTATGGTGCGCAAGACGCTTTATCGGGGACGAGCCGTTTGGCGTACTGCTGGGTGATGATATCGTAACAGGTCAGAAGCCTTGCCTGCGTCAGCTGATGGATCAGTATGAGGAAACTCAAAATTCCGTCATCGGTGTACAGCGGGTACCGCAGGAATTCACGAATCGCTACGGCATCATTGAACCGGATCAACAGGACGGACGTCTGTATCGGGTAAATAATTTTATAGAGAAACCGGCTCCAGGCACAGCGCCTTCCGATCTGGCTATTATGGGCCGTTATGTATTCTCACCAAAAATTTTCAAGTATCTCGATCTTCAGGAAAAAGGGGCGGGCGGCGAAATTCAGTTGACCGATGCCATCCAAAAGCTGAATCAAAGCGAGCGCGTGTACGCCTATGACTTTGAAGGAACACGTTATGACGTGGGCGAGCGTCTTGGTTATATTTTGACCACACTTGAATTTGCACTCGCTAGCGATGATTTGAAGTATCCGGTTATAGAGGCCATGCACGAGTGGCTGAAAAAGACCGAGAAAGCAACCACGGCAGGTTGAGAGGGGGTACGTCAGCATGAGCATGGAAAATTTACCGGAGGACGGCGAGGCTGTCATGTCAGGTAAAGCGTTTTACATGCCATACGGAAATACACAAATTCAGGATAAAACGTCTTACCTGGTAACCAAGCGATTGCTCGACATGTTGCTGTCTTTCGTGGGTTTGATCGTATTACTGCCGCTTTTTATCGTGGTGGGTGTTTTGATCAAGCTCGAAGATCCGAAGGGAAGCGTGTTTTTCAAGCAAATTCGGGTGGGCAAGAACGAGAAGCTATTCAACATGTATAAATTCCGTTCGATGGTGTCCAATGCCGAGGAGCTGAAAAAAGATTTGATGGAGCTGAATGAAGTGAGCGGCGCCATGTTCAAAATTAAAAACGATCCGCGGATTACGAAGATTGGCAGTTTTTTGCGCAAGACGAGTATTGATGAGATTCCGCAGCTGTGGAATGTGCTGGTCGGGGACATGACGTTAGTGGGTCCGCGTCCGCCATTGCCGAGCGAGGTTGAGCAATACTCCGATTATGACAAGCAACGCCTGATTGTCACACCGGGATGTACCGGCTACTGGCAGGTGAGCGCACGTAACAGTGTAGGCTTCGAAGAAATGGTGCAAATGGATTTGAAGTATATTCATGTTCGCAATACGTGGCTCGATCTGAAAATCATCATGAAAACAGGCATTAAAATGCTGTTCTCCAAGGATGCTTACTGATGGATGCATTCAAGCGGTGTCCCGCAGTGTCCGTCGTTATTTGCACCTATAACCGGGCGGACCTGCTGGAAAAAACGCTAATGTCCCTGCTGGAGCTGAACGACCTTGCGCTGGCTGAGATCATTGTGGTCGATAATCGCTCCACCGATCATACGGCGGCGACGATCAAAAGATTTAGTGCCGCACACGGTCAGGATATTCATCTCCGGTATCATTATGAGCGCGAGCAAGGATTATCAGCTGCTCGTAATGCGGGCATTACGTTATCGAGGGCAGAAGTCATTGCTTTTCTGGATGATGATGCGATCCCGTGTGTTTCATGGCTGCAAACGATTATGTCGACCTTCGGGAACAACCCCGAGCTGACGGCCATGGGCGGGAAGATAGATCCTTTGTTTGAAACGGAACGACCGGGTTGGCTGACAGGGCCGCTTGAGCTGCCTTACACGATTATTGACTTGGGAAAAGCCATCCGCGAATATCCGGCGGGACTGAATCCGTTCGGAGCGAATATGGCCATGCGCAAAACGGCTTTTGCTGCCGTGATGTTCCCGCTCCATTTGGGAAGAAAGGGAGATATCCTCTTATCTGGTGAAGAATCGTGGGTTTTCGAGCAGATTCGTAAAAATGGCGGAACGATCATGTATCATCCTCACATGGCTGTGAAGCATTTTGTTCCGGCTGCACGGTTGACGAAGGAATGGATCATGAATCGTTACTACTGTCAGGGCATGTCTCACGCTGTTCAGGCCGCAGGCCTGCGCGGCAACGTGATGCTGATGGCGAAGACGGCAGCCAAATGGCTATACAACACGGTGGACTCCCTGCTGGCACGTACTGAGGGCAGAAAGCTGTTGAACCGGTGCAGATTTGAAAGTATACGGGGAACCCTGGATACGCTGCGCAACCGGAAAAGCGAGTCAGCTGCGGGGTGAAGATTGATCATGAGCAACTATCCTTGGACTTCGAGAATAAACACAATACAGCATGTTTTCATTTTTCTTCTGGGCGCTCTTGCTGTAGGAGTTGCGGCTACTTATCAGCCGGTGGCCAGCATTGCGGCGGTATGCTTACTGCTTCTGCTGGCCGTTTCTATCCATCATCCGGAGCGCATCAGCTATGCAGTTCTGCTGAGCACGGCGGTATCGGTGGATTCCTTGTATCAGGGTGGCGTATTCGGTATCGAGATTTTGTCATTATACAAATTGGGCATTTTGGCCTTGCTGGTACCGTGCATGCTCGTTTACGGCATACGCCTCAAATTTAGCTATCCGATCTGGGCATTGGTGATCATGCTGGGGATTACATTTGGATTTTCAGCATGGCTGCCTACGCTGACGACCTCAATTGCAGTGAAGGCGTTCGTCGGACTATCGCTGCCCTTCTTTTTTTTACTGATCCAGTGGAAGAAGGAGGTGGCGGAAAAGCATATCCGGTTGATCAGCCTGCTGCCGATCATTAGTGTGGTCGTTGGACTCGGTTTACAGGTCGTAGGGCTGCATTCGTTTACCGATGTGGAATTTACGGGAGCGGTGAGAGTACAGGGGGCGAACATTCCGCCGCATCTGGCGATGCTCTCCTTTCTCGGGATTGCCGTCTCGCTGATTGAGGTCAAACGCAAACCGCAGCAAGCTGCCTTTTATTATACGGTGCTGGCGCTGAACTTTTTGATTCTGATTGCCACCGGTACACGCGGCCCGATTCTGGCACTGTTGCTAATGTTTGCAGTGTATCTGTTCGATATCGCCAGGCAGTATCTCAAGGGGAAAGTCAATTATTTGCTACCGCTGGCCGGATCGTTTTTGATTGCTCTGGGGGCGGTGGCCCTGCAATGGAACAATTTAAAAAAACGCTCCTTCGAGCGGGAGACCGATACGGGAATTGATCTGTCGGGACGCTCGGAGGCATGGGAATATTTCTTGAACAGAGTACAGGATTATCCGTGGTCAGGCAGGGGTCTTGGCGCGGTGACGGTTGCGAACGACGGGACGTTATTCAAAGGCTTTGTCGTGCCGCATAACGAGTATATACGCTTTTATTTTGACACGGGATATATCGGCTGCGGGTTATTGATACTTTCATTGCTGGTCGTGTTCGTTCTCATTTACCGGTCGCTTGCCAAGCCAATCAAACCTTATTTTGCAAGCTTGATTGCGGGCTTTCTGATTTATTCGTTTTCAGATAACACGTTGTCGACGGTTCAGATGATTATTCCATTTTGCTGGTATTTGAACGCTTTATACCAGACATCTACTCAAACCGATTTTCGCAAAGAGAAGTGATACGATGAGCAGAGTGAACATGTTCGATGTCAACTTTGATAATTATGATTTTAACGATCTACTCGAATTTATAGATACTTCTATTGAGCATCAGCGTCATTCCTACATTTTGACCTGTAATGTCGATCATGTGATCAAGCTTCGCAAGGATGATGAATTCCGCAAGGTATATTCCGATGCAGGAGCTGTGGTGGCCGATGGAATGCCAATTATATGGGCGTCCAGGTTGCTGAAAAAGCCCCTCAAGCAAAAGGTGTCAGGCTCCGATCTGTTCACCCGGCTGGGGGAGGCTTTTGAGGATCGAGGCTATCGGTTGTTTTTTCTGGGTGCGGCGGACGGTATTCCTGAGAAGGCGATGGTCAATCTTCAGGAGTCGTACCCAAACATGAACGTAGTGGGTTGTTACTCTCCTTCCTATGGCTTTGAGAAAAATGAGGAAGAGAACAGACACATTGTCCAATTGCTGCAAGAGGCCCGCCCGGACATCGTTTTTGTCGGCGTAGGCGCACCTAAACAGGAAAAATGGATTTACAGATATTACGAGACATATCGCGCTCCGATTTCGATAGGGGTAGGAGCTACGTTTGATTTTCTGTCGGGAAATGTGAAACGTGCACCGGAGCTGATGCAGAAGACGGGATTTGAATGGTTTTGGCGGTTGTCTCAGGAGCCTAAACGTTTGTGGAAAAGATACTTGATTGAGGATTCCCAGTTTCTCGTTCTGCTGTTTAAGGAAATGTTCAAGCGGAACCGGGTGAAGGGAGGTCAGGGGTGAGAAATATGACTCGGCTGGCAGATCAGCAGGTTTCCGTTTGGTTAGGAAATCGGCGTGGAATCGGCATGATCGGCATGGGAGTGCTGGCTTGTATGCTGCCACTCGCCATCGGATTTGTCAGCGCCAAGATGAATCCCACCATGAGCCAGCAGGGAGCCATATTGCTGGCGCTCGTTTTTCCGGCCTTTTTGCTGGCGATCATTCAATCGCGGATGCTGATTCCGTACACACTCACGGTGTGGGCAGTAGGACCGGAAATCCGGCGCATTGCAGACTGGCTGGAGGGAACGTATCACTCGGTGTCCTTATTGAGCTTGGCACCGTTGCTGGTCAGCAGCATGTTGATTATTCCTGTGCTGCGTGGCATTCATCAGGCGGAAAAGCCATTAACCCGAATTGCTGTGTTTTTTGGTATTGAACTGGCCTACGGAAGTGCGGTCGGCTTGTTCAAAAATGGTATCGTTTTTGCTTATGATTTGGCCAACTATGTGATTCCTTTGCTACTGCTGCCTTATTTTGCGATTAAGCCCATGAAAGCGAAGGAGCTGGACCGTCTGCTGTATTCATATGCCAACATTGCCGTTCTCGTGGCGATTTACGGCATTATTCAGTATTTGACGGTGCCTCCATGGGATGCGTTTTGGATGAATAACGTAGAGATGAATTCCATTGGTATACCAGAGCCGCTTCAAATCAGAGTTTTCTCATTGATGAACTCGCCTGGTCCCTGCGCTATTTTCCTGGCAATGGCGCTCGTACCCATGATGATGGAAAAACGGTGGCGCGGCACATTGGGATGGATCGGGGTCCTGCTGACGGTCGTTTGTCTTTTGATCACGCTGGTACGTTCGGCTTGGCTGATTGCATTCGTTATGCTGCTGGCATATATCCTCACTTCATCCTCCAAGGGAAAGTGGAAAACCTTGTTTCAACTTGCTGTCGTTGGCCTCCTTCTCTACATCATTGTTCCGAAGCTGCCGGGAGCAGAAGGTCTCGTGGCCCGCATGCAAACGTTGACGGATATTCAACAGGATCATTCGTACAATGAACGCCTGGATCTGTTGCATACGATGCTTCCGGCCATTGTCGGTAATCCGGTGGGGCAGGGGATCGGGAGTGTAGGAATTGGAACCAAGCTAGATAACGGCGGCGATCTCGGTGAACTTGGGATTATGGATAATGGCTATATTGCCATTTTTCTCACCTTCGGTATTTTCGGAGCGTTCTTTTTCTTCGGTGGTCTGTTCGTTATCGTCAAGCGCCTCCTTGTGCGCATTGCCGAGCGAGATTCCAGCCAGCCTTATATCAGACTGGCGTTGGCTACGTGGGCCGGAGCTGTAGCCAGTCTCATATCGGATAACGGTTTTCCCGGTATGCGCGGCTATCTGATCTGGATGATGATCGGCATAGGACTGTGGGCGAAAGATGTCATCGTGGAAAGAAGGTAAAGGCTGTGCAAAACTTACAAACATTATCCGCACCTGTCCGGACACTATGGTCCACGGTGGTTCGCTTTGCCAAGAGCAAGGATAGCAGCTCGGCAGCAGTCAAAACGATGATATTCAGCATGCTGATTCTCGTCGTAAACATGCTGACTGGCGTGCTGACGGCCCGATTCTTGGGTCCTACCGGACGCGGGGAACAGACCGCGATGGTGAACTGGTCCCAATTTCTCGCCTTCTGCATGAGCTTCGGTGTCCCGTCCGCGTTGATTTACAATGCGAAAAGGAACCCGGAGGAAACAGGCAAGCTGTACGGCCTCGCCTTGCTACTGGCGACGATGTTCGGGGGCTTGGCGACACTTATCGGCGTGTTCCTGATTCCTTATTGGCTGCGCTCCTTTTCTTCATCGGCCATCCTGTTCGCCCAATGCTCCATGATGATGTGTCCGCTTATCGCGATCTCACAGATCAATAATGCATTGCTTCAGGTCCGGTCGGAATACAAGCAGTACAATTTGTTTCGGTATCTTGTGCCGCTGAGTACGCTGCTGGGTCTGGCGATCCTGATCCTGACGGGTCAAATGAATCCGTACACCTCAGCCCTGGCCTATTTGCTGCCAGGTTTGCCGATTTATATCGGTGTCACGATTCGAATGGTTCGGCTGTACAAACCGAAGGTGAAGAACAGCTGGACGCAATTCAAAAATCTCTTTACCTACGGCATGGGCTCATACGGCAATGATCTCATGGGGCAGGTTTCTACTTACATTGATCAGATCCTGATTGCGGGTCTGCTCAGACCGGCTGATCTCGGCTTATATGCGGTAGCGGTCAGCCTGGCCCGGATGGTGAATGTATTTTCAACCTCGATTATCGTCGTGCTCTTTCCCAAGGCCTCCGGGTTAAACAAGGAGGACGCGGTTGCAATAACATTCCGGGCATTTCGGGTGACTTCAACAGCAACGATTCTGGCTGCCACGATGCTGATGCTGATTGCTCCGTTCGTATTTACATTGCTATATGGTCAGGAGTTTAAACAAGCGCTTACGGTATTCCGGTTACTGGTGCTTGAGGTTGCTATCAGCGGAGGAACCATGGTGCTGGCACAGCAATTCATGGCGCTGGGTAAGCCCAAGCTGGTTACCATCCTACAGGGTGTCGGATTGGCGCTCGTCATACCATTGCTGTCTATACTCGTTCCGAGATACGGCTTGACGGGTGCAGGGATAGCAATGCTGTCTTCGGGGATTCTACGGTTCGGTTTCATTTTATGTAATGTTAAATTCGTTCTGAAAATGAAAATTCCGAGACTGCTTATTTCCAAACAAGATATTCAATGGCTCCGATCAACGATGTCACACTACATCCGGAAAAAGCCAGTTAACGGTTAGATAAAGAAGGAGGCACCCCCTAATGAACCACATGTCTAGCGTTCCCGCGGACAACCGGATATCCGTAGTTATTATCGCTCAGGATGATGGCACTCGAATCACAGCCGCCATTAAATCCTGCAAGCCCTTTGCGGACGATATCGTCGTCATTGACGGAGGGAGCAAGGACAATACGATTCAGGTAGCTGAATCATTGGGCTGTCGGGTGTTTTCCAACCCATGGCCCGGTTATGCGAAGCAGCGCATGTTTGGTGTTGAAAAAGCCGAATTTGATTGGATTTTCCTGATTGATACGGACGAGGTTGTAGATGCGGAGCTTCTTGGAGATTTGTTGAAGGTCAAGGAAACACTCCATGATCCGGCCAAAGCATATTCTGTGTTTCGAATTGGTGATTTTCTGGGCAAATGGATGAACAAAGGCGAGCATTTGGTTCGTCTGTACAATCGGCGTATTTACGGCATTACGAATAGTCTTGTTCATGAAATGCCGGATGTAGCCTCTTCCCAGATCATTAAACTGGAGGGTGTGTTATGGCACTACGGCTTCCGCAGTATCAGTGATCATATGACCCGTTTTAACAAGTATACGGACCTCGAAGCTGAGACGGCCTTTAACAAAGGCAGATCCTTTCGGATTTCCAGGCTGTTGTTGCGACCTCCGGCCCGCTTTGTGCAGAAGTATTTTGTCCAAGGCTTATACCGCAAGGGATTGGCAGGTTTTGCAGTAGCGGTCTTTTGGGTAATGTACGAGTTTCTGGTCTGCTTCAAGCATTATGAGCTGACGAAGCGGCGAAAAAAAATAGAGATTGTGGAAGACGGACAGACCGAGCAGAAAGGAGAAACCAGCTATGTCGTACAATAACGGATTTCGCATTGCAGCAACAGGGCTTAGCTGGCCGTCCTTGCAGCCCGGCGGATTAAACACGTACTTCAAATCCATCTGTGAGCAACTGGCGGAGCAAAATACGCTGGATGCTTTAATCTGTAGCGATGAGAAGCCGCAAGTACCTGAAAATATCCGAATTCATTCAATTGGCAGCAAGCAGCAATCCATCTGGAAGCGTCGAGAGCTGATGCAAAAATATGCAGCAACGCTGTTCGACAAGCAGCCGATAGATGTGCTCTACTCCCATTTTGCCCCCTATGGTGTCGGCCCGGCGCTGGAGGCGAAAAAACGGGGAATTCCGGTAGTCACCACCTTCCACGGCCCATGGACGGAGGAAATGAAGATTGAAGGGCAAGGCCTCAAGCATCTGCTGAAAACAACGTTGGCCAAATCCATTGAAATGAAGGCTTATGGTCTGGCGGACAAATTTGTAGTGCTGAGCGAAACCTTTCGGGATATTCTGCATGAGCATTATAAGGTTCCACTCAGCAAAATCCATATCATTCCCGGTGCGGCGAATGTAGAGAGGTTCCATCCGGCAGAGGATCGGGGGATGGTGCGGGAACGGCTGAATTTGCCACAGAATGCGACGATTGTGCTGACCGTCCGTCGTCTTGTTAACCGAATGGGACTGCTACAGCTGCTGGAAGCATGGCGGCGGGTAACCGAGCGTCATCCTGATCATCTGCTGCTGATTGGGGGGAAGGGACCTCTGATGGAGGAACTGGCTTCCAAGGTGGCAGAATACAATCTTCATAATCATGTGAGATTGCTTGGATATGTATCGGATGAGGAACTCCCCCTGTATCATCAGGCATCGAATATGTTCGTTGTGCCGACACAGGCACTGGAGGGCTTCGGCCTGATTACGGTGGAGGCGATGGCCTCGGGGTTGCCAGTGATGGCGACTCCTGTAGGCGGCAACAGGGAAATTTTAAGTGGATTCCGTCCGGAGCTGTTGTTCCGGGGAACGGACAGCGAAGCCATTGCGGAAGGACTGCTGCGTGTGCTGGATAACCGCGAAGCCCTTCCCAACGCACGGGAATGCAGGGACCATGTCCTGAGCAAATATACGTGGGGACATGTGGCGGAGCAGGTGGAAGATGTGTTCCGGCAGGTCCTTGACAGAAAGGCGGCTGCAAAATGCTGAGAATAGCTTATATCGACCACACGGCAAGATGGAGCGGTGGCGAAGTTGCGTTGTATAACATACTGACGAACATCGGGGAACATATCGACCCGCTCGTGATTTTGGCGGAGGAAGGCGATTTGGCCGATCGTCTTCGGCAGCGCAACATTGATGTACGTATCGTTCCACTGGATGATTCCATTCGCAATCGGGGGCGGAATGCCGTCAATCTGGGTGCGCCTGCGGCAGCCTACCGACTGTTGGCTTATGGGAAAAAGCTTGCGCCTTTGCTGCGCGAGGAAAAGGTCGTGTGTGTTCACACGAACTCGCTCAAGTCAGCGTTCTACGGCGCCGTAGCCGCGAAGTCAGCGAAGGTGCCGTTGATCTGGCATATCCGTGACCATATCGGTCCGCCGTACCTGAAGCCGATTGTGGCCAAAGGCATACGGCTGATGTCCCGCTTTTTGCCCAACGGCGTCATTGCCAATTCCAAGTCCACGCTGAGTGCGCTGGAGCTGCCCCCGGACAAAAAGACGCTCGTCGTCTACTCGGCATTTGCCAAAGCGATTACAGCCCGTGATGCGACTGCAAATTCACGTGACGATGACTCGTTTAACGTCGTGTTGGTCGGTAGACTGGCAGAGTGGAAGGGACAGCACATTTTACTGGAAGCGGCGCGCTCTTTTTTACCGGATAAGCGTGTGAAATTTTGGCTGGCTGGAGATGCGCTCTTCGGCGAAGAGGAATACAAACGCCGTCTGGAATCCACGATGCGCGAATACGGATTAGACAACGTCAATTTACTTGGACACGTCGATGACATTCAGGGCTTGATGCAGCGTTGTGATCTGCTGATTCACACCTCCATCACACCGGAGCCGTTCGGGCAGGTCATTATTGAAGGCATGGCCGCAGGGCTGCCGGTGATTGCTTCGAATGAGGGTGGACCCAGGGAAACCGTCGTACCGAACGAAACCGGGCTACTTATTGAACCGGGTGATCCGGCCAAGCTGGAAGAAGCCATCCGCTGGATGCTGGAGCATCCACAGGAACGTCAGCAAATGGGCGATAAAGGGATGGAACGGGTCAAGAAGCATTTTGTTATCGAGAACACGGTTAAGGATATAGTTCATTACTATAAGGGTTTGTTGGCAGGAGTCTGACCGACATTCGCGTTAAAGGATGATTCAGATGAAAATAGCGATAGCACACGATTACTTAATCCAAATGGGCGGAGCGGAAAGGGTGGTAGAGGTATTCCACGATATGTATCCGGAGGCTCCAATCTTCACAACGGTGTTCAGCGACGACCGCCTGTCGAACAACTTGAAGGATGCAGATATTAGAGCCACCTGGCTACAGAACATCCCGGGAGTGAAGGCCAATTTCAAAGGAGTGCTGCCGCTGTACCCCATCGCTATCCGTGATTTTGATTTTAGGGATTTCGACATTGTGTTAAGCTCCAGCAGCGCATTTATGAAAAGCATCCAGGTACCTAAACATACGTTTCACATTTGTTACTGTCACACACCGATGCGGTTTGCCTGGGATTACGATACATATATGGCCCGGCAGTCCAAATCCAACCTGCTCAAAAGCATGCTAAAGCTTTACATGAATCGGTTGAAAACATGGGATGCCAAAACTTCTCGCAACGTAAACCAATTTGTCGCCAACTCTTCGGTCGTCAAACGGAGAATCCTGCACTATTACCAACGGGAGTCGGATGTCATTTTCCCTCCTGTTAATACATCCCGTTTCCAACGTGCTACAAGCATCGGTGACTATTACCTGATCGTATCCCGGTTAGTGTCCTACAAGCGCGTTGACCTGGCGATTGAGGCATTCAAGCGCAATGGTCTCAAGTTGCGCATTGTCGGTGAAGGACCGGATCGCAAAAGACTGGAAGGCATGGCCTCCCCGAACATTGAGTTTCTTGGCAGACTTGAAGACGAAGAGGTCAACAAGCTGATGGCAGAATGCCGTGCGCTCGTTTTTCCGGGGGAAGAGGACTTCGGTATCACGCCTCTGGAGGCGAATGCAGCCGGACGGCCTGTTATCGCTTATCAGGGCGGGGGAGCGTTGGATACCATTGTCCCTAATGTGAATGGTGTATTTTTCCGCAGACATCAGGTAGAGGATGTGCTGGAGGCGGTCGCCAATGTCGAGCAGCATGCATGGGATGTGGACGGTATCATTAGCCATGCACGCAAATTTGATGAAGATACGTTCAAGGATCATTTCAAAAAGTATGTAGAGCAAGCCTATGTGAACTTTCTAAAAGGAGGATGAACGGAATGAAGCTGGCTGTAATCGGTACTGGATACGTTGGACTCGTCTCGGGCGTGTGTTTTGCACATAAAGGTAATGAGGTGATTTGTGTCGATCTGGAGCAGCACAAAATCGACATGCTGAACCGGGCGGAATCTCCTATTTATGAACCTGGCATTGAGGAATTGATCGCGTTAAATCTGGAAGCGGGTCGTTTGGAGTTTACTTCGGATTTGGCCGACGCGGTTCGCCGCTCGGATATCGTTATTTTGGCGGTAGGTACGCCGTCTCTGGCTAACGGTGAAGCTAATCTGTCCTACATTGAGCAGGCTGCTGCTGATGTCGGGAAGGCCATGAACGGGTATAAAATTATAATGACCAAGAGCACGGTGCCTGTCGGAACGAACGAAAAGATCAAGGACGTGCTGGCCCGTCATACGAGTTTGTCCTTCGATATTGTATCCGCTCCGGAATTTCTGAGAGAAGGCTCTGCTATCAATGATACACTCCATCCAGATCGCATCATTATCGGTTTGGACAACACGGGGCTGCGTGAAACGATGGTTTCGCTGCATCAGGTGTTCACGGATAAAATTTATGTAACGGATATCCGCAGTGCAGAGATGATCAAATACGCGTCCAACGCATTTCTGGCGACCAAAATCTCGTTTATCAACGAAATCGCCAATATTTGCGAAAAGGTAGGCGCGGATGTTACCTGTGTGGCTGACGGTATGGGGATGGACAAACGAATCGGGTCCTCTTTCCTGCAAGCTGGGATCGGGTACGGTGGTTCTTGCTTCCCGAAAGACACGAATGCGCTCATCCAAATTGCGGGTAATGTGGATTATGAATTTAAGCTGTTAAAATCGGTGGTCGAGGTTAACACTGACCAGCGTTTCATGATCGTATCCAAGCTGCGTGAATCGCTGGGTCAGCTGCACGGCGTGCCGATTGGCATTTGGGGCTTGGCCTTCAAGCCGAATACAGACGATATCCGCGAGGCTCCGGCACTGGAAATCGTTGAAACGCTGGTTCAGGCAGGTGCTATTGTGAAGCTGTATGATCCGATTGCAATGGAAAAATTCAAGGAGCGCGTGGATCATCCGAATATTGTATGGTGCTCCTCCCCGCAGCAAGCTGCCGAGGGAAGCGACGCGGTCTGCCTGCTGACCGATTGGGAAGAGTTCAAAAACGTCAATCTCTTACAATTGTCTTCCATTCTGCACAAGCCAGTCCTGATTGACGGTCGTAACGTATTTACGGAGGAGCAGATTCAAGGCTCGGGGTTGGAATACTATTCCGTGGGTCGTCCGCGGATGAGTGGGTGGAATCGGGATAAGGTGGAAGCTTAAAAAAGTGACTGTGGTGGTTTTGGAGACGCTACGCGTGCAGATTGTTCTTCCGATTGCTGTTACCCCCGGATTTTCTTTATTGTGTAAAACATTCAAAGGTTAAAATCCGGGGATAAAGGCAAACGCTGCCGCTTCTTCAGAACAATTCTGCCCGCTTCGCTGCTTTCCGCCGTGGAGTCACAATTTTTAACCTCCACCTTATGGGGGGGAGGTAGGAAGGGCGTATCCGAAGGAGCGGCGCGGGTGGTACCGCTCCTTCGGATTAAGGCGCCATGCGGCTGCGCCGGGCGCGCGAGCGTCTTTACAGGCTGACCGGACATGAATCGTCCGGTCGTGCTTTTTGCAATAAACGGTATGATTGGCATGATGCATATTTGAGTAGCGCAGGGATGGATTTGAAGCTGGAGAAGCGGAGCGTTCGCTTGAAAGCTTTCCAAAGGAAAGCTCGCATCGGAAGCATTAGCTTAGTGGGATTCTTACATCTAAATGTCTTACACAATCCAAAGAATCCCACGGCAACAGCGATCGTAAGATCAAATCCATCCCGTAGCGGGCTACTCGACCTTGCCCATCCGATCACCTACCCAAATTAGAGAGGAAGTGGAGAGTTATGAAGCTCGTACTTTTGTCTGGTGGTTCCGGTAAGAGATTATGGCCTTTGTCCAACGATTCCCGTTCCAAACAATTTTTGAAGGTGCTGGAGAGTCCGGAGGGTAATTCGGAATCTATGGTGCAGCGGGTGTGGAGACAACTGGGGGATAACGGCTTGTCCGAATCCTCGTTTATTGCAACAGGGAGAGCGCAGGTTGAAATGATTCAGAGTCAGGTTGGGCAGGATACGCGCATCATTGTTGAGCCGGAACGAAGAGATACTTTTCCCGCGATTGCGTTAACAGCCACTTATCTATATTCCATCGTGGGTGTTTCACCCGATGAAATCGTTGCTATATTGCCGGTAGATCCCTATGTAGAGGATGCTTTCTTTGCTACAGTTGCCCAGTTGGAACATACTCTTCAGGAGAGTGAAGGCAAGCTTGCGTTAATCGGGGTTGTCCCTTCCTATCCTTCTGAGAAATATGGTTACATTATACCTAAAAATGATGCCACACAAGGTAGCACAGGCTACCGCGAAGTGAGCCATTTTCAAGAGAAACCCGACCGGGAGCAGGCGGAGCGTCTGATGGAACGCAATGCTCTATGGAACTGCGGGGTTTTTGCATTCAAATTGGGTTACTTGCTCGATATCTTGGCATCCAAAGGATTGCCGTTGAACTATGAAGAAATGCAAAAGCAATATTCTTCTCTGGAAAAAATCAGCTTTGACTATGAGGTAGTCGAGAAGGAGAAGGATATCGTTGTTCTTCCATATGATGGATTCTGGAAGGATTTAGGTACCTGGAACACCTTAACGGAAGAAATGTCCCATCAGCAAGTGGGCAGAGGCGTAGTAACGGAGGATTGCGTCAATACGAGCCTTATCAACGAACTGGATATCCCCGTGGCGATCATCGGAACGAATGATCTGATCGTAGCTGCCAGCCCGGATGGCATCCTTGTGACCAATAAGGCGGAAAGTCCGCGCATCAAGGAAGTGCTCAAGGCTCATAATCAGCGTCCAATGTACGAAGAGCGCCGTTGGGGTCATTATCGGGTAGTGGATTATGTGAAGTATGACGAGGGCAACGAGGTATTGACCAAGCGAATCCGTGTGCTGCAAGGCAAAAATATCAGCTACCAACTTCATTTCAAACGGAGTGAAATTTGGACCATTATTAGCGGTGAAGCGGAAATTATTTTGAATGAAAAGCTGCATAAGGTGAAGGCTGGTGATGTGGTTCGCATTCCAGAAGGGACGAAGCATAGCATTTTAGCCGTGACCGATGTGGAATTGATCGAGGTACAGACAGGTTCTGAGTTGATCGAAGAGGATATTGTCCGTTTTTGCATGGATTGGGATGAAATTTCCCGTCACCAGTTTATTTCATAAATGAGCATCTTGCAACCATCCTGAAAGATAAAAAAAGGACTCATTTATGAAGTTTTTTAGCCCGAACTGTCGAAAATACGCGAAAATCTGTAAATTCATGAACATGACCTATTAAATTTTGGTAAAAAAAAGTCGATACTTAGGGTAAGAAGGAATCCAAACTCCTTCCACGATAAACGCAGCCCTGTTGAAAGGCAGGTACGCAAAGCTAAAGGGCCTTCCGTGAGGATGGCAGCCTGGCTACCGAAAGGAAGAGCGAGAGTGAGCCCCTATTTTACCCCTGTGTATCGATTGATACGCAGTGTACTCCCCGTTGTTATGCTTTTTTCCTTGTTGCCCGCCGGTTTTGGTGAATCTCTGTCCGTGGCGAATGCTGCCACATTACAGCCTGTTAATTCGGACGCTTCTGCTGAGGCCCGTGAACTATACAACTATTTGATCAGCATCTCGGGAAAAAAGATGGTCACAGGTCAACATGATTATTTGGAAAGTCCGGATGAATTAAGCAACAAGGTCCAGAAAATCAGTAAGGCGTATGCTGGTGTACATGGCTACGAGATGGGAGCCATCTCCGGCCAGTCCGCCGCTACGGAGGCAGCGCAACGTAAAAATGTCATCGATAGCGCCATACGTTGGAGTAGAGCTGGCGGAATGGTTACGATGACTTATCATGAACCGCTGCCGGGTAAACCACTGACTTGGGCCAATGTGCAGGCGAAAGTAAGCCAGGCGGAGTTCAATAAATACGTGACGCCGGGTACTACGCAGTATAATCTTCTCATTGCCGATCTGGATAAGGTCGCTGTATCGTTAAAGCAGCTTCGTGATGCAGGCGTTCCAGTATTATGGAGACCTTACCACGAAATGAACGGCGACTGGTTCTGGTGGGGAAACAAAAACAATTTCAATCAGCTCTGGAATATCATGTATGACCGTTTTGTAAACACGCATCAACTGAACAATCTGCTGTGGGTATGGAGTCCGAACGCGCCTAATTCGTACACTGTTCCATATACCCCGAAATATCCGGGGGATGACAAAGTGGATATTTTGGCTGTAGACATTTACAACCATGATTTTAAGCAAAGCCATTACGAAGGACTGCTCGGACTGGCACGGAATAAGCCGATTGCCATTGGGGAACACGGTGAGGTGCCCAGTCCCGAGGTGATGCAGGCTCAGCCAAAATGGGTGTATTCCATGACCTGGGGCAAGATGCTGACCGAAAATAACACGACGGATCAGATTCAGGATTATATGAATGATTCGACAAGCTTGACGCGGGATGATGTGAAAAAAGGGTTAGCTGCGATGAAAGAACCTGAGACGGAGCTACCGACCGTACCGGACACGGGGCCAAACGATCCAACTCCGGCTCCGCCAGTGGTAAGTAAACCAGCCCCGCCTTCCGTTCCGGATATGGTCTACGTGAACGGGCTGCGGGGTGAATATTTTAACAGCATGGATCTGGACGGCACCGCTGTTTTGGTTCGTACAGACAGTAAGCTGGATTATAACTGGCGTGCGGCCTCGCCTGATCCCGAGGTGAAGGCTGATCAGTTCTCGGTCCGCTGGACGGGCAAAATCAAGCCGCAATATAGTGAGACCTATACGCTTACCACGATATCCGATGATGGCATTCGTGTATGGGTAGACGGCAAGCTGGTTATTGATAGCTGGTTCAAACAAAGCTGGACAGAACGCAAGGGCAGCATTACCTTGCAAGCAGGCAAAATGGCAGATTTGAAAGTTGAATATTATGATGAAAAAGGCGACGCAATGGCACGTCTGATGTGGGAAAGTCAGCATGAAGCGAAAGCGGTAATTCCCGGCAACGCTTTGTTTCTTCCTTGATATATACTCTTTCCCCGCCAAAAATTTTGAGGAGAGAGGGTGGAGCACAATGATGAAAAAATGGTTGACCCAAAGGTATATAGTATTATTGGCCGGGCTGCTGGGGGTCGCAGCTATAGCGATGATCGCCTGGTTTATTCATACGCCTCCCAAGAGTGAAGAACTTCAGACGATTAAAGTAGCGGCGGCCAGTCCGGTATGGAAACTCGGTCAGCGGGATGACTCTTCAGCAGAATTTAAAGGTATGGTCGGTAAGGACAATGTCAATATTTCGGCGGCCTCCACCGAGTCGTCTGCTAAAGGAGCATCGTCAGCGATGTCCATAGCAGAGAGTACAACGGCTCCGGTATTGCTCAGCAGTGGAGATATTCCTCCCGGTTTAAATGCGTCCATGAATCCTGAACTATCACTCCAGTACAAGCTGGATCAGGTTCCTCCCAACGGGATGATATTCCGTGTACGGATTTTGGATGCGGGCAAAGCCGTTCCCCAAATGGCTGTATTTTCAAATCATCAGCTGTCCGGTATCATTCAGATTGCCGGGGTTTCCGGCACAGGCAGTGCATATAATTTCAAAAACAACTACGAGCTGTATATCCCCAAAGAGCAATTGCAAAGCGGTGTTAACGTACTCAAGCTAAAGACAGCGCGCTGCCTATACTGCTCCTCTGCTGAAGATAAAAATGTGTGGTGGACTTGGGATGACTTGAGCTTGGAGACGTTAGCTTCACCTGCGACTGAGCCGATACACGGTAAATATATACTGACCGGAACGAATGTGAACAATAAAGAATTTTATTATGATCAGGGTGCAGTAAAACATTTACCATACGTTCTCAAATGGCTGGGAATTGCATATAGCGGCAATGTCATGAGAGTCACATGCGCTAGTAATGTGAACAAGGCATGCACAGACGTGGAAGAGTACTATCAAACGTTGAAGCAGTATAATATGCAATCGTCGGCTTTGTATTTATATACGGGCGATATCAAGCTGCAAAAAGACGGCTCCCTGCCGGAGACGGCCAAGCAGAAATTGCGCGATTATGTAAAAAAATATGGTTCATACCTGCAATATTATGAAGTGGATAATGAACCGGGATTGTTTAACCGCTCGAAAGCAGTCAATCTGGCCGTGGCCAAGTGGCTGAATACGGAAGGTAAGCAATTGGCGCCACATCTCAAAACGGTAGCGCCGGGCTGGGCCTACTGGCCGACGTATTCGACCAAGGCTTGTAAAAACCAAACCGGAGGTACGCTGAAATGCGGCGATCCGGATGGATGGGAGCGGGACCCGGCACAACGTAAACAGCTGGAGGATGTCACCGACCTGACTAACGGGCACGCCTACGGCGAATCGTATAATGAAGAGGGCGGGGGCAGCTTCGTTCAAAATCTGAAAACCTTCGGCGGTTCAAGCAACGGGCTGGAGAAGAAGATGCTGAATACGGAGTTTGGTACGAACGATACGCATCGGGACAACCCTGATTACGGGGCCAGTCAGCCACAAGCAGCAGCATTCGACCGGATTATGCGTTCGCAGATCGGTTTTGCCGATATGTTTATCCAGCATGCTGCTTTTTATAAGGACTACACGCTGTTTAAAACCGGCTTTGACCTGCAAAATCACAATCCGGCGAATACGGAAATTTATCCGTTCGGACAAGGGCAGGACAGCCGTGTAAACATCATGAGACGCTTGAGTCTGGCTTATGCCACACACGGGAAACCATTGACTTATACGGTCCTGAATCCGGAGGAAACGAAGGATAAGATGGTCTATGTCCGTACAGTGGATACGTCTAAGCTTAAACCGCTGGCTGGCAGTGGGGCCACCTCGGACAAATTGCTAGTGAACCTGGTGAATTTTGAATCCACAGCACAGACGATCCGTGTACGGGTGACGATGCCGAAAGCCGGTTTGTACACGGGTGAACGCTTCGGAGCTGGCTCTACGTACAGCCAGGCACAGCGTTCCATATCCGGACTCAAGGCTTCGCCTGCCCTTGATTTTGAAGAAAAGCTGGGTCCCGGAGAGTCGGTGCAATACATTCTGGAACTGAAAAGTACAGATCAGACCGCAGCTTCGGCTCCTACAGAGGTGAAGGCCGCCTCTGTTCAGGAAGGCGCGGTAAAGATCAATTGGCTTCAGGCAGAAGGCGTATCCGCCTATGATGTACTGCGTGCGGACGGGACAAACGGGGCGTATCAGGTGATTGCATCGGAAGTAGTGGGAAGCGCGTATACGGACCACACGGTGAAAGCCGGAAGTCACTACGCTTACAAAGTCCGAGCGACTGGGGGCACCCAAGTGTCCCCGGCGGCCGAGGTCGCTTAATCAGGACAGATACAGAGTAGGACCAGCGTCGAAGAATACCTTACATGCAACCGAAAATAGAATGCCAAAGAACCTATCAGGAGAAAGTAGGACCTGACAGGTTCTTTTTTATCTGTAAATGGTTCTGATTTGGAAGTTCATTGCGTATATTTCAGAAGAAAATCCGAAAATCCTTTAATTTTCTCGCCATAAGACGACAACATTACAGGTATGTATTCATATATAATAGTTTTGCTCATAACTATACATACATGGTTTGTGGGGATTCTCTTTCCAGTGACCAAGAATGATAAAGTGAGGTAAGTGCCGAATGAACAAGGAGACTGAATCAGGAATGGACAACCCTCTTCTACGAAACAACGAACGGAAAGCAGACAAACCTGTCGTCCACTTGGACATCCGGGATATTTTGCTTCAATGCGGCATCACAATGCCGCATTGTCTACAGAGCGAAGCTGACGGAACCAAGGACCGAAAGGATAAGAGCTTGTAAAATACCGGTTGCCGGTACTGCTTAAAATAGGAGTGAACCGGCTCCCACCCTTCTTTATTCCATCATTCGTTCCATGCGGACAAACGCGATAAAACGCTTGGCTTCTTCCTCAGACAAAGTTCGTCCATCAATGGTCAAATTAAAACGTTGCAGGATATCTTCATCGGACAGCTCCAACTGGTCCACAAATTCCCTCACAGCTGAATCCAAAATTGCTGCCGGATGGCTAGTGCGTCCTACCAAGTAATCAATGGATACCCCGAAAATGTCTGCAAGCTTGGTCAGTATCTCAAAATCTGGCTTGCGCCGGTTTTTTTCATAGTGAGAAAGAGCCGCCCGCGTAATTCCGAGGGATTGTGCTAGTTCCTCTTGTTTTAATCCCTTATATTCCCGTAATTCAGCGATGCGGGTGCCATAATTCATCTGATATTCCTCCTGAATGCAAGGTTGAGAAAGAAAAAAAGCAAGTTTACGCTTGACAAGATACGTTTTGTATCATAAATTAGTTATGTAAGATACATAACGTATCTATATTTTATAGTTTTAACCATATGTTATCGTTCATATACCCTGGGAGGCCACCGATGGTTTAGCACTTGTGCTTATTCGCTGGCTAGACCCTCTATGCGCTATTATACAACATTTTACTATAGATTATATGGTCATGCTATGCAGAGGATCAGTACAAGCGTCATTGCATCGAAAACAAGTCAATCAGAGAGGACTGGTCTTGTGCAGCTGAAAGAGTACATTCGTATGATCCAAAAAAGAATATGGTTGATTAGCGGTATCGTATTGTTGGTATGTGCTGTGGTGGGTGTGAAAAATGTATATTTTACCCCTCAGATTTATGAAGCGACAGCGAAGCTTATTATCAACCAGACGCCAAGGCCGGATCGTGCGGGTGTCGTCGATTACAGTGTCGTTCAAACGAATATAGCCTTAACGAACTCCTATAAGCAAATTATGATGTCCTCGGCAATTATGGACCAGGTGGTCGCCAGCTTCCCCGATCTCAAGGTCACTCCGTCAGCTCTGACGCAAAAACTAAGAGTAAATACCGCAGGTGATTCACAGGTCATGGATTTAACAATCCGTGATTTATCGTATACGAAGGCTGTCAAAACCGTAAATGCGGTAGCCAAAGTATTCAAACGACAAATTCCCTCTATCATGAAAATGGACAACGTCACGATTCTAAGCGAAGCCAGTCTGACTGAACCGGCTGTTCCTGTGAACAGTAATCCCGCTATACAGATGCTTATTGCTTTTTCCGCCTCCTTGTTGCTGGGTATAGGCTTGGCGTTTTTGCTGGAAGTGCTGGACGATACCTTTAAAAATGAAGAGGATGTTGAAAAAGAACTCGGCCTGCCTACCCTGTCCCTGATTACGAAAATGAAAAAAGAAGACAAACGCTCCGACGGTTCAGCTACAACTCCCAAACAGGTAGGTGAAGGACAATATGCCGCGATTAATCAATAACCAGCTCGTCACATCCCTGCATGCCCAATCTCCTGTTTCGGAGGAGTACCGTATGCTTCGCACGAACATCCAGTTTTCTTCTGTAGATGAGCCGATTGAGGTTATGATGGTCGCATCAGCTCAGGCGGGTGAAGGCAGGACGGTCACGATTAGCAATTTGGCTGTAACGTATGCGCAAGAGGGGAAAAAGGTGCTGGTCATGGACATGGATTTGCGCCGCTCTTCCTTGCACCACATGTTCGGCTTGCGTAACCATACCGGTCTGACGCGTGTCCTTGCCAACCAGCAGCCATGGCAGGAAGTGGTTCAGGAAACAGGGATCGATCATCTGTATACCATTACAGCCGGACCGACTCCGCCGAATCCGTCCGAAATGCTCAGTTCCCGCAGAATGAACGCTCTAATGTCTGAGCTGAAGGAGCATTATGATGTGATTTTAATGGATACGCCGCCATTGTTGTCCTTTCCAGATGGCCTCATTATAAGCGCCATGTGTGACGGAGTAATTTTGGTGGTGCAGGCAGGGAAGGTCAAAAAGGATCTCGTCAAGAAAGCGAAAGCCAATTTGGAAAGAGTAAAGGCACGTATTTTGGGCGTGGTGCTCAACAACGTGAAACGGTCGGATACTCGTGCGGAGCGCGGCATGGAGGAACGCAACCTGACATGAACAGAAAGGAGGGAAATGAGAGTTAATAAAATTCTTTTAACAATGAATAAATAATACTTATCAATCGGAAACTGAGGTGATGAGCAGTGTCTTCTTCCCACTCGAACGAGGCCGAAGCTTTGAGTACATCAGTGGAAGTGTATTCGGCCGCTCATGGGCTTGAACGTCGGCAAGGATTGAGCGTATATCCGTTCGTGAAGCGAAGTATGGACATCATGCTGTCGTTCATTGGATTAATCGTGCTGTGCCCGGTATTTCTGCTCGTGATTTTGCTGATTAAGCTGGAGGACCCGAGAGGAAGCGCGTTATTTTATCAAGTTCGTATTGGTAAAAATGAGCGGCCGTTTCGCATGATCAAATTTCGTTCCATGGTGTCCGATGCCGAGGACAGATTGTCCACGCTGCTGCTGGAAAATGAAATCGAAGGTGCAATGTTCAAAATGCGGGATGATCCACGCATCACCCGTATTGGGCGCTTCCTCCGCAGAACGAGCATTGATGAGCTGCCGCAACTGCTGAATGTACTACGTGGGCAGATGAGTCTGGTAGGGCCCAGACCCCCGCTGCCCAGAGAAGTCGATGATTATACGGTAAGGGATAAGCTGCGTCTGACGGTTACGCCAGGCTGTACCGGCCTATGGCAGGTCAGCGGTCGTAATCATCTGAGCTTTAACCAGATGGTAGAGCTGGATCTGGAATACATATCCAGACGCAGTTTACGCACGGATATTATCATCATGCTGAAAACGTTCCGGGTGCTATTGGGCTCCAACGATGCATATTAAATTCACTCCAACAGGAAGGGTAGGGGAAAGCATGGATCTTCATTCCAACATATATGTAGCAGGGCACAACGGACTGGTGGGTTCCGCCATTGTTCGGGCATTGAGCAAAGCAGGCTACCGTAACCTGATCACTCGCACAAGCAGCGAGCTGGATCTGCGCAACAAGGAGGCTGTAGACCGCTTTTTCGAAACTGAGTCGGTGGACTATGTGTTTTTGGCAGCAGCCAAGGTTGGTGGGATTCTGGCGAACAACGATTACCCGGCCGATTTTATCCGTGACAATCTGCTCATCCAGACGAATGTGATAGACGCGGCATACCGGACGAATATAAGCAAGCTGCTATTTCTTGGGTCGACCTGTATTTATCCCAAATTTGCCCCGCAGCCGTTGCGGGAGGAATATCTGCTCACAGGTGAGCTGGAGCCTACGAATGAAGCCTATGCTATCGCTAAAATCGCCGGGATTAAAATGTGCCAGTCCTACAACCGTCAATATGGAACCCGTTTTATTTCGGTGATGCCTACGAATTTGTACGGTCCAGGCGACAATTTTGATCTCCAGACCTCTCATGTGCTGCCTGCGCTCATCCGCAAGTTTCACGAAGCCAAGCTGAATCAGTCCCCGACAGTCGAAGTATGGGGCTCCGGCACACCACGCCGTGAATTTCTTCATTCGGATGATTTGGCGGAAGCCTGTCTGTTCCTGATGAATAGCTATGAGGGAAATGAGATTGTGAACATCGGCGTTGGGGAGGATATTTCCATCCGGGAGCTGGCTGAACGGGTGAAGGAAGTCGTCGGTTATGAGGGGGAAATTACCTTTAACACGTCCGCTCCCGATGGCACACCGCGCAAGCTGGTGGATGTGTCCCGAATTTCCGGGCTGGGCTGGTCGGCGCGTATTTCACTGGAAGAGGGATTAAGGTCTGTGTATCAGGCATTTCAAGGTCTGGATCTGGTTGAACAATAAAAAACGGTGGAGGAATAGGAATGAAAAAAGCGCTGATCACAGGGATTACCGGACAGGACGGATCTTATCTGGCCGAGTTGCTGCTGTCCAAAGATTATGAGGTGTACGGGGTACGCAGACGCACCAGTACGCCGAACTTTGAAAATGTGGCACATATCCAGAATGACATTCATTGGCTTTCCGGCGATATGACCGATCTGGCTTCGCTCATCGAAGCCGTGCGTCAGTCTGACCCGGATGAGGTCTATAACCTGGCTGCCCAATCCTTCGTCGCGGCCTCATGGCCGCAGCCCTTGGCTACCGGGCAGATTACAGCGCTATCCGTCACCAATATGCTGGAGGCGGTACGGATTGCCAAGCCGGACACGCGCTTTTATCAGGCGTCGAGCAGTGAGATGTTCGGCAAGGTGTTGGAGACGCCGCAGACAGAAACGACCCCATTTTACCCGCGCAGCCCTTACGGTGTCGCCAAAGTGTACGGTCATTGGATCACGGTGAACTACCGCGAAAGCTTTGATATGTTTGCATGCTCAGGCATTTTGTTCAATCATGAATCGCCCCGCCGTGGGCTGGAGTTTGTAACACGCAAAGTGACGGACGCTGTAGCCCGTATCAAGCTGGGTTTGCAGCAGGAGCTGCGCATGGGGAATCTGGATTCGCTGCGGGACTGGGGTTTTGCGGGGGATTACGTTAAGGCAATGTGGATGATGCTCCAGCAGGATCAACCGGATGATTACGTCATTTCAACGGGAGAAATGCATTCCGTCCGCGAACTGCTGCAAATTGCCTTTTCCCATGCAGGTCTGAACTATGAGGATTATGTCGTCATTGATCCTCAGTTCGTCCGTCCGGCAGAGGTAGATCTACTGCTCGGCGATTGCGCCAAAGCAAAGGAAAAGCTGGGCTGGCGAGTGGAAGTAGACTTCGAACAGCTCATTCATATGATGGTGGATACAGACTTGGAGCGGGTAAAAAGGCAGGCTGCGGTCGAAGCTTCCGTCGTCGTGTAAGACATGGAGGGACCGCCCGCCTGGCCGGGAGGTCTCTTCGCTGTACATTATTGTAGTCGCATCGGCAGAACAGCATGCTATGGAGCCGTGCGAAAGGTCATTTTCCAAGATGGAGTAGAGCTTATGACATTAGTCAAAAATCGCGCCAAATCGCGCAGAAGTCTGCTGGCGAATACGTCTTGGCTGTTCGGTGACAAGATGATCCGCATGGTGTTTGGGCTGGCGGTCAGCATTATCATGGCGAGAGTGCTCGGACCGGAGGAGCTGGGGAAGTGGAATTATGCGGAATCTTTTTTCGGGATGTTTCTGATTTTCACGACTCTTGGCTTTGATTCTATATTGGTGCGCGATCTCGTCAAGGACCCCAAGGATGAGCAGGAGTTATTGGGTACGGCGATTCTGCTGAAGCTGGCGGGTACTTTGGTAGCCATTGTCTTGTCATGCTCCTTCATTTCGCTGCTCAGACCGGAGGATAGTTCCGTACGGTTGATCAATCTGATCCTGGCAACAGCCTCGGTGTTTCAGTTGTTTGATATCATCGACTACTGGTTCCGGGCGCAAATGTTGTCCAAATACACCGTCATTGCCAAGAACACAGCCTTTGTCCTCAGCTCCACCGTTAAAATCATTTTATTGCTGTCCGGTGTCCCCATATGGGTGGTGGCGCTGTGCGCTCATGGCGAGTTTCTGCTGGGAAGTCTGATTCTGCTGTATTTCTTCCGTAAGGAAGAACGGCGTATGCACAAGTGGACGTTCAGCCTAACCACAGCACGACGAATCATGAATCACAGTTGGCCGCTTATTTTGTCATCCTCCGCTGTATATGTACAGGCACGGATCGATCAGGTCATTATCGGCGAGATGCTGGGGGATGCGGCGGTGGGGCAATATTCTGTTGCGCTCCGTCTTATTGAAGTGCTGGGCTTCATTCCGGTCGTTCTTACCACAGCATATGCCCCGGTGGTGACCCGTTCCAAGATGAAAGGGAGCGACGAATACAGACAGACGTTGTCCAACGTGTATCGGCTGATGTTTATCTGCTTTCTTGTGACCTCAATACCATTATTTTTTCTGTCCCAATGGGTGGTGGTCGTGCTGTATGGGCAGGAATTTACCGAGGCAGGCTCGTTGCTGTCGCTGTTTGCGATTCGTTTGTTTTTCACCAATTTCAGTGTTGCCAAAAGCTTGTTTATCACGAATGAAAATTTGTTCAAATATACGCTGCTGACCTCGATCGTGGGTGCGGTGACGAATGTGGCTTTAAATTATGCGCTTATCCCGTTACTTGGTGTTCGAGGTTCGTTGGTGGCGACCATCTTGTCTTTTACGATATCTGTATTTCTATTAGATTTGCTATTTAAAGAAGTAAAAGCCAATTTGGGCTGGATGATGAAGTCGATCCTGACCTTCTGGCGTGTTCATATTACAGTACCGAAAGTTGGAGAGAACAATCATGATACCCATTAAACCGTTTGTTCAGCATGAGGGACAATGTCCGCATTGTGGAGGTAAGGTACGGGGCGGAGAGGTGCTGTGGCAGGGAATTCATGTATGTGTCAGCACTTGGTGTGAGGGCTGTGGACGTGAATATATCGAGGATATGCGGGTCGGGCATGCGACGTATTCACCCTATCGGGTAGAAATGCCTAACTATACACTAACCGGAGATGCGAAATCGAGAAAATGGCTCGGAGAGCCCTTGCGGCAAGCGTTGCTCAGTCCTTCCTATGATTTGGCGGTTGGCATGACTGTGCATAAAATGAAACCCTTTAAGCGAATCATCATCGTCAATACGATTGATTATTTGTATGGTCACGCTTTGCTCAAGCTGCTGAATGTGCAGCGGGAATACGAACAATCGCCGGAGCTGGGTATCGTCGTTATTGTGCAAAAATCGCTGGAGTGGATGGTTCCCGCATGTGTGGCTGAAATCTGGACAGTAGATGTGCCATTCAGCAAGGCCCGCAACTTTTATCCGGTGCTGCATCATCGGATGATAGAGGAACTGGTACGCTTTGATGAGGTCTATGTCAGTCCGGCGTATTCACACCCTAGTCAGTTCGATATAGAGCAGTTTACGGGCATCCCCCGTTATGAGGAGGGGCGCGAGTCGGAGCCGCGCATTACCTTCGTATGGAGGGAAGACCGCTTGTGGAGCGGCAGCCATCATATCGCACGGGCGGTGCAGAAATTTCCGCAGCTCAAGCGTTGGCTCAAACCGCTGATTTATCATCAGCGCAGTAAAATTATCCAGTTGTTCCGCAGGCTGCGGGAATCCTTTCCGGATTATCGTTTTACAGTCGCCGGATTGGGTCGCACCGGGAGCTTCCCGGCATGGATTACGGACGAACGTGTCGCACGCTTCGACCGGGAAAGCGAGCTAAGGGTATGCGAGGTGTACGCAGCCAGCCGATTGGTGATCGGCATTCACGGCTCCAATATGCTGCTGCCCTCCGCACATGCCGGTATGACGATTGACTTGATGCCCAAGGATCGTTGGGGCAACTACGCGCAGGATATTTTATTTCACGAAACGGACCATCGGCTTACGGCCTACAAATACCGCTTTGTCCCGATGGAGTCGAGCGTGACATTGGTGTCAGATATGGCGGCTGCCCAGCTTAAAGGAGCGGACCATTTTAATATGCAGATGATGGAGGAAAGGCAGGGGCAGGGGGAAAGTTCGGTTTGGAGGGGGGAGGCCGCTTCGAGCAGGATTTGATCTTCCGATCGCTGTTGACGCGGGATTCCCTGATTGAATAAGCCCCTATAGGGGGCGGAATCCCACGTCAAAGGCGAACGCTTCGCTTCTACAGATTCAAATCCTACCCTCCGCTACTTCCCGCCGCCGCCAAAAAGAATTTCCCCCAGCCCATAGGGTGGGGGAAGGTAAGAGCCGCCCGGCGATAGCTTCGCCTATCGCCGTGAACTTCTCTCGGACACGCATCCCAGCGTAGTCTACGGCTGCGTGCATCCGCCCGCGTAACCCGCGCAGCGGGGGCACTTCATGCCCTAAGTTCCCTTTTTTTAAATTAGGGTGACTTTATGGACACGGCGGTTAGCAGCGGAGCGGTCCATTTGAATCTGAAGAAGCGATAGCGTTCGCCTTTGCAGTGGGATTCTTACCTTGAAATGTTTTATATCATCCAAGAATCCCACTGCAACAGCGATCGGAAGATCAAATGGAGTGCGCAGCGGTCTCTAAACCCTCCGCGCCCCATAACTCACCCAATATGAAATGGCAGGAGTCTAATGATGATTCAAAAAATATTGTATCTTCGCAATTTTGCCAGCAAGGTGAACGGGGCCTCATACAATTTGCAGGAAGTCGGCTTGGGCAAAGCACTCGTTCGGAAAGGCTTCGATTGCGACATTGTCTACTACAACGACCACAAGGAAACCCATCTGGAGCAGGTATACCGTCACGAAGGCTGCACATTGCGCATCATCTGGCTCCACGGGTTTAAGTTCCTGAGCAACAGCATCTACAGGGATGTCCTCAATCATTCGTTTTTGGCTGCTTATGATTGGGTCATTTCCACAGAATACAACCAGATCATGACTTATCTGCTTTCCCGCAAATGTCCCGAAAAGCTGGTGCTGTATCATGGCCCGTACCGCGATAACACACATGCGCTGATCCGAAGATTGTACGATACCCTGCTACTGCCGAAGGTGGCAAAGTCTCTACGCTGTACCTTTGTCAAATCCGATCTTGCCAAGCGCTATCTGGAGGATAAAGGCTTTCACAACGTCGTCACCCTTGGAGTCGGACTGGACCGCAGCAAGGTGGAGGGAAAGTTCAACAATGAGAACAATGACAACAGCGGCAACGACAAAAGCGAAGGCCGGGAGAAAAATCCTGAGGTCGCGGATGAGCTGAGGCGGCTCGGGGATCGTCCGGTGCTACTGTATGTCGGCGTGCTGGAGGAGCGGAGAAATATACGTTTTATGCTAGGCGTGTTCAAAAAGGTACTTCAAAAGCATCCCAGTTGCCTTTTGTTAATGGTCGGGGATGGACGTAAGGCGGATACGGATCGCTATTGGGCCTATGCACATGAGCTTGGGCTGACGGACAGTATTTTGCATTTTTCAAGAGTGGAGCAGCGCCATCTGTGGCAGATTTACGGAGCAGCGGATGCGATGCTGTTTCCGACTCATTACGATATTTTCGGTATGGTTCTGCTGGAAAGTATGCTGTTTCGCGTCCCGATTATCTCTTCGGTAAATGGCGGCTCGGTTACCTTGATCGAGGACGGGGTGAGCGGAGTGATCCTGAGAAGCTTTTCAGAGGAGGAATGGGTGAGTCGAGTCTCTGAATTGTTGGACAATGCTGAGCTGAGACAAAGTATGGCGGAGCAGGCGTTTCTTACAGTCGAGCGTATGTCGTGGGATCGTATTGCGGAAGAAATGCTAAGCCACTCACGGATACAACCGATGCAGCCTATGCACCATCCCATGCAATCTACGCAGGAACGAGGGACCGCCACGTGAGCAAACAGATCAACATACAGACGGGGCCTCCAGTACATCTACAGGCTTCAAACCCAGATCATCATCATGTTCAGGGGGAGGTCCCTCAGTCCGACATATCATCACCATTAACGGATACAGCAAGCCATGTCCATCGACGTGAATATAACCAAAAAACGGTGGGCAAGGTGCTGGTCATCCACAACTTTTATCAGCAAAGCGGGGGAGAAGACAAGGTTGTTGAACAGGAATTGGCTATGCTGCGCTCCAGAGGGATAGAGTCAGAGCATTATTATGTGCATAACGACAGCATCCAAAGCAAAGGGCTGGCTAACATGGCAAAGCTGGCGGTGGAGGCGGCTTGGTCCCTGCCAGAGTTCAAAAGAATCAAAAAGCTGCTTTTGCGGGTGAAGCCGGATGTGGTGCATGTGCATAACTTTTTTCCGGTTATATCTCCTTCCGTCTATCATGCCTGTGAACGGCTGGGGATTCCGGTCGTCCAGACGCTGCATAATTACAGGCTGATTTGTCCGGCGGCGACCTTTATGCGAGGGAATGAGGTTTGTGAAAAATGCCTGCACGGCACGCTGCTGCATTCCATCCGCCACGGGTGCTACCGGGGCTCACCGCTACAGACGATTCCAGTGGCGGCGATGATCAAGTTCAACGATCTGATCGGCACATGGCAGCACAAAGTAAGTCGATATATTGCGCTAACCGAGTTTGCGCGGGAGAAATTTGCTGAAAGTGGCATTCCACCGGATCGTATCGCGGTAAAGCCAAATTTCATCCAACGTAAAGAGGTGGAAGCCGTGTATGACCCGGATGATCGTTACTTGTTGTTTGTGGGGCGGATCTCTGCTGAAAAAGGGGTGCGTAATCTGCTGCAAGCCTGGATACAGGTGGAAGATCGGGGCGACTTGAGACTGGTCATCATCGGGGATGGCCCGGAAAAGGCTGAACTGGCTGCCGCATATCCGCAGGAGGACATCCGTTTTCTCGGCAAGCAGGATGGAGACACGGTGCTGGATTGCATGAGCCGGGCCATGTATGTCATGGTTCCTTCCATTTGGTATGAAGGCTTTCCCATGACCATCGTAGAGTCCTATTCCGTGGGAACCCCGGTGTTGTGCAGCCGGATCGGGGCGCTGGAGGAAGTGGTGGAGGATGGAGTAACCGGGTTCCATTTTCAACATGATGATATGGAACATATAAGTGCCGTAATCCGTCGTGCGACAGCCTATGAAAACTATCCAGCCATGAGACAGAAGGTATCGGAAATATATGCTGAACGCTACACGCAAGAAGTGAATTACGAGCAACTGATGGCCATATACAACGAGGCGATAGAGGAGCGTGCTTATGAAGCAACTGCCCCAGTATAGAGTCGGAAGGATTGCGGACGCAGATATTGCGGCGCTTACGTTTCAGGAAACCGTACACACGGTGGAGCAATGGGCAGTCGGACGCAAGGACAGCTATGTATGTATCTGTAACACGCATTCTATTGTTACAGCCGGAAATCAATCCGAGTTCCATGAAGCACTTGCGCGTGCAGATTTGTGTACCCCGGATGGTATGCCGCTGGTTTGGGCGCTCAAGCTGTATGGATTTGAGCGTCAGGACCGGGTGGACGGCCCCAGTCTGATGCTCAAGCTGTGCGAACGCGCGCCGCAGACAGGATTAAGTATCTATTTTTACGGCAGCACGCCGGATGCGCTGGACAGCCTGAAGGAAAGAATGGAGCAGGACTACCCAGGAATTCGAATTGTAGGTGGCTTTTCACCGCCATTTCGGGAGCTTCGGCCCGATGAGGAGGAGCAGATTATTCATGACATCAATGCGTCAGGCGCGCATATCATCTTCGTCAGCTTGGGCTGTCCGAAGCAGGAAATATGGATGTATCGTAACAAAGACCGCATCCGTGGCGTGATGATTGGTGTAGGAGCGGCCTTTGACTATATCACCGGAAAGGTTCGCAGACCGCCGCTAATGATACAAAGGCTGGGGCTGGAGTGGCTGTACCGCCTGATCAGCGAGCCGAAACGGTTATGGAAGAGATACGCCTATAACAATCCGGTGTATGTATACCGATTTCTCAAATCCTATCGGCGGAACAAACGGCTTACGCTCCATCATAATCGGCATGCAGGGAGAGGCGTAGAGAAGTGAAGCTGGTAAAAGCGTAATTCAGCGAGACAGTATGTAAAAGGGGGAGCCGCTTTGAAGCTATGTGTAATTGGTGCGGGGTATGTCGGACTGGTATCGGGAGTCTGTTTTGCCGCGCTCGGGAATACGGTTGTCTGTGTCGACCAGAATGAGGACAAAATTAGTCAGCTTCATGAAGGAAAAGTACCGATTTATGAGCCGGGCTTAAAAGGCTTGATCCAGGATAATGTCGAGCAGGGACGCCTGACCTTTACAACAGATACCACATCTGCGGTAGAGGGAGCGGAGATTGTTATTTTGGCGGTCGGTACGCCTTCGTTGCCGGGCGGGGAAGCGAACCTGTCCTATATTGAAGGAGCCGCACGCGAGGTGGCAGACGCCATGAATGGCTACAAAGTGATTGTCACCAAAAGCACGGTGCCTGTCGGAACCAATGATCGTATTCACAGCCTGATCGCGAGCCGCACGAACTACTCTTTTGGCGTGGCTTCGGTTCCTGAATTTTTACGCGAAGGCTCGGCGGTAGCAGATACGCTCCAGCCGGACCGCATCGTGATCGGGGCATCCGACCCTCATGTCGCCGCTGTGCTGTGTACGCTGCATGAGCCGCTGACGACAAATATTTTGACCACAGATATCCGTTCGGCGGAGATGATCAAGTACGCGTCGAACGCTTTTTTGGCGACTAAAATTTCGTTTATTAATGAGATTGCGAATATTTGTGAAAAAGTGGGCGCAGACGTTACGCGTGTGGCACACGGCATGGGGCTGGATCAGCGGATCGGTTCCTCTTTTCTGTCCGCAGGCATCGGCTATGGCGGCTCTTGTTTTCCCAAGGATACACAGGCGCTGATCCAAATTGCGGGCAATGTGGATTATGAATTCAAGCTGCTGAAATCGGTGGTGGAAGTGAATCAGGGGCAGCGCTTTAATGTGTTACGCAAGCTGGAAGAAGCGCTGGGTGATCTGGAAGGAGCCACGATTGGCATATGGGGGCTGGCGTTCAAGCCGAATACAGATGATGTAAGAGATGCTCCAGCGCTGGATATTATGCAGTCGCTTCTGGAAGCGGGGGCGCAAATTCGCGCGTATGACCCGGTTGCTACCGCCAACTTCCGCAAATTGCTGGACAGCTCGGAAGTGATGTGGGCCGATAGCGCACGAGAAGCGGCAGAAGGATGCGACGCGCTGTGTCTGCTGACGGAGTGGGAGGAATTTGGTGAGGTGGGGCTGGGTGAGCTGAACGAGCTTATGAAGCATCCCATTATGATCGACGGACGCAATGTGTACCGTGAGGAGCAAATCAGACAGTCCGCCTTTGCATACTATTCTGTCGGCAGGCCGCAGATGAACAATATGGATATGGATCGTCATCGGTCTGTAATGAACCCGTAAAGGGGGAGGCTCTGTATGAAACGATGGCTGAAAATAACATTAGGGGCCGCTGCATTATTGATGGTAGGTGCTTGTGCTTACACCGCTTATGTATATCATTCCGTTCAAACGGCGGCAAATGCCATGTACCATCCGCGGAGTATCGTGCAGCCCGCCGCGATTTCTACCCTTGCAACAGGCGGAGCGGGACGCCCGGCAGTAACAAGCAACGGATCGGGCACACCCAATCCGGCGGCCATATCCCAATTCAAGCCGTTCACCGTGCTTGTGTTGGGGGTGGACCAGCGTCCCCATGATCGGGGGCGTTCGGATACGATGATCGTCCTGTCCGTTAATCCCGCCGAAGGCACTGTGTTGATGTTCAACATCCCGCGCGATACACGAACGGAGCTGATCGGCAGGGGACGTGAGGACAAAATCAATCATGCCTTTGCCTTTGGCGGGGTGGACATGTCGATTCGTACGGTAGAGCATTTCTTGAATCATCCGATGGATTACTATGTGCAAATGAACATGGAAGGGTTTGCGAAAATGGTAGACCTTTTGGGGGGAGTCGCGGTTAACAATCCGCTCGATTTTCAATATGAAGGACATCATTTTACACAGGGCAGCTTGAAACTGAACGGGACTGAGGCGTTGGCCTATGCTCGGATGCGTTTTGATGATCCGCGCGGGGATCTCGGGAGAAATGCCCGCCAGCGGGAGCTGCTCAAGCAAATTGTCGCACAGGCGATCAGCAAGGAAGGGCTGTTAAGGGTAAAATCGATATTGCAGGCAGCGGGGGAGCAGATCCGCACGGATATGACCTTTGATGATATGACGACCTTCCTGACCCGGATCGGCCCGTCTCTACGGCAGACGGATATGATTGAGTTGAAGGGCCATGGAACCAAAATCAACGGAGTGTATTATTACATCGTGGATGATCAGGAACGCCAGCGTATCCGTGGACTGATGGAGAAGCATTTGCTTACCACAGCCATATCACCTTAGGCTTGTCCCACATACATCTGTAGTATTCAGTAGAATGTCCAACTGAGGGGAGGGGCGATTTGTGCTGTTCAGAAGAAGAGCGGCTTCCGCGTTCGTCCGCAAGCTGCTGTATTTTGCATTGATATGTGGGCTATTATGGCTGCTGTGGCTGGGTCTGGGCGGGGTGATGTCTACGGGTGAGGGCGATCAGGCGTTAGAAGCGCTGAATGAGTTCTATACGATGGAGCAGTCAGGTAATTTCGGAGGCTCCTGGGAGCTTTTTCATTCGCAAATGAAGAAGAAATTTGAAAAATCCACGTATGTACAGCAGCGTGCGCATGTGTTTATGCAGGATATGGGGACGGATACGTTCACATTCGAGCTGGGAGAGCCGCAGGCTGAATATGATATTCGCACAGAGCAGAGTGGAGACGAGTTGGGAAAGGCGTATCGCATTACGGTTACCCAGCATTACAAGACCCGGTTCGGCACTTTTGAAATCGTACAGCCTTGTTATGTGACGCAGGAAGGTGAAGAGTGGCGGGTACTCTGGATATACAAGGATAAGGAATAGATGGACGCGGTGTTTCTAACAGGTTAAATATGGTACAATACTTCCAAAACCGGAAATGAACAGCAAAATAGAATAGAGCTTCACTCCGGATGGAAGGAGTTTCATAGCATGCAGCAAGCGACAGGACAGCTTCCCGTCATACGTATGGAGGGTGTGAGTAAAATCATTTCTTCAAAAGCGATTGTGGACGATCTGACGCTGGAGGTTCCAGCGGGGCAGGTATTTGGTTTCCTCGGACCGAACGGTGCGGGAAAAACAACCACCATCCGTATGATGGTTGGCCTGATTTCGATCAGCAAGGGCGATATCCATATTTGTGGAGACAGCATCAAAACCGATTTTGAAAAGGCTGTTTCCCACATTGGTGCGATTGTGGAGAACCCGGAGATGTACAAATTTCTGACCGGTTATCAAAATTTGCAGCATTTTGCGAGAATGTCATCGGGGGTGACCAGGGAGCGCATAGATGAGGCGATCCGTTTGGTAGGACTCGGGAACCGGATTCACGATAAAGTCAAAACCTACTCGCTCGGAATGCGGCAGAGACTCGGGGTAGCACAGGCGATCTTGCATCGGCCAAAGCTGCTCGTGCTGGACGAGCCGACCAACGGGTTGGACCCGCAGGGTATCCGCGAGCTGAGGGATTATTTGCGGCAGTTGAGCCGGAGCGAGGGAATTACAATATTTGTATCGAGTCATTTGTTGTCCGAAATGGAGCTGATGTGCGACCGTGTCGCCATTATCCAAAGCGGACGGCTGATTGACATCAAGCAGCTGAAGAGCACAGGTGGAGAGGCCCAGACGGCGGAAATTGCTTTTGAAGTGAATGATGCCCAGCAAGCCTATGCGCTTGCCGGTGCAGGGCGCGTCGAAGGCAACCAACTGCTGCTGCATCTGGAGCGGGAGCAGATAGCAGACATGAACAGCCTTCTTACTGCAAATGGAGTCAAGGTATATGCGATTCGTCCGGTGGCCCGTACGCTGGAAGATCAATTCTTGGAAGTGACGGGAGGCGGGTCCATTGGCTGACTTCTTCAAGCTGGTACATAACGAAAATCTTAAAATTTACTTGCGTGTACGGACGTGGATTATGCTAGGGCTGCTGGCGGTCATCACGGCTGTGATTCCGATGCTGATTGCCCTGGTTTCCGATCAGGTCAGCCTGTGGGATGGTATCGTGTTGACGGCGATGTTTACATTTTTCCTCAATACGACGTTTACGGTCATTGTAGCGGCTGATTCGGTGGCGGGTGAATTTACATGGGGAACCATCAAGCTGCTGCTTATCCGCCCTTGGACCCGCAGCAAAATTCTTTTGTCCAAATATATATCGGTCATCCTGTTCAGTTTGCTCGGAACGTTCATTTTAATAGCGATGGTTACGCTGTCCTCTTGGCTGATGTTATCCAAAGATACGCCAGCTGGTTCGATTCCGCCGTTCAGTGATCCGATTTCTTATGTAACACTGAACTTCTTGTACAGCTATATCGCTTTATTCGTGACCATCGCCTTTGCTTTTATGCTGTCCGCTGTTTTTCGTTCCAGCGCCTTGGCGATTGGCCTGTCTTTGTTCATGATGTTCACCAAAACAATCTATAATTCAATCGGTTTGTTTAGTACAGATCGTTATGAATGGACCAAATACGTGCTGTTTACGCATATGGACCTGAAAAAATATCTCGAAATGCCGCCGGGCGCGGTAAGTTCTGGTTTGACCTTTTCGCTCACCGTGCTGGCTGCCTATTATGTAATTTTTATCGCAATTGCCTGGGTAGTTTTTGTAAAACGGGATGTTTCAACCTAATTTCTGAAAGCAGTAAAAAGGACGTGTTAAATGGCTATCCATTTGCACGTCCTTTTTGCGCTGTTTTGGCGCTTGTATCTATACAATTACCGCTACAGATTATGCGTACCGGGGTATATTGCAACCTATTTTCAGCAAGAATCAATCAATAGGGTCGTTTTGCGTTTAAAGAGGTAGAGAAAAACAGATCAGAAGGGGGTGCTGCATGATATGCTGCCCTGCTGTTTATTTTCTCATGGGGTGTATGGCCTACGCTGCGTGATCAGGTAACGAATTTATTTGAAAATGCGCCGAAGCTCATTAGCAGTCTGGTTGATCAATTGAGCCAAAGGCGGCATAATCAATCCTTGAGACAAGTGCTGCCTCCGGGTGAAGATCCGCTGTCACGACTGTCGGAGGATAGGATGGAGTAAATGGAATTATCCCGTCTCTGATTGCAGGTTTGCTTGACTGGTATCTCTGTCTTTGCGAGTACCGGATTGTGTTTCAAGATCAGAACCGTCAGTTGAAGCAGACGGTTCTGCGTCTTTCGTGCGGATCATCTGACTCGTACCGTCCAGTACGCCGCCTTCGGAGATGACCAGCGCGGCGGCGGCTACATTACCGTACAGTTCGCCCGTAGGCGTGATCGTCAGCCGTCCCTCTGTGGTGATGCTGCCGAATACCTTGCCGGCCAGGATGACGTCTTGTGCGATGATATCCGAACGCACAACAGCAGATTCCCCGATCACGACGGCGCGAGTGCTGCGGATATCGCCCTGAAAATGGCCATCAATCCGAATATTGGCCTCAGCCTCAATCGTACCTTCAAAGCTGGTGCCGTTAGCCAACAGCGTATCGGTCGCAGGAGCGGCCAGCTTTTTTTTGGAGTCCTTGAACATGTTGTTTTCCTCCAATCCTTTTATTGTAAGCATTTTGCAAAATCCTCATTGTACATACAGTAACGGATCGACAGGCTGACTATGCTTGACGATCTGAAAATGAAGATGAGGCCCCGTGCTTCTTCCCGTGCTTCCCAGAAGGCCGATGGTCTGTCCTTTACGGACTCGTTCCCCCGGAGTCACCTGCATACCGCTCAGGTGCATATACCAGGACTGGAATCCGTCAGGATGCTGGATGATAATGCACTTGCCCCGTGCCCCGCTGGAGGCTGCCTCCAGCACGGTGCCCGCTCCTGCGGCATAGACGGGATCACCCGTTTGTCCGGCAATATCCATGCCCGAATGGAAAGCCGATTTGCCCGTAAACGGATCGCTGCGATAGCCGAAGCTGGAGGTCATCTGGCGTGAACTGACAGGCCAGGCCGAAGGCTTGCCTTGTTCGGCAAGCGCCAGTCTGCGGGTCTGGAGCAACTGTGCGGCTTGCTTCTGCTCAAGGTTCTGCTGTACGGCGTTCGCCTGCTGAATAGAGCGGGGAACCGTGCGCTCTACCGTGTCCAGCAGGGATTCGATTTCCTGAAAATCATCCATGGCTTGACGAGTAAGCATGGCTGTATTTTCATGTACTGTAATCAATTCACCCCCGGTATAGCCGGAGGCATCCCAGGAGAGTGGGGTCATGGCCGCTTTGCTGCTGCTGGTGGCAGAGGATTTTCCGTATTTACGAATAAATTGCTGCATTTGCTGCTCCAGTTCCGTTACACGCTGGAGGCGTTCGCGAATACTGGTGGCCTGATTCGTCAGCTTCATGACTTCGCGGCGCAGTCGCCCGATTGCCGCATCCTTGTCCGCTACCGTAACCTCCATCTGCAAGCTCTGGACAGCAAGATTCGTTTCCATTTGGGAGATAATATGGGAAGAACGGATTTGCAGCCCGATCACGAGTGTAGAGATGGACGCGATCACAAGGGTCGGGACGAGAATGACAGCGGCTGTAGAGCATTGTAGCTGCTTGGGCGGTTGCTGTGCATCTCGAATGACGAGCAAGGTCATCCGGCGATTTAGGCTTCCTTTTTTCATAATCGCTCCTTTCTGGACATCGCTCCTATCCTATAGTGCTTGGTTACTATCTATTCAGCTTAAGGGGCAAACATGTCAAAAAAATTGGAGCTTGGTATAAAACGTAGATGTATAAGGAGGCTTAAACATGCTGTGGTTGCTGTTGGTTTTAATTGTTTTTATTTTTCAGACCGGGACGATCCTGCTCTTTGAATTTCGCAAGCCGTCCAAGGCGGTAGCCTGGCTATTTATTTTGTTCTGCTTCCCGCTTATCGGCTTTGTCGTGTACTACTTTGTTGCACAGGATTATAAGAAGCGCAAAATGGTGCGAAAAGGGGGATCACAGCTGTTTCGTGAATTCCGCGAGCGCCTATGGTCGCAATCGAGGGTGATTGAGAATGTGGAACAAATGCATAATCCTCATTTCAAGCAACAAGAGCGTCTCTTTAACCAGCTCATCCGTATGTCGGAAAATCCGTTGACCGGCTGCAATCGCACACATGTGCTAACGAATGGGGAGGAAACCTTCGAGGCGATGCTGACAGCGCTGGAACGGGCGCAGCATCATATCCATGTAGAGTTTTACATATTCCGGGCGGACGACATCGGTACCCGGTTTCAGGAGGTCATGATCCGCAAGGCGCGCGAGGGTGTGGAGGTTCGATTCGTGGTGGACGGCGTGGGGAGCTACAATCTGCCCTATTCTTTTATTCGTGCCTGCAGTGAGGCAGGTGTAGAGTTTCATTATTTTCTGCCCCCGTTTTTCGCGACGCTGGATCGCCGGATTAACTACCGTAACCACCGTAAAATTGTAGTGGTGGACGGACTGATCGGGTTTGTTGGAGGAATCAATGTGGGCGACGATTATCTCGGCAAATACCCCAAGGTGGGATTTTGGCGGGATACGCATTTGCAGATTGAGGGAGATAGCGTCTATTTTCTGCAAAATGCTTTTTTGAGCGACTGGAAGCTGGCCTCCGGGGAACGGCTGATGGATGAGAATTTATTTCCACCGCATTCCTGTGAAGGGGATGAGGAAGTACAGATTTTGAGCAGCGGCCCCGATCAGGTATGGGATACGATTCAGGAAATGTGCTTTGGTGCGCTGGCGGTTGCCAAGAAGCGGATCTGGATAACCACACCGTATTTTATTCCCGATTCGGGGATTTATGAAGCGCTTAAGCTGGCGGCGGTCAGCGGCGTAGATGTGCGAATTATTATTCCATACAAATCGGATTCAAAGCTGGTGCATCTGGCGTCCCTGTCCTATGTGCAAGAGCTGCTGGAGGCGGGTGTGGAGTTCTATCAATACCGCAAAGGATTTATTCACGCTAAAGTCATCATTGTGGATGATTTGCTCGGCTCGGTCGGGACCGCCAATATGGACATGCGCAGCTTTTTCTATAATTTTGAGTTGACCGCTGTACTCTTTGCCCGGTCAGCGCTGGAACACCTTTCGGCCGATTTTGAAGAGGACCTGTCCAACTCCTCGCACATCGATTTAAAGGTGTTCCGCAGACGGCCACGATTACAGAAAACAGCTGAAATTCTGGCTCGCATGCTCTCTCCGCTCCTTTAAAGGCGGTTTTCGCCGTTTTTATCAATATAATCCCGCTTTATTGAGATTTATGTGCTTTTTGCTAACTTTTTTGCGCAAAATCACTGTTTTATGGTATAGTATTCATATAACACAAGCGCGGTAAAGGAGAAGGGACTGCGGAATGCAGCCCCTTTTTTGGTCCAATATACCATACTGTAACGGGGGGATTTATATATGAGTGTAGTGAGCAAGGAAGTCCAAAATCTGTCTGAGATCACAGATGTGACCGGAGAGTTGACCAAGATCAGCAAAATTCCAGCCAATCCTAAAAACAAAGCAAAACGCCTGTTTCAGCGTGCGGCCATGATTATTTTCGGTGCAGCGCTTATGGCAGTGGGCCTCGAGATATTCCTGGTTCCTAACGGCGTTATCGACGGTGGGGTCACAGGTATTTCAATTATGGCCTCCAAGATTACTGGCTACCCGCTCGGCATTTTCCTGACCCTGTTGAACCTTCCATTTTTGGTTATCGGCTACAAGCAAATCGGTAAAACCTTCGCTTTATCCACATTATTCGGCATTATCGTGATGTCTATCGGAACCACGTTACTTCACAGTGTAAATGCGTTAACCCCTGGCGAACCGCTGTTGGGCGCTATTTTTGGCGGTGTCATTCTCGGCGTTGGGGTAGGTCTCGTCATCCGGTCCGGCGGCTCGCTGGATGGAACAGAGATCGTAGCTATTCTCGTCAGTGAAAAAACTCCTTTTTCGGTCGGTGAGATCGTACTTTTCGTTAACATCTTCATTCTGGGCAGCGCAGGCTTTGTATTCGGTTGGCCGAATGCCCTGTATTCCATGATTGCTTATTATATTGCGATGAAAATGATTGATATTACCATCGAAGGTCTGGATCAGTCCAAATCGGTCTGGATTATTAGTGAAAAATACCGCGACATCGGGGATGCCCTGACGGACCGTCTTGGACGGGGTGTAACCTATCTGGAAGGTGAGGGCGGCTTTACAGGCGAAAGCAAGAAAGTCATTTTCGTCGTCATCACCCGTCTGGAAGAAGCGAAGCTGAAGAACATCGTTGAGGATTGGGACCCGCATGCCTTTGTGGCAATTGGTAACATTCATGATGTGAAGGGCGGACGCTTCAAGAAAAAAGGAATACACTAGCGCAAGGGGACGATTCCTCGGCCGATTTTACGGCTGTGGAGTTCGTCCCCTTTTTTTATTTGGCGCGCATATGCTTTAGAACATCCTCGATGGGCTGGGGAGGGACCTTGGCGATCAAGTCGCCCACCTGATTTAGCCGTTCCTCAATATTCAGCAAATGATAGTCAAGCGGCGATACGTTTTGTCGTACCTCGTCCCATGTTAGTGGGGTGGATACCGTAGCGCCAGGGCGTGCCCGCGGGGTATAGGGAGCGGCCAGGGTTTTTCCTTGATAATGCTGCAAATAATCAAAATAGATAGCATTTCCCCGATCCTTTTTTAACCGTTCCAGTGTGAACAGATGAGGGTGCTTTTCGGTCACGAACTGTCCCACCAGCAGACCGATGCTGCGAAGCTCGTCGAAGGTGATACCTGTGCGGATCGGGACGATAATTTGTACACCCGTGGCCCCGGACGTTTTGGGTACGGATTCCAAACCAAGTGAAGCCAGCACTTCACCGACGATGGATGCCGCTTCCATAATGCGTGGCTCCACTTCTCTGGAAGGATCAAGGTCAATCATCCATTCACACGGTAGCGTGCTGCCCGCCTGATGCAGGGAGGGATGAAACTCCAGCGCGGCCTGATTGCCGAGCCATAGCAGTTGCGGTAGCGTACCAAGCACCATATATTCAATGCCGTCATGCAGGAAAGTCTCGATGTAGTCTGGACGGGGCTGCGGGGCATTTTTCTGGTAAAAAAAATCCCCGTGAATGCCGTGCGGCCATCGGATGACGGTCAGCAAACGGTTGTGGCTATATTTGAGCAGAAAAGGAGCCAGCACCGCAAGCTTGCGAAGATACAGCGCTTTGGTGATACCAGCTTCGGGCCACAGTGGTTTATCCGGATTGGTGATAGGAATTTCCAGACCTTCGATGGTAATGATGCCTTTAACAGCTTGTCCCATAACGCTACGCTCCTTCTTTTAACCTGTTATAAGCTGAGCTTGAGAAATTCACATGGAAACGGAGTAGGCGGAATGATGTACCTGTAGATGTAGTTATGGATTAACATGAGCGTCATGTACAGAAATTATCCGTCAAAGGGATTGACAAGATACAATATGTATCATAAATTTATAATAAAATACGTAGTGTATCTATTAAATGTCTTGAGCAGAGGTAGAGGAGGAGTTTCCTTGATTGATAAGCAAGGCGAGGGACTGGTTTTCCTGCTTAGTGTCCCCCGAAGTGGAAGCTCGCTAGTGACTACCATTTTGCAAAACCACTCCCGCCTGTTTGCTACGCAGGAAATGTGGTTCCTGCTCAGCCTGTATGATCTTCCCCAGTCGCAAACACGTCCCTATGGGGGAACTGGAATCATCCGGCAGTTTTTTAACGGTATGGTTCCTCCGCACGTATTGGAGCAGGCTTCCCGGTCGTATGCACTTGAGATCTATAACGGTCTGCTTGAAGGGACTAAAGCAAATATGGTTATCGACAAATCCCCGCGTTACTATACGGTGCTGGAATTTATAGACCGTCTTTTCCCGGCAGCCCGCAGGGTATGGCTTATCCGTAATCCTTTATCTATCGCGGCTTCATTCAAAAAAGTTAATCAGATGCGCAGCGAACGCTTTCATCTGCTGGAGGAGCTGGAGAGCCCGCATTTTAATATGAAAATGACGGATATTACGGTCGGTTTGTTCCGTTATGCACATTATTTTGCTACGCCTCATCCGCTTGCATACCCGCTTGTGTATGAACAACTTGTAGCCAACCCAGCGGTGGAGATCGGGAGGCTGTGCGATTTTCTGGGTGTCGATTATGAACCAGGCATAGAAAAGTACGGGGATTTTGCGGATACACCTAAATCCAGTCTATTTTACAGCATGGGAGCGGGTGATCCGTTCGTGGGGGAGCATGAACAGACGCATCTGGACTCGGTACATAGCTGGCAACATCTGTTGAACAAAAAGGAAATCGAGCTGTACTGCAGAAGCATCGGAGCTCGTATGTTTACACAACTTGGCTACGGGGAAGCACTGGAGCAGGCCGAGCATATCACCGGGGTAAGGTTTGAAGAGGAAGCCGATGTGGAGCTACTAAGTCGGCGTACGAGCCAGTTTCTCCAGCAAAGCGGCTTTGAGTGGAAGAACGCTTATCGGATGCTGGAAAAGCAGGATGCGGATAACAGGGGATTTATAATAAAAGCAGAACAGCATCCTGTACTTCAGGATTCTCGACAGAATGATGCTGTACAGGTTGTAAATGATAGACGTCTCCAATCGCTGGAAAATAGGCTGGCACATAGCTATGAGGAGCGGAATCGTCTTATCGCACAGCTCCAAACCTACCAACGCAGAAATCAACGGCTCCGATCTCGTATCCCCTTTGCTCGTCATTTGGGTCGCTGGGCGTCTGTAGCGCTATCAGGTATGGAAAAAGAAAAAGGGGGGAAAACGTGAGTGCGATTGCCGGAATATACAGCTTCGGACATGAGCCCGTATGCACCGAAGAAGGCGGTAAAATGATGCAAGCTCTGCGAAAATATCCCGCCGACCGCGTTTGCGCCTGGTGTGAGGGTTCCATATTCTTGGGCTGCCACGCGCAGCATGTGACACCGGAATCCGTCCATGAGCGTCTCCCTTTCTATGACGAGGAACGGAATTTGGCAATCACGGCGGATGCGATTATTGACAATCGTTTCGAGCTGTTTGAACGGCTGGGGGTGGGACAGGAACGGCGGCACGACATCACGGACAGCGAGTTGATTTTGCTGGCATACGACAAATGGGCCCTCGACGCGGCCCGCTATCTGATAGGCGATTTTGCCTTTGTCATTTGGGATGCCGGGCGGCACAGATTATATGGCGCTCGTGATATGGCAGGAAGCCGCACGCTGTATACATACCAACATGACCGAGGGTTTGCATTCAGTACAGTAGTAGCCCCTCTTCTGACGCTGTCTTCCCTGCAAAAAGAATTGCATGAGCCGTGGCTGGCGGAATTTCTGTCGATCCGCGCCATGCAGGAATCCGTCGATATTGGGACTACTGGCTACAAGCATATAAACCAGCTCCCGCCCGCCCATTGGTTCACCATGGAGGAGGGAAAGTCAACCATCCATAAATATGCTTCTTTGGATGATGTGGAGCCGCTGCGGCTCAAAACCGGCGGCGAGTACGTGGAGGCTTTTCGCGAGGTATTCTCACAGGCGGTGAATGCCAGATTGCGCACGCATCGTGGCGTGGGAGCGGCCTTGAGTGGCGGTCTGGATTCCGGTGCGGTTGCCAGCTTTGCCGCACCGTCGCTGCGATTGCAGCAAAAGCCTCTTCATGCGTACAGCTATGTGCCCGTACAGGATTTTACGGATTGGACACCGTCGACATTGCTGGCAAATGAACGGGCCTATATCCAATCCACGGCTCGATATGTGGGCAACATTCACGAAAATTACCTGGATTTTGAGGGGAAAAGCCCATTTTCAGAAATTGATATCTGGCTGGAATTGATGGAAGCTCCCTATAAATATTTTGAAAATTCGTTCTGGATCAGAGGCTTTTATGAAAAAGCACAGGAACAAAATGTGGGTGTGCTGCTAACCGGAGCGCGAGGTAATTTTACCATTTCGTGGGGGCCTGCGCTGGACTATTATGCCCGTCAGCTTCGTCGTTTGCACTGGCTGCAATCTTTTCAGGGATTGTGGCAGTACAGCAAGCTGACTGGAAGGCGAGTATCGCATTTATTACCCGTGATGCTGAAAAAAGCGACCTCGCTCGATTCTCGTTCCTGGTTACGCGGCGGTAATCGGAGTCCGGTTCCTTCGCTCATTCACCCGGAGTTTGCCAAGCGGATGAATGTGGAGGACATTCCGACTTTGAGTGGAACCGGATGGATGAAGAATGCAGATCAGGCGAGAAAAGAAAAGTTCACGAATTTGGCGATTGCGAACAAAAATGGTGTGGTTGCGACCAAACTGTCGCTGCGATACGGACTGTGGGAACGTGATCCGACCGGAGACAGCCGGGTGATCCGCTTTTGCCTGTCGGTGCCCTTTGAGCAATACGTGCAAAACGGCCGGGATCGCGCACTTATTCGCGGAGCTATGCGGGATTATTTGCCCGATGATGTCCGGTTAAACCAGCGTGTACGCGGTGTCCAGCCTGCGGATTGGCTGCACCGTATGCTCCCCTGCTGGGAGACGTTTATGGGGGAACTTCAACTGCTGTGCCATGATTTACATGCCGCCGAATTTCTGAATATCGATGTCATTAAAACGGCTATGGCGAAGTTTCGTCAACCGCGACCGGAGCAGGCGTCCGATCCCAGCATACGGCTGCTAATGCACAGTCTGATTGTGTACCGCTTTATACGCGGATTTAACTGATCTGGTCAGACAGATACGTCGTTCGTTGGAGGGGAGGTGATGACATGAGTAAAAAAGAATGGCAAGAGCCAACCATAGAGGTACTGGATATTAACCAGACGATGGCAGGTAAGGGCTGGAAACAGATTGACTGGGTATCTGACCACGATGCCGATTTGTATAACCCAAGCTAGAGAGTGGCAATTATTCAATACACAGCCGTCTTTATTTCTTGGGGGTTGGAGACTTTGCTCGAAGAAATAAAGGCGGGATTTTTAAAGGACAGAGGGAGTGAGTCCTATCGTGCATGACAGGAGTACCAATGTTAACCTGACAATGTATACAGCCTTTGGACTCAAACTTGCCAGCGAGCTGTACCTGCCTGAATTGATACCCGCAGCGCCGGGAGCGGTGGAGGATGTGGTCATTCGTCAGGCTGATTTGACAGCATGGAGCGATCAACTGGAGCAGGCTAATTTTGTGATGCAGGGTGACCGCTTTATGTTCCATATACCGGACACAGCCATTTACGCCGTCTGGGGAGGCAGGGCAATTGAAGTATGCTCTTACTCTGGCGCTGATCCGGATACGGTGCGGTTGTTTGTGCTGGGCACATGTATGGGTGTCCTTCTGATGCAGAGACGGATACTGCCTATTCACGGGAGTGCGGTAGTTATCGGAGGCAGGGCCTATGCTTTCGTGGGCGAATCCGGAGCAGGAAAATCGACGCTGGCTGCTGCTTTTACGCAGGCAGGCTATCGGATGGTCAGTGATGATGTTATTGCTATGCAAGCTACGGCTTCCGAAACTATAGTCTATCCGGCTTACCCGCAGCAAAAGTTGGGTCTGGAAAGCTTGCTCCAGCTGAAGGCTTTACAGGGAAATCAGCATGCACGCAAAAGTAATCACGGGCTTGTTTTAATGGACGGAAATCCTGCGATGCTCAAAAATGGACATTTGCGCAAGCTTACAGGTGAGCTGAATAAATATGCCGTGCCGAGAGTGGATTACTTCCACAACAAACCGCTTCCCTTGGGAGGTGTATTCGAGCTGGTGGCAGAGTCCCCCAACCGTGAGTTCCAACGTGAAGGGGAGTTGGCGGCGGTTACGGAGCAACCTTTGAACATGCTGGAGTTCTTGCATACGTTATTGCTTCATACATATCGCAGGGTGATCATTCCGCGAATGAGTCTGGGTGAATGGCATTTTGGAACGGCAGCCCGGCTGGCCCGGCAGGTGGAGGGCTGGCGACTACTGAGGGATAGCTCGTCTTTTACCGCGTCCGAGGTTGTAGATCGGGTACTTGATATCATTCGTAAGGAGGAAAACAGCTATGGCAGCTACTCATTCGACGAAGGATCATGACCGTGTCATTCACGGTGAGGAAGTCTATGTCAGTGACATGGACGGGGAAAAGGTCATGATGAGCATCAACACAGGAAAATATTATAATCTCGGCTTCACGGGAGGACGAATTTGGGAACTGGCGGAATCCTGCCCTTCACTCGGGGAGATCGTAGCTGCTCTGACGGATGAATATGAAGTGGACGAGGAACGGTGCAGACAGCAGGTACATACCTTTGTGACTGAACTGGAGCGGGAAGGACTGCTCAAGCTTTTGCGGGAGACGGTTTAAAATGTGGCTTCAACGCCTTCGTCGTCTATCCCCGGAGGTCAGGAGACTATTGCCGGAAGCCTGGCTGCAACTGGGATGGGCGCGTCTTCACCAGCATCGTCCGTTTGAAGATTATGCACGCGGCTGGGGAATACGGATGGAAGAAACCTCTTGGGAGTGTGATGCCCGGCAGAAGCAAGCCGTTCGGCATATTTCACATGCTGTGGAGTTGGCAAGTCGGTATACCCCTTGGCGCAGTAGCTGTCTTGTGCAGGCTGCTGCCGCAATGACGTTGCTGGGTCGCAGAAAGCTGGACTGCACACTGTATCTTGGCACAGCCAAGAATGCTGCGGGACGTTTGGCGGCACATGCCTGGGTGCGGAGCGGATCGATTTATGTTACGGGCGAACGGGAGATGGGGGCGTTTACCGTAGTCGGCACCTTCGGCAGGCGTGCTGTGACGGACCCAAATACGAAGATTGCTGAAAGCATGTACACACATACTGTTCTGAAACCTGACCGCTGGAATGAGGATCAGGAATTGACGCTGCTGCTCTTTTTACTGCGAAAAGACGCCACTCCAAGGCTGGATACAGTCGATGCTGCTGCTCTGTATGGATTGGATTGGGCCCGCTTGCTGCGACTGGCAGAGCACCATCGGGTGGTACCTGCGGTATATCTCCAGTTGAAAAGAATAAATCATCCGGCCATTCCTGCTGAGTTGCTGCGCAACCTTCAGGCGCAGTATCACCGGAACACTCTGCGTATGCTACACCTGCAGGCGGAAGCCGGACGTGTGACTAGGCTGCTCATGAATCATGGCATCCGTGTACTTATGCTCAAGGGTCCTGCCTTGGCGCAGCAATTGTACGGGGATGTTTCCCTGCGTACCTCCAAGGACGTGGATTTACTCATTGCCCCGGACGACATGGATCAGGCGGAGCATTGGATGCGGGAAGCCGGGTATGTATCCAAAAGCGGAGAAGCACGTGTCCTGGGCAGTTGGAAATGGAAGGACCATCATGCGTCCTTTCTTCATCCGCATAAGCGGGTAGAGATAGAGCTGCATTGGCGGCTCCAGCCGGATGCAGGCGGAGAACCTTCATTTGACGAGCTGTGGGATCACAGGCAAATGAGTGAAGCCACAGCCACAGGAGCACCCTGTATGTACACGCTTGGCAGCGAGCACCAGTTTCTGTACCTCAGCGCACACGGGGCGCGTCACGGCTGGTTCAGGCTGCGCTGGCTGGTTGACATCGACAGGCTTGCGGTACGCGCCGTCGATTGGGAGGCGCTTCTGCCGATGCTGCGCCGATACGGGGGCGTGCCTGTGGGCGGGCAGGCTTGGGCGCTCGCCGCCGCGCTGCTGGGCACCTCGGTACCAGAGCCGCTGCGTCAGGTAGCGGCTACCCGGCAGGCGCACAGGCTCGCGCTGAGCGCGCTGGACTTCATTCAGGCCAGCGTACCCGCGGAGTACCCGGTAGCCGAACCAGCTACCCACCAGCCAACCAGTCGATCCTATTTGCTCTCCCTAAAGGGGCCGAGCCACCGATTGATGTACCTGATCAGCCGTTTGCTTCCTTCTACGGGCGATCCGGCCGTTTTACCGCTGCCTCGTCAGCTGCATTTTCTGTACATCCCTCTACGTCCATTTCTCTGGCTAAAACGGCGATTCTCAAAGCACTGACCTGATAAGGAGCGTGCATTATGTACCACCTGCGATTATATATGACCAAGCTGTACGCCGTGAATGGCGGTGCTTTATTTCTCAATATTGGATGTATGATCATCGTCAGCTTGCTGGAGGGGCTGGGTATTTACATGCTTGTTCCCATGCTGGCGGCTATCGGCATATTTGGCGGTCATGCAGGGATACCCTTCCTGTCAGGCGGATTTGATCTTTTCTTGTCAAACATCCCTAAAAGCTGGCTGTTGCCGGGAATGCTGCTGCTTTTTGTGTTACTGCTCATAGGGCAGGCACTTCTTCAGCGTTACCAATCCATTCTGAATTCGCGGATTCAGCAACGGTTCATGCGTTCCCTTCGAATAGACGTGTATACCTCCTTTATGAAGGCCCAGTGGACTTTTTACTTGCGTCAGCGAAAGTCTGATTTCAGTCATGTGATGACGACCGAGCTGGCGCGTGTTAGTCAGGGAACCAATCTGCTTCTCCAGCTCACCACAGCCGTTATTTTTACGCTGATTCAGATTGCGCTGGCTTTTTGGCTGTCTCCTTCTTTAACCGGGCTGGTGTTCCTGTGCGGATTGGGGTTGTTTGTCGTGTTTCGCAGGTCCATTCAAAACGCTAAACAACTGGGCGACCGTACCACCGAGCTATCGCAGATTTATTTTGCCGGAATTACCGACCATATGAACGGGATGAAGGATATTAAAAGCAATCTGCTGGAAGCTGCGAATATAGACTGGTTTCGATCTTTGACCCAACGTATGGAGGACAACACAACCCAGTTTGTACGGCAAAATGCCACCACACAATTTTTTCACCGCACGGCGGCTGCCGTGTTTATCGCTTGCATCATGCTAGTGTCATTGCAATGGCTACACGTTTCTCCTGAAAAGCTGATTGTGCTCATCCTTATATTTTCTCGCTTATGGCCAAGGTTTGCCCTTATTCAAGCGAGTCTGGAATATATCATGTCTATGCTGTCTGCTTTTGAAAGTGTGACCAAGGTACAGCAGGAATGCGAAGCTTTCTCAGATCCATCGCTGACTGCACTTACAACCTTTGAGACTCGCATTCCAAGCGATTTATCGGTAACCCATAAATCTGTATCTGCATCTACAACTGCATCTACAACTGCATCTGCACGCCAGCCCTTGTATCTTCGTACGGGCATTGAATGCAGTGGTCTGGATTATCGGTATGATGGTACAGCAGAGCTTGCATTACACCAAATAAATCTATTCATCCCTGCTCGGGGAATGACGGCTATTGTGGGGAAATCGGGCGCAGGCAAAAGTACAATGGTTGACGTCCTGATGGGATTTTTACGACCAACCCATGGCCAGATTAAAATGGACGGACATGTGCTGGACGACGAGCTGTTGCCACAGTGGCGGCAGTCGTTTGGGTATGTGTCGCAGGACCCTTTTTTGTTTCATGCCACTGTCCGTGAAAATTTGAAGCTGGCCGATGCGAATGCGAGCGAGCAGCAGTTATGGGAAGCGTTACATTTTGCAGCCGCAGATGGCTTTGTTACCAGATTGCCCGAAGGGCTGGACACGGTGATCGGGGATCGCGGCATTCGCCTGTCTGGAGGGGAACGTCAGCGGTTGGTACTAGCGCGGGCTGTCCTGCATCGTCCTCCGGTACTCATTCTGGATGAGGCGACAAGTGCGCTGGATGGGGAGCATGAAGCCGATATTCAGGCGGCGCTGGAGCGGATGAAAGGTCAAATGACGTTGATCGTCATTGCTCACCGTCTGTCGACCATTCGTCATGCCGATCAGATTGTCGTTCTGGAGCAGGGAGAGATTATACAGCAGGGGAATTACCGTCAATTGGTGCAGGAGGAGCGGGGGGCGTTCAGTCAACTGCTGTCATACCAAAGCAGTGTGATCTCCACCCCTTAGCTGCCTGTTCTGTTCACAATGCTTAACTCCCCACTGGATATGGAATGGGCACAGTCTCAGGTTTCCTTGCGTTTGGCTGTGCTTCTTTTCTTTTTGATCGGAGTTGGGGAAACGACATCTCCTGCCACTGCTTGTTGTGTTGTTGTGGCTGCTGTTTTACGCACAGGGCGTTTTTTCACAGCAGGGCCGATATCGGCAACGACAGGCTTCACTGCCTCGATGCTGGCCTGGAGTGCAGCCATCAGGTCCACGACATTGGTCTGCGGCTGAGACGGAGCGATTCGGATCTCTTCTCCAGCCACTTTATGCTGAATGAGGTCCAGCAGACGCTCGCGGTACTGGTCCGTGTATTTTGCTGCATCAAAAGGCGTGGATAGCTGCTCAATGAGCATTTTTGCCATCGTCAGCTCCTTCTCTTTAACTTCCTCCTGCCCCGGCAGATTAGGAACCTGGGACACCGGGCGAATTTCATCCGGGTAAAACATTGTCTCCACCGCCAAACATTCATCCAGCACACGAATAGCCGCCAGACTGCTTTTGGATCGGATTGAGATTTGAGCAATGCCAATTTTTCCGGTATCCTTCATGGCATTCATAAGCAGTTTGTAAGCATTGGAGCCTGCCTGATCCGGGGACAAATAATATGTTTTTTGAAAATAAATTGGATCAATCTCCTGCAAGTCCACAAAATCCAAAATAACGATATTTTTATCCGCTTGTCCGCTGATTTGCTCCAGTTCCTCCTTATCGAACATGACAAACTTCCCTTTTTCGTATTCATAGCCTTTACCAATTTCCTCCCATTCGACCTCCTTGTCACAAACGGGACACTTTCGTACATAACTGAGCGGACTTCCGCATTCCTTGTGAATATAACGCATGGAAATATCTTTATCCTCTGTAGCCGAAAACATCTTAACGGGCACATGAACCAGCCCAAAGCTGATCGCGCCTTTCCAGACCGTATGCATACCGCCAGTCCTCCTTTTCTTTAATCCGCATTTTGTATCCTTCGATTCCAACGCTCGGCTGTGAGCATATTCATTTTTCACTTAGTATGCTTCGGAGAGCTACATCGCATAACACGATGATTTGAGGTTGTTAAGTTACATTGGGTATATTAAGATAAGGAATAATAAATAATCTTGCCATTTTATAAGGAAGGAGTGTTCATGTCATGAAGAAAAGATCATTAAATTTTATATCTTTTGGATATGGATACTCTACTGCTGTTTTTTTCTAAAATCATTTTTATGGGTGGAGTCTGCCTAAAAATGGTTAGGAGAAACGGTAGAAAAATTTTAGAATGACGAGGTCGATTAAATGAAAAATGAAAAAATAATTAGAAAAAATCCAGCAGGCATGCCAAAACCAGTAGGGAATTACACACATATAACTAAAATTCCCAGAAATTCAGAGCTATTCGTGACTTCAGGTCAAATTGGAGTAGATCAGAATGGCCAATTCCCAGAAAGCTTTAACCTGCAAATCAGCAATACTTTTAATAACATTAAATCAGTTTTGGACGCCGAACAATTAACCGCTGACAATATTATTAAAGTAAATGTTTGGGCAACTGAGCAGATAGATTGGGATTACATGTATTCCCAATGGGAAAAGTTATTCGGGAATGATTATCCTGCAATGACTATCGGCTACCTTACTGCTCTAGGATTGCCTGAAATAAAAATTGAAATTGAAATTTGGGCAGCTAAAGCATAAAAATAATACGTACCTCATTTATGGAATGGAATCATAGATAGCCCCGGTCTTCGTGAGAAGCTGGGGCTGTTTGATGTTTAAACTCACGAAAAATCCGCTTGCGCATGGTTGCAGCTTTTTTGGTGCATAGTAAGGCATATCCGATTCAAAAGGAGGTACACAATTTATGCCCGGAAAATCATATCCTCGGCAAATCAGACATCGTGTGGGTCAAAGCCATATCGCCTTTCGGGGACCCGCCGGAGGCGAACAGGATGCATTGCCGCCCGAGTTTGCCCTTTCCCATGGAATCCAGCCGCCTTTTCCTGTAGCTGTGGGTCATGTGGATTTGGAGGCTGTGGTTTCAACTTCGCCTTCTCATAGCATACCTTCACTGGACGTTGAACGGATTATAGATGAGGACTAGGTGTACCTGTATTTCTGAATACATGGATACAAAACAAATCATCAGGAGGAGATCAGCATGAACGTGGAACGAGCAAAAGCGATTTACAATTCATCCGAAAACATTGCCGTGCAATTAGAGGGTAAACCGATCTGGATCGAGCATGTGGATGAAGCAAACGGTATGGCTACCGTACAGGTGGGCAGCAACCCCGGCAATACTCAAACCGTCCGTGTGGATCGTCTGGAAGAGCGATAGGAGATGGGAACCAAACATCTGGTCATTATCCATGGCCGTGACAAAAAGCCCAGATGCGACGAAATGCTTCGTCTCATTAAAAAAGCGCTGATCGCAGGATTGCGTCGAGTGAACGAGGAAGCGGCACAAAAGCTGGAGCAAGAGCAGATTTTACTGACATTTAGTTATTATGGTGACATCAACAATCGGCTCTTATTAGAGAGTCGGCCTCGGTACAGAAAACTTTTTGAAGAAGACGATGGAGATTTCTACGTTCCAGACCATTATTACGACGAAAGTATGGAACAATTAATTAATCGACCAACGGATCATATGACCCCGGAGGAATACGAGCGTCTGATAGCCAATGAACCCACTATACACTTCTATGATGATGCTGCAAAAATACTCAGCCCTTACCTCTCTTTGTTTGGTATGAGTACCCGTGCGATCAAAAGGATTCTCCCTGATCTGGGAGCCTATTTAACCAGTCGTGTAATAGGCTCCCAAATTCGCGAAAGGCTACAGTCCCCTCTAGCCGAGGCTTTAAGTAGTGGAGAGGATGTCATGCTGCTTTCCCATAGTATGGGATGCATGGTGGCTTACGATGTTTTATGGAAATTTTCACGTATGAGCGAATACAAACATCTATGGGAACACAAAGTTAACGAATGGCTAACATTGGGTAATCCGCTAGGCGAGCCAGCCGTAAAGCGCAGCTTGTATGATTCCAATGAGCCTGACGACGGTATGTATCCCGCAAATATCAGAAATTGGACCAATATTAACGCCGAGGATGACTACATTGCGCATGATGCAACGGTTGAAGATGATTTCCATCTGATGCTGAATCGAAATTTAATAGAAAGTATTGATGATCAGCCGCTTATTCAGACATTCTGGAAAGATAGTCACACTGGGCGTTCCAATCCCCACAACTTCTTTGCTTATCTTAACCATACGAAGGTGGCTGAGCATGTAGCGGATTGGATTTTACGCTCATAAAAGGCGCATTTTATTTGCACAGCTGTAGACTTTCATCGCATGAATGCTGCTTGAATGGTCCCACTCCAACAAAAAAAGGCTCGCAATTGCTCATTGAGCAATTAGCGAACCCTACTTGTAAAAATGAATGCGGTCGAGAGAACTCAAGCCTTCACGGGGGATTAGCCCACACGGACCTGAAACTTCATCGGAGTCAGTACCCATCTCCCCTTAAGGGCTTGTTCCGTTCTCATGACCTTTACACTGCAATGGCCTTCAAATGTGGTGAAACCATCAGTTTAGCCTCTGTCGCCATTTGAACGTCTTCGACTGACAAACCCGGGGCAATTTCCTTCAGCATCAGCCCTCTACCCGGAATAACATCGATGACAGCCTTTTCGGTTACTATGGTCTTTACAACATTTACAGCGGTCAGGGGCAGCTTGCATTGTTTCAGTATTTTCGGCGCCCCATTTTTGTTCACATGCTCCATGGCTATAATCACTCTCTTGGCTCCGACCACCAAATCCATGGCTCCCCCCATGCCCGGCACCTTTTTCCCCGGGATCATCCAGCTTGCAAGGTTACCTTTCTCATCGACCTCCAGGGCGCCCAAAACGGTGATATCCACATGTCCTCCGCGGATGATGGAAAATGAAAGTGCACTGTCAAAAAAGCAAGCTCCTTCTACAGATGTAACGTAGTTTCCGCCTGAATCGATACAATCGAGTCTTTCTTTTCCCTGAGCCGCTTTGGGACCTACACCGAGGATTCCGTTCTCCGCCTGCAGCATAATATGAATGTTTTCAGGGATATAGTCCACCACCATTGTAGGCATTCCAACACCAAGGTTGACAACTTCGCCATCTTTGAATTCCTGGGCTATTCTTCGAACAATTAATTCTCTGTTATTCATGCGTGTCCACCCACCTTTACAATCGCGTCGACAAATATTCCGGGAACGTTGACATGATTGGGGTCAATTTCTCCCGCCTTTACGTATTCGTCTGTCTGAGCAACTACATACTCTGCCGCTGTAGCCATAACCAAATTGAAGTTGCGTGAAGAGCCGTTAATGACAAGATTCCCCTCTTCATCAGCCTTATGGGCTCTGATTAGCGCCACATCCGCTTTGAGCGGCAGTTCGAGCAAATATTCCCTTTCGTCAATTTCTATTTTCTTTTTTCCTTCCTCTACTATGGTGCCTACACCTACAGGTGTTAAAACACCGCCCAAACCGGCTCCCCCTGCGCGTATTTTTTCAGCGAGCGTGCCTTGCGGGAAGAGCTGAACCTCCGCTTCTTTCGTCATAAGGAGCCTGCCCGTTTCCGGATTGGAGCCGATATAGGATGCAAAAATCCGCTTTACTCTGCCGCTTTTTACAAGGTTATAGATAGATAATTCCGGCGTGCCTGTGTCATTGGAAATGATCGTGAGATTGCTGGCTGAATTTGTGTCGACAAGCGCACGTACCAGATCCTCCGGAAAGCCTCCTGCCAGAAAACCTCCGACCATCACCGTGTCTCCGTCTTTAACCTTCTTAACTGCTTCTTCAGCGGAAATTACTTTGTTATTCATGGTTCCTTCTCCTTATATATATATTTTTAGGAAAGCAAGCTTTATTGGAGATAATCGTAGAGGACTCTTCCATATGGAAGCGTTAAATCGGCAATAAAATGTTTTCCGCCAATATAAGCTTGAACCGGCAAATCTGCCACAGGAGCGTTGACATGGGGGATCAGGCTTAATCTGGCAGGACCTGACCAGGCGCCTTTTACAGTAATGTTGTCGAGATTATACGCTACTAACTGAGCAATTTTGGGGGTACCGTCAACATCAGGAATTAATTTTAAATTAACTTGTGTTTTTGCGATGGCTTTAGCCGTTTCCTGTTCATCAAGAATGTTATATTTGAAAGGCATGGTTCCCGTGGCCACTAGAACGTGATTATAATGCAATGTACCTGTAAGCGTCTCCGTATCCTCAACGATCAGATGAGGCTTCGCCCATTTTTTCGGAAATCCCCAGATTTCACGTCCCCCAAGAATAGCAGGCGCGTTATCCAAATACATTTGGGCAACAAAATTACAGGGTTCTCCTTGAAAAGTACACGGAATGACAATACCGCTTTCCTCATAGCTTCCTAAACCGGATGAATCGGGCATCTTGATCCATTCATAGGAAACAGTATTGCTTCCATCCGGCTGAAGAGGTTCCGGGACCGCTTGTCTAATCGCAGCGGGGTCGGATTCATAGGTAATGATAAAAAATTCCCGGTTGATGAAGCGGCATGGCGGGCGCCCATAACTGCCGCTGGCCGCAGGCATGGATTGGAGTGAAAGTACATCTTTTTGATTCATAGCGATCTCCCTTCCTTTTAAGAGGTAGTTCCAAAAGTCATCTTTTGAACACGCATTTTAAATGAGTGCATTTTCAACCAGCATCGCTATTCCCATTCCCGTTCCGATGCATAACGAGGCTATGCCGTAACGTGAAGATCTTCGCACCATTTCATGAACCAACGTAACCAATATCCTGGCACCGCTTGCACCGACAGGATGCCCGATCGCGATCGCGCCGCCATTGACATTCACCTTCTCCGGACTGACCCCAAGCTCTTTCAATACCGCTAATGCTTGTGCGGCGAACGCTTCATTAATTTCAAAAAGATCAATGGCATCGATGGATATTCCCTGTTTTTTAAGAAGTGACGAAATGGCTTTTACCGGTCCCATTCCCATATATGCAGGGTCAACGCCAACAAGTGAATAACCCTTGATATATGCCAACGGCTTCAACGCATGTTCCTTACATTTGTCTTCCGACACTACAAGCATAGCTGCCGCGCCATCATTGATCCCCGAAGAATTTCCGGCGGTAACCGTTCCGTTCTCCTTAAACGCAGTTTTTAAATGAGCAAGTTTTTCTTTCGTTGTATTTCCTCTTATGTGTTCGTCCTCCGTGAAATAAATAGTTTCTTTTTTGTTTTTGATCATGACCGGAACAATCTGCTCTTCAAAAACCTTTTTGTTTTTTGCTTCTAAAGCCTTTATCTGGCTTTCATAGGAAAACTCATCCTGCTCAAGTCTTGAAATTCCATATTTCTCGGCAACATTTTCTGCGGTAATTCCCATATGGTAATTATTGATCGGGCACGTAAGTCCGTCGGCCACCAGGGAGTCTACCAATTCACCGTTGCCAAGCTTGTAGCCGTTTCTTGCATTCCTTAGCAGATAAGGGGCGTTTGACATGCTCTCCATACCTCCGGCCAAGACGATGTTGCTTTGTTCGGCCAATATTGAATCGTAGGCTAAAGCAACGGCATGAAGTCCTGAACCGCAAACCGTGTTTATCGTTGATTCGGGTACATCAATGGGGATATCGGCTTTCAGTGCCGCCTGTCTGGCAGGATTTTGGCCATTGCCCGCCTGAAGAACATTTCCCAAATAAATTTGATCAATCAAAGCAGGCTCTAATTTACTTTGCTGAAGGCATGCTGTCATCACAATTGCTCCCAGTTCAGGAGCGCTTAGGGGCGCAAGGGTTTTGTTAAAAGAGCCGACCGCTGTTCTTAACGGGCTTACTAAAGCTACTTTTTTCATAAAAATTCACATTCCTTTCGCTGTGTTCAAGACACAATACATCCATGACTGCAATTCCATTCGTAATTTTCGCTCTTACCTTACGAAGTACAGCGACTGCAAGATACATTTGCATGCGGGCATATCATGGTGCCTAAGACGGTGGGTGTGACGGTGCGATCGCCTTCTTTCGTTGGAAATTAAAACCATTTTCATCATAGTCCCAATGCAGAATTTGCTCAATGTTCAAATATTTACATATATTTGTATACAGATGTTTATAAAGCCATATACTCCAAAATAAATAGGCCATTCTAATGTTTTCTGTTAATTTCTCGATTTTTCTGAAAATAATGATCACAAATTGGATTTTCTGTTAAAAATGAAATTTCTAATCAATACGTGAAAAAGACGAGGCCAATCGTTGAGTTTGCACACCTTCCTCATTAATCACGCCCTTCCTTTTCTTCGCAAATAGAACCTAACTCATCGCTGGGAAATAAAAAAAAGCCCTTCAGAATTTTCTGAAGACGGCTTTGCCTTTAAATATTCATGATCTTCGTCATAATTGTGCCAGCTTGCTTCTTGTTAACGGTGTCACCCCAATTACACAAAAAGCTCCTGAATCTCCACAGAAGGAAATTCAAGAGCACTTTCATTGCTAAGTTGATGCGGCCTGAATAAGCGCCCGAAAAGGCGCTTTTTATATTGTTTAATTCAGGAAACAGGGTGTATAGTATGATTAATCTTTGAGGGAGGTGAGTCGTATGGACTTTAACATATGCTTGTTCGATGATTTTGAAACACTGGATGTATTCGGACCCGTTGAGATTTTTGGCCGCCTGCCTGAAGAGTATGACTTAAAATATTTCTCTATGAACGGGGGAATTATTGAGAGTCGGCAAAAAACCAAGATTGTTACAGAACCTATTGCACAAGCAAAGCCCGATGGCATATTCATGATCCCGGGCGGACAGGGGACAAGAAGTTTAATCCATGACGATCAATTTATGAAACAGGTCAAAGAGATTGCGGAACAGTCCTGTTTTTGTATAACCGTCTGTACAGGTTCTGCGCTGCTTGCTAAAACAGGCTTGTTAAAAAACAGGCGCGCCACATCCAATAAATTAGCCTTTGATTGGGTGAAATCCATCGACACGGAAGTTGACTGGATTCCAAAGGCAAGATGGGTAGTAGATGGAAAGTTCTATACTTCATCGGGTGTATCCGCTGGAATAGATATGTCCTTAGGCTTTGTTTCTGACCACTTTGGTCTTGAAAAAGCTCAACAGGTGGCTAATCAAATTGAATACATCTGGAATTCCAATAAAAATGATGACCCCTTTGCTAGATAAGTATATTGCAAGAGATAAGGAGGTTCGATGATGACATCTTTCGTGCTAGTTCATGGCGCATGGCATGGTGGATGGTGCTGGGAGCGTGTGGTTCCGCTGCTCGAAGCAGAAGGCCATTTCGTCACAACGCCGACGCTGACCGGGCTTGCCGAACGGGCACCCGCGCTCTCGCGAGACGTGAATCTGACGACGCATATCAACGACATTGTGGATCATATTCGGGCTGCGAATCTCGATGATGTCACCTTGGTCGGTCACAGCTACGGCGGGTTTCCTGCGAGTGCCGCAGCCCTCCAACTGTCCGATGTCGTCTCACATCTTGTGCTACTCGATGCTTTTCTGCCGGGCGATGGTGAGATGCTGCTGGACCATGCTCCGATACTAATTGAAGACTATGGCGCACAGGCAGCCGCAGATGAAAGCTGGAACATTCCTCCACTTCCAGCAGCTCTGTTCGGGGTCGGAGAGCCGGATCAGCCATGGGTTGACGCTCAGTTGACGCCGCAACCAGTGAATACATATTTCGAGCGAATGCGTTTTGAAAGCCCGTTCGATATTCAACGAAAATCCTATATACGTTGCACTCAGGCACCTGGAGATCTGCTTGAGCGATCACTGTCGCGCGTGCGGAGGGACTCAGGCTGGCGCTATATCGAGATAGACGCGGCCCATGACGTCATGATTAGCAATCCAGAGTTGCTTGCGCATGTGTTGCTCAAGCAACTCTGACCGCTCTGGATGGCGTCTGCGGTACGGGCTATGATACGTTGAAAAACGGAATGTAATTGTAAATAGCCTTGATCTTAGTGATAAGATGGGGCTATTTCATGCTCTTACGAAATTCAATTTGATATCTCCACGATTCTCTAGCCACAGCAGTTCGTTGAGTAAAAATGTCATGCTATCCATAGTATGTAGTCTTTCAATAGTATCCGATACAACTGTCATAAGATCACACTGAATGTTTTCTGCAAGTTGTAGTCCACCACTGTCACCGTCGACGAATAAGTGTGTATGTTCAGGATGGTCTATCTTAAGTACATGACGGAGCCACAAGCAACCATGCTCAATGTGAAAGAAGTAGTGTTCACCGTAAATAATTCCCTCAAATATCTCATACATATGTGATTGATCATAGGGTCCAAATACCATCGCTGCCCGTTCTAGTGCGAGTGAATTAGTTTCTGGTGCTATAAACATATAATTGTGCCTCCTATTGGATAGTTGAAAAATGCTTTGGAACTTTAACATATTGCTAATAACGAATGGTTTTGCTACGATGGGTGTACGTGAATATTAGTTAACATTTCAATATGTCAACATGTAGTGCTTATTTTTTTGGAGGGATTTCTATGGAACCTTTGAGTATACGTTGTCGCCTTGGAGAAATGATGAGAGAACGTGGATTACAAAACAAAGATGTAGTGGAGTTAACAGGCGTGAGTCGAAACACAATTACCTCGCTTGCTGGCAATGCCACCAAACGTATAGATTACGATACACTCGGTGCATCGTGTCGCGGATTAGGTGTTACTCCCGGTGATCTTCTGGAGTACATACCGAATGCCAAAGAAAGTACTGAATAATTGACATGGACCGTTACTATTAACGGTCTTTTTGCATAATATACTGGGCTGAGTAAACATATAAGGAATGTTTCGATGAGGAAAATTCTTTTGTTTGTCCCATGATCTCAATATTTGTTCTACTAGCAGCTTGTTCAAATAAGGTAATAACTTATCAAGGAGAAAGTGATAGCTGGCGAGTTACAAGTACTGCTTAAATCCATGGAGACTCTAGCAGTTATCAATATACCTTGAGCTATAAGGGGAAGATTCCGGCCTTCACGCAGCAGCAGAATGATGATTTTAGGGCTGCCATATCGGCCCTTTGTATCGTTGTTCTTTTTCTTTAACGATCAATGACTCCGACGGGAGGTAATTATGGACAAGGCCGCTATGAAATCGCAGTCCATTGAATTTATTGTGCTCAGAATAAGAATTGAAGGCCCCCCTTTACTTTTTCAAAATCAGCATGTATTATAGATTCAGGCAAGATGAAATCGCTTTATTCCGGAATTTAATTGATTTCTTACAACTACAAAATTTAACTGGGCGTGTTACTGATAATGCAGGCAAGACCTGGGTAGAGTATTCAATGGTACATTTATGTACTGTCGTACTTTATCTGGGTCTTTTTTTGTTAACTTTTCCAGTTAAATGAAAAAGAAGGGGATTATTATGGACCATAAACAAACAGCGTCCCAGATTTTAAAAGGTGTAGGCGGACAGGGAAATATTGAAAGCGTATATCATTGCTCCACACGTTTGCGTTTCACATTGAAGGATGTGAGCAAGGCGGACAAAGATTTTATTGAGAAGGTAGATGGAGTAATCAGCGTAGTGAACAGTGGCGGCCAGTTCCAGGTGATCGTTGGAAATGAAGTTAGCTACGTCTATCGGGAACTGCCCGAAATTGGAGGGTCGTCTCCCGGGCCCACTGAATCTTCAACCAGAAAAAGATTCAGTATCAGCTCTTTCTTTGATTTAATCGCGGGAATCTTCCAGCCTCTCGTTCCGGCAGTCTCTGGAGCCGGGATGCTCAAGGTGCTGTTGTTGCTGCTCTCGATGACAGGGATCTTAAAGACAGCTGACCAGACTTATATCATCCTTAGTAACCTTGCGGATGCAGCCTTTTATTTCCTGCCTGTACTGGTAGCATACTCTTCTGCCGTCAAATTTAAAACAAGTGTGCCGCTGGCAATAGCTGTGAGTGCGGCGTTGCTGCATCCCAAAATGACTGCCTTGTTTACTGAAGGTAATCCGCTGGCATTATTCGGTATTCCGCTGACTCCGGCCAATTATGGCGGACAAGTCGTACCGATCATCCTGATCGTGTTTTTCATGGGGTACATTCAACGTTTTGCCGACAGAGTCTCGCCCAATGTGGTCAAAGTGTTTCTCAGTCCGCTCATTGTTATATTGATTACCGGACCTGTAGCCTTTTTGGCTCTTGGCCCGATCGGTGTTTTCCTGGGCAATGGCCTCACTCAAAGCATTCTGCTGATTCAGGACCATATCGGATTTATTGCAGTAGCCATTCTGGCTGTATTGATGCCTATCTTTGTATCCCTGGGTATTCATAAAGTCTTCATTCCTATTATGGTTTCGTCTATCGCTAATCCGGGCTATGATATGCTGATTCTGGCTGCCCACCTTTGCTCCAACTTTGCGCAGAGCGCCGCATCCTTTGCAGTTGCTACACGCACCAAGAGTTCTTCTCTTCGCCAGCTTGCGATTTCATCTGGTATTACGGCATCTTTCGGGATTTCGGAGCCTGCGCTCTACGGTGTAACGATGAAGCTCAAAAAACCGCTGTATGCCGCAATGGGCGGGGCCGGTGTTGCTGGAGTCTTCGCAGGGCTGATGCATCTCAAAGCCTATGTGGTTGTTGGTCCGGGCCTTGCTTCGCTTCCGATGTTCGTTGGGGCCGGCAACAATTTCACGGTAGCCGTCATTACGCTTGCCATTTCGTTTGTCGTAACGTTTATCTTGGCCAGAATTATCGGATTTGATGAGCCGGTCGACCCGACTGAAAGAACAGTTGCTCAGTCGGTTGCCCAGTCCGTGTCCATCAAAGTGCCTTCAGGCAAGCAAGAGACTGTTGAACTTTATGCTCCTCTTAGTGGACAGAGCATACCGCTGAGCGAAGTTTCGGATGAAGTCTTCTCCAAAGAAATGATGGGAAAAGGAATTGCCTTCGTGCCTGGGGAGAACATCCTTTACGCACCGATGAATGGGATCATTTCCCCCCTCTATAAAAGCAAACATGCAGTGGGACTGGTAACCGATAATGGGGTAGAACTGCTCATTCATATCGGGATAGACACAGTGAAAATGAAGGGTTCTGGCTTTAAAGCGTTTGTGAAAACAGGAGATACCGTATCCAAGGGGGACAAGTTGATTGAGTTCGATATTGAAGCAATCAAGGCTTTTGGCCTGGACCCTACTACTATGATGATTGTAACCAATACCGACAGTTTTACAGAAATTAAGAGCAAATCATTGCCAAATGTACAACCTGGCGATGCTATCATGACATTAATAACCAAAGGAGGAATATAATATGAATAATGCTAATCAATTTCCTGAAGGCTTCTACTGGGGCGGAGCCACAGCCGCCAATCAGATTGAAGGGGCTTGGAACGAAGACGGCAAGGGAGTCAGCACACTGGATATGTTCACGGGCGGTTCCATCCACCAGAAACGCAGGATTACCCTTGAGCTTGACCCGGCAGAACGTTATCCTACGCATGAAGCCATTGACTTTTACCATCATTATAAGGAAGATATTCGATTGCTCGCCGAAATGGGATTCAAGATGTTCCGTCTTTCCATTAACTGGACGCGTATTTTCCCTAACGGAGATGAGCCGGAGCCTAATCAGAAGGGCCTTGAATTCTATGACCGGATATTCGCCGAGCTGAAAAAATACAACATCGAGCCTCTCGTTACGATTGCGCATTATGAGTTTCCATTCCACCTGTCCAAAACGATTAATGGTTGGGCCAGCCGGGAGATGATTCAGCATTACTTGCGGTATGCTGAGGTACTGTTGAATCGCTACAAGAATGATGTGAAGTACTGGATTCCTTTTAACGAAATCAATTGCCTTACCCTTGCACAAAAAGCTTATCAAGCCGGAGGTATCATCTATGATGAGAACGGTGAAACAATCGACCTGACAAGGGACAATGCCCAGCTCCGCTTCCAGGCACTCCATCATCAATTTGTGGCCTCTGCGCTGACGGTAGCCCGTGGTAGAGAAATTAATCCGGACTTCCAATTTGGGTCCATGCTGACTCACTTCACCTTTTATCCGCTGACATGCAATCCTGAGGATATTATGCTGGCTACCCGGGAAATGCAGATGAAAATCTATTATTGTGCCGATGTTCTTCACCGCGGATATTATCCTTCCTATTCGAAGCATTTCTTTGAGCAGGAGGGGGTCACACTTCATCAAGAACCGGGCGATGCGGATATCTTAAGACGCGGAACCATGGATTTTGCATCCTTCAGTTATTACATGTCCGTATGTGTCAGTTCAGATCCCAATCAGGAACAGACCGGTGGCAACCTGCTGGGCGGTGTTAAGAATCCATACCTTCAGGAAAGTGAATGGAAATGGCAGATTGACCCTATCGGACTGCGTTATACGTTGCATACCTTGTATGATCGCTATCAGGTACCATTGATGATTGCCGAGAATGGTCTGGGTGCCGTGGATATCGTGGACGAGGACGGAAATATTAATGATGATTATCGTATTGATTATTTGAGGGGTCACATCAAAGAAATGAAGCAGGCGATTGCCGAAGGTGTTGAATTGATCGCTTACACAAGCTGGGCCTGCATAGATTCCGTGTCGCTCGGAACGGGAGAGATGAAGAAACGTTATGGCTTTGTCTATGTGGACAAGCATGATGATGGCACCGGAAGCCTCAAACGAATGAAGAAGAAATCTTTTGACTGGTATAAGCAAGTCATTGCAAGTAACGGAGATAATCTTTAAGAAGAATAAATAAGCTCAGGGCCTGCTGTGGCAGGTTCTGAGTTTATATGGATACGGGGGTTCTCCACACATATGAAGATTGTCAAAATTCTCAATAATAGTATTGTTCTTGCCGAGAAGGAGAACGGGGAAGATATCATTGTTATGGGGAAAGCTATCGGATATAGCAACAAGATCGGTAATTTCATTGATCCTTCCAAGATCGAAAAAATCTATGTGCTCGAAGACCAGACCTCCAAAGATCTGATCAAGCTCATGGAAGAAACACCTGCCGAATACCTGGAAATCACACGCCGAATTGTGGAAATGGCGGAGAAAACACTGGGTTCTAAGCTGATTGATTCGGTGTATTTCACGTTAACAGACCACCTTCATCTGGCGGTTATTCGCTTTAAATCGGGAATCATCCTACAGAACAGGCTGCTGTGGGAGGTGCGGAAATTCTATCCACGGGAATTCGAAATTGGCATTCGGGCACTGAAAGAAATCGAATCCAGACTGGGTCTCCGATTGCCGGAGGAAGAGGGCGGCAATATTGCTTTTCATATTGTCAACGCGCAAAACCTCGAAGGGCAACTGCAAGACGTTATCTTCATGACGAATTTCATCAAAGATGTTCTGAAAATTATCAATCACTATTTCGGGATTGAACTGGATACGGAATCCATAAACTATTCACGTTTTGTGACACACTTGCAATTTCTTGCGCAGCGTTTACTTGAGGAACGTCCGCTGGACTCCGATAATTTTTTCCTCTACGACAATATAAGTACAACCTTTGCCAAAGAGCATCAATGCACGCTTGTCATTAAATCATACATTGAAAAATCGTTCAAATTCATTCTGACCCGAGAAGAGCAAATCTACCTGACGATTCATATTAGCCGGCTTCTTATGAGTTCAAACGAATGAAGATTCAATTCAAATAGGCAAACGCAAACTCCTAAAGGAGCCTGCGTTTGCCTATTTGAATTGAGGATATGCGCCCGGTATGGCTGAGGCGTGTTCAGCAGTAAAGCTTTCTTGTATGGTCAATTGGTATCAATGAGAGAACCACGAGCTGCTTTGAGCAGCCTGTTCATGATGGCTGCGCCAAGTCCGGTATCCGGGCAGGTCTCAGCGATAATGTAGGTCGCTCCCACTTCATCGAACCGACGCAGCGCGGCATACAAGAAGCGGGCCCCCTCTTCCAGTGAGGATAACGAACCCAGAGAAACGACGCAGGAAGCAGCATCCTTGGCATACAAGGATCTGTGTTCTTCAAAAAGAAGTAGTCCTGTAACCTCGCCCCTGTTGTCCGCATTGCGCAGTAGCCCAGCAGCCGCGTCCGCTACGCGCTGCGGCGAAGCACCGCCTACCAGGCCGAGCCATCCGCGCGGTGCATAATGGGCATATTTCATACCCGGCGCACGCGGTGCCGAATGGTCGTCATTGGCAGCGCCCGGAGCGACTGCTGCTTCTTTGTGAAGTGGGCCCGCCGTATTAGCCTGCGTAGAGACCGTAATACCAGCTACCGCCTCCAGCTGTTCGCCCGTGATACCGCCTGGACGCAGTATGGTCACTGTCCCGTCAGGCTGCACTTGTACCACTGTCGACTCCAATCCGACGCCTGTGGCCCCATCGTCCACAACACCGCTGATGTAACCTGCCAGGTCATCCATCACATGAGAGGCCAATGTGGGGCTTGGCCGACCGGAGCGGTTAGCGCTGGGCCCCGCTACGGGAATGCGAGCCGCACGCAGCAGCGCCAGTGCAGTGGGATGGTCAGGCATCCGTACAGCGACGGTGTCAAGTCCGGCGGTCACGCGCTTCGACAGGACATCTGCCCGGACAGGCAGCACCAATGTCAACGGCCCCGGCCAGAAAGCATCCATTAACGCTTCGGCAGTCTTATTTACACCAGTAACCAGTTCCTCGAGCTGGCTCCGCTCAGCAATGTGCACGATCAGAGGATTGTCAGCCGGTCGACCTTTGGCGGCGAACACGGCTTCTACTGCGGCGGTGTTGCATGCGTCTGCTCCTAGGCCATAGACCGTTTCAGTAGGGAAGGCCACCGTACCTCCGCTAAGTAATAAAGCTGCCGCTTCGGCAATAAACCGCTCATCTTGTGCAGAATACTGCCGTACAGTTTCTCCGGCCGCCTTGGGTGGGGTTAGCTGCCAGTATATAGTTTCTTGATTTCCCTGAGTCTTCCATTGAACAGCAAATTCAGTTGTATCCGCTTTTATCAAGTTCATCACAAACTTTCTTCATATTAAATTGCAGTTCCTCAGTTAAGGCCTGATTGGGCCTTGGTCAACAGCTTGCCATTCTGGAAATGAGAACACGTTCGGCCACACGTTCATTTAAGCTGTCATAGTCGGCCTGTGAAGTTCCCGAGGAGACGCAAGCCACAAGTGTAATCAGAGATAATCATTGCTGCGCCGCCTAACCATTGCTTACTCGGATTGTTCATGGGTACAAAATCTCCTTATCCGTATATAAATAAAAAAATATCGTCTTATATTTTACCATAGCAGATGTCCGCTGTAACTGAGACTATGGCTCTGGTCGTAATTAAAGTAAGGTGAAAGAGAAGTGAATATTATTGAGGCAGCGAACCGATTTAATATAGATGTAGACAATGGTTTGAAAAGGAAATTACAGAATATATACAACAACAGCAACAAGCCGTAGGACATTATACGCAGCAGCACATATCTGAGCAGTTTACTCGTTTTCTACACGAATTAGCCTTTTATTATTTAAGTAAAACATGGAAGCGGTTGATAATATATGCTAAACGTTAAATTCTAATTCAGGACCAGCTCAAGGGCTGGTCTTCTTCTATATATCATACATGTTTTCTTTATTTATCCATCATAGATTTAGAAATAACGCTTTAGACTAAGAATGTGAAAGGAGGGATTGGGATGAGAAATAAGAAATTTTGCAACATTCCTTAGAAACGGACAGAAAGAAGCTCTACAATCTGCAAAAGATATGGATCGGATAATTCTAGTGTGCTCAAGCAGTCCAACGTTCTGGATAAAAACTTATCAATTAGTATAATGAACCTTCTATGCAGCACATGAAAGAAACTACTGTGTAAAAAATTCGTTCTTGGGCGAGGAACTTTTGGCGGGTGACTCATTTTATCATTATTTAATAAAATATTTTTATTTCAATAGCCACAGCTATCTTTATGAAATATCAGATTCATCAAAAATAAACAAATAATCCTGAAAAGACAAAATACGACATCGTTTTTTGATATAAACGGCATATTAAAATATTTTCGGCTGTGTGCTAGTCTTTATACTATAAATAACATAAAGGGGTGCAATTATGTTAAAATTTATAAATAAAATTGTTAGTCCGATACTTGTTATTTCTTTTTTAACCACCTCATTCATAGCATCGCCTGCATCAGCAGACGTAGAAAAGGAATTGACGTCAAAAGCTAAACCCAATTCGTCTTTTTCTACATTGGTAGATAACATTGTGCAAGGAAAAACCGAACTAAGAATCAATACCCTTAAAGAAACAAATGTTACAAAAGACGAAGCCTTAAAACAATATGCTAAAGCTTTTGATATTGTAGAAAAGTATATTGCAGAAAAAAATATTAAAATCAATCAAGATCTCGACAACATTGAATATCAAAGATTTATAAAGTCATTAGGGGTATCACTTGATGACTTTTCAGAGTCTGACAGACAAGAGATTGTGAAGCTAGTTAAGTTTGTGGATTTATACGAAAACGCTGAGAAAAATAAGATTATTAATAACCTTAAATCAAAATTATATGCAAAGTCCATTAATGAGAAAGACTTAGCGGAACTGTTGGAACTTGTACCAGTATCCTTATCTGAGGCTTCAACAGTTGAGGCTCCTACAACTGTTGAAGCCTCAGTTTATCAAGAAAAGGCGGACATAAAACCGTTAAGATATGCAAATGGATACAGTTCAGTTAATGCAAGAGACTATGCTTACAAATGGTGGGATGACCGTAATCCAACTTACTCTAAGTACTACGCCGATTATTTTGGTTGTTCTGTAAGTAGAGCATGTTGGAATGACTGCACCAACTTTGTTTCACAGGCATTATACGCTGGTGGTATGCTGGAATGGGATGGTTTATATTTAACTGGTGATGATGCTTGGTACTTTAGAAATGGCTCCCCCTTTAAACCATCTCATAGCTGGGGGGGGGGGCAAATAATTTCTATAATCACTGGAAGTATAGAGCTAAATTAGCATCTATTACAAACGATATGTCAATGGGAGACCCAGTAAATGCTGACTTCAATAATGATGGTGACATCGATCATACAGCTATTATAACTGAGTTTACGAATGGCCGTTTCTTTTTGACTCAGCATACAACAGATAGAAAAGACGCTCCCTTATCTACTTGGTATTCAAATGGGTACAAGGTTTATGCATGGAAAATGAGTACTGCAAAAAGAAGCCCAAATGACTGAGGTGTTTTATGCGCTTGATTTGTTTAGTATTATTAATAATCCTTGCATCATGCTCAAATGTAACAGACAGTTCGACCAAGGAGGTTAGTACTGAATATGAAAATGTTCAGGAACTTAACAATTTACCTGTTCCCAGCACTGCCATCGAAGTCGATGAAAAATCTGCTAGAGATTTAAAGAACTATAAAATTCCTCAGTCCTTTGAAAATTTTAATGCTTCATATCAAGAAAAACTCAAAGGTGAGGGATGGGAAATAACTGAAGTCGAGAGCAACAAGGTAATATCAGTAGAGAAAAAAAATATCAAATACTTACTGATTATCACTAAAAGCTCTGACACTCAAACAACCAATGTTACAGTTAGAGATAATTTTCAAGACCCCACACGGGGTCTTTTTTTTACTCTTATTGAGTTAATCAAGCTTTATATACTCAGCCAGCCAGATTCATCGTGAATTAGTGATTTGTTGATATTATTCGTTAGCGACTGATAATCTTATGCTAAATGTTAACTTTAATCAAAGGCCAGCTCAAGCTGGTCTTTTTTCTATAAATCGGACATTTTTTCTGAATTTATTCATCCTCATAATAGAAATAACCTCTTACACTAAGATCATAAAAGGAGGAATTGTGATGAAAAAGCAAGAAATTTTACGATATCGCTTGGAAAAGAACAGACAGAAGCTCTACGATCTTCAAAAAGAACACGGATTGGATGATGCACGTGTGCTCAAGCAATCTATGCTTCTCGACGAACTCATCAACCAATACAATCGGATCTTCTATACAAATGTAAAAAAGCCGACTGCTTGAAAGCAATCGACCTCTGAGCGAGAAACTTTTGGCGGGTGACTCGCTCTATTATTTTATCATACATGCCTTAAAATCAGAATGATTCATATTAAAAATGTACAGCCTCCGTTGCAAGCAAACGTACAAAACGATTACCGAGCATCTCATTGTGGTGTGCAACGATTTGTTCGCCACTCAGCACTTTACTATTAAATGTACTGTGCGCATCCGACACAAGCACATTATTCTGGTACCCCAGACTGTAGGCGTTCCGACAGGTCGTGTCGAGGCAGAACTCGGTTTGCATCCCCGCAATGATGAGCCGATCAGCTCCCAGTTCCTTGAGCACATTGTCCAATTCGGTTTGGTAAAAGCTGTCCCAGGATGTTTTACGGACAATTCGCTCATGGGGAAGGGGACGCACTGCATCGGCTATGGCCCAGCCTACACTGTTTTCCCGGAAATCCTCATCCGCTTCATCGGTATGCTGCACAAAAATCACCGGTGTACCTGCAGCTCTGGCTCTGGTCAAAAGCTGCTGCAAATGCTCTACAACTTCCTGCTCTCGGTACAGCTTCTCATCATACATAAACATAGCTTGCTGCACGTCAATTATGAGTAAAACGTTTTGTCCCATCGTTTCGATTCCCTCCCTGTATGTTTCATCTATCTTACAATAGCATGTCTTCATGCCTTGCGGCGACATAAGGTGAACTATATAATAAAGGACAAGTTGGCACGGTCCGATTCGGACGAAAGGTGATTAAAATATATGAAAATTTCGCAGGAACAGTTTACGTTCCGTTCTGCCGGAGAGGCTCAGACCGGGACTTTGGCAGGGTTTTTGGCAGCCAAAGCGGTTCCCGGAACGGTGATCGTGCTGGATGGAGACCTGGGAGCGGGCAAAACCGCTTTTTCCAAAGCCTTTGCCAGTCATCTGGGTGTCCCGGGTATCGTAAACAGCCCCACCTTTACGCTCATTAAGGAGTATGAAGGCCGATTGCCCTTGTACCATATGGATGTGTACCGTATTACACAGGATGAGGCAGAGGATCTTGGGCTGGACGAATATTTTTACGGGACAGGCGTATGTCTGGTCGAATGGGGCAGTATTATACCAGATATGTTGCCGGAGCAGCGGCTTCACATGTATATAGAAACAACGGATGTGGAGGAGCGCTTGATTCACCTTACCGGGTACGGCGAGCCTTATGAACAATGGTGCCGCAGTTTGCGGGAGAATGGAGTTTGAAGCATGCAAAGAGAGCATACAGATGAGAATGTAAAGCCGCGTGAGCGGTTTTTGGCGTTAGATACAGCGACGACCGTGATGGCGGCCGCTCTGATGAACGGAAAAGAGTTACTGGGAGAAAGCAATGTCTATGGCGAACGCAATCACTCGGTGCACGTGATTTCCGAATTGGAACGGCTTCTGAACGAAGACGGGCTGACACGAGATGATGTGGACGGCATTGCGGTGGGTGTGGGACCGGGGTCTTACACAGGCATTCGCATTGCGGTGACCGCAGCGAAAACACTTGCTTGGGCCTGGGGAGTCCCGGTGACATCCGTATCCACTTTGCAGGCGCTGGCCTGGGGCGGTTGGAGCCGTGGCACCGAGTCGCAGGGGCAAGAAGCTGGAAGTGAGTTAGCAAGTATACACTCGCCCGGAGAGCAGGCGGCAGACTGGATTGTTCCAGTGCTGGATGCAAGGCGCGGACAGGTTTACACAGGCTTGTTCGCAGCGAATGTGGACGGCAATACCGGGATTCCGCAGCGTCTGGAACCGGATGAGATCCGATTGATGGCCACTTGGACTGAGGACCTGCTGCAACGGCTGGAGGCTTTGCCGTCCGAACAGCGCCCTGCGGTCATTTGGCTGGTCGGTGAAACGGCGGTTCACGCAGAAACAGCCGAGCGCCTGCGTGCATGGAGCGAGCTTCGTATCGTACCGTATGAGCTGGAAGGAAGATGGGTTGGCCGCCTTGGGGCGGATAAGCTGCTTCGTCAGGAACATGACGAGTTACATACGCTGGTTCCAAACTATACCCAGTTGGCGGAGGCGGAAGCCAATCTGCTTCGTCAGCGCTGAAGAGAGCGGTGAACAACATGGCAAAGAACATACAACGGGAAGAAAAGCTGGAGTTTCGACTGATGCAGCTGGATGATATTCCCGATGTGCTGGCGATTGAGCATGAAGCGTTCACGCTACCGTGGACGGAAGAAGCGTTCCGCAATGAATTGACGATGAATCATTTTGCTAAATATATGATTATGGAGCTGAACGGACAGGCCATCGGCTACGCAGGGATGTGGACGATTATGGACGAGGCTCATATTACGAATATTGCCGTTCGTGAGGCCTATCGCGGGCGCAAGCTTGGAGATAAGCTGCTGGACGAGCTAATGCAAACGGCCTCTTATCTGGGGATGGAACGCATGACGCTGGAGGTACGGGTGACGAATCGGATTGCTCAGGGCTTGTATGAGAAAAAAGGCTTTAAGCCAGCGGGCGTCCGTAAGGGCTATTATTCGGATAATAACGAGGATGCCGTGATCATGTGGGCGGATCTTCCCGCACATGGGGCATCCGGTGAACAGGAAGGAAGCGTGCAGAAGCAATGACGCAAGAGGAAAAAGCAGGTACAGGCGCCGCCTCTGGCGAGCCTTGCTATATACTGGCAGTGGAGACGAGTTGCGACGAGACAGCTGTGTCCGTCGTGAAAAATGGCACCGAGGTGCTTTCTAACCTGATTTCCAGTCAGATTGAAACACATAAAGCCTTTGGCGGAGTTGTGCCAGAGGTGGCATCCCGCAAGCATGTGGAGAGCATTACCTACATGCTGGACGAGGCCATGCAAGCATCGGGAATTACGCCCCGCGAGCTTTCGGCGGTTGCCGTGACGCAAGGACCGGGACTGGTTGGTGCGCTGCTGGTGGGCATTGTTGCCGCCAAGAGCGCCGCCATGGCGTTCGGCAAGCCGTTGATCGGAACCCATCATATCGCAGGACATATTTATGCAAATCAGTTGGAGCATAAAATCGTATATCCATGCATTGCTCTGGTCGTATCGGGTGGGCACACGGAGCTGGTATGGATGGAGTCCGAGGGTCATTTTCACCTGATTGGCCGCACACGGGATGATGCGGTTGGGGAAGCCTACGACAAGGTAGCCCGTGCTATTGGATTTCCGTATCCCGGTGGTCCGCACGTAGACCGAGTGGCTCATGAATCGGAGGAAACTATCACCTTGCCGCGTGCATGGTTGGAGCCGGATTCTTATGATTTTAGCTTCAGCGGCTTGAAATCGGCGGTATTGAATGTGATCAACCAGACGAAAATGCGCGGAGAAACTGTTCATGCCGGAGCTATCGCAAGAGGCTTTCAAGAGTCGGTCGTGGAGGTGCTGGTAGAAAAAGCGATTCGTGCTATGCGTGAATACGGCGCGAAGCAACTGCTGCTGTGTGGCGGTGTTGCCGCCAATCGCGGACTGCGGACGGCACTTCGCGAACGTTGCGAGCGTGAAGGTATTGAGTTGCTAGTACCATCTATGAAATATTGTACGGATAATGCAGCCATGATTGGTGCGGCAGCTTTCGCCAAGTGGAAGCGTGGCGAATTCACCTCGCTGGACATGAAAGCCGATCCCGGGCTGTCTCTGGAAGAGTGGTCCGTCCAATCTTAATTGGAGAGGCATTGGCTAGTGAGTAGAAGGTAAGTGAAGAAAGTGGATAGGGACACGACTCATTTGGGTCGTGTCTTTTTATGTAATATATAAGCTAAATTCGAAAAATACGTATACATCTCTATATATAAAATTCAAGAGGCATAAATACAGGAATTTGAGCCGGGGAATTTTACTGTCTAATTCTCCCGCAACATTCGTCATGATGTTGCACGATTTTTCAGCATTCATCAAAAAAATCTGAAATTTAATACTCCCCGAACAATGATATGATTTGTCAAGTTGTGAACAAAGTTATCCACATATCCCGTCCGAAATGTGGATAATCAAGCTCGAAGCAAGCAGCTTAAGACTTTTTTGGGATGCAAGAACAGGGGGCATTTTGCATCTTTAGGTTTTGAGAAATCTGTGGATAATGTGGATAAAAGGGTGGATAAATTTGGTTTTCATATGAAAATGGCTTTTTATCAATAAAAAAATGGCCCTAAAGGCCATTTTTCAATACATTTCATGCACATATTCTGTGGATATCTTTGTGTATAAAAAGACGAATGGGGCAAATGTGAAATTTTTAAGGCCATAATTGTGAAGCAGATCTTACTCCTCTAACAGTTCCTCCCATGATGCGTAGGTTGCTGTCAATTCCTGCTTGCGTGCGTCAAGTTGTGCCTGAATATCCTGAAGCGCCGTGTAATCCTGATAAACCTCTGGCAGAGTCATTTGCTCCTCCAGCCCGGTAATTTGTTCTTCCAGCTCTTTGATTTGATTTTCCAGTGTCTCCAGCTTGCGCTGTCGACTGCGTTCCTCGCTCTTGGCTTGTTTGTCTGCGGCATAGGCTGCTGCACCTGTTTTGGGTGTTGTCTCGACCGTTGCGGATACAGACGATGCTTTGCTGCCTGTTGCCTGACTGGCCTCCAGAGCTTCTTGCGCAATTTCCGCCAGCTCCTGCTTTTTGTCTACATAGTCATCATAATTCCCCAGGAAATGTTCTATTCCTCCAGGATGAAGCTCAATGACACGTTCCGCCATTTTGTTAAGGAAATAACGGTCATGGGAGATGAACAGCAGCGTGCCGTCATAGTCGATTAGGGCAGCCTCCAGCACTTCTCTACTGAACAGGTCGAGATGGTTGGTAGGCTCATCGAGAATCAGCACATTGGCTTCGCGCAGCATCAGCTTGGCGAGAGAGACGCGAGCCTTTTCACCGCCGCTTAAAGTAGCTACCTTTTTCAGTACATCGTCACCACTGAACAGGAAGTTACCCAGCACTGTGCGAATTCGTGCCTCCTCCATATGGGGGTACTCGCTCCATAGCTCCTCCAGCACCGTATTGGCCGGGTTCAGGTTCGTTTGCTCCTGATCATACAGGCCGATTTTGATTTTTGTGCCCCAGTGAATCGACCCGGCAGCAGGCTTTAACGTTCCGGTCAGGCATTTGAGCAACGTCGATTTTCCAATTCCGTTCGGACCAATCAGCGCAACGGTATCGCCGCGTTTTAAGTCGAAGGATGCATGCTGAAATAACGGTTTCTTACCTTCATAGGCCACGGAGAGGTCGCGTACCTCCAGTACTTCCTTCCCTGACATATAAGCTGTTTCAAAGGAAAAATGGGCTTTTTTCAGATCCCCCATCGGCCGATCCATTCGATCCATTTTATCCAGCTGCTTGCGGCGGCTCTGGGCGCGTTTGGTCGTGGAAGCCCGTACGATATTGCGTTGTACGAATGCCTCCAGACGGGCAATTTCCCCTTGCTGCTTCTCATAGTGCTTGAGATTGGTTTCGTACTCGGCAGCTTTCAGCTCCATATATCGACTGTAGTTACCTGTATACCGGGTCGAACGATGACGCTCGATTTCAATAATGGTGGTCACCAGTCTGTCGAGAAAATAACGATCATGGGATACGACCAGCAACGAGCCAGAATAGCCGCGCAAATAATCTTCCAGCCAGGTCAGCGTTTGAATGTCCAGATAGTTGGTCGGCTCATCCAGCATGAGTACGTCAGGGGCGAGCAGCAGGATGCGGGCCAGCGCGAGACGTGTTTTCTGTCCACCGCTCAGTGTGGATACAGGCGTTTCCGGTGCAAACGAGCCAAAGCCCATACCATGAAGCACGCTGCGAATACGGGTCTCCATTTCATAGCCGCCGTGATCCTTGAACCAGTCCGACCTTCTCGCATATCTTTCCAGCAGATCTGCATAGCGCTTCTCGTTCTGCGCATTGGCGGGGTCGGCGATTTCCTGCTCCAACTGCCGCAGTTCCCGCTCGGCTTCGATCAGTGGAGTGAATACAAGCATCATTTCTGCCCAGATGGATCGGTCGGAGTTCAAGCCGCTGTTTTGTGCCAAATAACCAATGCTGGTCTCCTTCGCCTTGAAAATTTGTCCACCGTCATATGATAGTTCTCCAGCGATGATTTTGAGCAATGTCGATTTGCCCGCGCCGTTCACACCTACCAGTCCAATGCGTTCACGTTCCAATATTTGAAGGTTAATCCCGTCCAGAACGGGCTCAATTCCGTAGGATTTCGTAATTCCAGTTACTTGCAATAGCATCGCGTATCGTTCCTCCATTACATTATGCACAGTTTTCCCCGCTTCCTCCGCAGGGTGTCTTCCTTCCAGTTTACATGAAAATACCCACTAATGCACTGCTATCACCCTGTAAACCCTTGAGCCGCGTGTAGTCAATTTGTATAAACAATGATAAACTTAAACGAGAACTGAAAAAAAATGAAAAAAGCTTGCAAGGTACAAGACTTACTGACAATTGGACAAATAGTAACGTTTTAAAGCATTATCGACGATTGTGCGGGAGGACGGATATTCTTTGGATGTCTGGAGTGTGAAAAACGCGCTGCGCTTGCAGCAACGGGAGGCGCGGGACTCCATGGACCCGCTGACGCGGCAGGAGGCATCGGCTGTGGCCTGTCGGCATGCAATTGAGGCATGGGAGCAGCTTAGAATAGACAGAAACGGAGATAGGCTGACGGTATTTAGCTATCTTTCTTTTGGCAGCGAGTTTTCTACGACTCCCTTTATCGAGCATTGCTGGTCACGGGGGGACCGTGTGCTGGCTCCCAGAGTGGACCCGGTAACCCGGACCATGGAGCTGAGGCAGATGGGGCAGCACAGCGATATCGTGCCTGGCATGTGGAACATTCCTGAGCCTGCGCCCACATGCGATCAATGGGCGCCTGAAATGTGGTCGGGAATCGACTGGGTTGTCGTGCCGGGATTGGCTTTTGATCGTCATGGGGGCAGAATCGGCTACGGCGGAGGCTACTATGATCGTTTCACCGTACAGGTAGAAGCAGAGAAGCGTGCCAACGGTAATGCAGGTCCGCTTTATGTTTCGCTGTTGCTGCCGGGACAATTGCAGGAGCAGGTACCCATGGAGCCGGGGGATTTGAGGGTGGATGTGCTTTTTACCCCGGAAGGTCCCATACATTGCGATATTGCAAAATCAGAAAAAACAAACGATGAATGAAGCGAAGTCGGCATGTGAAAGGAGCTGTGAGGGAGTCGTGGATTCCTTTACTCATTTTAACGAACAGGGACGAGCTCGTATGGTGGATATTTCGGGCAAAGCGTCCACGGTTCGTACAGCAGTCGCCGTGTCGCGGATTACGATGAATCCGGCTACACTCACGGCTGTGAAAGAGGGTAGGATCGGCAAGGGCGATGTTCTTGCTGTGGCCCAGGTCGCCGGGATTCAAGGCGCGAAAAAAACGTCGGACTGGATTCCGATGTGCCATCCGCTGGCCCTGACGGGCGTGAATATTACGTTTTCCGATAATGGACATGATGTGCTTCATATTGAAGCCGAAGTGAAGACTGAGGGCAAGACAGGTGTGGAAATGGAAGCTTTGACAGCGGCTTCAGCCGCAGCGTTAACCGTGTATGATATGTGCAAGGCGCTGCAAAAAGATATGATCATCGGCCCTACCATGCTGCAATCGAAAACAGGTGGCAAGCATGGGGATTTCCAAAGGGAGGACCACCGGGAACCTTGACATAGACAACATGTCGCCGAGAGGGTACTGTGATGTAGTGGAGAATGCAGCGTAGCTGTTTCTGATTTTCAGAAGAGAAAGTATTCTTTCATGATAGGAGAAGGGTGATCTTATGGTGTGGAAAACGGCGATCCTGACAGCCAGTGATAAAGGGGCGAGGGGAGAGCGTGAGGATACAAGCGCACAGGTCATCCGGGAACTCATCGAAGAAGAGCTGGGCGGAGAGATTGTGGAGTACCGGATCGTTCCCGATGAACCGGATGAAATTATTGCGGCTTTAATCGAAATGACCGATTATTTTCATGCAGACCTGGTGCTGACGACGGGCGGAACCGAGCTGGCAATCCGTGATGTGACACCCGAGGCGACTCGGCGGGTCGTGGAACGGGAAGTGCCCGGCATGGCGGAAGCGATGCGTATGATTGTGATGCAGAAAAATCCGGCGGCCATGCTTTTTCGTGGAATCGTAGGGATCCGGGGGCGTACGCTGATCGTGAATTTGCCGGGAACGCCCAAGGGCGTGCATGAAAATTTGGCGGCTATTATGGATCAATTGCCAGAGGCGCTTCTTATGGTGACAGGCCAGTTCCGGTAGAAGGCAGCACGTCGAGTGTGGTATGATATCCGTAAGAATTTACATGACTGTATGCGGGCTAACTATACAAGAAACATACAACGGACAAGTAGGGTACCCATGGTTGTTTCTGCGTCTGTATACCAGATGCTGTTTCTTGTTTTTAGTTTTTGCCCGTCAACATAAGGAGGATAACGCTCATGCCTAATATCGGAGCACCGGGTTATATTTTGTTAATTATTCTGGCGCTGCTGCTATTCGGTCCGAACAAGCTGCCTGAGCTGGGTCGCGCTGTGGGGCGTACATTCCGTGAGTTTAAAAACGGAGCACGTGACATTTTGTCTGAAGACCAGCGGACTGAACGCAAAGACAGTAAGGATAGTACGGCCAAAGCATCCCAGACGACGGCTTCAGAAGTGCAGCCCCAGCCGGAGGATAAACGGTTATCTTAGGTTAGTTTCATTTTTGATGCCTTTTACAATTTCAAGAAGAGCCTCTTCTCCAGGGAAGGGCTTTATTTTTTAGGAGGCGCAGCTGCGTCCGATCCAGAAAGGAGGAGCGAGTTTGACCCCACCAGAGCATGAAATGCCGCTCATGGAGCATCTGGGCGAGCTACGTCGTAGAATCATTTATGTGCTGATTGTATTTGTTCTGGCACTGGCTGGTGGTTTATTCGCCGCAGGTCCTGTCTATGACTGGCTTATTCGCTCCGGTTCGGCGCAGGCTTTTCAGCTGAATGCATTTTCCTTCTGGGACGGAATAGGCATCTATATGAAGATCGCCATGCTGATCGGAATTGCGGTTGCACTGCCGTTTGCATGCTACCAGCTGTGGAAGTTTGTTAGTCCAGGCTTGCGACCGCAAGAACGGAATGCGACTTTGCGGTATGTGCCTTATGTGCTGCTGCTGTTTGTGATTGGTGCAGCTTTTGCCTATTTTATTGTTTTCCCGATGGCGATTCAGTTTACGTCGTCTGTCACCAAAAGTATGGGACTGCATGAAACGTATGGCATCGCCCAATATTTCACCTTCATGTTTAATATTGTGCTGCCTGTGGCTCTGTTGTTTGAATTGCCGCTACTCATCATGTTCCTGACGGGAATTCGGGTACTCACTCCGATGAGGCTTCGCAAATGGCGGAAAATTTCTTATTTTTTGCTTGTCTTTGTCGCTGTCGTCATAACTCCCCCGGATTTTATCTCCGACTTCCTGGTGGCGATCCCGTTACTGGTGCTGTATGAAGTGAGTGTGTATATGTCGGCAGTGGTGTACCGCAGGCAACTGCGTGCAGACGAAGAACGGGAGGCACAACTGCGTGTAGCACCGGAGCGGTAACAGGTAGAACCCGAATTTCCGTGCAAAACGGTATCTTAGGGTTCTGGAGCTACATGGCAACTTGCAGACCATGAAGATCAGGGATTGACAGATCATAACCATTTGTAGATCATGAAAAGCAGCAGCTTAGCTGTCTTGAAAACAGATCATAAAAAATAGCAGCATAGCTGCCCTAAAAATAACCATTAGCCTGAGGTAACGGTTATTTTTAGGACAGATGGATATAATCGAGAAGGGCCGTCCATAAAAATTCCCATAAAAAATACATCAGGGACTTGAAATTCAATCTCAAGTTGAGTATCATAAAGTTGGTTGTTAGCACTGACGAGTGTCGAGTGCTAATACATACAACATAACAACCGTATAACGGAATAAAACACTTAATAAGGAGGCTATTTTTTCATGATCAAACCTTTGGGTGAACGCGTATTGGTGGAAGCAATTGAGCAAGAACAAACGACTTCCTTCGGAATCGTACTTCCTGACTCTGCTAAGGAAAAGCCGCAAGAAGGCAAAATTATCGCGGTTGGCGCAGGCGCATTGAAAGACGGTGCCCGCATTCCTCTGGAAGTAAAAGAAGGCGACCGTGTAATCTTCTCTAAATACGCTGGAACGGAAATCAAATATGAAGGTAAAGAATATTTGATTATGAAAGAAAGCGATATCCACGCGATCATTGGTTAACCGGAATCCGGACAAGACCTGAATATAGGAATCGAACAAATCATTCATAATCCATGGGAGGTTTATCGCAAATGGCAAAAGACATTAAATTTAGTGAAGACGCTCGTCGCTCCATGCTTCGTGGGGTAGATGCATTGGCTAACGCTGTTAAAGTAACACTCGGACCGAAAGGCCGTAACGTTGTTCTGGAGAAAAAATTCGGTAGCCCGCTCATCACAAATGACGGTGTAACGATTGCAAAAGAAATCGAGCTGGAAGACGCTTTCGAAAACATGGGCGCTCAACTGGTTAAAGAAGTAGCAACCAAAACCAACGATGTAGCTGGTGACGGTACGACAACCGCTACTGTTTTGGCTCAAGCCCTCATCACAGAAGGTTTGAAAAACGTAACTGCTGGTGCAAGCCCGATCGGTATCCGTAAAGGGATCGACAAAGCGGTTAAAGCAGCTGTTGCTGAACTGCAAGCGATCTCCAAGCCAATCGAAAGCAAACAATCCATTGCACAAGTAGCTGGTATTTCCGCTGCTGACGACGAAGTAGGCGAACTGATCGCTGAAGCTATGGAAAAAGTGGGTAAAGACGGTGTTATCACTGTTGAAGAATCCCGCGGTTTTGCAACTGAGCTGGAAGTGGTTGAAGGTATGCAGTTCGACCGTGGCTACATTTCCCCGTACATGATTACAGATACGGACAAAATGGAAGCTGTGCTGGACAATCCATATATCCTGATCACAGACAAAAAAATCACGAATACACAAGAAATTTTGCCTTTGCTTGAGAAAATCGTACAACAAGGCAAGCCGCTCGTGCTGATCGCTGAAGACATCGAAGGCGAAGCGCTGGCTATGCTCGTTGTTAACAAACTGCGTGGTACATTCAACGCTGTAGCTGTTAAAGCTCCAGGCTTTGGTGACCGTCGCAAAGCAATGCTGCAAGATATCGCTGCCCTGACAGGTGGTCAAGTGATCACGGAAGAACTGGGTCTGGACCTGAAAACTGCTTCCGTAGATCAACTGGGTACAGCACGTCAAGTGCGTATCACGAAGGAAAATACGATTGTGGTTGACGGCGCTGGTAACAAAGCCGACATCGACGCTCGTGTTAGCCAAATCCGTACACAACTGGAAGAAACGACTTCCGAGTTCGACAAAGAGAAACTGCAAGAGCGTCTGGCTAAATTGTCCGGCGGTGTAGCAGTTATCAAAGTCGGTGCGGCTACTGAAACAGAATTGAAAGAACGCAAACTGCGCATCGAAGATGCCCTGAACGCAACCCGTGCTGCGGTTGAAGAAGGTATCGTATCCGGTGGTGGTGTAGCGCTCCTGAACGTATACAGCGCTGTTGCAGCCGTTGAACTGCAAGGCGACGAGCAAACAGGCGTGAACATCGTATTGCGCGCTCTGGAAGCTCCAATCCGCACGATCGCTGCTAACGCGGGTGAAGAAGGCTCCGTAATCGTTGAGCGTCTGAAACGCGAAAAAGTTGGCGTAGGCTTTAACGCAGCTACTGGCGACTGGGTAAACATGATCGACGCTGGTATCGTTGACCCTGCAAAAGTAACTCGTTACGCACTGCAAAACGCTGCTTCCGTAGCAGCTATGTTCCTGACTACCGAAGCGGTTATCGCTGACAAACCAGAACCTGCAGGCGCTGCTGGCGTTCCTGACATGGGCGGTATGGGTGGAATGGGCGGAATGATGTAACAAAGGGCCTGAGAACCCTGTAATACCGCTATTTATAAGGCTCCCGAGAGGGAGCCTTTTTCTATAAAATCACATAAAAATCACATTTCTTGCAAAACCATCTCAGATTTTTCGCTCATGTTGTGGAAATTGAAGTTCAATATATCTGCGAAGTGTATTCGTATTTTTTCATTCGCATCTTTTCTCATTTTCTGCGTAACGTGAGTATAAATTCTCAAGGTGGTCTCGGGGTCATCATGACCGGCTCTTTGCATGATTGTTTTTAGATCTACTCCAGCTTCAGCGAGCATGCTGATGTGCGTGTGCCTGAATATGTGAGGGGTGGCTTCTTTTTTAATTGATGTTTTTTTGAGTAGCCTCTCCATTCGTATTATGACGTTCTTTTGAATGAATGGGTATCCATTGTCTCGACAGAATACGAAGTTTGCATCATGAAAATCCGAAATGAGCTTTTTAGCTTCGCCCATGATTTCATTTTGTCTCTCTTGAAGATTCTTAAGCAAATTGATTACACTCTCATCTATATGGATGGTCCGAACTGAACCTTTAGTTTTTGGAGTAACTAGATCGTAGAGTTTCATGTTGTTCCGTTCGTTATATAACGTTTTGGTTATACGGATTTGATTTGTATCGAAATTTATATCTGGCCATTTTAAAGCACATAATTCCCCAGAACGCATCCCAGAAAAAGCAAGTAAGTAAAACCTTTCTAAATCCATTGGCAAACCGTATTGATAAGCCGCTTCAAGAAATTCAGTTAGTTCATTTTTCTCTAAATACTCATCCTCAATAGAAGTATTCTCAAGTTCCTCTACAGTTAAGACTTTCTCGGGGATAATAGCGCCGGTACATGGATTGTCATTTCGCATCTTATGTTTTATTGCATATTTCATGATCATATTTGCCGTGACATGTACACCTTCTATCGTTGTCCGAGCATATTCTTTGTCGTCTAAATCATTCAGAGCGTTTTGGTATTGTCGATGTGTAAATTTATCAATGATTGTTTTAGCAAAATATTTTAACAGTATTTTTATTTCTTTCTCTCTTACTCTTACTGTACCGCGTTTGATCTTTCTTTTGGAATATGTTATCAACCACTCCCAGGCAACCTCTTCAAATGTGAGCTTTTTTACTTTTTTAGTATCTATTCCATCTTTTAGCTTTTTGAGCACAGCATCTGCACGGTCAAATGCTTCCTTCTTAGTATCGCCGCGGCGTGGGATTTGTCGACGTTTGCCTGTTACAGGGTCAGGCGGACCATCTATGGTACAAATCCATTTATAACCCTGTTTGTTGTTTGCTTTGATTTTGGTGTATGATGCGATGATGATCAACCCCTATCAGTACAAAAGTTCGTTATTCCAATCCTCATAAATGTTCTCTGCTTGGAACATAAATAATGGCACTAGTACACTATCAGTCTTTAAATTGTGGATATAACCGTTTTAGTTTTATCTGGGCATCAGCCGTTGAAAATTGCCAGTCTACACCCTTTTGAGATTCATTTCGTGTACGTCCCCACGCGCTGAGTTCGCTAGCCAATTCGGAGATGGATGGGATTCGGCGCCCTAAACATTGTCGTGTCATGACGCTAAGTTCAATTTCAGCTATATTCAGCCAGCTTCCGTGTTTCGGTGTATAGTGAATCTCCAAACGCTTTGCTAAACGACGAGCGGTTTCGGGCTCAAACGCTTGATACAGCGAAGCAATCGAGTGCGTATTCAGGTTATCCATCACCAAGCGGATTTTGGGTACTTCTTTGTAGTGGACATCCAGCAGTTCCTGAATCTGCTGTGCCCATTCCACTCGTGTACGCTGAGGGCGTACATCTACCTGTCGCCACCCGGCTAACGGTTCGGTGAAAATAAAAATGCTGCACGTCCCCTGTCTTACGTATTCCGCATCCCGGCGCTCTGGTTTCGCAGGTTTCATCGGAATGGGGTCTCGGGCATCATTCAGTAGTTGATAGGGTTTCTCATCCATGCAGATCACGGGACATGAAGCATCGTAAGGAAGTCGGTAGACCTCCAACACATCCTCCATCGCCGCTACAAATGCTGCGTTCTTCTCTGGTGGAATACACCAGCACTTACGAAGATGCGGCTTGAGTTCGTTTTTTTAAAATACGATCCACCGTGTCGTAGGAAAGGCTGTCGATGTACTTCAGTTCCACGGCTTTGTCCGCCAAAAGACGTAGCGACCAGCGGCTTCTTCCTTCCGGGGGTTCGCTACAACTCAGGGCAATGATTTGAGCTTCGAGCTCACCCGTTATTTTGGGTGGATTGGGCGGGGTCAACCGTTTTTTTCTTTCGATTGCAGCGTGTAGCCCTTGCTGCGCAAACATTTTACGTACCAGATGCACGGTATTGGTATGCACTTGAAGTTGCTTGGCGATCTCCAGATCCTTCATCTTGCCAATCGGATACTGTTCATCTGCCCAAAGTAGAATCTGAGCACGCCGGATGGAGCGGGCAGTGGCTTTGCCTTTCGAAACCAGAGATTGTAAGGTTTTTCGTTCCGTTTCCGTTAACTCTACGCGATACCTTTGGTTTTTCATTGTCATTACCTCTTTTGGGTTTTGACTCTATTCTACCATTTTCATTTACTTTTTTAAAACTGATAGTGTACTAGCGGTGAAGTCATACCTAGCCCAAATGACATTAATGTTACCCAGCGACTTGTGGAGGCAGGGAAGATTATCGGTATTACCATGCTGGACCACGTAGTTGTTGGTCGCGACGGATGGCTATCCATGAAAGAGCAGGGGATGATGTGATGTCGGCTAAGGAACGATTCCTACACTCACTTCTCAATAAACCGACTAAGGAGCGTTGGATCGCCGAAGTGATGCTTAGTGCATCATCGGAGGTGCTGAAGACTATAACGTTGAATCTGATTAAACGTGTGAAGTAGAGGAGCGCTTGCTGCTCTTTACTATTTTATAGGGTGGGTGACTTATGAAGGAGAAGTCTATATATTTGTCCACTTTGCGAAGTAAATGATCTTGAGGTACCAGTTCTTCCAGGGAAACCAACTCAAAGGATTGTTGTTTCGAGAAGATCGCAGCATACCAACACCGTCCGTTCCATGAAATAGTTACCTATATTATATAACATTAACGCGGTGTCGTATTAAACAAAATTAGCATAAAAAGCTGTCGAAAGACTTTCTCGACAGCCTGAAAAGACCTGTCCGAAAAGTGGTATTCCAGCCCGACAACTCAAAAAAGAAAACCCCAAGATGCCGTAATATCAGCATTCTTGGGGTTTTACTTTTGTAGAAAATGATTGGGAAATGGACTTTCTGGACAGCCCCTTCATTGCTTGGACTCCTCTAAATCTGTATGGACAATTATCTTAAGAATATACATCCGCATATACATATTTAGGAACATTTGAAACTAGGAGGGGATATTATGGCTTGGCGTACTTTTGGATCCTTTAACTATCCGGATAGGTTTATCCGTCATCGAAACTTTCTTGGGGAACTCGACCCAATCCATATGAATAGCAGTGATTCAGGTAAAATGGATGCTACGTTTAATTTGGAGTGGATTGATGAAAGCCGAAACTTAGCAAGACTTCGTTCCTACAACTTCCCAAATCACTTCTTAAGACATCAAGGTTTTCGAATTAAGCTTTATCCGGACAATCCGGCAGACCCACTAATGCAGGCAGACTCAACTTTTATCGTAGAACAGGGACTTGCATATCCATACGGCTGGGAGTTTATATCTTTTCGTGCAATCAATCTTCCTCCTAGGCACTACATTCGTCATCGGAATTTTCACCTTTACGTCGATTTTATCCCTCAAAACGACCAATTAGCCCTTAAGGATTCCACGTTTCGGATAACGGCGAAACCAGCGATTATGTGGCGGTAATATATTAGCTGATGTTACTTACTTATATAATACGGCGGATTGTCAAACCAAGTGCGACAGTTCCTCTGAAAAAGATTCGTAAGCGGAGACAGTAACCATGTACCTTGTTTTATAAAATTTGGATGTTACCCATGGGTCGAAAAAGAAGGCAACTCTGGATGTCATGCATTTGGATTCGATGAGCCTACAGAACCACAAGTTGCATGGTTACTAGCTAATCTTGACCGTATGACGGATGTTCAAAGGAGTTCGGTATTGCGAAACTTGGAATCGTGGGATGTTGATCTTACGGAGGTGTCAGATGAATGGAAGTATACCAGCTAACACACGCGCAACTTAACATAGCGTTCGAAGTGCTTCAGGGCGCGAAGGAGGATCGTCACCGTAAAAGCAATGTGCTTAAAGGCACATACTCCGTCCCACCAAGAGATTATGCAACTGATCCTGGCGATTCTCTGACGATACAAGGAGTGGCGATAGCAAAGGATGCTGTTAAGTACATTGATAATCTGCATTACGTCAAATTCGGCCACCACGGATGGGAGGGCGAGACAGAGTATAAGCAGATTGCTGCAATGCTCAACGCCAGCCCACAAGAGCGAGCTATGGCGGCACACCTGACTTTGAAGGAATCATTATAAGTACATGAAACAAGCGAGAGGGATACACACTCTGTTCTACTGTAAGATTTTCATTAGGAGAAAACCGGTTATAAGGTGACATTTCTCCAGTACAACAAAAGTATCTATAAAAGCATTGACATGTTATCTCATTCAATGTACCATATAATTGGAATATATAACAATTTTTTGGGTGGTGATTCCACAAATAACAAATTACATGTATGGCGTCCTTTGTTGCATAAATGCAGGTGATGCGCGAAAAGTCGGCTGGTGTGGTATTTATCTGTATAGTCCTGTCATAGTAGATGAACACTCAGTTTTTTTCGTTTAAGGAGCAGCTTCTCGATCTCGGAATTAGATGTTTCCCGCACATGGCGTCTTCAAAAACCGTTTTTGCGAGTGATAAGAGGCTCACAATCTATCGGAAAAAGAGGCGATATTCATGTTGAACATACAGAAAGAAGGTTTGGCCATACGCGGAGCCAAACCCGTCAGGGAAAAGTGGCTGCCTTACGGCAGGCAGTGGATCGACGACGCGGATGTACAGAGTGTCGTCGACGTTTTAAAAAGCGATTTTCTTTCCTCAGGCCCTAAAATTCCCGAGTTTGAAAAAGGCATGGCTGAGGAGACCGGAACTAAATACGCCGTTGCCTTTTCCAGCGGCACCGCTGCGCTGCATGCTGCTTGTTTTGCCGCAGGGATCGAAAGCGATAGCGAGGTGATTACGACTCCCCTAACCTTTGCAGCCAGCAGCAACTGCGTGTTGTATATGGGAGGAAAACCAGTCTTCGCTGATATTCACCCCGAAACCTTCAACATGGAACCACAAGCCATTCTCAAGCAAATCAGCTTACACACAAAAGCCCTAATTATTGTCGATTATGCCGGACAGCCGGCACCATATGACGAGATTACCGACATGGCTTCGGCCCACGGGCTCGTCACCATTCGGGATGCGGCTCATTCCATCGGTTCGATTTATAAAGACCGACGAGTGGGAATGTCGACAGATATGACGATTTTCAGCTTTCACCCTGTCAAGCATATTACAACAGGTGAGGGAGGGGCCGTCGTCACCGATAAGAAAGAACTATATCGGAAATTGCTGATGTTCAGAAACCATGGGATTACACGAGACGCCCAAGAGCTGCAGCGTCAAGATTTGCCCAAATGGTACTATGAAATGCAAATTCTCGGCTACAATTACCGGATTACTGATATTCAGGCGGCTTTAGGAACAAGCCAACTGCAAAAGCTTGATCAATTTGTGGACAGGCGGCGTGAATTGGCCTCCTTGTATAACGAGGCATTTCGGCAGATGCCGGGATTGGCTTTCCAGCGTCAGGCGGAAGGGACTTCCTCCAGCTGGCACCTGTACCCTCTGCGTTGGGAAAGAGATTATTTTACAGCAGGTCGGGATGACATCTTTCAAGCCTTGCAGGCAGAAAATATTGGCGTTAATTTACACTACACCCCGGTTTATTTGCACCCCTACTATCAATCGTTGGGCTATAGACGAGGCCTATGTCCGAACGCAGAAGCGTTATACGATGAAATTGTCACCATTCCTTTATATCCGCTGATGACAGATCACGATCTGCAAGACGTCGTGGATGCTGTGACCAAAGTATATAACTATTATTTGAAATAACCGTTTTTCATGCCTGGGCGAAGTTTAGAGGAGGACGTGTTTTGCAACCAAAACAGCTCACCTTATTTCGTTTAACCTTGCCTATTTTTCTGGATGCCTTCTTTCATATCGTATTAGGTAATGTCGATACATTAATGCTATCCCATTACTCGGAACAGGCTGTAGCCGCTGTAGGCATTTCATCGCAAGTTTTTGCCATGTTTATTATTATTCTTGAATTTATGGCGATGGGCTCGGGCATTCTTATTGCTCAAATGCTGGGAGCCGGACATCGTGACAGGGCTTCCCATATCGCCAACTCTTCCGTTTATTTGAACAGCCTGATCGGCGCAGTCCTTATTTTTGTACTTTTTTTCTCGGCGCCTTTCGTGTTCAAGCTGTTCAATCTTTCGACAGAGGCGTACCAGTTCGGCGTTCATTACACACAAATTGTGAGTGTTTCTCTTCTTTTTGAGGCCATCCTTATTTGCATCAGCACGATAATGAGAAATTATGGATTCGCCAAGGAGCCCATGTTTGTCGTAGTAGGTATGAACGTGATTCACGTGCTGGGCAACAGCATCGCATTGTTCGGCTTCCTGGGCATTCCGCCAACCGGACTTACGGGAGTCGCTGTCAGCACATGCGCCAGCCGGCTGCTCGCCATGGTTTGCATGATCTATTTGTACAAACGCAAGCTGAAGCTGAAATCCGACCGCAGTCATTTTATCGAAGATTCCAAAGCGATCGTTAAGGTGGGCATACCAACGGCCGGGGAGCGGTTGTCCTACGATTCTTCACAAATTCTAATCACGTATTTTGTCACCTTTTTCGGAGTTGTCGCGATCACGACCAAAGTCATCACTTATAACATTATGCTGCTGATCATGATTTTCTCCTATTCCATGGGACAGGCCACGCAAATCATCGTAGGTCATCTCGTTGGGGCGAAAGAACATCAAAAAGCTTATGGACAAGCCATGTTAAGCCTGAAAATTTCAACGCTCGTGTCGCTGGTGATCGCTCTTGTGTGTTTTTTCACATCCGAGCATTTGCTTGCTTTGTTTACGTCAAACCGGGATATTATTGAAACCGGCAAAGTGCTCCTGGCGCTGTCGATATTGCTGGAACCGGGCAGAGCGTTCAACTTTGTTCTGAGCAGCTCGTTAAAAGCTTCCGGTGACATCCGGTTTCCGACGGTTCTCGGCGTCATCAGCATGTGGGGACTTTGCGTACCAGCAGCGTTTATCATGGGCAACGTACTTGGTTTCGGTTTAAAAGGAGTATGGCTGGCCTTCATTTTGGACGAGTGGCTGAGAGGACTCATTTTCCTCTATCGCTGGAAAAGAAAAGGCTGGATAACGAAAGGTTTGGTCGCCACAGAAGATAAAGAAATATTAGGGTCATCAAAGGAAAAGGAGATGAGTGTATGAGCAGAAACAAATATTTACTTTTTGGCGGGGGAGGTTTTATAGGCTCGACCATCGCGGAACAGCTTGTGCAGGACCACGAGGTCACGATTGTGGATGCGGTTCCTTTTACACAGACAGTTGCCTACCAAAAGGGGTTGACCAATGTCACCTACTTGCAAGTCAACGCTACTGACCGTTCAAAAGTGTTGGAACTGGGAGAAGATTACGACTACATCGTGCATGCGGTAGCCATTTTGGGGATTAGCAAAGTCGCTCAGGAGTCTATCCTCACGATCAATACCAATTATTTAAGTTGCCTGTATGCGCTTGAGTTGGCGAACAAGCAACATCATCTCAAAAAATTTCTTACCTTCAGTACGAGCGAGGTATACGGCCAGCACACGATTGCTGCGAAGGAAAGCGATGACTTTACCGTCGGAACTCCGGAAACGGCCCGATGGTGCTATGCGTCCAGCAAGGTGCTAAGCGAGCATTTGACTTACGCCTATAATCGGGAGTACGGCATTCCAACGATTGTAATTCGTCCTTTTAACATATATGGGGAATACCGTTTGGGAACAAATGCCATAACGAATCTGGTCATGAAAGCACTGAAAAATGAAGATTTAATCATTAGCGGAACCGGAGAACAGACCAGAGTGTGGTGCCACATCAACGACTTTGTTTCCGGTGTCATCGGGGCTCTGCATTCCGAGTACCAGGGAGAGTCCTTTAATCTCGGAAATCCAAATGAACAATGCAGCATCAAGGACTTGGCACATCGAATAGTGGCTTTAACTCAATCCAAATCGAAAATTGTTATATCCGGTTCCAGCGAGCCTGACGTGCTGCAGCGGACGGTCGATATTTCCAAAGCTCAAAGCTGTCTTGGATATCAGCCTGTCACTTCGCTTGAAGAGGGATTGAAAAAATATATTGCTTGGGCAATCAAGACGTTAACCTTGGAAAAACCGGGGGTATCGCGATGACAGAACGAAATGTCTTCGGCTTGTCCTTTTACGCCAAATACGGTGAGCAACTTCAACCGGATTACGCGGATTTGTTTGGCAAAGTAGAGGCGGCGATTTTCAATCGCGAAGATTTGCTCGATCCCATTTGGGATTCCGTTTGGGCGAATACCAGAAGAGCCGTTGACTGGTTCGGCGGCAGAAACACCAGCTTTCATTTCCCCGTGAACCATAGCAACATCGTTACCGATCCTTTCGTGAAATCGCGTCTTATTGAAACTTTGCAGAGGTCGGAGCAGCTCGGCATCCCTCATGTGGTCGTCCATGCCAATCAGCTTTATTTATTGGAAGAATGGAAGCATCAGAACATGGACGAATTGAGGGCAGGATTTCTGGATTGCTTGCAGGATGTCATCTATCAGGCCGGGAGCAGCGTTTCGGTATGCCTGGAAAATTTGCCGCCTATCGGAAATTTGTACGATGACGCCGATCCCGTCTTTATATTTACAAAAGATTTTCAAGATATACAGATCGGCAAAATGTTTTTCACATGGGATATTTGCCATTATTTTAACACGGTGTATACGATGAATTTCGCCCGCACCCATCCTGAATTTCAAGGCATGCTTCCCAGCTATTCGCCTTGTGACTATATGGATTTCAAAACCATGATAAGCAAAATCAAGCATTGGCACTTTTCTGCGTTTAATCAAATCGCGAATCCTATTACGCAATCCTCCTGCCGGGAAGGCGTTCTTCCCTGGGAAAGCTGTGTGGACGAAAGCTTGTATGCGGAAGCGTTAACCTTGATCCATGAGGACGCGGTGCGGGAAAATAAAGCCATCATTTTTGAAATTTCGGAGAAAGACTACACCCGGCGCACTCATGTCCTTCAAATGCTCGAATGGGCAAAAAAGGTCGTAAAGGAGCATTCCCTTTCATGAGCGTCTCTTCCATTGATTACGTGTATGAGCGTGTCCTTGAGCTTGGCTCGCGGTTAATTCGTTTGCATCCGACCTACTCAAGACCATCGGCCCAAAAGGAAGCCCAGCTTTTGATTCAGCAGGCGCTGGAGCAAGAAGGCTGGACAACCTATATGGATGTGTTCACGGTATCGGAGCTGAGAAGCAGGGATCTGATGCGGCATCCTTGGGAATACAACAGCTTTTATAAAGATGGTCTCGAAATGATCAAGCACAATTTGTATGCTGTTGCCGACTCGGGCCGTCCGGGGCCAACGTTGATTTTAAACGGGCATATTGATGTAGACATTTTGAATAGCAGCGCAGACGCAGATGACTTGCCCTGGAACACCAAAGGGGACATAGTTGGAGGAAAGCTGCAAGGCCGGGGCGCCACAGATATGCTGATCGGGCTTAGCAGTTTGGTTTATGCGCTCAGCTTATGCAAAGAACGATTCACGAAAGGAAAGCTTATCTTTACTTCTGTCGTAGACGAGGAAATCGGAGGCAACGGCTCGATACGAGCTTGCGAATGGCTCAAGGACAACGGTTATGCGCCTGCTAGGCAAGAACCGATAGAAGTAGTCATTGCTGAACCTACAAACACGACAATCTGCACTTCTTCTCTTGGTTTTCTTCCCTTCAAACTTCACATTCAATCCAGAAGCATACACATGAATGCCCAGCAGCACAACCAAATTGCCGAGATCGCCTCGCTTCTCCATGCTATTAATACCTTCAAAGGAGAGCATGAGGGGTTGAACTTGAATATCGGCATCATTACCGGCGGAACCGACCCCAGCCTTCCTGTTCAGGATCTGCACATGGAAGGAGTCATCGCCAGTGACAGCAGGTACACGATCAGAGCGATCAAAGAAGCTTTTGAACAAGCGGTTTTGACTTATACCGTCCAATATCCAAATTTGGTTATCGAGCCTATGGAAAGCCATGGCATGAAGTTTGGAAAGGCACTTGAACAAGAAGTATTTCCAAGCTCATGCGATGCATCTGTTTTTCAATATTTCGGATACCAAACAGTAATTTTTGGTCCGGGACGGCTGGCTCAAGCCCACACCGAGGATGAATATATCGACCTGGACGATGTCAAAAGCTACATTCAAAGCCTGAAAGAGCTTTTAATCGACTTTTTCGGATAAGCAGAGGAGGGGCTGCGATGAATACCGATTTTACGCCTCCGCAAACAAGCAAATGCTTGTTGTATCCATCGGAATACCGGTATGTTCCTGTTTCTTATTGCGCTCTGTCCAATCTCAAGGGGGACAGCAAGCAAGTCATCTCTCAATTACGCGATGAAATAGCGGCTGTTTTTGACATCGGGGATTCATCGCAAATTTATTTATTCGACAGCGCTTCTTCGGCCATTATCGCGTTATTGGCCACTCTAAAAGCTTTTAGCAAAATCAAAAAAGTGTATGTGCCTTCGTTTTCGTGCACAGAATTGGCTGATTCGGTCATATCAGCGGGACTTGCGCTTTGCGTTTATGACATTACAGACGATTTCAGGCCGAGTCACGATTTCGTGCGTTCTTTATTCAACGAGGAAGAGGCCGTTCTGATCCTTCCCGCATTATTTGGTTCGCGCCCCGTGGAAGCGGAGCTCATGAACCTGATTGATCAATTAATAATGCCTATCATTTTTGACGAGGCGCAGTCGTTTCCCATGCCGCCTCAATATAGGGGGACAGCTTTGAACAGCTATTTTTCCGTCATTTCATTCGGCAAATCCAAGCCTCTCTCATCCATTGGCGGCGGAGCGCTCATTGTTCATCGTCCGGACTCGAACGTCATGTTCAAGGAATTCGAGCCAGAGGAAGGGGATATCCGGCAAGGGGACTGGCTTCCACATCTCGCATCCGCCGTACGCCGCCAACTAAGCAGGTATGCCTGGGGGCGGAAAGCGATCGGGTTTCAATATCGATATACCAATTTGGAAGCCCTGCACAGCGCTCAGCAATTCCATGTGCGCGAGCCGCAATGGATTACCTTGCTTCAAGCCCGAATGGCGCTTATGCGTTTGCGGACCTTTCAAGCCTACAAGCAGCGTCAGGACATGCATGTGGCGCGCCTGCTCAATACTTTGGAACGTACATTCGGGAAACCATCGTTGCAATTTGTTCTCAAACGAGATCGTCAATGCTTGCTTCCCATACGCGTGCCCAATCATAAAAGAAAGGCCATTGGCATTTATTTGGGTCAAAGGGGGGCACAAACTACATTTTATTACTATCCTCTTCACAAAATGGAGCGGTACAGGCAGTTGTTTCAACTGCAAGAGTGTGGTAATTCCGAGCGTATTTTCGGCGAAATTTTATTGCTGCCGGTCCATGCAGACTCGTCCCCTCGCCATATTAATAAACTGGAAAGGATCATTCGCCAATTTTATGAGCACACAACAGATACTTAGTCCACGGACGCCATTCATTGAGTCCGGCTTTGCGAAACTGGTCGGCAAATACCTGGATTTTGAGTATGTGCCGCTTGATATTCATTGGGACGGTCAAACTTATGCGATCTCCTTGTATAAAAACACCAGAACCGGCTCATATCAAATCGGCGCAGTAGGATATGGAGGAATTGTTCCTTTTCCGCATGAATTCCGTACTTTTCGCCAAATTGTTGATCTCATTTCAAAGCGGCACGGAAGCATCGCCCAAATCACCCTTCCCCCGATCGGGGAAAATGTACTCGCTTGGGAGTTTGCCGATATGGGTTTCAGGCAAGAAGTTCTGGAAACTTATATTTTAGATTTAACAGCCTATCGGGAGCAGAAGGAAATGCTCTTTAAAGGGAGAGTACGGACGGATATCCGGTTCGCCGAGAAGTCGGGCGTTTATGTGAAAACGTGTGATTCCGAACAAGAGCTGCTGCAGTTCTACGACATTTACAAGTCGACCATGGAACGCGTGCAAGCGAGTTATGTAACGCCTTATACGCTTATAAGCGAATTGACCCGGCATTCGCCTGACGCCCGTTTGTATGTGGCTCTCAACGATAAGCATCGCGTTATTGCCGGTAGCTTCTTCCTACAAAATGAGGAAAATGTATTTTATTGGATCAATGCTTCCGATAGTGAATTTAGAAATTTGCGGGCCAACTATCTGATTCTGAAACAGGCCATTGATGACACCTATGAGACGAAGTCTTACTTAAATTTCGGTTATTCTCATAATCCCAATATTGCCAATTCCAAGCTTGGCTGGGGGTGTCAAATTCAAAAATATATCCGATTAACAAAGGAGCTGCTCAAATGAAATCTATTTACTTCATCCCTTCCAACCGCAACATTGAAAGATGTCTGACCAGCTACATCAAGGAGATCGCATTTGCCCAAAAAGAGTACGGGATTCAAATTCCGGTTGTGGTTCCGGAAACGAACGACAAGGATTTTGTCGCGCATAACAAGCATGTCATCGACCAACTTCAAAAGGAGTACCCGGGGACGGAAATCTTGCATTTGACCACGGACAAGCAAGAAGTCTATTTCAATCTTTTGCTGGAAGCTGAGGATCCTCAGTTCAAAAGGGTGTTTTTGGCGCAGCATACGGACTATGGAAATTGCATGAACAAACTGTTTTTGATGACCTGCTCGCTGGGCGGAGACGCGCTGCATCGTAGAGATTCGGATACTAGGCTTATTTTTGACGAATTAGATGCCAAGGAGCTGTATCCAATCGAAATTGAATTGGAGTATTTAGGTAAAAAAGTTTCGGAATGCAGCAATATTACGATTCATACCGACGATACTTCTGTTGTGAACCGGGAGATTTGGGTAGTAGGCAGTAATTATTACGGGGAATGGAATTTGGATGTGCGGGATTTTGCGCGCGTTTCATTCGATCCAATCTATAAATTATATGAACTGCTCGGATTCCCGAAAGAGAGCGTCAAAGAAATTTGCGATACGGCCTTCCAGCTTGACCAGCACTTCGCCCAGACCGAAAAGCTGACCCTTGTCACGTCGGTGAATGACGGCTTAAATCCGGATTGCGGTAATGTCGCCGTCTATAAGCTGCATGAAAAGCTTCCCAATTTGCCTGGCCGCAATACAGCAGCGGCGGACTATTTCGCTTTTGACACTGCAACGGCACTCGGCATTCCATCAGTCCATCATACAAGAGAAGTGTTCCATGAATATAAAAAAGATGAATTCCAGCTGCAAAATAAAATGAAATATTGGGAAGGTGTCTCCAAGTTTGCGGATTACTTCAACTCTTACATGAGCATCTATAACAACGATCTGAATACGACATTCGGCCCCGATCGTCAGGAACTCATTTCCAATGACATCATCCAAGGGATAAAGTCATATGTTTCCGGCTTTTCAAAGGCTGACATCGGGGAGCGTATTGAACGTATCAACCGTATTGCCAATGAGGTGCTGATTCCTTTCAATGAACAGTACGCCCAGGTTGGTTCGTATATTGTGGATCACTCCGACCAGCTTGTCAAAGAGGCCAATGAAGAATATGAATTTCATGTCAAACTGATCGAAAGGTGGGGGGATTTGATCCAGCGAGCCAAAGAGATTGATTTACGCAAAATCATCGGCCAAAGTTCAGTTGTCAACAAGTAATTTATTGATTGCAAAACCTTGGGAATTACCATTATTTGATGAAAAGGGTGGTTAACATGAGTCTTGAGGAGAAAATATTTAACTTTAAAGTGAATATCTCGGTGATTGGTTTAGGATATGTCGGGCTGCCTTTAGCATTGAACCTGGCAGATGTCGGTTACCGGGTAACTGGAATCGATTTGTCGGCATCCAAGGTGGATATGCTTGGCAGAGGGGAGTCTTACATCAGAGATATTCCGAATGAAGTTCTCTGGAAGGTGAAGCAGACCGGAAGGTTTCATGCAAGCAATGATTTCTCTTTCATCCAACACTCCGATGTCATCATAGCTTGTGTTCCGACCCCTTTAAATGAATATGCCGAGCCTGATTTATCAGCGATCTATTCCGTTGTTGAGCATTTGCAATCATATATGAAAAAAGAAAGCTTGATTATTTTGGAAAGCACCACATATCCCGGCTGCACAGAGGAAATCATACAGGCGCGTCTCGAAGCAACGGGATTGCAAGCAGGGAGAGACTTCTACTTATGCTTCTCTTCCGAACGGATTGATCCTAGCAACAAGCATTATACGCTCGACAATACACCTAAAATTGTTGGCGGCACCACTCCGCAGTGCTCCAAAATTGCTTCGGAAATGTATAAGAAAATATGCAAAGAAGTGATCACTGTTTCTTCGCCTAAAGTGGCCGAATTTTCAAAATTGCTAGAGAATACATTTCGAAGTGTCAACATTGCCTTTATTAACGAAATAGCTATGATGAGTGAAAAAATGGGGGTTGACGTGTGGGAGGTTATTAATGCCGCATCCACCAAACCATTCGGTTTCATGCCTTTTTTCCCTGGCCCCGGAATAGGAGGACATTGCATCCCGCTCGACCCTATGTATTTGTCATGGAAAGCCAAGTACTATAAATTTTTCAGCAGATTCATTGACCTGGCCAATGTTATTAACAATAGCATGCCTGACTATGTTGTGAAAAAGCTTCACAAATTGCTTAACAAACGGTCCCTTCCTATCAATAAGAGTAAAATTTTGATTTTAGGGGTTGCTTACAAGCCGGAAGTTAACGACTACAGGGAATCGCCGGCATTGGAGTTGATCAGGTTGCTACTCGCTGAAGGAGCTCTTATCGATTTTTACGATCCTTACGTGGATCGCATCACACTTCAGGATGGACATACGATGTTTTCAGTAGCGTATGACCTAAAAGCGTTTAAACAATACGAATGCTACATTTTGGTTACTGCGCACAAGTCATTCCATTATCGGGAATTGAAAGACTTGAATGTACCGATTTTTGATACTCGAGATGCGTTCCGCTCATTTGATGATGCACATATTTACAAGCTAGGATCCGGCTTGGAAAACGAAACAAACTATGACGCTCAAGGAAAATGGATAGAGAAAGTGAGTTCAGTCCAAGTGTAATATAACCGAGTGAAAAGGGTGAACATTCGTGATTCAAGCAAGTGTCATCATGCCAACCTATAATAAAGCAGAATATTTAGAGTTAACGCTGGCTTCTTTCTCCGGCCAACAACATAATAATTTTGAAATTATTATTATTGATGATGGAAGTACAGATCACACGGCAAAGGTTGTCCAAAAATATAAAAATAAATTGAATATTCAATATTTACTCCAGCAAAACCAAGGCAGATCCCGGGCAAGAAATGTAGGATTGCAACTATCTAAAGGAGATATTATCGTTTTTAACGACGATGATCGCATCGTACCGCCAGATTTCATCGCCAGTCACATTAAGAGGCTATTATCGGAAACTGAAAAGACGATCGTGATCGGCTGGAAAAAAAATATCCTATCGATTTTCAAGCAGCATTTGCCGTTTAGCTCGCAAGAAATTGTGGCGCTAGTTCGTAAAAATCCGGAATTTGCTGCTATAGCGGACGGGGCGGAGCCAGGGGGTTCTATTCCTTTTCTAACCGAAGCGGATTTGAATCCATACGATCAGGCTATCCTTGAGCGATATACGACAATGGATGGATACGATAGTTTCCCGGACTTTTTTGCGGAATATGGCGACGATCTGAAAGATTTTCAACTGAAATGGATTGTAGGCACAACAGCGAACATGTCGCTGCGACGTTCTTTTCTTTACGAGGTCGGCTTGTTTGATGAGCAGTACAAAGGGTGGGGGATGGAAGACACCGATCTGTCTTATCGCCTCTACAAAGCCGGCGGCGACTTCTGTTTTACTCCGCATATTGTCAACCTGCATCAATTGCACCCGAGAGGAAGCACGTTCGCAGCGGAGAAAGATTTCCGAAGAAATTCTTTATACTTTTGCCATAAACACAAGAGCTTGGAGGCCTATCTGTTTTACCGCTGGACGCATCAGGAAATAGAAATGAAGACGGCCAACAACATGCTCAAACTGGCAAAAAGCGATGCGTCGCTAGCAGAAGAACTGACGTTTCTTTACGAGAAATTGTTTTTCTCGAACGTTGGATCTTTCCCGCAATGAATCCGATAAGCACGGTTAATGGAAAGCAAGTACATTAGAAAAGGATGATTTTGGACATGATCAAGAAAGCCATCATACCGGCAGCTGGGCTTGGAACACGGTTTCTACCGGCCACCAAGGCGCAGCCGAAAGAGATGCTTCCCATTGTCGACAAACCGACTATTCAATATATAGTGGAAGAAGCCATCGCTTCAGGCATTGAAGACATAATGATTGTTACAGGCAGAAACAAAAGGGCGATTGAGGATCATTTTGACCGCTCTGTAGAACTGGAAATGGCTCTGCAAAAAAAGAGGAATTGCTGAAAATCGTAAAAAGCATTTCGAAAATGGCGGATATTCATTATATCCGCCAAAAGGAACCGCTTGGATTAGGACATGCGATTAGCTGCGCCAGGAAGTTTGTCGGCAACGAGCCATTCGCGGTTTTACTCGGGGACGATATTATTGAAAGCGAAGTTCCCTGTTTGAAGCAGCTGATTCAAGTGTATGAACATGAGAGAAAGTCTGTCGTTGGCGTACAGAAAGTGGACTGGAGCGATACTCACAAATACGGCATTGTAGCGCCAGGAGCGCAAACCGGAAATCAAATCGGAGTGCTAAATTTGGTGGAAAAGCCAAAACAAAACGCGCCGTCTAATTTGGCCATTATGGGACGGTATATATTAGATCCAAAAATATTTACTTATTTGATGGACACTTTGCCAGGGGCCGACGGCGAAATTCAACTGACGGACGCTTTATGCGGCATAGCTTATGATCAGGGCCTGATCGCTGTACAATTCGAAGGCAAAAGATACGATGTCGGCGACAAATTTGGTTTCCTGCAGGCGACAGTAGATTTTGCGCTAAAAAACAAAGATTTACATGCGAAATTTAAACAATATTTGATGGAACTCAGCAGGGAATTCACACATATATCTTGAGTTGAAAAAAGAATGGCTAAACAACTAGTAGATCGCTCCGGAAATAACGTTTATGACGAGTTATTTTTCCAGGCCATATGTCCAGCGAAAAGGTAACGGGTTTTGGTTAACTTCCTGAAGGTACAGTTCAATGCGTTGCTTCAATTCATCCTTAGACTTAACGCGAAAATGACGAAGCACTTGTCGGGTCATTTTGGCAAAAAAGCTTTCAATGACATTCAACCAGGAACCATGTTTAGGGGTAAAGACAAGCTCGAAACGTTCCGGACGAGTCGCCAGATACGCATTGGTTTCTTTTGAAATATGTGCAGAATGATTGTCTAAAATGATTTGAATACGCAACTCCGGGCTGTAGTACGCATCCAGATTTTGGAGAAAATTAATAAATTCGCGACTGCGATGTCGTTCTTCGACTGAGCTAATGACTTCGCCTGTAACCAAATCAATACCAGCAAGCAGACTCAGCGTACCGTGTCGTTTGTATTCGGAATCGCGACGGATTGTGGCGTGCTCTCCAGGGACAGGCGGCAAATCTTCAGCGGTATTGCCAATCGCCTGAATAGGACAAGTACACGTCGCAGAGCGGTTTCAACTCTTCATTCTCCAAAATGTATTCCACTTGTTGGTATACACACAGCACTTCGGCACATTTGACGTCAAAGTCGGGATCCCTGCGCTCTAAGTAATAACGAACCTTGTGCGGCTGAAGATCATGCGCGCGTGTCTGAAAATTATCTATTGCCTCCAAGAAGAACATATGGCATAATTTTACAGATGCGAAATCACGAGGAGGCCTGTAACAGGATGCTAAGACGCCACGAAATTCAAGATGCGGACTGGGAACGAATTCAAGATCTACTGCCACCCGAAAATAGAGGCGAAGGCAGACCCTCGAAGCCTAATCGAGTCGTGATAAATGGAATTATTTGTAAAAACAAGAACAGGCGCTCCTTGGCGTGATTTGCCTGAACGTTTTGGTCCTTGGAAAACCGTATATTCCCGGTTTCGTTTATGGAGTAAAGATGACCTTTTTCAAAAGGTATTTGAGTCCTTAGCCAGCGATGGGGACTTGCAGGATGTATCCCTTGATAGTACCTCCTGTAAAGTTCATCAGCATATTAAATGATGTAGTTGAGTTCGTGAGTGGTTCGCCGCAATTTAGGATTAAAGAAGGATTTGATGATAAAGCACCATTGTACACCTATTACGGACAACCAGATATTGAAGATGATTTGGTTGGTATTGATTCGAATAGTAGTGACAGCAAACAAGTGCGAACCTCAACTACGGCATCAAATGAGCGTGGGTTGTCAATTCCTTGGGCATCTGGTCCATCAGGCCAATCACTTTCAAGTGTGTCAGCATTAGACAGGGTCATGTTATTTAATGAAACACCATGCATCATCAGATTCATACGAGCAAAGTTGTAGGTTGTCGTATTTTTTTCTTGACCAAAAAATTTAATCGCCCCGGGTTTATCTCCGCCAGGCAGCTGACCTTGAACCGTTAACAGCAATGACCCCGACCCACAAGTCGGGTCATATACCGAGAAAGTAGATAGGTCAGAAAGATTGTGATGCCACCGAAGCTCGTGGCATTTTGCAAGGAAAATTCGGTCTTGATTTTACGGATAGATGTGGTAGACTTCACCTACAAGGTGCTCCTCTCTCTGGATGATGTTGTTCTGATAAACACCATTCTACCAGAGATTCGGAGCCCTTTTCACGTTTTCAGAGGATTGTACTTTCGAAATTCGGGTTTAAATCAAGTTTAGTTCTGACATTCCGCACTCTTGAGTAATTATTCAATGGATTTTTTTGTTTTATGCACTATTATTACTTAATAAGGTATAATTATAAAAATAAAACAGGAATAAAAATGAATTTTAGGGTTTTTTGTGGGATTTCTATGCATAAAACTTAAATACTCACTAATTCTTATGCAAGGGTGCGGAATGTGAGTTAGTTTGCAAAAAGCGTAGGAATTTCTCAAGGGAACCTGAGTGAAATTAAAGGCTTATTGAAGTTTTTAGAAATCTGGATGGTTATGGGTTATGATAAGAAGGAGATAATTGAGTTTATTCAGGTGAAAATTAAGTTGAAGTTTGGAGGGATTACTGAGTGAGTTACCATTTTTTAAAGATTGAACATGAACAGGATAAAAAGAAATTTATGCCTTTGCTGCTGATGGCCGATGAATCAGAAGTGAAGATTATGGAATATCTGGGGGAGTGTGAGCTGTTTTACCTCGTCGATTCATCCGATGAAATAGTAGGCGTTATTGTGTTGTTGCAATTAGATAAGAATTCAATAGAAATTAAAAATATTTCCATTTCTCCGGAGCACCGGGGGAAAGGATTAGGCAAACTGCTAGTCAGAAAAGCGCTGACCGTATACCGGGAACGAGGGATCAGGCAGTATGTTGTGGGAACGGCGAATTCCAGTATCGATAATCTCGCGTTTTACCAAAAACTCGGATTTCGTATATACGATATCAAAAAAGACTTTTTTCTGAACTATCCGTCGGAGATTTGGGAAAACGGCATCAGGGCAATGGACATGATTATGCTAGAAAAGCGAGAAACGGATTTGTAAGCGAATCAACGCATTATCGCGCTAAATGTATGGCTACGCGGAGCGGCAATACAAGGATTAACATCCGATTCAGCTTTTTGCGTCAGGAGAATGGGTGGGATTTTTTTCCTCTTGTATCTATATAAACATTAAAGTTGGCCCCTCATTAAAAATAGATGTTTGATTCATTACCATAGAGTCTAGTTGACCAAGAGAAAAGACGTTATTTTACAAAAAAACCACTAAAAGGTTGTGAACAACTCCTTCCGTGTGACCGCCTGGCCTTTTTTCGGCGGTCGGCCACGTCCCGGCTTTTTCGCAGGGGGCGTTCGTAGGCGATGACGTTCGATTTAGCTTTCGTCACCAGGCGCATGCGGGTTTCGGAAGCGAGTTGGCACGCATTCTTCGGATTTTTGGGGTCCAGCTTTTCATTCCGCTTTCCTTTCTCGCGTGGTTTACGAATGGGCCGTTGGTTACGTCCGGTCTTATGGGGACGATGGGAGAGCCAGAGACGGCGGAAGAAATCGTAGAATGTACCAATACCCGGCGTGTCGTCTTTCGGAAATCCGCTGAGGATGGCGTAGACAGGTATGGTTCGCAGTTTGTAGACCCAATCGTCTATGCTTACGACTTGCAGCTTGTGCATGAGTAGCAAACTGCGCAAAAGATCGGCGGGATCGCGGGGCTTACGCCCCCTAGGATTTGCCGAATACCGATGTACCAGTTGGTAAGAAAATTACGCTTGTATCACATGAGTAAAGGATATATAATAAATACGTATTCGTTTCAACCTAAAACTCCCATTCGCTGGAGACAAAGGCAAGTGTATTACCCTCGATCCTGCTGACTTTCTGTATGGAAAGGAAGAGTGAGGTTAAAGCAGGCTAAAAGGTTTGTATTCCCCACACTCTCATTTGCCAGAGATCAGGGAGAGAGCACCGAAAGGACTCTGGGAAAGATTTGTTATTTCTTATAAACGCATATTACGTATTTCAAAGCCGATTTTTGTATGAGTTTCTCATGCGGAAATCGGCTTTTTTGGTTTTATTAAAAAAGGAGGGGATGTACGATGTGTATACAAAATATATCGTGTATGGTATCATGAAGACAGTCATTGAGTTTTATACCGAGCGTGATGGTACGAAACCTGTGCTGATCTTTCTAAATAATCTGAAGGTGAAAAGCCAGACGAGCTATGAGGTCAAGCAGCTTTACAAAATGGTGCTGCGCGGCCTACTCTTTTTGCAGCAAGTCGGCGTCCAACATGCTTTGGAGCATATTTCGACTCTTGAGCGTGAAAATGGTGTGCCTTACTCCATTCAGCTAGTGAAGGAGTTGAAAGGTTACAGCCCCTTGCTGGAATTTCGGATTAATTGGAGATTTGCGGATGGGGCAGCTCCGGGAGCGACTCGAATTCTGTTTGTGAATGTGGAGCATGAATCGGCATCCTATTTGGTGTTAATACGGGCTATCGTCAAGTCTAAAACGAAAGACCCCGTATTTGAACAGCAAAGAGATGAGGCTTTTCGGCTTTTGCCTTCTTTATTCCAAAACCCGGGACAGTATATTACGCTGTCTGGAGAGGAGAAATGATATGTCGAAGCAGCCGGGACAAGATTTTGAAGAGTTTATGAAGGAAGCTCGCCAAGACCCTGAAATTACAGCTTATTTGGATAGCTTTTCTGTCGCTGTTGCAGATGCTGTTTTAGCACGGAGATTGGCTTTGGGTTGGTCACAGCGTAAGTTAGCTGAGCAAGCTGGTACCACACAAGCGCGCATTTCTCAAATTGAAGCAGGGTTTGAGGGAATTAAGATGGAGACGCTCAATAAAGTTTTTAAAGCGTTGGGCTTAAAGCAGCTCACTTCTTTATTTACAGAAGAAGCTGTGGCGAGCGCTTGAAGTAGTTGAGTTCGATGAGTGATACATTAAAATAGAATTTTGTTATTTCAAAGCCGATTTTTGCATGGATATTCCATGTAGAGATCGGCTTTTTGTATTTAATTAAAAATTGAGAGGATGAATCGCTATGTTCAAAATCTTTAAAAGACCAGAAAAAACAGTTCAAGAGGAAGTCACCTCGTTTCTCCAGCAAGAGAAGGAACGTCGGAAAAAGGCTGAGGCCTTCTTGCATATGATGCTGGATGTCTTCCCTTATGTCATGGAAGAAGTTTGGGGCTTGTCAGACAACAAAATTGCCGTTGGTGATACTGTCCTATTTAGAGTAGGCACAAAAGTGTTTTATGTGCTGTAAAATAAAAGCACTAATCTGGATGTACTGACATTGCGAGGTCAGGCATTTTGGCAAAGCGTGCAGGAAATTATGAACTTTGCTCATGATCTGCTGGAAGACATCCAGCAGCGTGAAGCTGGTCGGAACCAACTGCTTTTCAGTATGGAGCAGTTGACACAGCGCATGAAGGAGAGTTCCGTAGGCGTTCAAAAGACATTTGCTCGCATGGAGCCTCAATTTCTAAGAGCTTCTGAGAACTAACTGAATGAGTAATCCAAAGTAGAGAATCCGAACAAGTGCAATCTTGCTTGTTCGGATTTTTTTGACCTTATCAAAGGGAGGGATGAAGCATGGCTTTCAAAAGTTGGATGATCTCCAGTTGTCAGGTTCCCTATAGTATTGATCGTGCATTTGCGGCTTACATGCTTGGGGGAATGACTCGCTCGGAATACTGTCAGCGAGTGAGCTATTTGCTTGGGAAATAAAAAAAAATTTGTGAGGGGGACGAGTCTGATGGATTCAATTTTAAAAGATGTTTCTGCTGTTGGTGAGCGGTCACAGGCAGATATTATCGGTCACTTAACCTGGGGTGGACTTGCAGAAATGCTTATTACACCAGATGACCTCAACAAAAGCTTATTGATTCAGGATTGGGCGAAGGATGGACGCCCAAGGAAATTCGGCTGCCGGATGCTTTTCGTAGAGCAACATCAGCTAAATTCCGCAGGCAAGTAGCAGATGGTATATATGAAAACTACCTGTTTCGTGAGGTAGCATCGGATAAGTTCAGTGTACAGCGTAATCTGGTCTGTGAAACCGTGGATACAAGGGGCAAACGCTTGGATTACGAGGGAACTGCTGGAACCGTGGTATTGGATAAAAAGCTGGTTCAGGTGAATGTAAGTCATACCACAGCCATGGCAGAGCAACTCGTTCAAAATGCGGTCATTCGCTTTGATGTGTATAAGAACAATTACGGTAGTAACACGCTGCGAACTGTCATGATGAATATTTTGAAAAGTATGTTACCTACGCCTGTTCGGGTTGCTGGAGGCGTGTATTTCATTCCTCAAAAGTTTGAAGATCAATTAAACGCATATACCACGTTCGTCAGGTCTTTGGAAAAAGGGGAGGCTGAAATCATTCCTCTTATCAATACCAAAGACATGAAGGGCATGGTTACTCGCAAGCTGTCCGAGCACCTTCAGGACACTTTGGAGGCGTGTGAGGCCGGAGTAGTCAACCAGCTCAAAAAGGGCGAATTAAAGGCCATCCTTGAAGATGCCAAGCGCGTAGTGGAGGATTATAAACACTATGAATCCATTGTAACGGGTGATCTGCGAGATATGGAGAGCAAATGCCAATTGATTCGTTTCAAGGTGGCTGCTGCGCTCAAGAATATGGCTGAGTAAAAATCAAAACGTTATTTCAATAACAGAAAGGAAAGCGTCGCACTCTATACGAGTGCGTGGATTGAAATATAACATACAAACACAGAGCTGATGACTTCCGTAATAGGAAGCGTTGGCTCTTTTTTATTACATGAAAAGTGGAGGGATTTTCGTGAAAATTATGGACATTCAAAAAGAGTTGGCAGTTCAGTTTGCAGAACGTGAAGAAGTCATTGAGGGCTTGATGGTGGCGATGATTGCTCGTCAACATGCTTTGTTAATCGGCCCCCCTGGAACAGGAAAGAGCGCCCTTGTTAGTGATTTGACTAAGCGTATTACGGGGGCAAATTACTTCCAATGGCTGCTGACACGGTTTAGCACTCCTGAAGAGTTATTCGGCCCCGTTTCCCTCAAGGAACTGGAGCAAGGGGTATACAAGCGCAATACGAATGGTAAATTGCCGGAAGCTCATACATCATTCCTAGATGAGATTTTCAAGGCTAACAGTGCCATTTTGAATGCACTTCTGACGCTCATCAATGAACGGATATTCTATAATGATGGTGCGCCAGCACAAGTTCCACTCATGTCACTTATTGGAAGCTCAAATGAGTACCCAGAGGAGGGAGAGGGCCTTGAGGCACTGTTTGACCGTTTTCTACTGCGTTATGAAGTCAATTATATCGGAGAAGACCAGACATTCATTTCCATGCTAAAAGGCTCTACATCCAATCCAGTGAATATGACTATTGAGGAGCTGTATCAACTGCAATTTTTTAGCGACACCGTGACCGTCCCAGATGAAGTATATGATGTACTGAGTAAAATACGTAGAGAATTGCGTGACCAGGGAATACAGCCTTCAGATCGTCGTTTTAAGCAGGCTCTTTCAGTAATCCGGGCGAAAGCTGTATTGCATGGTAGAAATCAGGCTATCGTAGAAGACTTGATGATTCTGAAAAATAGCCTTTGGGAGAAGCCGGAGCAGCAAGATAAAGTAGCGAAAATTGTTCGAAATCATGCTCAGGATGCAGTGAAAACACGTCTGGAAGAGATTAGTGTGGAAGTGGCTGAGATTTTGGACAACCTCAATAAGTCCAACGATGCTACAGACGCTGCGCTCGAAGCCACGAAGAAAATCAAATCGCTGATATCTGATCTGAAAAAGATGAAACAGGCTTATCCAAATCGTTCTGAGATTGAGCAAATCATTGCTTCAACTCAGCAATCACTTAATGACATCGCCTCTCAAGTTTTGGGAGTGTAGTCTATGAGTGAGTCAATGAAATCCGTTTTAAATACAGACTCATATGACCGTAGACGCTTTAGTCAGTTACTGGAAATGTCCGACAAGCTCAAAGAGATTGAAAAATTGGGGAATAAATATTTCCCCTCTTTTCAGCCTTTGATGGGCGATCTCTGGGCGGGCTTATTTAAAATGAAGCCTGAATTGCTGGAGGAAGTTCCTGCGGAACTGGAGATGAATCGTCAGCTTATGGAGAAATTGATGGCAGATGACGGATATTCAGATTTTCGTGAATTCACTCGCCTGGATGACTTTGCAGCCGCACTTGGGACAACGAAATATAGCGAGACAGTTCTTTGCTGGGTAAAGGAACAGGCAGATCAGAATCAAGAGATGGCAGATGCTTTGCAACAACTTATGAATGGAGAACAAGGCGCATCTCAGCAAGCAGCAGAGGCGTTGTCCGCAGCCCTGAGTCAGAATGGTAAAACCTTATCTCGTATGCTCTCTCAAGCTGCACAGGAAGCTATGGAAGCCAAAGAGAACGTACAATCTCTTTTGGGTGGAATGCAGGCTGGAAGTGGTGACAGTGAGTTGAAAAAGGTTCCATTGAAAGATCAATTGCTTCTGGCTGAAAAACTAAGCCGTGATAAAAAGCTACGGGAGATTGCAGCATGGGCCGGGCGTATGAAGGTGATTGCCAATCGTAAACAACGTTCTAAACATAAAGATTCGACCAGTCGCAACGGCATTCGTCTTGGGAAGGACATTGAACAATTGCTGCCAATGGAGCTTGGAAGTTACGCCAGCCCGATAAGCAAAATGGATTTCTTACGTCGATATGCGGAAGGTCAAACGCTTCAGTATGATACGAAAGGGCATGAGCAGCTTGGGAAAGGGCCGATTATTCTATGCCTTGATCAGTCAGGAAGCATGAGAAATCAGGACACCATCTCTAAAGGATTTGCTCTTGCACTGATGAGCATTGCGCGGAAACAGCGAAGAGATTTTGCCTGGATTCCATTCTCCACATATGCTTCTGATCCCATAATTTATGAACGAGGGAAAATGGGTGTTCAGGATATGATTCAACTTGCAACGGTCTTTTTGAATGGAGGCACAAGATTTACATCACCATTGGAGAAAGCAGCCGATGTGATAAAGCAAAGTCGGTTCAACCAAGCAGACATAATCTTTGTGACAGACGGTGAATCTCGTGTCAATGACGAATTTTTGAATACATGGAGTGAGTTAAGGGAGAAGAAAGGTTTTTCGGTACTATCCCTGCTACTTGGCACGGAGTCGATCCAGGGAGTAAGGGGATTTTCAAACCGAATTGTTAAAGCCTCTTCATTTAAAGATGAATCTGTTTATCAAGCTTTTGAAGTATGACCAGAAACAGGACAGAATCTAGCTGTCCTGTTTCTTTACTTTAGGGAGGATTATTATGAAAAGATCAAGTATTCAGCGAACAACAAAAAGCCTTTTAAATATGAGAGAGCGTATCCGTTTTGACCTGCCGTTTCAGCGCAACAGTGTTTGGAAAAATGATCGTCGCTCGTATCTTGTAGACTCGGTCATTCGGGATCGCTACATCCCAAACATTCTCGTTTGGGACAATGGGGACGGGTATATCTGGGTCATTGATGGAAGGCAGCGCTGGGAGTCCATCTTTTTCTTTGCCGATGGCAATTATAAGTTGAGCAAGGGGACTGCGGATTTCAATGGCGAGTCAATTGCCGGCAAGCGGTATGATGAATTATCTTCCGAGGCACAATTTGAGTTCCTTACGTACAACTTCACGATGACGGAATTTCGGGAATGCAGCTTTGAAGAAGTGGAGGAGATGTTTTACCGGGTGAATCAATCCGTACCTTTGACTTCCACGGAGAAGACGAGAGTCAAGGTGAGTCCTGCTGTCCGTGAAACGGTGCAGGAGTTGGGGCAACATTTATTCTTTGAGAAGATCGCCTTTACCAAAGCTGATCGCAATCGGTATGTGGATGAGCAGCTAATCTGGCAGTTCATTGCTTCAGCTTCTAAACAAGATATTGATTTTAGGGGAGCGAGCTTGAATCAGTTTATCTCAAATCTGGACGAGGTTCCAGCCCCGGTTTCGGAGTTGGTAGAGCATAAGATTGACTTCATGGACGCAGCATTTCGTAATTGGGATCAGGCTAAACGAAAGGTATTAAAGAAGGTTCATGTTGGCAGCCTCTTTCAAGTGGTGGACTATGCGCTTGAGCATGGATGGTCGGAGGATCAGTTTGAAGCTTGGACTGAGTCTTTCCTAATTGACAGATATTCCGTCGATAGCCCATACGGTCAGCTTTGTCAGAAGGGAGCGACCAGTAAAGGATTCGTCGCTAAGCGATTGGCCTTGATGTTGAAAGATATGAATCAGTTTCCGTTGCAGTTGGAATTGCCACACTCGCCTATGGATCACGATGCTTGATCGAGCTGGTGTGTTCAAGCAAGGCGATGTTGCAACGACGGACTGGAAACGTAAATTGTCCAGATGGAAGTTGTGGGCGCTGTTGGCCACATTGGTAACGAGCTTGCTTACTGCACTTGGAGCCAGTAACGACACGGTTATTCAAGTGACTGGTGTTATCGGTGCATTTGGCGTAGTGATTGCGTACATTCTGGCTGAGGCATATGTGGATGGGAAGTCAACTGATTCAACAACCCCGGACGATCCAGAATAATAAAGGCTTTTGGAGCTAGAATATCTGCTGGTTAATGTGTATAAGGCAAGAGATTAGGCCCATTATTAATAGGTATTCCTATAAGACTTCCTGAAATCATCTCAAGTTCATGCTAAAATCATCCCGAAAACCCACTATAAGAATACTAATCTCAATTATGATTGTAGTATGACAAGTCCATTTTTAGTGGACTTGTCATTTTTTAAGTCCTGGAAAATAAACTTTTAGTGGAGGCGATAAAATTTGAATAAATTAGAAAAATTAATTGTACCCTACTCAGTCCCAAATGTTGTTCTTGTGCATAAAAGAACTGGAAAGAAAAAGATTCTTTATGCAGTTAGCTCAAATGGAGATACAGTACTTATTGGTCCAATTGAAAAAGGCACTAATGAAGAATGGATAAATCGGTGTATGAGCATACCTAAGAGGGAATTGATTGAAAGTTATGATTTAGGATAAAGAGAGTGGGATTTTGTGGTATAATCCTCTTGAATAAGGGGAGGGGACACTATGAAGGTTGATTCAGTATCTATTCAGAATATAGGTGGTATAAAAAACCTTGAAATTTCATTTAATAATAAATTAAATATGATTTGTGGCATGAATGGTGTGGGAAAGAGTACGATTCTCGAATGTATAGTTCATGCATTTAGTATGTCAAATTCCGGAAAAATAAAACGTAATGCAAGAGCTGATATAGGAGAATGGATAGTAAAGATTGATGGTATTGAGAGTTCTTTCAACACTAGCTCATTCTTCCCTTCCGATTCAAACAAGAGCTACAGCCCAACTTTTTTTGAGAAAGTACTGAAAGTAATTTATATAAAAGATCAAAGACCATTTGAATATCAAAAAATTGATGGAATACGTGCTGATGAAGAAAGAAATGTAAATAATTATAACCAGTTGTTGTTCAAGGGATGAGTCCATATTCAATTAAAACGTGGTTCAGTAATAGAGTTCTTTTTGAGCCTCAGGGCAACCTCTCTGAAGCAGAATTATTTAATTTGTCTTTAGCCAAGAAGTGCTTTTCATTACTGGATTCCAGTGTTACCTATTCACATATTGACCATTCGACACTGGATACAATGGTAGATACGTCAAGAGGTAAAGTTTTTTTCGAATATTTATCTTCAGGATTCAAATCTACCCTATTCATTCTATTAGGTTTAATTAAAGAAATTGAGTTTAATATGAACCCAAAAGTTAAAATTTCAGATTTTGATGGTGTTATTCTAATAGATGAAGCTGATGCCCATTTGCATCCTTATTGGCAGGGACCTTTTGTTGATGCACTTAGAAATACGTTTACAAATGCGCAAATTATTCTTACAACGCATAGCCCACACATGATTCAGGAGGCAAATACTGAAGAACTTATTGCTCTTGGCATTGATGAAGAAGGTGAGGTACTTGAACTGGATCTGTTTAAATCTGAACATGGATTTAAAGGCTGGACAGTCGAAGAAATATTGGAAGATGTTATGGGTTTGAAGGAAGCAAGATCAAATAAATATTTGGAAATTAAAAATAAATTTGAACATGCTCTAGACAATGAAGATATTAAACAAGCAAGGGAATTATTCGACGTTATAAATCAAATGTTACATCCAAGAAGTCCAATGAGGAAGGTATATGAACTCCAATTGGGTTCCTTAGGGTGAATTATGATAAAAATTACAAGAACTTTTCCTCCACATCAAATGACTAAAGAAAAAGTAAAAGAACTAACCGAAGAATATTTGAAAACTAAAAAAAATGTTTGGAATCAAGGTTATATTAAAAAAGCATTATTAGCAATGAGTCATGATAAGTGTATTTTTTGTGAGTGCAAACTGGGAGAAGAAAGCAAATATATTGAGGTAGAGCATTTTCATCCCAAGTCCTTATACCCATATGAAGTTGTAGATTGGCTCAATCTTCTACCAATATGTAAACGATGTAACGGTTTAAAGAGAGATCACGATACGAAACTAGAACCAATCTTAAATCCTACAATTGATGAACCACGCCAGCATTTATTCATCAAAAATTATCGTTTTTTCAGCAAGGACGAAATAGGAAAAAGAACTATTCGGATTTTACAGCTAAATGATTCTGAACGTGTTTTATTGCCCAGATTCAAAATAGGTAATCAAGTGTCTGAAACCTTGGATTTACTGATGAAATGGATTGATAAGACCAATGGAACTCAAGCAATTGATGACCAGAATGAATTGATATGTAAGGTGCATAACCTATTAAATTCTTGCCAATCAGAATCAGAGTATAGTGCTACATGCTCTTACGCTTTGTTTAGTGATGAAAATTACTATGATATCAAAAAACATATGATCTATAAGGGAATCTGGGATAGTGATTTAGAAGCACTAGAAAAAAAATGTTTAGAACACTGCTTGATTAGTGAAGCTTTATTAAAGCAGTGTAGTGTTTAAATATTTTCACCAACACTGATAACAACACATATGGAAGCACAGTTGTGCAATCCAAAAGCATCGTTGGCACTCTGCTGGCTAAGCTGGCGGGGTGTTTTAATTTGATTCAGGAGCTGATGAATCTAATGTCCGGAAAAAATAATTTCGTTTTATATGAAGAGGATAACAGTAGCGGAGTAGATGGCACGATTAACAATTCAGATTTAGGAGCTTCACTAAGTGTAATTAATGATCAGGATACGTTGGACATTTGGAATGGCTATGTGGAAAATTTGAAGTTTTTGTTAGAGGAGCTTTTACCGCACGTGGAAACAATAACTATTGATAAGGAAGATGGACCATTTTATAGAGGGAGAGTTGAAGGAGACAAGGGGCCTTATATCAAAGCGAGGGATTTAAAAGCTCCGCCTACTCTTCTCTCCAAAGTAGGGCGTATAAACCCAATTGGATTATCATTCTTATATGTTGCGGATACTATTGATACAGCATTACAAGAACTCCATCAAGAAGTAGGAAAAGTTGTAAGTATAGCTAAATGTGTTCCTAATAGAGACTTAAAACTACTCAATTTGACTCATGACATTAAGGAAGACAAAAAAACTAATAGTTTTCGAAGAATAATCAATGAAAGATTTTCAACACCTATAAATTATGAAAATCCAGTACTTGAGTATCTACCAACACAAGTTATTGCGATATATGTGAAAGATGTTATGGAATATGATGGGATTAAGTACCAAAGCTCAATTAATAAGGATGGTTATAACATTGTCCTCTTCGATGACGATGATATGAATTTTTCTTATTATAATAGCTATAAAATATAATAGTAGGAGACCAAGATCAGTAATACCCGCCTCTGCTGGATCAAGCCCGTGAGGTGCTTTTTATGTTTAGGGGGGATGTAATTTGAAGAACATGAAAGATTTAATAGTAACCGTAATATTGGCCGTCGCCATCGGGATGGTTGTCTACAATGGAATGCACACTCCGCAGAGTCACAAAGCTCCTGCACCTCCAAAGCAAACGCAAACAGCCACGACGGGCAAGACTGTTCAATTGGAGTTTCCGACACCCAAGTATCCGGAAACATTAAAGAGGCTATAGCAGCCGAAAAGTCACCAGTATGCACTATCGACCGTGACGGAGTTGATCATAATCGCGACCTGTCCTCAAAGGGTGTTCCAACTACTAAAAAAGGCAAAGACCGCGATGAATGGCCTATGGCACTGTGTGCGGAAGGCGGCGAGGATGTGGACATAAAGTACATATCACCAAAGGATAATCGTGGAGCTGGAAGCTGGGTTGGTCATAAGTTGGAAGAGTATGAAGATGGAACGAAAGTGGAATTTATAGTGAAATGATGTAGAGGTATATGCTATATTAGATGTAACAGTAACACACCAGTATATTGAAATTTTTAGTTCTACTTTTACGACTGTATAACCATAACAAAAGATGTAAAAAGCTCTGCTAACCTTAATTGGTCGGCAGAGCTTTTTACTATTTTATGGACCAATGAGGAGAGACTTCATCAGAATAACGGATGATGTTCTTCTTTATATTATTTTTTTTCTCCAAACAAGCTATAGAACAACAAGGAGCCAGATAACATAAATATTAGGCTAAGACCTGAAAATAAATAATTATCCACCAAGCAATAAATTATAACAAAAAGTGAAGGAAGGAAAGCAAAGAAAAAAATATCACTTTTAAATACTAATTTCGGACCTCTAACAAAAATTAATGATAAGTATATTCCTAGTAGAAAGTATAGAATCCATTGATATGTTAAATATGGTTGGTACTTTAAATTAATAGACATTTGTTCTTGAAAAAAATACTCTAAATTTTTAATTAATTTCACAAAAATAACAAAACCAAGAGTCCATACAATTTTAAACATTGTTTTCATTTATTTTCCTCCAATGTATTGCTATTTGTATATTTTTACTGTATAAATAATATCATAACATACACTAGGAGGAAAATTAATGAAAAAAAGCTAATTATCATGTCGATTATAACAGCTCTATTATCACTTCCATCTTTTGCTTTTGCAGATTCAAATGGTGCAAGTGCAGAAAAAACAGCTACATATCAAGTTAACCAAGCTACAAATGTGGATGAAATCATTAACCGTGCTGAAAGAGGAATCACCGATTTGGATATAGGAGATACTGTTACAGAATCTACTTACACTATCGCTGGACAAGATTTTAATGTTAAGACTTACAAAACTGCTAAGTTGGTTGGTAATGAAGTAAACAGATCGTTCAGTACTCTCAACACCAAGCAAAGTAATGAAGCTAATATTTATGCTGTTTCTGCGGCAGCAGTCTATACCAGTTCAAATTATGAATCAAAATCAGATGATAGTTACTCAGTGACTACTTATTCTACTATCTATATTTTAAAAGAAAATATAGATGAAGGAGTCTATGCCAGCCTAACACGCGTAACTGGAGGATGGAAAATTAATGACTATACTACTCCGGTTTCAATTGGATTTAAAAGATATCGAATGGCGCAAAATGGAGTTAACAGAAATGGCTCAACATTTGATCAAAATGTTCAAGCCATAGCTATAACAAATGCTGGACCAAATACATTTGATCAAAATGTAAACTATGGATGGAAACCAGTAGCTTTAGGTCAGAGGGATTTTCTCAAAGCTTTAGTTGGGGTAACAACAGAAGCAGACATAACCGTTCATGGAAAATCTTCGAAGTTGATTTTAAGTAACACTTACAACTACTAAGATATTTACTTTCCCTGTTGGCGAATTGCTAGCAGGGTTTTTTTACGTCCTTTATCAAGTTGAAAATATGTTTACTATTTAATACTTTTCGTATATATTAATATCTGGAAATTATTTTTCATAATTCCCTTATTGCCTTCATTTAAAGGAGCAGTTCAGAACTGGCGGTTCCTTTTTTGCATCTTGAATATCAAATGCGAACTAATGTCACACTCTGTATGTAGTACGTAGATTGAAGTAGGGAATACAGTATTATTGCCACTGTGTATACCTTGATATACAATTGTAGGAAAGCTGCCGGTAAGGTGGGTTAGTGTGAGGACAGAAATGGTTATTTGAATCACAAAAAATCACAAGAAAAATCACAATTCCGGCGAATGTGGGCGGATATAGACGAATAAAATTTTCTGGATAGTACTCCAAACAAGCTATACAATAGAAGATAAGGTTGACGACGTTCCTTGGCGAGAATCAATCAAAGATGGGCGGAATGATGTAATAAACCCAAAAACCCTTGCTGTAACAAGGGTTTAGGCGATTGATATGTTCATTTGTTAACAATTTGTTAACTCTGATCAGATTTTTTTGAGGCTCTCATTAGTTCGCTGAACTTTTGAGCAGCCTCTTTTCTTTTTGGCTTAGTTATATGAAGGTATATTCTGCGCGTTATCTCGTCGTTCGCATGTCCTAGCCGCTGCATGATTTGTTCGAGAGTGGCTTCAGCTTCAGCTAATAGTGACGTATGGGTGTGGCGAAGTGAGTGCGGGGTGAGATCAGGATTAAGTCCGGCTAGTTTTAAAAGTCTCTTCATCCTGAGTTCAACCATTTTTATAACTTGAGGATACCCAGCAAATTTGCCGACTCTCGCGAATATAAAACCCTGATCGTGATATGAAGTGCACCCCTTAGAATAGACATTGGAATAAACCCCTGGTTTATCCGATGAATTTCTAGGGGGTGCATTTTTATGCCAGCGAAAAAAGGACAGAAGTTTAAAGAGTATACGTTTGAAACCAAAGTAGAGGCCATACGGCTTCATATCGAAGAAGGTTGGACATATCGTAAACTTATGGAGAAGTTCGGGATTGCAGATCGACATCGGTTGAAAGAATGGATGCGGAAGTACAAGGAACTCGGTGAATTCGGACTTATGGACCAGCGAGGACGACGGAAGGAATATATGGACCAGGACAGGTACGTCCAAAAGTTAAAACGGGAAAACGATATGCTAAAAAAGTGTTTGGAAATCTGGATGCAGGAGATGAGGCGCACAAGTATGACGGGGTCTACGGCTACCGTCAAATCCAACTATTTTTGCAGCACGATCATGGAGTCTGGATGAACCATAAAAAGGTACTCCGGCTCATGCAGGTCTTGGGAATCCGCTCACAAATTCGTCGGAAGCATCGCTGCAACTATGCTTCTTCTACGGAAGGTCGTGTGGCGAAAATCTGCTAAAACAGGATTTCAAGGCGGACAAACCAAATCAAAAATGGGTCACAGATATCACGCAATATCGTGTGGGTGATTGCTGGCTATATCTATCTGCGATTAAAGACTTGTTCAATAACGAAATTATCGCGTACCAGTTGAGCCATAGAAATGATAACGAACGGGTTTTACAGACGTTTCGACAAGCCTGGAAACAGCAAAAAGACGTGACTGGCCTCATCGTTCACAGCGACCAGGGATTCCAGTACACGTCCTATGCGTACCATGACATGCTGCCAAAGGTTGGTGCCCGAATCAGCATGTCTCGCCGAGGCAATTGTTATGATAATGCCTCGATGGAGAGCTTCTTCTCGCATCTCAAAACGGAAGGGCTCTACCCATATGATATCCGAAATATGGATGAGGCACAGGGGCTTTTTTCAGTGTCTATAAAATGGGGTCTTGACCACATACGTCAAAGGGTTTTTTTTTTTACGAATTGCCGCTTAGCCCTGTCAATTTCTTCAAGGACACATACTGTATACAGTATCTAAAAAAAAGGAGGAGTTCATGTGAGTGAATGTGGACATGAGCATAAAGCCAAACATTTTTGTCCTTTCACATCGACGGGTGCAATTTTGGTGCTCTTTATCCTGTTGGTCATAATTACTAAAGCGTGCTGGATTTAATTTCGTGAAAAGAATTGTTGGATAATACTACTTCACTTGACTTGACTCATTTTTTAAGGATGGTAAAAAGTAGAGCCCAATGAACGCATTTGGCAATAGCCTATGCGTTCATTGGGTTTTGTCGGCGGGGGAATATTTCATGATGGATTTCTCAAACCATTCATCGAATGAACTAATTTCGCCTGATGCAGTTAAGATTAACGGATCTTTACTTGTTTCGTAAGCAATTTGAATTTAGAGTAGATGTGAAAAAGGACTCCGCTGGTTTATAACCAGTAAGGAGTCCTTTTGGTTTATTCCTGATCACTTCTCGTAAAAACTTTTCCAATCAAGATGTATATGATTAATGCAATAATCACAGCCAGACCATAGTCGATAATAAACTTAATGAGGTTTTCTAATGTGAAAAATCCAGTTCCTGTGTTGTATTGAAAAAATTCTAACCTTCCGTATGTTAGATTCCCGATAATGTTGCCGATGAGCAGCGCGATGATAAATCTCCAAATGTTTTTCACCAAATACCTCCTGAAAAAATAATTAATCAAAATAGAACTTGTCATAAAATCAACTATAGTTTACCATAAATAGAGTAACTATTACATCAATGGTAAATGCATATAAAAAACAATGAGGAGTTGAAGTGATGAAAAAAGTATGGATAACCTCACTAATGGCCGCAACTTTACTATCAGGTGTGATTGCGGTACCAGCCTCAATGTACGCATTGCCTTCTACAGACTCTAGTAGTGTTTCTAGTAGTGCTAAGGATTCTCTTAGTGAATCTGAATTACAAGATATCGAAGGTATCGCCGAATATTTCAATTTGTCTGAGCAGGAAAAAAATGATTTTATTAAAGCCATCCAAAATAAAGAAGACCGTGGAGAGTATCAAACACAAGGGAAATTGAGCTGGGCAGTAAAAGCTTTAAAAGCAGGATATGAAAAGCTTCCGGCCTCAGTGAAAGCTTTCATTGGAGTAGAGGGATTCTTACAGATTCTTGGTGTTGTTGATAACTTTACTGGAGCTATTGAAGATGCAATATATGCAGGTGCTTTGCAAGTTACCGGAAATGAAACTGCTGCTTGGTGGGTTACTAAGGCTCTAATGTTGCTTTTATAGGTTATTCAACAATAAGATGAATGGTGTAGATTTTCCTTAAACTAAAAGCTCTGCTAACCTAATTGGTCGGCAGAGTTTTTTTATTTTTGACCGGAGTGTGTGGCCCATAAACCAAAAAAAGACCTCTCAATAGATGATATATATGGTATGATATGGATTATGATACAAAATGAGACGGTTGCAGCAGAGCCGTAACGGAGTAATTCAGCCTTAGTTCAAAAATGACTTTTACTTTGTCTTGCTTTGTGATTTTTCCTTGCTTTGAACTAAGGCATTCAACTTTTTTAAGTAGGTATTCTCCATGCGCAAACGTTCTATTTCCGCTTGTAACGCCTCGATAAAGCCTTCAACTGGAGTTGGTTTCTTGGATTCTTCTTTCATGGATGGACGCCCCTTTTTCTTTGATTTGAGGGCATCTACACCTTCTGTCTCTAGTTGATTCTTCCAACGTAGTACCAGAGAATGTGTTGGTATATTGAAGATCGCAGCTGCTTCGCGGATAGATGTCCCATGTTCGTTTATATAATGAAGCACCTTTAGTTTATCTTCCACGGAATAAGTTGTATAGCCATTTTCAAAACCCTGTTCTCCATGATGTTCATACTGTCGAATCCATGTTAGGAGTATACTATGCGATACTCCTATACTCCTCGCTATGCTTTTCTGTCCTTCCTTCCCTTCAAGATACCTTTTTACCGCTTGTATTTTTTCTTGTGTGGTCACTTTAGCCATTACAAAAAATGCACCTCCAATGTTAGATGGTGTCTAACAATTGGGGTGCAGTTCAAAGGAGGTAGTCTTTTTTATGTCATTGAAATTTGCTTATCAGGATTTTTTTGATGACAGACGGTTCAAAAATACTACGCAGAAGAACATTGAAACTATCAAACCATGTTTGGTGAGTTTGTGGAGTTTATTTTTGATTGGTGGGCATTTTGCGATGGAAATTAAAGGATTGGTAAAGGTCATGATCTCTCGCCCTCATGCATTGACTAAATGACAAGCAATATGTATGATGAGTTAGGCAACATAAAAGCAACTAAAACAACAAGAAGACTATATTTATACAAACAGAACGAAGTGAAAAACATGCGAGGTATCGTACAATTTGAATGTGAATGAGGGATATGCTTGGGAGAGGGTATGATCGGAAAGTCTGGGTTTACTCGGGAGATGAAGGGATTAGTTATTCCTTCTGTGCTACAAATGCTTGTTGCTAATTCATTTTCTCTAGTGAATATGCTAATGGTGACCAGCTTGGGAGATGGGGCAGTTGCTATCACCGCTGCAGTAGGCAGAATCAGCTTCATTTTATCGATGATCCTTACAGCAGTCTATGGGATGACTGCTTATATGACCCAGTACCACGGAAAACAGCAGCATACGCTTATGCGAGCAACATTCGGTTTTATGCTGTTGACGGGAATCTGCATCAGTCTTCTGGCGTTTGTTGTTGTGTGGATCTGGAAGGAGCCGATTCTTTCTCTATTTATTAAGGACATTGAAATACTGCAGCTTGGTATTCAATACCTCACGATTATGGTTTTTGTTTTTCTGATCAGTGCGATTAGAGATGCTTATGCTCAGGCGCTGGGATCTATAGGGAAGGTTAGGGTAACTTTATATGTCGGTCTATGTGCGATGGCGATTAATATTACACTCGACTATGGGCTGATTTACGGGAAGTTGGGTTTACCCAATCTGGGTGTTGCAGGAGCGGCATGGGGAACGTTGATAACTTCAGGTACGAGTCTTCTGTTTTTGTTTGTTTTCATTTATAGCAAATCGTATTATTTAAATATTCGATTCCAAGAGCTATTCAGTTTACCTCTGATACTGCGCAAGCAGGTGGTGAAAACGATAACCCCACTAGTGTTTCACGAAGGCATGTGGTCGATCGGAAATATGCTGTATACCGTAGCTTTTGGATCATTAAGCATCGCGGCATTGACTACATTCCAGCTTGCGAATACGCTACAAGGATATTTTATGATGGGGATTCACGGATTTGCCTACGCGGCAAAAGTGATGATCGGACAAAAGCTGGGACAGGACAAGCAGGAGCAGGCGCTGGATTATGCTCGCAGATTTACTCGGATTTCGGTCATTACGGGTATAATCGTTAGTGTTGTCATGATGATGGTTTCGCCGTTTGTGTCCTTTATTTTTCCTTACTTAAGTGGGGAGGTTCACGCTTCTTTAGGAAATATCCTTCTGCTGCAGGCTGTGGCAATGACCGCATTTTTCTTGAATAATGTATGGATTGTCGGTATGTTTAGAGCAGGTGGAGATAATTTGTTTACGATGAGCATGATTTTAATTACAACATGGGCCATTGCATTACCGGCAGTATTTGTTGGGGCATATGTGCTCCGTCTGCCGCTGGAATGGGTGTATGCATTATTTTTGTGTGAAGAGATGAGCAAGGCCTTCATAGGGTATAAACGTTATCGCTCCCAGAAATGGATGCGGAATTTGGTTAAGAATGTCCCTGAGACGCCTTCCTCGGCGTTATCTTTATAATGTCCAAGTGAGTGTCTAAATGCGTGGGAATAGTAGCGAGGAAGAATAGGAGGATTTGCAATGTCTCTTGCGGGTGAAGAAAGAAAGCTAAGTATTATGAACATGCTAAACGAGCATGGGAAGGTCATTGCGGGCGACCTAGCACGCATGTTCGAGGTTACAACAGAAACGATTCGTAGAGATTTGGATGAGCTGGAGAAGGAGAATAAGCTCAAGAAGGTGTATGGCGGTGCGATCAAGCTGAAGGTAGAGGTAGAGCCAGCATTGTTTGAAAGAGCCTGTATTAACCAAGAGGCGAAGGAGAAAATTGGATATCTTGCTTTTACACTAATTGATGATCATGACGTTATCTTTATAGATGAAGGCACGACACCGCTTCAGATTATCCCGTATCTATCTCAGAAGCAGCAGGTTACCGTTCTAACGAGCTCGATCTCTGCCATGATGTCCTTGATCGAGCTTCAGAAACGAGAGCAATTCGATGGCCGAATTATTATGCTTGGCGGCGAAGTGAGCGTGAAGCATCTCCGTGTATCAGGTGCTATTGCAGAAGCAAATATGTCGGATTTTTTTGTGAATAAGGCATTTGTAACTGTAGATGCCTTATCGATGGAGCACGGATTTACAAGCTATGACTATGAGAAAGCTACGTTGACTCGTAAATGGATCCAGCAGTCGGAAACTTCCATCGTTTTGGCGGATTCATCGAAATGGAACAAGCGGTCTATGGTTAAGATATGCGACTTCGAGAATGTCGATGTGGTTATTTCAGAACTGGAGCCTCCATCAGAATGGAAGACGCAGCTGGAAGACTCCAATACAAAATGGATGATGCCGAGTGAATCATATACGTGAGGCTTGATTCAGGCGTAAAGCTAGTAGAGAAGGAATTTCTTCTCTACTAGCTTTTTTTGTGTTGTTTGTTGTTGTGTTAAATTTGTAATCTCTATGTTAAATATTTGGGATCGCATTGTATTGATTTTTTTTTAGCAGTAGAATAATAAAAACAACATAAATAAAAATAAAAGCAATTAAAAACACTTTTTATTTATGTTCATAATTTTGCGCTTCAGCAGGTTCCTAGTCAATATGATGATGATAAAAACAGGAGTGGTGACGATGAGAGACGCAGTGTATTTAGACAAAAGCAAAAGGAAGTACAAAGGAAATTTGCACTTACACACGACATGGTCAGATGGATCGCAAGAGGCGCTGGATGTTGTCGTTGCGTTCAAGGATAAGGGCTACGACTTTATCAGTATAACGGATCATGATGTATTCGTTCGTACGGCTGAATATGATACGGATTCTTTCATCGTGCTGCCAGGCATGGAAAGAGGAGGTTTGAATCACGTGCCGGATAAAGACTCTGGCTACCACTTTGGAGTGCTGGGTGATCCGACAATAGAGTCGGAGAAGGAACAATTTCATCATTTGCAATCGTTTGAGATTCCCATTCCTTGGGAGGGATCACAATCTCCGCAGAAGCTCATTGATGAAATGAAGGCTCATGGAAATCTCGTCATTTTCAATCACCCGGAATGGCATTTGACACGTTTCGAGGATATGGTTCAGTACGATGGATTTTTTGCGATTGAAATATACAATCATGCCACGGAATGGACGCCAAGTTCGTCTTATGGGGCGGCCTACTGGGATCATGCGCTTCAAAATGGCAAGCGTGTGTTTGGGATCGCTGCTGATGACTCGCACAATCATGACGCAAACAGCAAAATTGCTGAGTATGGGGGCGGCTGGGTTTCTGTCGAGGCGGAGGAGCTTTCGCAGCAAGGGATTATAGATGCACTAAAGAAGGGACAGTTTTATTCCAGTTCTGGACCTGAGATCCTGGATTATCGTGTGGAGGATGGGTTCGTCAACGTCGAGTGTTCGCCCTGCCAATATATTATGTTTAAAGCATTTCCACAACGCGGGCCGTTCCTCGTGCAATACGAGACAGGTGAGCTGATGACCTCTGGAAGCATGATGATTCAGAAGGACATGCAATATATTCGGGTCGAATGTGTGGACGAGAAGGGCAGAGTAGCATGGTCTAATCCGATCTTTGTGGGAGATTTGGCGGAGGAGGAACAACAATGAGAGATGCTGTTCTTTTGGATGCTGTCTGTCAAAAGTATAAAGGAAACATTCATGCACACTCTTTTCGCAGTGATGGCGAGTATACCGTAGAGCAAATGATAGAAGCCTATCGCTCTAAGGGCTATGATTTTATGTGCTTGAGTGACCATGAGATCTATTTTCATAGCGATGCGTATGACACGGAAACGTTTATTATGCTGGACGGCTATGAAATGGCTTGCGAGATGGAACGTAATACGACCGGTCAGCAGTATCATCTGCATGGACTTTTCGATCGCTCATTGTTGGCAGAGAAGCCTTTTCAGCATGATGAGGAACATGCAAAGCCGGATTATGAGAGCTTGGATACCATTCAGCAATTGATTGATGAAATGAGGAGCAAAGGAAATCTTGTCATTATGAATCATCCCGAATGGTCTAAAAATCGGGAAGAGGATTTGCATAAACTTGAGGGCTATGCAGCGATCGAAATCTATAATCACCAATCCGAAATCCAAGAGGCGGTAGGTTATGGTGTATCCTACTGGGACTATGTTCTCAAGCGAGGCAAGCAGGTAAACGCAATCGCCGCAGACGATGCTCACGGGGGGCCGACTGATATGGTGGTATCCGAATTTTATGGAGGTTGGATAGCTGTAGAGACCGATCAATTAGAGCAACAGGCGATTATCGAGGCCATAAAAGCAGGTCATTATTATAGCTCCAATGGTCCCATGATCCATGATCTTCGCATTGAGAACGACAGGTTTAAAGTCAAATGCTCTCCTGTACGAAGCATTCGTTTTATTACTTTCCCCGACAATGGCTTGGCTGAAATGGATCCGACGGGCCAATGCATCACCGAAGCCGAATATATCATTCAAAATAATGAGCAATATGTACGAGTGGAATGTGTAGATACATCGGGCAGAGTAGCGTGGAGCAATCCGATCTATCCCAAGTCTGAGTTGCAATGATTGGAGGAGCTATGAGTAACCCATATTTATTATTAACGCCGGGTCCCTTATCGACAACGTCAACGGTCAAAGAGGCGATGCTAAAGGATTGGTGCACTTGGGATCATGAGTATAAGGCGATTGTCGAGCAGATTCGTCTGCAACTATTAGAGGTTGGCCGCACATCTAACGAGCACTATGCCGCTCTGTTCATGCAGGGCAGTGGCACCTTCGGTATTGAAGCGACGCTTGGATCTGTCATCCCGAGTGAAGGCAAGCTGTTAATTTTGCAAAATGGCGCGTATGGGAAGCGCATCGAGGAAATCGCAAAGGTGCTCAAAATTCCCCATCTATCTCTTGTATTTGAAGCTAATACGCAGGTAGATCCGCAAACAGTGGAGAGGAAACTGGTTGAGGATGAAGCTATTACACATGTGGCCATGGTCCATTGTGAGACGACAACAGGCATTCTGAATCCGCTTGAAGCGGTGATGGGCGTAATTAAGCGAAATAATCGAATTGCAGTCATCGATGCAATGAGCAGCTTTGGTGGCATTCCGATTGAAGTAGAGGAGTTGCAAATCGACTTTATAATAAGCAGTTCAAATAAATGCATCCAGGGTGTTCCAGGCTTTAGCTTTATTCTATGTAAAAGGGATGAGCTCATAAAATGCAAAGGAAAAGCGCGGTCGTTATCGCTTGATTTGTATGACCAGTGGGAGACGATGGAGAAGGATGCTGGCAAATGGCGCTTTACTTCGCCAACGCATGTCGTGCACGCGTTTGCGCAGGCGCTAAAGGAGCTAGATGAAGAGGGCGGCGTGGAAGCCCGTCATGCGCGATATCGGACCAACCAGCAAATCGTCGTGGAAGGGTTGACTCAAGCTGGCTTTACGGCCTACTTGCCAAGGGAGCTACAGTCTCCCATTATTACAACCTTCTTGTATCCAACACATATTCCTTTTGCATTTGAACATTTTTATAACTTCTTGAAGTCGGCTGGTTTTGTCATTTACCCTGGCAAATTAACAGATGCTAATGTATTTCGAATCGGGAATATAGGGGATGTGCATGCCAAGGATATGGAGCGATTAAGTGAGCAAATATTACGTTATGTTGGAGTGACCAAATATGAAAATTGAAGGCATTATTTTAGATTGGGCAGGGACGACAGTTGATTATGGCTGCTTTGCACCAGTGCAGGTGTTTATGGATATTTTCAAGGAAATGGGCATCCCATTAACGATGGAAGAGGTTCGTGCTCCAATGGGGCAACTGAAGCGGGATCATATTCGATCGTTGCTGCAAATGCCAAGAATAGAAGCTTCTTTTCAGGTGAAATTTGCCCGTAGTTATACGGAGGCGGATATTGATGAGCTGCATGATCGATTTGAACCTAGACTGCTGTCTATTCTCCCGCAATATGGAAGGCCAAATCCACATGTTGTAGAGACCATACAGCTGTTGAAGCAGCAAGGCTTAAAAATTGGAGCAACGACAGGCTATACTTCCACCATGCTTTCCATTGTGGAAAAGGCTGCCAAGGAATATGGCTACGAACCTGATCATTGGGTAACTCCTGATCTGGTTATGGATAAAGGCAGACCTTATCCGTATATGATCTATGAAAATATGAAGCAGCTTGGTCTAGGTCATCATGCACAAGTGGTTAAGGTCGGAGATACGATTTCTGATATTCAAGAGGCAAATAGTGCAGGCGTGTGGGCGATTGGTATCGTGAAAGGCAGCTCTATGCTTGGTCTTACGGAAGCTGAGGTAGAGCATTTGTCTCCAGAGGAAGAACGTCACAACATCGCTGCTGTGAGCAAGAATTATATGGAAGCGGGAGCGCATGCCGTTATTAAGGACATGTCCCAGTTGCCTGCGATGATTGAGCAAATCAATGAACGTTTGATGAATAAGGAGCTGCCTTATGCCAATCCGCATCAATAGTCGTATAGAAGGAGATATCAATGGAACGGATGAACGTCAAGCTTGGCAAGATGAGCATCTAAGTGAAGAGACGCTTGCTGTCTTGGACCAGGATAGCAAGCTCTTTCTTCATCAGTCGATGTCCACGCCATGTTTAAATGCCATTGTAAGTGCAGAGGGAATATACATTGAGGATGTGGATGGACGCAGAGTAATGGACTTTCATGGAAATAGCGTTCATCAGGTGGGTTACAAAAATGAGCATGTAATGAATGCCATCATTAAACAGATGCAGCAGCTGCCATTTCTGCCCCGCCGATATACGAGCCAGGTTGCGATTGATCTGGCACAGAAGCTGACCGAGCTTGCACCGGGAGATTTGAACAAGGTGCTATTTGCACCCGGAGGTACAAGTGCTATTGGAATAGCACTAAAGCTTGCACGCAGAGCAACCGGTAAGCACAAAACCATTTCGACGTGGGATTCCTTTCATGGCGCAAGCCTGGATGCAATATCGGTTGGTGGCGAAGCTGTATTCAGGAGTGGGATTGGACCGTTGATGACTGGAACAGAGCATATGATGCCTTATAACAGCTATCGTTCAATCTTTGGTGAAGGAGAAACGGCTGCTGCCAAAAATCTGGACTACCTATCCTATATGTTGGAACGAGAAGTTGATGTGTGCGCTGTCATTCTTGAGCCTATTCGAAGCACGGATGTACAGATTCCTAGCGTTGCCTATATGCAACGACTTCGTCAAATCTGCGACGATTATGGCGTGTTGCTCATATTGGATGAAATACCGACGGCATTAGGTCGTACAGGCAAAATGTTCGTTCACGAGCATTATGATATTGTTCCAGATATCGTCGTCATTGGTAAAGGTTTTGGAGGCGGGATTTTTCCGATGGCGGGCATCGTTGCGAGAGAGCATTTGGATATTGCGGGCGATATTTCACTCGGACATTATACCCATGAGAAAAGCGCTGTAGGCTGTGCGGCAGCTTTGGCTACCATTGAATACATCGAAAAGGAAAACCTGCTTGACCATGCGCAAAGTATGGAGCAATGGCTGCTTTTTCATCTTGGGGAGTTGCAGAAGAAGTATGCCGTAATAGGTGATGTTCGGGTTAAAGGCATGCTTGCGGCAATAGAACTCGTATCTGATCGCGAGACAAAAGAGAAGGAAGTGACAGGCGCTGAGAAAGTTCTCTATGAATGCTTGTCCCGAGGACTAAGCTTCAAGGTATCCAGCGGAAATGTCATTACGCTTGTCCCCCCACTAATTACCAGTATTACACAAATGGAGGAAGCTATTTTGATTTTGGATCAATCGCTGGAGCAAGTGTTCACAAAATGAAAGCAGATTAATAACTCGTGAAAACAACATGAATACAATTGAAAATAAAATAAAACAAATAATTGATGTGTAATTGACACTGTTTTTACAATTCTCCGTTATAGTTTAGTTATGCCAGTGATAGCTGGAAAACGAGGAGGGTTTAGAAGCATGAAGAGGCTTGCACTTGGATTAGTTAGTATAATTACAAGTATTACATTGTTAGCGGGATGTAGTACAGGCTCAAATTCTGGTTCGGTTACAGAGTCTTCTAGCAATGATGGGAATATGAAAGAGGTCGTGATTTCCGTTCGTGAGAACACATGGGGAGCGCGTAAGGACAATTTTATAGAAGCAGAAAAGCGTTTGAACGAAGAATTGAAGTCGGAAAATGTGCAGATCAAAATAGACTGGTGGCCTGGCGTTGGCGATGATGAGCTGATTTTGCAAGCGCAAGCTAAAAAAGTAGCAGATGTGTTTATTAACTCCAGCGTAGATATTGGGTGGCAGTTGAACGCCGGTCTAATCCGCGATGTGGATTGGGTTGGGACATCAGATGTGTTCAAAAACATGCCAAAATCCTACGATAACATTATGAAGTACCAAAACCACTACTATGGCGTTATTCAGGATATGGACGCTTCTCCTGTATTCATTAGCCGAAAGGCACTGGAAGGCTTGGGCTGGACAGCCGCGCAAATCGATGAGCTGAAGGCTCGTGTTGATTCCGGCAGTTTTACATTCGGCGAGCTTGTTGATCTTGCAGATGCGGCTGTTAAGCAAAAGCTGGTTAAGGTAGGCTTTGGAGTTGAGGATACCCGATTTGAGGGCTGGAATTATACATTCGGCAACTTCAATTATAATGCGGAACAGAACAAGATGGTGCTGTCGCCAAATACGCAGAAGGTCTATGAGTTTTGGTATGACGCGCTGCAGCGCGGCGTAGTCACGGAGGGGATTGCTGATATTGATACGGACAAGGCTGCGGAGCTGTTCATTAAAGGCCAGTTATTCGCTGAATTTGCCCGTACTGAATTTTATCAAGTCATGCGTAAGCAACTTGGCATGGATGATGACTTGGCTGGCTATGAAAAATGGTTTAAGGAAAATGCCATCTGGATTCCGGTTCCGTCAGTTCAGCAGGGAGGAAAGCCTGTATCCTACAGCAATCCTGCGATGATCTATGTAGGAGCTAATGTGGATGATGAAAAGATGCCTTATGTTCAAAGGCTGATTGAGCATGTGCTGGATGCAGATCTGCAGATTAATCATACGCTTAAGAGCGGCAAGCTGCCTGTAACGGCGGCAGCACAGGAGGATCCGCGCTTCCAAAAAATGAGCTTCTACAAAGATCATGCTTATTTAATCGATTTTACGAAAACTCGCCCGGCTCAAATGGATTATGCGGTCTATATGAAATCTTTTACGCTTGGAATTGATGCTATTCTGACAAAAGGTCGAACAGCATCTCAGGCCTATGAGCTATTCAAAAAGGATGTACAACAAAATGTACCAGCGGACAGTCTCATTGTAGAATAACGATGATACAGAAAAGGTGCTCTGCTTGCATGAGCGCCTTTTCTGTATATTTTCTTTATAGGAAGCAGGTGCAGATCTCATTATGGAGATCCCAGTGGCTTTGGCCAAGACGGCTTACAAGAAGCCTTTTACCAAGAAAGTGTACCCATATTTATTCATTATGCCCTTTGCTCTTCTGGTGCTAGTCTTTTTTATTCTTCCGGCTATTGCGACCATTATCATGTCCTTCACGGATTTGAATGCATCAATGAAAATCAACTTTGTTGGTTTGGATAATTTCAAGCGAATATTTTCCGATTACAGCATGCCTCAAATTTTATGGAACACCTTCATATTTGCAGTTATTACGCTCGTGTTCTCTTTGTTCTTTGGTTTATTTATATCGATTGCGACCCAGTACTTCTTGAAGGGTAAATTTACGGCAGTCATTTATCGTGTCCTATGGTTAATTCCGAGCATCATTCCTGCTGTTGTATATGTTACGTTCTGGAAATATTTATTTGATCCTACGGATGAGGGGTTTATCAATAAGGTTCTGCTCTTATTCCAGCCAGATGGCGATCCCATTTCGTGGTTTACGAAAATCGCTATGGCTGTCGTGATCATTGCTACCATTGTATCTACAACTTCAGGCGGCATGATTCTGTTATCGGCTGCAATTAGCTCCATACCTGAAGATTTGTATAAGGCTGCCAAAGTAGATGGAGCAAGTGAAAAATCGGTCATCACTAAAATTATCCTTCCTTCATTAAAATGGCCGTTAATGTATATTACGATATCCGACCTTATCGGTTTTGTGTCCTCCTATTTCTTCATCTTGCTACTGACCAATGGCGGGCCTATGCGAGACACGACAACGTTATCTTTATATGCGTATCAGCAGGCCTTTAATTTAAAATATTATGGCTACGGTGCCGCTCTTTCTCTTGTGGTAGTTATGATCTCGCTTATTTTGACATTATGGCTGCTGAGGCTGTTTGATTTCGATGAAATGATCAAGCCATCACGCATTGAAGATTAGGAGGGCCAAGATGTCGACAACTACTGTAAAAAAGCTGCTCGTGCACACATATCTGCTGTTATTCACCATGCCTATCGTTGGAATGATTATATGGTATTTTCTCTCGGCAACCTTTAATAGCACGACAGGCCAATTTTTACTGGAGAACTTCAATTTTGTCAAAGAACCTGTCGAGTATGCGGGGGTTAACCTGCCGGCGATTTGGCCTATTGTTCTAAATACATTAGTCTATTCGTTTCTTATTGTGGTGATTGAAATTTTTATTGCCGTACCTGCCGCATATGCATTCTCCAGGCTCGATTTCAAAGGAAAGCTGGGCGCAATGAAGTTCCTGTTCCTGATGCGCTCATTTCCAGGCATTACACTCATTATCGCTACCTTTTTCATCCTTGTTCAAATGAATCTGGTGAACACGTACTTAGGCGTTATTCTCGTTGCGATATCAGGATCATTGCCAGGCAGAGTGTATATTATGAAAGGTTTCTTCGACGAGGTACCGTGGGATTTGGAATGGGCGGCTATGGTCGATGGATGTACGAGATTTAGAGCCCTCATGAAGGTGCTCGTTCCGTATGTATTGCCAGGCATCGGGGCGATTGCAGTGTTCTCCTTCTTAGGCGCCTACGGTGAATGGTTTCTATTCAAGCTTTTCATATTCGATGACAATATGCTGACGCTGGCTGGCTATCTGTCTCGTCTGGTAACGAAGGAAAATGTCATTATGAACTATGGATTGATCACGGCGATTGGTTTGTTTTACACGATTCCGCTAGTTGTGTTCTATATCTTTACTCAAAAAGTATTCCTGAAGGTCAATTTGGGAGGAGCAAAGCAGGTATGATTTCTCTTGTAAATATCGTGAAAAACTATGATGGTAAGCAAAACGAAAGCCGTGCAGTTGACGGGTTGAATCTTGAAATTGCAAAAGGTGAATTTGTTGCGCTGCTAGGTCCTTCAGGTTGCGGGAAAACGACTACACTTATGATGCTGGCTGGGTTGCTGAAGCCAACTTCCGGGGAAATTTATTTTAAGGATAAGCTTGTCAATCATGTGGAGCCGAAGGATCGAAATATTGGTATGGTGTTCCAGTCCTATGCGCTTTATCCCCATTTGACGGTTCGTGACAACATCGCGTTTCCGCTTCGCGAGCGGAAAATGTCTAAGAAGGATGCGTACGAGCGTGCTCTGCAAACGAGTAAAATTTTGCAAATCGATCATCTGCTCGATCGCAAGCCTTCGCAGCTATCAGGCGGCCAGCAGCAGCGTGTCGCCATGGCGCGAGCATTGTCCAAGGACCCGGAAATTTTACTACTGGATGAGCCGATGTCCAATTTGGATGCGCGATTAAAATTGGATGTACGAGACGAAATTCGGAAAATCCAACGCAAATTAGGAGTAACGACTATTATTGTCACGCATGACCAAGAGGAAGCTTTAGCCATCTCTGATCGGGTAGCTATTCTGAACGGCGGAAAAATTCAGCAATACGCACCCCCGAATGAACTATTCCATCATCCGTCTAACCTGTTCGTCGCAAGCTTTCTAGGCAATCCGCCTATGAATTTGATTGACGGAACAGTGGAGCTGAGAGAGAACCGGCAGTGGGTGAAGACGAAACTGTTCGAATTGGAAATCCCTCCGGCGCGCAGGGTTGAGGAGCAGCACATAGGGAAAGCGGTTAAACTGGGCGTACGTCCTCATGATTTGTTCTTTCCGGAGCAACCAAATGAAGCAGCTATTATGCTAGAAATTGATCTTATTGAGCATTTAGGTAATGGACAATTAGTGAAAATGACGGATCCAGCTGGACAGTCCGATATTATGATTCGTTTACTGACTGATAACGAGAAACTGCTAAAGGAGCGCGAGACGGTCTTGATCGGCATTAGGCCAAATAAATTCCATCTGTTCGATATGACAGACGAAGGGCGCAATCTTTTGCAGTTTCAATAGAAATAGAAGGAGTAAAGGATGACAATACCCAATCTCTTAATCGATCAGCATGTGCATTCCTCCTATTCGCCTGACTCCAACTCAACGCTGGAGGAGCTTGTGCGATATGCGCTCGCACTGGGGAAGCCTGCTATCGTTACGACAGACCATTTAGAGTATGATTGCAAATATTTCAAGCAGGATGTTCATATTGACTGGAAGAGCTACCATAGAGAAGTGGAAGAGCTATTACTGCGTTATCCTATGGAGATTCGCAAAGGCATCGAGGTTGGCTTTCGAAGCGACTATAAAGACGTCATAAACGAATATTTGGCTCAGCGCGAGTTTGACGTCATTTTGCTTTCTGCGCATAATGATGGTTACCTTGACTTTTCCGAAAAGGCTTATCATGATCTGCCCATCCAGCAAAGGCTTAAACACTATTTTATGCAGGTAAGAGAGGCTGTTGACCAGATGGATAATTATGATATCGTTGCCCATTTGGATTATGTTACGAGATATACGATTTATCCAGTTGATGAAGAAGATATTGTGGCTTGCAAACCTGTTTTGTATGATATTTTGAAGCTAATCATCGAGAAGGGAAAGGTGCTTGAGCTGAATACGACAGGACTATATCGACAAGGCTGGATTCACCCTCATCCGTATATTCTCGACATGTATGTGAATTTAGGCGGCAGTGCGGTATCCATTGGTTCGGATGCACATCAGGTAGGGGATGTTGAGCAAGGCTTTGCGGAAGCGATAGAGCTGCTGCATGGCCTAGGTATTCAAGAGGTTGTGCAATTTAAGAGAAGAGCGCCGTATTTGGTGTCCATATAGTAATGACAACCACTGTCAATGTAATGGCAGTGGTTGTTGTTAGGATGGACAGGAGAACTCTGGCAATTAGCACCAGCGTTTTTTATGTGTTCAATACAGAACGTATGTTTGTATATAATAAGAGCGAATGTTCTATTTTGAGGTGGTTTGAATGCAGTGGTATATCGGTGGACTTAAAACACTAAAAATCAAAATGAAAGCGTTGACATAAATTTTAACCCACTATATACTTAGCTTAGTTAAATGAATAGTACTAGGATTGTTACTGTTACGCAGGCAAAACCTAAGGAACAAAATGTTAAGATCCAAGGATCTTATGTATTTTGTTGTACTTAGGTTTTTTTATTTATAGAAAGAGAAAGGTTAAATATAAGTGGTTTCGGCATTCTGCTGAAGCCATTTTCTTCTATATTACTATGTTCACATCTGAGAGGGGCGACAAACTTGGAGTACAAATATGAAATGGTCCAGGCAGACAATCATTTTCCATTAAAAATTATAGTTCATTCCTCAAATGAACCAGTTTACATACCTGGGCATTGGCACGACAGCATAGAAATATCCTATGTTCTTTCAGGAAGAATCGATAATATCTATATTGATGGCGCGAATTATAGCTCCAAAGAGGGGGATATAGTGCTCATCAATTCAAATGCTATTCATTCCTTTTCTGTGGCTAAGGGAAAAGGAAGAGAGGCTATAACCGTTCTGATTCCTTGTGGATTTATTAGAGAAAATGTTAACGGCAGTAATCCCATTTCATTTGACTGTATATCTATTTTCGAAACCAACGAGCAGAGATTGCAGCAATTTGCGGAGCTGCGTGATTTGTTAAACACATTATTTGCAGCTTACCTCAACCAGAATAATGACCCTTTAGCACATATCCATTTAACGTCGTTATCTTATAAACTGGTGTATCTTTTGTTAAAGCATTTTAAAACCGACAACGAATCTATCCGTGGCTTTAACTCCAATAAATATTTGGAACGGCTGACGTTGATAACCGATTATATCAAAGAGAATTACGATGGGAGCTTATCGCTGGATTCCATAGCCCAGGTTTTTGGGTTATCTCCTGAGTATTTGTCCCGCTTTTTTGTCAAGCATGTAGGCATGACCCTATTTCAATATATCAATGCCATCCGCCTGGAGGGATCTTTTCGTGTTCTTATGAATACGGACCATTCCATCATACAAATTGCGCTGGAGCACGGATTTCCGAACGAGAAATCTTTTGCCAGGGTATTTAAGAAGGTTTATCAGGTTACACCACATCAATATCGGAAAGGGAACAAGGGGTATTCTGGGGCCAGGAGTCAGTAAATGACCTTAATTAGGTTAATAAAAGGCGGGATGCAAATAAAAGAAATCATTAAAATAAACAATGTAAGCGTTTCACAAATGGACCTGGGAGGTACGACATCATGTTTAAACGGTTTAAAAAGGCTGCTAAAACAACCATGATATTTACTCTGGCTATCGGTACGACCCTGGCTTTCAGTTCTGGTGCATGGGCCAAGGATATAAAGATACAGCCCACTTCATACCGGACGGTTGCGGAGGTTAAGGATTGGGGAGCAACCATTACGAAGATCATTGTTAACCTGGGTAAGCCGGTACCCAAAGATGCGATAACAAAGGATACATTTAAGGTGCATGTAGAAAGAAGCGATAGCAGGTTGGTAAATCCCTTTGTTGAAAAAGGCAACCGGAAGATCACCAAGGCCTATGTATCGGACAAAAGCGGCAACCCTGTAAAGAAAACCGGAAACTACGTTGTGTTGGAAATGGAGATCGGCCCGGCCATAACATTAAGCTCTGCTATTCATTATGATGCAGGCTCCGGGTTTAACGGATGGATTGATAACAAATACACGATCACGCAGCAAAAAGCAATTAAAACCACATCAGGAATGATTTCCGGCTTGAAGATTGATACTTCCTCAGGAGAGATACGGAAACTTGTTGATCAATTTACAACCGACAAAGCTACTTTTGACGGGATTACTTTAACCTATGCGGACTATGCGCCGGCAAAAGACAAAGTGAAAAATCCTTTGGTAATCTGGCTGCACGGTATGGGAGAGGGAGGTACAGATCCAACGATTCCGATCTCTGGAAATAAAGCGGCAAATTTTGCTTCTAAGGACATTCAATCCTATTTTGGCGGGGCTTATGTGTTGGCGCCTCAGACCCCAACCTACTGGATGGATGGTTTTACAGGCTTTGGAGATGGAACCTCGAAGTATGAGCAAGCATTGATGTCCTTAATTAAGGACTACGTGGCCAAGAACAAAGACATTGATACAGATCGAATCTATATTGGCGGAGACTCCAACGGCGGATACATGACTATGCTGATGATCCGTGATTATAAAGACTATTTTGCAGCAGCTATGGTTGTGTGTGAAGCCTTGAAGGATAGCCTTATAACCGATGAACAAATTAGCGAAATGAAGGATCTGCCGATCTGGTTTGTGGCCGCCAAAACCGACACCATAGTACCGCCCAACGATTATATGATTCCGACCTACAACCGTTTAGTGAATGCCGGAGCAAAGGATGTTCATATGTCGTTATTTGACAACGTAGTGGATACTTCCGGCTTGTACAAGAAGAGCGACAAAACACCGTATGAATACAATGGCCATTGGTCCTGGATTTACGTGTATAACAACGAAGTATCGAAGGTGATTAACGGAAAGAAAACAACGATGATGCAGTGGCTAGCCTCCAAAACATTGGACTGAAAGGTATAGCTATGTAAATAAAAAGGTTATTTATCGTTAAACAGTAAAGCCTCTCATCAGCTTCTTAGAGTGATGGGGGGCTAGTTACTTCATAAATACTTTTATACAGACAACTGTTTCAGAATTTTTTCCAGGGTTTGAACGGATACGCCAGATTCCAAGAACAAGGAATAGCTTTTATTGTTTTGCGTCCATGCTGCTTGATTTACTACATTATTATTCCCCTTTATTGTGATGTCAGTACCATGTATATCCTTTTTGGAGACTTGACTATAAATTTCATAATTTCCGCTAATATCCTCGCTGCCTTCCGCTACTCTATAACGATTGGTATCTTTGCCATTGCTATAAAAAACTTCAACGATTGAATTGCTTATGACTTGGATCAAATCTTGCTTGTATTCATCAGTAAGGATTGAAGGTGCATAAGTTGCAAAGCCTACAGATTTTTCAGCAGCTTGTAATGTTTTAAATTCTACAAGCGGATTCGGAATTTGTACATTTTCCTCTTGTGGTGTATGAATAGTAATGGTTTGTTGAGTAACGTTAACCGTTTTAGGATTGGAGAAAAGAATATTGTATATTTTTACTGGAACATATACATTACCTTTTACAGTTGTAGGAGCAGCACCTAATTTGGTTGGGGCGGACATACCAATTGCACAACATGGACGGCATGATGTGAAAATGCCAAAAACCCTTGTTGTAGCAAGGGGTTAGGAGATGTTAACTCTGATCAGATTTTTTTGAGGCTCTCATGAGTTCGTTGAACTTTTGAGTAGCCTTTTTTCTTTGGTTTGATTACATGCAAATAAGACGGCTCATTATATCTCAGAGAGCGCCTCCAGACAGACCATCTGCTAGAAGATTCAATCCAGAATAAAAAATGTAATCCGAGAAAAACATTAGACGTAAAAATGATGCTCCAACCTTTCTCTGTCTTCTGAGGAAGCGCCCAAATACTTGAAGCAGCAGCGAAGAATCCAGATGATGATTAGCTATCACTCATTTGAGTGGCTTTTTTTATCTTACATCTTTATGGTTATAATAATGTAGACATGATCAAAATGCTGTTGGACTGAAGGGATTGAAGATGAAATGACACTACCTATTTCTTTGCCAGATATTTCACAAAGGCCGCATCATCTGACGGTGGAACGAAAAATGGAGGCGTCCCCTGTTGTCCTGTATCAAGCGTGGACCAAGCAGTTCGAGCAATGGTTTGCAGCCCCAGGGTCCGTAATCATGGACGCCCGAGTGAATACAGCCTTCTTTTTCGAAACGCATTTTGAGGGAAAACGTCATCCGCATTACGGAAGATTTCTAAGACTTGAACCAGATCGCCTTATCGAATTGACCTGGGTTACTGGGGAAGGGGGCACAAAGGGGCATGAAACGGTGCTCACCGTTGAGCTTAAACTCAGCGGAAATGGCACACAGCTTCGCCTAACGCACGCAGGTTTTCCAGATACAAATTCGAGGGACCAGCACGAGCGGGCATGGCCGATGGTACTTGATCAGCTCGACAAGAAGATGATGACCAATAGCTGATTAGAAATCTGAAAGCTAATAATATTATCAAATAGAAAAAGGCATCTCACGAGTTTAATAAACTTGTGGGAGGCCTTCCCTACTCTTCGAAAACGCTCTTTAATCGTACCTTCAAATACATAGCACACCAGAAGCAGTAATGGAGTACCTCTACAATCATATGAACAGTCTCCGGCCAGCCCAATGAGGATAACGCCTTGGAACACAGCGTACCAACGATAAGAATGGCTTCAAAAACTAAAATGTCCATCAACAGCACAATGGCTGTACGGGGGTTGGTTCGTTGGAAGGGTTGTAGGGCTTTGAAATTCCAGGCCGTTGCGATCAGCTCCAGCATGATGATTCCCAGGGACATGCCGGCATATCCAAGACCGGGAATGGAAACTAAGGAATAAAGAATGATGAAATTGGCAAGGACTCCTGTTCCAAGGCCAATAAAGGGAGTTTTCTTCCGATTTTGTGCCCATAAGATGCTTGTTGTAATTTCCCGCAATCCGACGAGTAACGGTAACATCGCCAATGATTTAATGGGGATCTCAGCACTTTGCATACCAAAAACAAATAGGGAAATTTCTGAGGCATATTCAAAAATGAAGAAACCAGAGGCTAATCCCCACACCCATGCTACCTGAAGGGCGGTATGGCTTTTTTTGTAGAATAAGCTATACTCCTTATTTTGCCAATCTGAAGTTATTTTCATCGTGAGCGTATGTGTTAACGAGCCTGTAATTAAAGTAGGCATATAAGCGACGACAAGAGCGATACCTGTGACAATACCGAACATCTCCGCTGCTTCTTTGGAAGAAACCCCGGCAACCTGTAATCGTTGAGGGATGATGATCGCATCCATAAAGTCGGAAGTTGGGATAAGCAAGCGTGTAAGTGCAATAGCAAAGGAAGCTTGTACCACTAAAGGTAAATCTGCTCGACTTGATGGGGGGGATAAAGCTACAGAGGGACGGTTATACATAAAAAAAGCAGTAAGCACAGCAAAGGCTAACAATGCGCCTGTAAAAGTTCCCAGTACCGCTCCGCCTACAGCAAACTCGATGCCGGATTGAATAAATAGTGGCACCAGCAACATTAAAGTACCGATCCGGGCGGTTTGCTCTATGATTTCCGAAAGGGCAATCGCAGTGTACCTTTCAAGCCCTTGCAAATATCCGCGCAGCAGACTTAGCAAGGGAACGGCCAGTATAGCAGGGGAGAGGCATCGAATTACAAAATCGAGCTGTGGATAGCCGAGCAAATTAGCGATCGGCTTTGATAGCCAAAAGGTTAAGATACTGCATGCCAATCCTGTGAGAATCAGGAATATCGCAAATACTTTGAACAACCGCCAGCCTCTTGCTGTATGTTTAGCTGTAAACATACCCAAAGCTGTCGGCAATCCCCCTGAAATAATCATCAATATTAAGCTATAGAAGGAATAGGCTAGCTGATAAAGGCCCATTCCTTCAGCTCCAACAAGTCGTGTCATAAATACTTTTCCAACCAAACCGATGGCTTTTACAACAATCATCGCATTAGCTCTCACCATGGTTTGTTTTAATATAAGAGGTAATTTCAAATCATTTTCCACCCCATTAGAAGCTGTCCACATTATTCCTATGACAGCAACCTCCGGGATATGAACAAGTCTTAATGGCCATGATGCTTAATCTTGTATATGAATTAACAAATATTTGGTGTTTTTATCCCACCCTAAGTCGAAGGGGACTCTGAAACGGTCTGCGGTATGGGAGTTGACTAAGGGATAGCCACTCTGATCAAATCCGACTACAACCGAGAAGTGGTCTACATCTCCTTTTAATACGTAAGCAATTAAATCACCTGGAAGCAACCGAGGTTTGTTAAGATGCTGCTGCCGTTCATTGACCGATTGGACAATATCGGAGAAGCTTCCTTGTCCTATAATCCTTCCATAGCCGGAGCGTAACAGAAAATTTTTAAATGCGTCCGTTTGAACCCAGGTTTGGCTTCCACCGTTGCCATACAAGTAATGCCACCCTGATTTCATAGGAAGCCCTCCGCCTTCCTCCTTGTCCCCGATAACTTGGGAGGAGAAGTTGGTACAATCGCCTCCTTTGGAGTTATAATCCAGGTATTTTTGATTATATCGCTGACCATTACCTGCTCCCCATGTCGTTCCTGCATACTTGTTCGCATAGTCAACGGCGCGGGCCCTGTTGTATTTATGAATAACCCTTTCTGGTGTTGCCGGATCTTTATGGGGAGTAAAAAATAAGTCGGATTTTTGAATCTTTTTTGAATTCTCTTCCAGAGGATCTGAATACCATTCACGTTCCACGTACCAACGATTATCTCTTTTTCTCAGTGTAATGCCATGACGTGTTCCAATTCCAAAATCATGCCGACCGGGATAGCTGTCGATATACTCATAGCTCAATTTCAGGGACTGAACAAGTGACACTTTTGCCGTATCGCCCAACACTATGGCCCGGGCTATCCGAATGGAACTTTTCGCATTCACAAATTTTATTTTTCGAAGCTTGGCCCATTCATGAATATATTCGGCCCTGTTTAGTTCATGAAGGTACGCATATTGGCTGCTTCGTTTATCTTTAAATAAGTAATGGTCTTCGATATGCGTTTTGTCCTGATCCATTAACAACCGGGTACGGTCATCAAACAGTTCTTGAAGAAAGGGGGTAACGTTATCCTGTTTAGCTGGCTCGGCTTGTGCATGAAATAAAGAGAAGCTGTAAGCCGGAATTATTATTAAGATCATGCACAGCAATTGTAATTTTCTGATCCTAAGCACAATTATTCATTCTCCTTGAAAATAATTGGGTTGTTTTTGGAATTGTCCTTGTTTTGAACCGTAATTTTCTCACAGGCTGAATTCATGTGTGTTAATTTGGTAAAGACGACCAGCCTTCCTTCATGCTCCTTCTTGCTTCGACTGTAGCGTCCGGCACAGGTAATCAAGTTTAAACGGTGTTCTTCTGTAGGGCCAAAAATCGTTTGAATCGGTGCTTCAGAGGTTAAGTAAAATTTTACCGACTCCACAACAAACTGTAGCTTACAACCGTCATCGCCAGTCACATACACAAAATCCCCCCTTTTCAGTTTTTTAAGAGGATAAAAAACTGCCGGGCCTGTGTATGTATCAACATGACCATCCATAATTGCATTACCTGCCGCTCCTGGCAATATACCAGTAGATAAATAACCTACTCGATCCGTGTTGCCTGGAACGCCCATTTGACCATTTTTTAAGTAGGTTACCGGTTCTATAATCGAATGAATACGAACCGCAGGAATATCGATTTTACGTGGAATGCTCCCTTGGAAAGGTTTACTTTTAACCTGTAAGGGCTTCGTCGTTTTAGTTTGTTGAATTTCAGGCTTAGCCGGGGTGTGGCTGGAGTTAGCATGGGAGCTACCTTGAGGTTCAGCCGAAGATGAACAGCTCGTACTACCCAGCAAAATCAATAGCACAATGACACGAATAATCCACTTATTGTTCATATGAAGAAAGAGAGAGGGTTAACAAGCTAACCCTCTCCTTTTACCCCTCCCTAATTCATTTGCTCGCTCGCGCCACCGAATCCGGTTTTTGGCAATTTAGTAGCCTTTGCTTTTATACTTTTCGCATGAATGCTTTTTTCTCCAATCATTTTGGCAGGTGCAGCTTCACGCGCATGTAGCTTGTGGACTTTCTCATGTTTGCTCTTGGCGTGCAGCTTGTGTTCATGTTTCGCATGAGCCTTAACCTTATGTTGGTGCATTTTGTGTTCATGCTTTTCCGTTGCGGGTGCTGCAGATACCATTGATCCTGCTGACAGAAGTACAGCCAGGGACGCTACAGTCAATATTGCTTTTTTCATGTTATTGCCTCCTTGAGATAGTTGGTAATTCATAAATATATTTTCCGTATGAAGAACGTTTTATGTAGCCAATGATTTCAAAGGAAAGGATTGGATCGGAACTTTCCAACTCTTTACTTATTCACCTCAATAAGTCCTTCAGGAGTCTCACGATTGGCAAGCAGTTCGGATACGGTGACGAAGGTAAAGCCTCTTTTTTTCAGCTCAGGTAAAATGATTTTGAGGGCTTCAACGGTTTGTGTACTTTTATATACATAATCGTGCATGAGGACGATATCGCCATTGCGAGCATTACGAAGTACCTTATTGGCGATCCGGTGTACACCGGGCTTCCGCCAATCCAGGGTGTCCTGATGCCAGGACCATAAAATTAATTTAAGCCCTTTTTCTTTAGATAGTTTGACGAGCGAGTCGGTATAGGAACCACCCGGTGGACGGAAAAGATGGGTTTCAACCCCTGTTGCTTGAACGATGCTGGCTTGGCCCTGATCCATTTCAGACAGAGCTTTGTTACGGGAAATATTATGGAAGGATGGATGATGGAAAGTATGGTTGCCAACCTCATGGCCTTCTTTTCGTTCCCGTTTAACAATGTCAGGGAGTTTTTCTACACGGCTGCCGACGACAAAGAAGGTCGCTTTGGCGTCATATTGCTTGAGTAAATCCAGAATGGCGGGCGTTTTGCTTTCATCCGGTCCGTCGTCGAATGTGAGGGCAATTACCTTGCGCTGGGTAGGAACTTCCCATACAATGTCGCCACGTTCTTCATAATAGGCTCTACCCTTTGTTGGTGCAGGGGAGGCATACGAGGCGGCCTCGGTATAGGGTGTGGCGCAAAAGCTGGCACAGAACAACGAAACAACGATACTTGCAGACAGTAATCGGTTATATTTCATTAGGCTTCTTCTCCGTTCTGACGTTTTCTCACATTAGCTTGCCAAGAAGGAGCACATACCATTCCTCGTTCCCAAAATTTATCTGCTTCTAATTCAGTTAAATTCCTGTCCAAAATGTAAAATAAATACGTAAAAACCTCCAGCTTCGTAATATGCCGATGGTCGGCTGTTCACGAAATTGGAGGTTTTTTGTTTTGTGACTGAATGGATCGAGCGTTAGCTCAGCAGTGTCACCACCAGCAGATTGTACAGCACCAGCGGCAGAATGACGTCTCTGTAGGCATAGGAACGATAGGGAGTGGGGGTGCCTGGGGGGGGCGTGTGGTGCGGCTGAGGAACTCTCAGATACAAGTGATCCGCGTCGATGTGGACAATCCTTCCTTCATACACATGATGATCCATTGTTTGAACCCGGACGGTGTGATTGACGTAAGGCCCCAACTGGTGATGCAGATGATCGCGGACCCTTTTGAGTTCTGTCTGAAATTCCGGTCTGGCCTGATATAAGGTTTGCGGATTGACAGTGTTGTACGGCATTCGCCTCTGACCTCCATACTCATATAATGATGTATCGTATGCAGGAGTCTGTGCCATTGTGCAGCTACCCAGATGAGACAGGTTTTACAAAGGCATGAAACATTAACATTATGCTCCAACCCACTTGATGTTCCCTTTACATCGAAACGATACACTTACTGAGGTTGGTTTGAAAAGAAAGGGGCGCTCCGTTTTGGGTGAGCTTAACAAATCTATGGGACTCGGGACGAGGAGCCAGCAACAGACTTCGTCTAAGGCCCGCGTACGCACGGGTTCGCTAAAAATTCAGAGACTGCGCGAAAACGCGCTGGCGTATACGTTTTTGGCTCCTTCGCTCATTTTGTTTGCTGTATTTATGTTTTACCCGATGATCAAGTCGGTTTATCTCAGCTTGCACTCCACAGATCCCGCAGGAAATGTTGCAGCTTATGTTGGGTTAGACAACTTTGCTACACTTTTCAGCTCGGGTCAATTCCTGCAAGGAATCAAGGTTACGCTCCTGTTTGCGCTGCTGACGGTGCCTGTAGGCATTTTACTGGCGCTGGTGCTGGCTGCACTTACACATAGCAAGCTGCGGGGGATGCGTATTTTCCAGTTCGCTTTTTCGCTGCCGATGGTGCTGTCGGTCGGCTCATCTGCGGTCATTTGGAAATTTCTTTTTCATCCGACTCTGGGGATGTTTAACTACGTGCTTTCCCTGCTACATATCAATCCGGTTCCGTGGCTGACCAGCCCGGATTGGGCGTTGTTTTCCGTAGCGATCATGACCATCTGGATGAATCTCGGCTTTAATTACATTATTTTATCAAGCGGACTTCAAGGGATTCCAGATGACATGTATGAGAGTGCCAAAATGGACGGGGCAGGCCCGCTGGTGACGTTTTGGCGTATTTCCATGCCGCTGCTGTCGCCAACGATTTTCTTTGTAACCGTAGTATCCATCATTGGAGCTTTCCAGTCCTTTGCCCAAATTAACATTTTGACCAAGGGCGGTCCGGTGAACAGCACGAATGTGTTCGTGTATTCCATTTATCAGGAAGCCTTCGTTAATTTCCGATTCGGAACGGGCAGCGCACAGGCAATTGTACTGTTTGTCGTCATCCTGTTGCTTACGATGATCCAGTTCAAATGGGTGGAAAGGAAGGTGCATTACCAATGAAACGACATCTTAGTTCAACACTCGTGTATGTGCTGCTTACGATTGCGGCTGCTTTGATTTTATATCCGGTCATTTATACATTTTTTATGGCTGTTATGTCGCCGGTGGAAGCAAGCGCCTATCCACCGAGCTTTTTCCCGCATTCCTTTCATATGGCCAATTTTACCGAGGTGTTTGAAATCGTTCCGATTGCTGCATTCATCGGTAACACCTTTCTCATTTCGGGCTTGACGATGATCGGTCAGTTGATTACAGCCAGCTTGGCGGCATATGCCTTTGCCAAAATGGAATTCAGGGGGAAGAACTTCATATTCAGCATGTTTGTCGCTACCATGATGATCCCGTGGGAAGTGACCATTATTCCGAACTATCTGACCGTACGTAGCTGGAATTGGCTGGATACCTATCAAGGGCTGACAGTTCCGTTTCTGGCGACGGCATTCGGAACGTTCCTGCTGCGGCAATTTTTTCTCCAGCTTCCCAAGGAATTGTTCGAGGCGGCTCGTATGGACGGGTGCGGACATGTTCGTTACTTCCTGTTCCATGTGCTTCCGCTATCGCGCCCGGCGCTCGGAACATTGGCTGTGTATTCGTTCCTGAATATGTACAATTCGTACCTGTGGCCGTTGTTGATCACGAACAGCGAGAATATGCGTACGGTACAGATCGGAATTTCCATGCTCGAATTTCAGGAATCCACCTCATGGAATCTTGTGTTCGCGGGTACGGCCCTTGTCATTTTACCGTCTCTGCTTCTGCTGGTCTTTGGTCTGAAGCAGTTGGTACGCGGGATGGCAGCGGGTGCGCTTAAAGGCTAAACAAGCCCACAAGTACAGTAACACCTGCGCAAGCAGCCTATATACAGAGCTTTATCACCAAAGAATATTGCAAGAAAATCTGTATGCGAGAATCATTTAATCAAAGGGAGAGAAGAGAGATTATGAGATTTTTTCGTCTGAAAAGTGCTTTGACCTTGCTTATCCTCACTGCAATCGTTGTTGCAGCAGGTTGTAGCAATAACACGGCGGCTGAGAAGCCAAGCAACGGTAGTGATGCGGGAGCAGCAGCAGGTTCTCCGGTGAAGCTGACTTGGTGGCATTCCATGTCCGGTAACGGTGAGAAAGCAATCAAGCAAATCGCCGCAGACTTTAACGCCAGCCACAAGGACATTCAGGTAGAGCCGGTATACCAAGGCAAATATGATGACAGCTTGAACAAGCTAAAAGCGTCGCTGGGTTCCGATAGCGGCCCGGACATCATTCAGGTGTATGAAATCGGCAGTAAATTCATGATTGACTCCAAGATGATTACTCCTGTACAACAATTTATTGATGCAGACAAGTTCGATCTTTCGCAGCTTGAGCCCAATATTACGCGGTATTACACCATTGACGGTAAGCTGAATGCAATGCCATTTAATACATCGAATCCGATCCTGTACTATAACAAGGATGCTTTTAAAGCGGCGGGACTTGACCCGGCTAATCCTCCGAAAACATATGATGAATTCGAAAAGGCTGCCAAAGCCTTGAGCAAGGACGGAAAATCCGGTGCATCCATCGCCATCTACGGCTGGTTTATGGAGCAGTTGTTTGCCAATCAGAATGCGGATTATGTGAATAATGGCAACGGACGCAATCAGGCGGCAACAGAATCGTTGCTGAATTCGGATGCAGGCGTGAAAACCCTGACTTGGTGGAAGAAAATGATCGACGAAAAGGTTGTATCCAACCTGGGACGTAACTCCGATGATACTGCCAAAGCTTTTTCCGCAGGACAAATTGCCATGACACTGGATTCCACCGCTTCGCTGCGTAATATTGTGGAGCAGGTTGGCGATAAATTCGAGGTAGGCACTGGCTTTCTGCCAAGAGCAAATGAAGCGAAAGAAGGCGGCGTGGTTGTAGGTGGCGCGAGCTTGTACATTATGAACAACAAGCCTGAAGCCCAGCAAAAGGCAGCGTGGGAGTTCATTAAATTCGTTGCTTCCCCGGCTGTACAGGCACAATGGAGCGTGAACACGGGATACTTCCCGATCACCAAAGCGGCTTATGACGAGAAGGTACTCAAGGACAACATGGTGAAATACCCACAATTCCAAACTGCTGTTGACCAATTGCATGCATCAGCGCAATCCACGGCTACACAAGGCGCAGTGATGGGCGTATTCCCGGAAGCGCGTCAAATCGTAGAGGGTGCAATCGAGGCCGTCTTGAGCGGACAGCAACAGCCAAAACAGGCGTTGGATCAAGCCGCACAAGAGATTACAGGCAAAATTGCGCAATACAATCAAACGGTAAAAAAATAATCGGCCTTCCCTTAAAAGCGGCTGGTAAACTTAATACGCGACCCCTTTACCAGCCGCTTTTATAAAATAACGGACCGAATAAGTGACCCCCTCACTTGTTCGGTCTGTTTTTTGTATGTCTGAATTCTCCCATTTTTAGAACGTCCGTTTAGACGAACTGTCTAAAATTGTTTATTTTGTACATTTCCTATTGCTGGATAACTAAAAATGGGCTTATAATGAATACATATTTTTTGTACTGGACGGTCAGTTCAAAAAGGAGGAAGCATGAAAAACCAGACGAAGGAAATTATTTTTAACGGTGCGCTTAAGGCTTTTTCCGAACGTGGCTTCAATGAAACCAATATGGAGGAAATCGCCAAGGTATGCGGCATTGCTAAAGGGACCCTTTATTACAACTTCAAAAATAAACAAGATCTGTACATTTATATTTTGAAGATGGGGATGGAGCGCTTTGTTCAGGATATCCGTGGAACCATGTCTCAGGTTCCGAAGGATCAGGTAGAAACGAGGATTCACAAGCTGATTCAAGTACACGTTGAGTTTATTGGAAGAGAGCCGGATTTTTGTCGTTTGCTAGTTAGCAAGGGATGGGTTTCGCAGGAGCAGCATTTTAATATCAGGCAGGTATTGGCTGACTATTTTGATTTTATGGAAGCGGAGATCGACTCTGGTAAGTTTTACGGGAAAATTTCGAGTAAGCTGGATGCGAAAACGACGGCAAATTGCTTATTTGGTATTTACATTTTTGCACCGATGCGATCCATGGTTTGGGGCGAAACGATGAACTTGCAGGTAGTTCGGGAGAGTATTGAAATTTTTGTTTGTAATGCGCTGGGTATGCATCATAAATAGACAGATGGAGTGATGAGAACATGAAAGCTAAAAAATATACGATTTACGCCGTACTTATTGTTTTAATCGCTATAGGGATTTATGCTTTGACCGCTTTTCAAAGGGGGGGGAGTAGCTTGTCTGCGGATCAGTCCTCTTCCATTCCAACAGCTTATGTAGAATCGGATACGCTCAATGCCAGCTTTAAGATGGCGGGACGTATTGATCAGATGCTCGTCAATGAGGGCGACAAGGTGAAAAAAGGGCAGGTGTTAGCCCATCTGGAAAGCCGTGAGCTGGAAGACAAGGTGAAACAGGCACAGGCGGCATTGCTGGCAGCCCAGAGTAATGTGTCCAAAGCGAAGGCTGGCGTATTGCAGGCTCAAGCGGGAGTGGGGCAGGCACAGGCTACCGTGAGTGCAGCTCAGGCCAAAAAGAGCCAGGGCACCACAGCAGTGGGCGTGACTGCACAGGCTTCCTCCAGTCAGATCGAACAGGCACAAGCGGCTGCGGCTGCGGCCAAAGCGAAGCTGGATGCGCTCAAGAGCGGCGCAAGACCGCAAGAGCTGGAGCAAGCACAAGTGAGTGTGAAGGCTGCCAAGGAAACGCTGGATTTGACCACTAAAAATCTGGAGCGTGCCAAAAAGCTTCAAGAAGCCGGGGCAGCAACCCAAGCCTCACTGGATCAAGCGACGCTGGACTATCAACAGGCGGAAGCCAAGTACAATTCAGCATTCCAGCAACTGAATATGGTACGCGAGGGAAGCCGCAAGGAAGAAATTACGGCGGCTGAAGCACAATACCGTCAGGCATTGGCTGCGGTGAAGGAAGCACAGGCAGGAGCAGGCAAGGTTACTTTGCAGCAGGAGGATGTCAAAGCCGCGCAGGCTTCGGTAGAACAGGCGCAATCTGCTGTGAAGGCGGCGCAATCCACGGTAGAGCAGGCACAGTCGGCGGTTGCAGGTGCCAACGCACAGGTAGCCCAGGCAGAAGCTGCCCTTCAGGAAGCTCAGACCTACTTGAGCTACACCACGTTGCGTGCATCCGAGGACGGCATTGTGAAATCCAAATCGCTCAGCTTGGGTGAAATGGCCAGCGCAGGCTTCCCGGTCTATACGATTGAAACTTCGACTCAGCGTTGGGCTAAATTCTATGTGCCGGAAACGTCTTTGAATGGTCTTCAGGCAGGGGATACTGTACAAGTTAAACTGCTGTCGGGCGGCAAGGAGCTGAAAGGTAAAGTCATCTTGCTGGAATCGGCTGCCGACTTCGCTATTCAAAAACCGAGTCAAAGCTCCGGTGATAAGGATGTCCGTTCCTTTGGCGTTAAAATAGCTTTGCCGGATCTTGCTGCTTCGGTTCCGACAGGCTCCACGGTTCTGTTTACAGGCAAAGGGGCGCAGTAATATGCAGGATCAACAGGAAAGAATTCGTATCCGCGATGTATTTCGTGAGGAATGGCTGAGCATCTTCCGGGATCGACGCTTTATGGCTATTCTGCTGATTACACCGATTGTGTATACCATCTTGTTCGGCTTCCTGTATTCTCATCAGCGGATTACCGAGATGCCTGTCACGGTATATGATGGAGATAATTCTCAGCTCAGTCGCCAGATCATTCAGGCGTTCGATGCGACAGATTCGTTTGCCGTTACACGGCAGGCCACCAATCAGGAGGATGTTGTCCGTCAGGTGGAAACCGGGGAAGCGAAGGTAGGCATCGTCATTCCCGACAATTTCACCACCCGGCTTAAGCATGGGGAGAACCCGCCTGTGCTGACCCTGATTGACGGCAGTAACATGATGTATTCCAACAGCGCCAGCCGGATCGCAAATCAGGTCATCAGTAGCGTGAGCGCCGGGGTTTCGGTCAATTCCATGAAGCAAAAGGGAATGAACGCCGATCAGGCGGCATCAACGCTGAGTACCATCCCGTTCCGGTCCAGAGTGCTGTTCAACCCGGTATATGATTACAAGCTGTTCATGCCGCTGGGGGTCATTTCTGCCGCTCTCCAGCAGTGTTTGCTGCTCGGTATTGCTTTGTCCTGTACGCGGGATAAGGAAGCAGGGACTTGGGGGAGATTTGCCGCATGGAAAAATACCCCCTGGCGACTCGCGATTGCCAAGCTGACACCGTATTATGTGGCGGGAGCCTTCAATGTGCTGACTGTATTCAGTATTAGCGCCCTATGCTTTGATATCCCGTTCAGGGGGCAGGTGCTGCCGCTGATTATGGTGTCGCTGGCCTTTAACTTTGCCTTGTGCGGTTTAGGGTTCCTGTTCAGTCTCTTTTCCAAGACAAGAGTGGATGCGACCCAAACCCTCATGTTGATTGCCGTTCCTTCCTTTATGCTGTCAGGCTATACGTGGCCGCTGGAAGCGATGCCCGGCTTCTTGCGGGGACTTGCCGAAATATTGCCACTAACGTATTACCTGGATGCTGTACGGAACATCACCCTCAAAGGGCTGGATATCACGTATGTCTTCAAGGATACGATTGCGCTGGGCGTTATTGGCTGTGTAAGTCTGCTGGTGTCCTTCGCGATCTATCCGCTATTCTTTAGACAGCGTCAGACGGCAGACCAGCATGCCGATATATCAACGCAAGAGGGAGTTACACTTAAAGGCTAAAAGGCTAAGAGTAACTAAATACGCATATTAAAAAGGCAGATCAGGTTTTACTCCTGATCTGCCTTTTGGTTTTAAGTGTATATCGTATTCGTTGAATGAATTATTATTGCGTTTTTAAGTCTTCAATAGAATCAATGGGTACGTAGGATGGAACTACGAGTCCGGACATAACGCCGGTCATGCTGGTTCCAATGTCGTCCACCTGATCCTTGTATTTTGCCCAGTAATCCGCATGCGTCAGTGGAAGCCAGGCAGCAGCGGTAGCATCCACACTCCCGCCTGCAACGCCTGTCCACATAGGGCCAATCTCTACCTGAAGGGCAGTCACTTTGTAACCCAAATTTTGCTCCAATACATATTTCAATACATTCGTGCTGGCAATTTCAGAATCCCAGGCAGCGTAGCTCAGCTTCAAAGGATCGCCATGGACAGGCTGCAAGCCCTTAATCCATTCCTGCACCTTATCTGGATGCTTATCGGCCCAGTTTTTGGCGGCCTGCTGTGGGGAGTTACCGTCCTGAATGGCGATCATCACTTCACCCATATCCTCGGCAGTCCACTTGAAGCGGCTCAGAAATTCATAAGCAACAGGTGCATCCTGTTTCAAGCCTTTGCGGGCAATTGTATGGATTTCTTCCTTATCACCATAAGCCTTCTTAGGGTCCTTCAAGTATTTTAAATCATACTTGTTAAACATCCAGTGAGGGGTCCAGCCTGTTACAACGATGGGCTGCTTGGCTTTGATCGCCTTATCCAGTGTAGCTGTCATAGCAGCCCCGGAGCTTTCAAGCAGCTTCCAGTCAGACAAGTTGTATTCCTTCATAGCTTTGGCAGTCAGCTTCATGAGACCGGCACCGGGGTCGGTACCAACAATACGGTATCCGACCTCCTTGCCAAAGTCCCCAGCAGCGGCAGAAGCCGGAGCGGCTCCATTGCCTTGCAAATCAGTAATAGATTTGACATTCATATAAGCTGGCACGACCAAGCCCGTTTTGACACCCGTCATATTAGCGCCCAGATCATCAAGCTTATCCTTGTATTTAGCCCAGTAATCCGCATGTGTCAGTGGCAGCCATGCAGCCGGAGAAGCATCCACATCACCACTGGCGACACCCGTCCACATTGGACCTGCTTCAACTTGCAACGCGGTTACTTTGTAGCCCAATTTGTTTTCCAAAATATATTTCAGCAAATTCGTGCTGGCAATTTCAGAATCCCAAGCCACATAACTGAGCTTGAAGGTGTCACCATTGACAGGTTGCAGTCCTTGGGTCCATTCCTGCACCTTATCGGCATGCTTCTCAGCCCAATCCTTGGCAGCTTGCTCAGGACTGGTTCCGCCTTGAATAGCAACCATCATTTCACCCATATCTTCCGGTGTCCATTTGAACCGTTTCAGAAACTCGTAAGCGATAGGGGCGTCCTGTTGCAGCCCTTTACGGGCAATCGTATGAATACCCTCGGCCTCGCCATAAGATTTTTTAGGGTCTTCCAAATATTTGAGATCATATTTGTTGAACATCCAGTGCGGCGTCCAACCTGTAATAATGATCGGTTTTTTCGCTTTTATGGCTTTGTCCAGTGTTGCAGTCATGGCTGCACCGGAACCTTCTACCAGCTTCCAGTCGGACAAATTGTAGTCTTTTAACGCCTTGGCAGTTGATTTCATAATCCCTGCCCCGGCATCAATTCCAATAATCTTGTAACCGACTTCTTCGCCAACCGGGTTGGCAGCAGCGTTTCCTTTGCCAGATGCAGAAGGATTCGATCCAACAAAATATTGCGATGCGCCAGCGATCAGAATGACAGCCGTAACCGCAGAGGTAATCCATACCTTTTGTTTGGTAGATATGCGACTTTTACCTCTTTTCGCTGGTTTGAACAGGTTCTGCGTGAAACGGTCAAGCACGATAGCCAGAACAACGACAGCCAATCCGGCTTCAAAACCTTTACCAATTTGCAGCTGTGTCACGGCACGGTATACAACGGCACCGATACCTTCCGCACCGATCATGGAAGCAATAACGACCATAGACAGTGAGAGCATAATCGTCTGATTAATACCAGCCATCAAGGTTGGCATAGCCAGTGGAAGCTGTACTTTGAACAGCTTTTGCGCCGAGGTTGAACCGAATGCGTCAGAGGCTTCGACCAATTCACCCGACACTTGCATAATCCCCAAATTCGTCATTCGAATGGTTGGCGGGATTGCGAAAATAACAGATGCGATAACGCCTGGTACAACACCAAGGCTGAAAAAGGTAACCGCAGGGAGCAAGTAGACGAACGCGGGCATCGTCTGCATAAAATCAAGCAAAGGCGTAATAATGCGTGACGCCGTTTTGCTGTATGCACACCAGATCCCGATCGGAATCCCGATGACAATGGATACGAGTGCGGATGTGATGACCAGTCCGAGCGTATTCATCGTTTCGTTCCAATAGCCGAGATTGTCAATTAGCAGGAAGCCGATGACGGTAAACAGCGTAAGCTGAACCCGACCGATCATAAACGCGATAATCCCGATGATCACGATGAACACCAGAGGGTGCGGAAGCATGAACAGGCCGGAGAAAAAGCCTACAACAGCTTCAATAACAGAAGAGATAACATTAAACAATCCAGCCAGATGAATACCCATCCAGTCTACAATGCTTTGAATCCACTCAGCGATTGGCAGTTTCGGAATCAAGGGCATTCACCTCCTTCGTGGTGGTTACATCTCCGCCAAGTGCGCCCAGCAAAGCTCCACGGACGATAACACCCAACAGCTTCTGTTTGTCATCGACCACAGCCAGAGGGACCTTGGACGAGCTTGTAATTTCGAACAAATCATTAATGACCGTTTCCGCAGCAACTTTCGGTCCGTCCGTCATGAGAATATCTTCAATCTTCAAATTATTGCGCAGTGCATGGACAGCATCTTCAGCATTGATAACGCCCAACAGCTTCTTGGTACGGTCAATGACGAACAGATTGGAAATCCCGCGTTCGCGCATCAATTCCAGAGCAACACGTGGACCGCGATCCATTGTGATCGTTTCTGGACGAAGCATAACATGAGCAGCCGTCAATACTTTGGACAGATCCACATCCTCGACGAAGCGGGCTACATAAGAGTTAGCCGGTTGGATCATAATTTCTTCCGGTGTACCGATCTGCACGACCGATCCGTCCCGCATCAATGCAATCCGGTCACCGATCCGTAGCGCTTCATCCAGGTCATGGGTGATAAACACAATCGTTTTCTTCATTTTATCTTGAAGCTCCAGCAGCTCATCCTGCATGTCACGGCGAATGAGGGGGTCCAGTGCGCTGAATGCTTCATCCATCAGAAGCACTTCAGGGTCATTAGCCAACGCCCGTGCCAGACCGACACGTTGCTGCATACCGCCACTCAGTTCATCGGGCATTTTATCGCCCCAGTTTTTAAGACCAACCAGTTCCAGCGCTTGCTGTGCTTTTTCCTGGCGTTTCGTTTTTTCTACCTTTTGTATTTCAAGGCCGTATTCTACATTTTCCAATACAGTCCGATGTGGGAACAGGGCGAATTTTTGAAAAACCATACTAATGGTTTTACGGCGAACTTCGCGGAGTTGTTCTTTGTTCATCTTACGGAGATCCTTGCCGTGGACCAGAATTTCACCGGAGGTAGGCTCAATCAAGCGATTTAGCATTCGCACTAAAGTGGACTTGCCACTGCCCGAAAGACCCATAATAACGAAAATTTCACCTTGCTTAATTTCCATGTTGGCCTTGTTGACACCAACGGTAATTTGTTTTTCTTTGGCCAGCCTTTCCTTGCCCCAGCCTTGCTCCAGGAGCGGAACACCTTGCTCTGCGTGAGGACCAAAGAGTTTGCTGACATTTTTGACTTCCAAAATCGTCATACATACACCTCTTCTTTCTATACTTTGCTTGGTATTAACCCCGTGTTGCATTAAGGATCGAGTATAAAAATCAATATTTTGAACATCCTGAACGGTTAATGACAAAATTAATTGTAACAGAAGCATTGCTTACTTTTCAAACAAAAAAACTGTTCATAAAGTACGTACAGAAAAAACTGTACAAAGTTTCCTGCCATATGCTCCTTCGTTCTTTAGAATGCTCAAACATCCGGAACTTTACAACCGATAGCTCTTTTTTTAAAATAGACAATGAAATATAACCATAAGCAAAAGATTTATGTATATCCATAATTTAAAAAGTTTACTATCATTAGCAATTTTGCGAATTGTGATTTTGAACGACCCATGCTGTTGTAATATAGACAAAAGCTTTGTTTTTGAAACATTTCATTTTTAATTGAAAGATTTCATGTGTTGCGTCAAAGCCAATCGATTACGGGTGAAAGTCGTTCATACGATCTTAGGCAAAATGCTCTAAAATTAGGAGGTTGCAAGCATGAGCTTGTACCAGTTAGGTGATGAGCAGCAGGCTTCGCTGCAAAAAATTCGCAAACGTGTCATAGAAGCTATAGGTAAAAATATGGACTTGTATGGGATCACCCTGTCTGCGGGGCATTTGTACGGTTTGCTTTTTTTTGCGGATAAACCGATGACACTGGACGAAATGGGTCGTGAAATGGAAATGAGCAAAACGAGCATGAGTACCGGTGTCCGAACATTGCTGGATTTGAAAATGGTCAACAAGGTGTGGAGCAAAGGCTCACGCAAGGATTTGTATGAAGTCGAATATGACTGGCATCAAACGTTCACAGACTTCTTTGCAATTAAATGGAGAAAAGCGGTTGAAACGAATTTGCTGGTGCTGCGCAAGGCCATTGAGGAGCTGGACAGATTGCTGGAGCGGGATGGGGAATATGAGGAATTTAAGGCTGTTCTCCAGCAGGATCGTTTGAAAATGAAGCAGGCTGTTGCCTATTACAAGTGGCTGGACCGACTGATTGATTCGATGGAGAGCGAAGAAATATACAAGCTGATTCCGAAGGAAGAGGTTCGTGATTAATCGTTTATCCTCTTTTCTTTCCATAAAAATGCCGGAGCGTAAAAAGCGTTCCCGGCGTTTTTTTGTGTTTGGCTTTGTTAATTTTGGATTAGCTTTGTTCGATTTTGGTTTGGCCCTGTGCAAAGGGTATAATAGAGTTAAAGGAGGCTTCATTATGGAGAGTATTACAGTACATACCCGCCTGGGTCAGCTTCGTGGGGAAACGGTGAATGGATATCGTGTATGGAAAGGGATCCCATATGCACAGCCTCCTGTGGGAGAACTGCGTTTTCACGCGCCTCAGCCTTTGAAGCCTTGGGAAGAGGTACGAGATGCGACGCGCTTTGGGCCGATCTGTCCGCAGCCTATGCCATCTGCTGAGAGTATGACCGGGAATCTGGTGGAACCGCCTGAGCAGTCGGAGGACTGCTTGTACCTGAACGTCTGGACGCCTGCTTCGGAGGCACCTGCGAAGGGACGTCCGGTGATGGTGTGGATTCACGGCGGAGCTTTTGTAACAGGATCGGGAATTATTCCATTATATGACGGGGCACGGATGGCGGAAAATGGCGATGTTGTCGTCGTTACGCTCAATTATCGGCTCGGGCCGTTGGGCTTTTTGCACCTGACTCCACGGGGAGACGGACTGACCTCTAATGCGGGGCTGCTGGATCAGATTGCTGCGCTGGAATGGGTCAGGGACCATATTGCCGCATTTGGCGGTAACCCGGACGAGGTGACGGTGTTCGGTGAATCGGCGGGCGCCATGAGCATTGCCGCGTTGTTGGCCATGCCAGCCGCTGAGGGCCTGTTCCGACGTGCTATTTTACAGAGCGGAGCATCGCAGGTGCTGCCGACTTCACAGGCGGAGCAAGTCACGGCTGCATATCTCCAGCAGTTGGGGGTGGACACCCTGCATCCGGAACGATTGTTTACGCTACCGACGGAGGCGCTCATGTTTGCCATGGCCAAGACGCATGAAATGATGGGTCCGGGACTGGCAATGCTCTATCAACCCGTTGTGGATGGTGTGACCTTGCCTGACGTACCCCTTTCTGCGATAGCAAAAGGATCAGCAAAGCGGGTATCCGTTATGATCGGAACAAATTTGCAGGAGGGTGCTTACTTTATTCGCAAGGAATCCCATCTGATGAACAAGTCGACGGCGAGTCAGGCATTGGAAATGATGACGGGCATGTCAGATGTTGGCGATTTGACGGAACCTTTCCCTGTTACGATTGAGGGGCAAGCGCAGATGCTGACCGATCTGTTCTTCTGGCGGCCTGCGCTGGCTCTAGCGGTTGCCCAAGCGGTTCATGCCCCGGTGTGGATGTACCGTTTTGACTGGACACTGCCGGGGCATCCTGTATTCGGACAAGCGGTTCACGGCGCGGAAATTGCGTTTGTTTTTGATAATCTGGAGCTGCTAGGCAAGCTTGGATTGGACGTTCATCCGCCTATGAGGACGCTGGCTTACGATATGCAGCAGGCATGGGTTGCTTTTGCACGTGACGGAAAGCCTGTGCTGCCGGAAGGGGAATGGCCGGTATATGACAGGGAATCGCGGGCTACGACCATTTTTCATCAAGGTATCTCGGTGCAGCATGACCCGGAAGGGGAAAGACGCCGCCAGTTGACCGGACAGATGAGTATTTGATCCAAGTATTGAGATATCGTCTAATGCCCTAACATCACAAAAGCCTTCGCCCGTATTTTTGTATACGGGCGAAGGCTTTTTTAGGTTGAACAGGTGCAGATGTATTACAGGAACTAAATCTTGAATCGCTTCACCAGCTCTTGCAAATCCTGCGCCATATTGGACAGCTCCTGAGAGGAAGAAGCGATTTCTTCCATCGCCGCCATTTGCTCCTGAACGGCTGCGGAAGTCGTCTGTGAGCTATCCGCCGAATTGCGGGACAGGCTTGCCAGATGGGTAACAGTAGCCGAAACTTCCTCTGTGCTGGCCGAAATTTGTTCAGCGGCTGCGGATACGCTTTGAATCTGTTCCACAATATGAGATGTGGAGCGCTCAATATTCGTGAAAGCACCTTCTGCATCTTGGCTAATACGCAGTCCCTCGCCCACCTGGTTACGAACATTACCGTTCATCGTAGCTGTGGAGCGCTGGATCAGATCCAGCATCTGTGTAATGATCTGGCTGATGGAATCCGCGCTTTCCTTGGATTGCTCCGACAGCTTGCGAACCTCCACGGCTACCACGGCGAATCCACGCCCGGCTTCGCCTGCTCTGGAGGCTTCAATTGACGCGTTCAGCGACAACAGGTTGGTCTGCTTGGCAATGGCAGCAATTGCGCTATTCATCTGCTTCGCATCGTCAGAGAGCTGTGACAGCTCATCCATCAGGCTGGCGGTTTGGGTCACAGCTTCCAAAATACGGTCCATCTGTGTGCGTACGCTTCCGATCATTTGGCTGCCTTTGGCTACGTCATGCTCAGTCTGTCCTGCTGAATCTACGATGGAGCTTGCCGATTCCGCAATGGTGCTGACACCCTTGGCCATTTCCTCAACGGCATTGGCCGTTTGCTCGGATGCCTCTGCACTGGTGGTCGCATTTTCTGCGGATTCCATAACCGTTTCCGCTACATGCTGCACGGATTCCGTCGTTTGCTCCGTGCTTTCCTTGATCATCAGGGAGGAGGACGCGAGTCGGGACGACGTTTGGTTGACCTCGGAAACCATCGTATGCAGTGCATGTGTCATCTGGTCAAAATTTTGCGCCAGCTCGCTGAATTCATCCTTGCCGGACAGATTGACCCGTGCGGTGAGATTGCCGTCACGGACGCTGCGGGTTCCATTTTGCAGCTTGCCCAGTGGAATCAGGAACGAGCGAATCATCAGGATAATAACAATAGCAGCAGCCAGCACGGATATAGCGATAACGATCAGGCTTTGTTTCAAAATGGGAGCTACCGAATCGCTAAAATCCTCCTGATCTGCCAAGGCGATGATGTTCCATCCCGTGAGAGGATCAACGAGTGTAAATGATTGCATATCTCTGTTCATAAATCGAATTTCTTTCGTTGCAGATGATGATTGGGTTTCCCCTTCATTTAACTTGGTAATAACGGGTAGTCCCTCAATGGAGTCTGCCGGTTTTTTCCCCGTATTCTTAAAGGCAGCTCCAGCACCCGCTACAACTGTACTGTTCGCATCAACCACAAACAGTCCGCCACGATTGCCGATCGTAACATCCTTCAAGCTTTGGCTTAGTCTATCCAGACTCAAGTTCATTGCTATAGCTCCTTGACCATCTGGTAAGTTTCTGGACAACGTGACCACTAAATTACCCGAGGAAGCACTGACTGACGGAGCACTAATGAATGTTTCATCGTTTAACTTCATCGCATTTGAATACCATGTTTTTTCACGGGGATCATAATCCGTTGATTCTTTCTTTGGTGAACGGACATATTCTCCTTTTGTATTACCGAGAAGTACCCCATCCAGCTCGGGATGAGCTTTCAGGATCACATCAAATTTAGCCTGAATTTCTTCTTCCTTGGAGTTCAGGGTATTGGATTGAACCTCAGTAGCTAATACATTTAAATCTTTTATTAAAGGTGATACATATTGATTAATGTTGCTGCGAAATAAAAACAGGTTGAAATCAATCGAGCTACCCATTTGCTGGCGAAGCTGTGTTTCGGCACTCTGATAGGAAAAGTACCCAATCAATATGCTGGGAATCAATAAGACAGCCAAAAAAGCTACAATTAATCTTGTTTTCATTAAATAAAACTGTCTGAGAAACCTGGTCCACCATGGCACTGTTTGTTTTGCTTTATTAGTCATAGTTCTTACTCCTCTGTGTCTGATAATTACTACATTGTTTTATTCGACAGAAACCGATGAATTTTATAGATGTAATCTATGGGAAAAGATAAATAGGTGCTTGTTTTGCACGTTTTTATCTAAAAATAGTTCTAAAGTATCATGTTATATATTAATACTTATACATAAAAAGCCAAATCGGAGATGCAAAAGCATCTTCTCGATTTGGCTTGGGTGAGGGATAAAATGGACATTGAACCTATTAGTTTTTTTGCTGACGAGAAATCATAAAGAGCGTAATCCAGATAAGCATAAAGCCAGTCAATTGCGCTACCGTAACGATCTGCTGGAAAGCGATCCAGTTAATTACAACACCGACCATCGGGAAGCTTAGTTCTGCCATCGTGGCATAAGACGCCTTGGTCGTACTGAGGCCCTTGTAATACAGTAACAGACTGAGAAGACCGGGGAGCAGCGCCTGCAACAACAGATTGATAATCACGGCTGCGCCCGCCCATGTGCCAGCAGGCATATTCCAGGGTGCATGCTCCACAGAGGTGAGAACGATCAGCAGAGGGAGAGCCACCATGAAGCGCAGGGAGGTCACCGTCTCATATTTCATCGAACGAAGCAAGTAGCTTCCCATCACTGTCGAACCGCCCCACAGGACCGCTGCTCCTAGTGCAAGCAGGCTGCCGACGTGGACGAAATCATTAACATGTCCAAAAGGGAGCGACCAGCCGAAGGTAAGAAGATACGTCCCAAACAGAGCCACGACAATTAATATTCCAAAATTACGCGGCAGCATTTCCTTCAATATAACGCGGGCCAGAATAATAGCGACCAACGGCTGAAGCTTTTGGAGCAGCAGCACAGCGTTAAGATCACCGTTGCTAAGTGCCATCGTGAAAATCACGCTGGCCAGAGCAGAACCGCCCCACGAGACGAACAAGATAGCCAAAATCTGACGAAGCCGTACCGCTTTAAGCTCCTCGCGATGCTTCCACAGCACTGGTGCCAGGGCGATAAAGAGCAGCACATGCTCCATCAGCACAATTTGTGTAGAGGTAAATGATTTGAGCAAAATAATGCGAAACAGCGGGTCCGCGCCCCACAAGGCCGCTCCAATCGCGACTAGCCAAAAACCGCTTTTCATGTGGGAGCTACGATCAAAACCTTTGGATGTTAGTACAGTTGATGATTGACTCATACTCAATTAGCTCCTTGCGAATACAGGACCGGTGGCATAAAAACCCCCGTCCATGGCGATAGGCCATGCAAGACGGGGGTTGATCAAATAAACTTGCCGCTTTATGCAAGTTAAGAAGTTGCTGCAAAACCAAGAATGCAGCATTCATCCACTTGACGGCATGTTCATGCTTCGATCTTCTTCCATCCGGACTTTACCGTCGGCTTTGGCATCTCACCAAATCAGTCCGTATCTTGTTGCCAGATACAGAGTCGCGGGCTTAGCTCCATGAGCCATACCGCCGGTTGGGAATCACACCCTACCCCGAAGATCCTTATTCCGTTTTTTAATTTCTCCTATAGGATATACCTGTTTTAGAATGAAGTCCAGTGAAAAATATGTGTACATCGAGCAAGGTTTTTCATATATTTCTTGAAAGCGTTTTACAAAATTACATATTACGAGGTAATATCGTTATACTCGATGCGGCGGATGGCCGCATAAGCTACGAGCATTCCCAGCACGGCAAAGCCGATCTGTACAAGTGCAATGGAGCTAAGCGTAGCGCCGTTATTATTCGAGAAAAGCAAGGCTACGATCAGGATCGAGCTCACAATGGTGGTAGGTATCGAGTATTTTCGCATCCCCATGTACAGCGGAACCAGCCCCATAAAGCTTGCTGCAACCGCATTGATCAGTGTCCGCACTGATTGCTGTCCCAGTATAGTGAGGCTAAGCTTATCCGGTACAATAACGACGAACTGATTTAATAGATGAAGGGCTGCCGTAATGATGATTTCCGATAAAATAATGGACAGGAACGTAAACAGCAACACGACCAAGAGTTTGGCGAACATCAGCTTTTTGCGGTCAATCGGGTACATGAACAAGATGTTAATCGACTTGGACTTAAATTCGCTCACAATAAAGCGGCACAGCAGGACGGAGGCAAAAATAATAAATGTGGCTCTGACCATATAGTCCAGGAGGTCCAAAAGCTCAGCGTACCCTGTAAATTCGGGCACTCCTTCACTTTGGCTGTCCAGCGCAATAATGATGAACAGGCCAAAAATACACGCGTTGGCGATCAACGCCGAACGGATATATCCCGCCAAATGAAACTTTTTCAGCTCCAGTTGCATCAGTTTAAGCATGGAGTTCACCTCCATGTAACAGCCGCACGAAGTAGTCTTCCAGTGTACTGTTTTTTTGGTGGATGGAATCCACCTCTACATCATTTAAAATGAGTGTTTTCGTAATTTGTTTCTGCGGTACACTTGTATCGTAAATGCGTATATTCTGATCATTCAGCACCCGGATATTCGTCAGATTCAGGTGATGGGAGAGGACGTAGGCTGCTTTTTTGCAGTCATTGGTCGTAAATTCGATGTATTCCGTATTGGTTTCCCGCACCTGTTCCATCGACACTTCCTCAATCAGTCGACCGTGATTAATCACACCCACCGTATCGGCAATTTGCTCGATTTCCACTAAAATGTGGCTGGACACAAGGATCGTCATGCCATATTCCTTGCACAGCATGTGGAACAATTGGCGGATTTCCTTGATCCCCACCGGGTCCAATCCATTAATTGGTTCGTCCAGAATCAGCAGCTCCGGCTTGGTCGCAATCGCCCGGGCGATCCCGAGACGCTGCTTCATCCCCAGAGAGAAATCCTTTACCGGCTTGTCATCTGCGTTTCGCAGGTTCACCAGTTCCAGTGCATCCCGAACAGCCTGCTTGTTATAATAGCCCATGTATTCACAATGAAGTTCGAGATTTTGTCGGGCGGTCAGCCTGTCATAAAAAATCGGATATTCAATAATCGAGCCCATCCGGCCGAGCAGGTGGTACGACTTTGGCGTTAATTTTTCACCGAACAATTCAATCTCACCGGAGGTGGGCTTGAGCAGGTTCGTAATCATTTTCATAATCGTCGTCTTCCCCGCCCCATTAGGACCGAGAAAGCCATAAGTTTCCCCCTGGTGCACATTCATGCTGACCCCCGTTACAATTTCGTTGCCCTTCAGGGCTTTGGTCAGTTGATGCGTCCTTAATATGTAAGTCATGGGTGTTCTCCCTTCGTATACTGTTGATAATTTAAGCATAAAGGGTGAAATGTTCATTTTTCTTTCTCGATTCTTACAAATTTATTAAGTTGAGCATTCTGCATAATGCTGAGTTCGATTAATAGTTGATTTTTTTCAATGTAAAAGAGAAGACCGTCCGCTCATAAGGAATGCTGCTCAAATGAATCTCTCCGTTCATCGTCTCAACCAGACGTTTGGCAATCGTAAGACCCAGCCCGCTGCCCTGTATCGCCTTATTTCGGGAATCCTCAAGCGTGTACATACGTTCAAAAACCTTGTCCTGCTCAGGCTCCTGTATGCCTTGCCCCCGATCCCATACCTCTATACGCACCGTGTCCTGCTGTTCCGTTAGAGTCAGTCCCAGTGTCCGACCATCGGCACCGTAGCGAATCGCATTCGAGATCAGATTGTTCAGCACCCGCCCAAACGCTCCTTCGTTCCCCAAGGCATGAATGGGGTGCTCCGGGATATCAATATGCACAGCAAACCCCTGCGCGGTCAGCAGATCATAAAACTCCAAAATGCTGCGTCTGCACAGCTCTCCCACCTCTAGCCGGGTCAACGGAATGTCCGTATCATTAGCCTCCAGCTTCGCCAAGCTAAAAAAGCTTCCGATCAGCTTAATCGCTTCGCTTGTCTTCTGATGAATCCTGGATAGCAGCTTTGCACGTTCTTCCGGCAAAATATGCGGATCGGCATCCAGCATCTCGGCATATCCGAGTACCACCGTCAGCGGGGTCTTGAGGTCATGAGAAATGTTTGAAATCATTTTACGCATGGCGATTTGGCTTCGGTTGTAATCCACAGACACTCTCAAATTCAAGTCCAGCAGACGGTTAATTTCCGTCATGAGCCTTTGCAGCTCGGGATCGCCTGTGACATATAACAGCTTTTCCGCATGATTAACGGTTACAATCCGTTCCAGTGCGTTTCGGATATCCTTTATTTTGCGCTTTTGGGCCACACGCTCCCGCCAGAGCCATACAATAACGACGGACAGGATGAGGACGACGATCCATTCAGAAATGATCTCGATGTTCATATCACCCGTTCTCCCATTTGTAGCCAATGCCCCATAAGGTCTTAATATGAACAGGGTGGGAGGGGTCTTTTTCGATTTTCTCACGCAAGCGGCGAATATGGACGTTAATCACATTTTCGTCACCCATATAATCCTCTTTCCAGATAAACCCGTATAATTGCGCTTTAGTAAATACACGGTTCGGATGGGTGACAAATAGCTTGAGAATATCAGATTCCTTAGCTGTTAACTGAATTTGGATTCCGTTGCGGGTGACCATAAAATGATCAAAATCAATGCGCAGATTTCCGTAGGTCAGGACCTGTGCTTTCGGCTGTTCCTCCTGCTGTTGCTGCCGCGCATAGATAGTGAATCTGCGGATAGCGGACTGAATGCGTGCCGTCATTTCTACCATCGAAAAAGGCTTGGCGATATAATCGTCTGCCCCGAAGCCCAGTCCAAGCGCTTTATCCACGTCGCTGTCCTTGGCTGACATAATCAGAATCGGCACAGCGCTGTGGGTACGGATTCGACGGATGACCTCCATACCATCCACCTTGGGCATCATCAGATCCACCAATACCAGATCGTAGGTGTGACGTTCAAAGGCAAGAAGCCCTTCTTCCCCGTCATAGGCGGTGGTTAATGTGTAGCCTTCTTTACTGAGCGCTTTGAGCAGCATCTCGGCAATGGCTGTATCATCTTCAATGAGTAAAATATGTTGTGACATAGGTGTGGAACACCCCTAATTTTAGATTAAGCTCGTGTGACGAACTGTACCTGAATTATATAGAGCAGTGGAGAGGATTTCCATGAAAATATCCAACGAATTTAAACGGGCGAATATTCTCAACTTAAATGCACTGAAGTAGATTTTTTTTCTCCATCTCCAGCATAAGATGTAATCAAATTACTGGAAATTCACCGCCTTCCTATATTATACTGAAAGAGTTTACAATCCGAAGTTTGGAATACAGTGTTATGATATCCGGGACATGCCTTATACGAAAGTTTGGACATGATCGAAACATGAGCTACGGCACAGGACCGTCATAAAGGAGAGCAACGATGTTTGTCATACGGGGAACACAAAAGCTGCTGAAGGAATGGGATGTCGAACCACTTCAAGTTGATATTTATCCGCCTTTGAATAGTTGGCACGCCAACTTGTTTTTGCTGAATCGGAAAAAAAATATTGTGTTTATGCATGATGCATCCCGCTTGAGTGTTACACTGTTCGGAATCAAAAAGGCGCAGTACAAAAACCTGCCAACTCTTTTTGTCCAAGCCTTGAAGGAACTTATGCTCAGTGAGGGTTTTGATGAGCAAATTGTAGAGGCGTACACACAGGAAGGTGAGCAGATGCTGCCTGCTACAACCAATAATCGCAGTGTCGTCGGGACGCTGAATGAGATTATTTTCGTCATGAAGGAACTGGATATGGAGCATGGGATCGATCTGGAAAAAAACCAGTGGAATAACCGAATTGTCTTCAAATCGATACAATACCAGTATCCTATTGATGCTTTTAAAGAGGCCTTGGAGAAGCATTATAAACAAGAAAATGTTCGAGAGTCTTGAGATCAATTCGGAAATAAGTTCCATTTGTTCCCTCTTATGATATATAATCTAGTATATTATAATCGCTTACATATTAATGATCTGCTGTCCCAAGGCTATGGTCCTGCGACGAAGAAATCCCAAGCTGTCCTGATTTCTAAAGGATTTATTGCTGAAAATTATGCTGCCAACTTTGTCGGTTAGTTTCTGAGCTGGTCGTTAAACAGGACGTGCCAAAAGAGTATCCACCAAAGTCCATCTGGGCGGGGGATGCTCTTTTTTTATAACTCACAGGAAAGCAAAGCTTGCGATGAAATGAATCACAGCGCAAAAAGCGTCACACTTTGGTAAAATAAAACGATACAGTGTTTGACACCATCGGTCAGACTTAAAAACAGGGGGTACATAACGAGCATGAAACGGATTATTGAGGTAGCCAAAGAAGCAGGAATCGCAGAAGAGCATCTGGAGACGTATGGAAAATATAAAGCGAAGCTGAATCCGTCCCTGTGGGAGCAGGTGAAGGACCGTCCGAACGGAAAGCTGGTGCTGGTCACAGCAATGAATCCGACTCCTGCGGGAGAAGGAAAAACGCTAACCACCATTGGACTGTCACAGGCGCTGAATGCGCTGGGGCACAAGACCATAGCTGCGCTGCGGGAGCCGTCACTTGGCCCCTGCTTTGGCATGAAAGGGGGAGCAACCGGGGGTGGAAAAGCCCAGATTGTTCCAGCCGAGGATATTAATCTGCATTTTACGGGCGATATTCACGCGATTTCGGCGGCGCATAATTTGCTGGCAGCGATGATTGACAATCATTTGTTTCATGGCAATGCTTTGCGCTTGAAGCCGGAACGAATCATGTGGAAACGGGCTGTAGATATGAATGACCGGAGTTTGCGAAGTATAGTAACCGGATTGGGAACAGGTAATGGAGCAGTGAGAGAGAGCGGATTTCTGATTACCTCGGCCTCGGAAGTGATGGCGGTATTGTGCTTGAGCGAGAATATCGACGACCTCAAAGTGCGCTTGGGTCGAATGGTCATCGGATATAATGAAGCGGGCGAAACGGTAACGGCGGAGGATTTGCAAGCAGTGGAAGGTATGGCTGTGCTGCTTCGGGATGCGTTAAAGCCGAATCTGGTGCAAACGCTGGAGGGAACACCAGTCATTGTGCATGGTGGTCCTTTTGCCAATATTGCGCACGGATGCAGCAGTCTGATCGGTACGAAGCTGGCATTGAAGCTAGGGGAGGTTGTCGTGACGGAGGCAGGATTCGGGGCTGAGCTGGGGGCAGAAAAGTTTTTTGATATCAAATGCCGTCAGTCCGGTTTGCAGCCGGATGCGGCTGTGTTGGTCGTAACCGCCAAAGCGCTGAAATATAACGGCGGTGTAGCTAAAAATGAGCTGGACGAGGAAAATCTGGCGCAATTACAGCTTGGATTAGCCAATATGAATCGGCATGTACGGAATTTGCAAAAATTCGGCGTGCCTGTACTGGTAGCTGTCAACCATTTTGTAACAGATAGCGAAGCCGAATTGGAACTGATTTTCGCGGAGTGTGGCAAGCTGGGTGTACCCGCAGAGCTATCGCAGGTGTGGTCACAGGGAAGCCAAGGGGGAGAAAAGCTGGCCCAAAGTCTGCTACATCTGCTCCAAGAGGACAAGGCTCATTTTGCACCCTTGTATGATAGTGCGCTTGATCTGCAAGCGAAAATCAGGTTCATTGCGCAGGAGCTTTATGGCGCGACAGAGGTAGCGTATACTCCAGCGGCTAAACGGGCGTTGTCCGGTATGGAGCAGCTTGGCTTTGGACAACTGCCTGTATGCATGGCCAAAACGCCGTATTCTTTTTCAGATCAGCCGTCTCTGCTAGGCGCACCGGAGGGCTTTACGATCCACGTGTCCAGAGTGTCATTGTCCGCAGGAGCAGGCTTTGTGGTCGTGGAAACGGGCAACACCATGACCATGCCCGGTCTGCCTAAAACCCCGGCAGCCGAGCATATGTCGCTGGAGCCGGATGGGAGCATTCAGGGCTTGATGTAGTATTTTTATGAAAAATGTTAGGCGTTTTACGAAGAAGCACCGAGCAGCTTGGGCAATGCGATGAGCAGCTTTTGCCGGGTCATGGCATCGTTCCAGTTCCAGCGGTCAGCTTCTACGAAATACACCCGGCCTTGACGCACAGCGGGCAGGTTGTGCCAGAGAGCGCTGTTCAGCATGCGTTCCAGCGTACGTTTGGAGTCCGGTGCAGTGGGAATGAGCATGAAAATACGGTCCCCGGCGTAGTCGGGAAGCTGGTGTGGCTCGATTTCCGCAAAGCCATGCCCTTCGTCGAGTACCTTTTGGATCGGCTCAACAGGTTGAAAGCCCTGCGGGTGGTAAAGAGCCGCCGAGAAGCCGGACATCCCCATTACAAATAGACGATTACCATGATCGAAGATGAAGACGGAGGCCGTTTCTCCGGCTGTAATCTCTGTGCCAAGCTGTTGCCACATACTCAGATTGCGGTCGGCGAAGGCAGACAGCCATTGTTCGGCTTCGCGCTCCTTGCCAAGCCAGGAGCCGAGCGTCCGCAGACGTTCCTCCAGCGTGGCAAAGGAGTTGAAGGTAACGGTGGGCGCAATGCCGGCAATGCGCTCATATTCCTGTTCATCCGAATTGGCGATGATAATCAGATCGGGATCGAGAGCACTGGTCAAGCGAGTATCGAGTGGAAGACCGACATCGGCAACGTTCGCTAGACGATGCTTATAGACGCTGTATTCACTGAACCGTAAACTTCCACCGATGGCTTTGGCCCCCAGTGCGAACAGGTCGCCCATCGTTTCTCCATGATAAATAATACGGCAGGGGCGGCGCGGAATATGGATTTGGTGACCCGTCCAATCCTTGACGCGGACAGAACAGGGAACGGTAAGCGCGTATTGTCTCGGGGGAATCCCGGTCATTTGCCGAAAGCGGCGGTTAAAATAATATTCGTCAGAGAAACCAACCTGACGGGCAATTTCACGTAAAGGCCGTTTGCATTCCAGCAGCAGCCGCTTGGCATGATTCAAGCGTAGCTCAGTGAGGTAATGCAGCGGCTTTTTGCCTGTCCTTTTGCGAAACATTTGCGAGTATTGCCAAATGGAAACGTTCGCTTGTTCGGCAAGCTGCTTGACGGTAATCGGCTTTTCGTAGTGTTTCTCCATGTAGGTAATGGTGGCCTCAACTGATGCTGGCAAAGCCGGGCAAGAATTATCTTTATGCTCCACATTGACATGCGATTCCTGCCACAATAGCAGTAGCTCCTGAAAGATAATTTGCTGCCGTAATCCAGAAAGGCCATTATGCAGGTGTATCGGCTGATGGGCGCTATGGAATAGCTCATCGGTCAACCGAATGGACTTGGAAGAGGAGGTAACGATATGCTCACGTGACCCCGGCAGTAGAGGACCTCTATATATGGAAGGAGAGCTATTTGTATTTTCAACCAGAGCTGTGTCTGATCCTGATTCCGATGACATGACGATGACCTCGAACATGAGCTTGTAGTATTCGGGTACAGTTCCATTCAGGGGAGCGATCCGATAGGAATCACCGGGAGTCAGCCAATACCCGTGACCCGCATGGAATAGAAACTGTTCCGGTCCAATGTCCACCATACCTGTGCCATCGATGAACATAAGCAGGCAGTGATATGGAACCGCATGTGAATAAGATGTAAATGCAGATGCTGAAGGGCTGGAGGACTGCACTTCACCAGGCTTCCGAACCCACTCAATCCCCTTAAAGTGAAAAAGCAACGAGCTGGGTGAGGGAGGACAGACGGGCGATTGAGGCTGCATGACTGTGTAACACTCCTTTTATTGAGAATCGTTATCATATATACATAAGTATACCTCCTTTTGGGTGAACAAAAAAGAAGCACATCAACAAGTGTCGATATGCTTCCCCATTCTTATTTGATCAGCTTGGGTAATTCCTCCAGCAACCATTCCCGAGTGGTGGCATCACTTTCGGTCTTGCCAATATCCTGAGCGTACACATGTCCCTGCTTTACGGCAGGAAGCTGGAGCCAGAGCTTGCTTTTCATCAACTGCTCAGTAGATTGCTTGGCTTCAGCAATTGGGGTATTGAGTATGAAAATCCGATCTCCGGCGTATTGTCCAATCACTTCAGGTGAAATTTGCACAAATCCTTGGTCTTCATCCAGCACTTTCTGGACAGGGGCCGTAGGCTTGAGGCCATTCTTTTCGTACAATATCTGTGACAGTCCTGTCTTTCCCATCACGAACAAGCGATCACCGGGATAGTAAGTGAAGACCGTAGCTGTTTCTCCCGGCTTGACGCCGTTGGCATGCAGCTTGCTCCACATCTCGGTTTCCTTGATTTTGTACTGTGCAAGCCAATCCTCGGCAGCTTTTTTCTTGTTTACGATTTCTCCGAGGTGCAGCAATCGCTCGTTCAGCGGAGCGAAGGTGTCGAATACAATCGTAGGCGCGATTTTGCTCAGAGCTACATACTGCTTTTCGTCTGTATTGCCTGTAATGATCAGGTCAGGCTTTAGCGTCAATGCTTTTTCCAAATTAATCGGAAATCCCAGATCGGCTACATTCTGAACCTGCTTCTCATACACCTTGCCCTCAATCATGGAAGTGGATGTGCCTACAGCCTGAACGCCCAAAACCAGCAGATCCCCATAGTTTTCTCCGAAATAGGCAATACGTTGGGGAGACGTGGGGATGTTTACCGTGTGTCCCCTATAGTCTGTGTAAGAGCGTGTTGCAGCCGCTTCTGAAGTCTTGGTAGATGCCGTCGTTCCTGCAGTGGGTGCTGTTGTGTTACTATTTGCAGCAGGTTTCTCCGAGGTGCCGCATCCCAACAGCAATGCTCCGATAAGAGAGAATAGGCCGAGCATAGTCGTATATTGTCGAGTGGATTTCTTATTGATCATGGTAACCTCCGTATGATTGATGGATTCAGGGTTGTGTAAATGAGAATTATTATCACAGAAGCAATGATAAGCGATGCACCTTCAATACTCAATGGACAAACTTGGTCACGGAATTCGATTTTGTACAAAATGAAGATGCATGAATAGAGCTGACACGTATCGCACCTTGTATTACAATTTGTCTCACGCAAAAAAGAGGCCGCTTATAGTAGTTAAAACTACTTTTGAGCCAGCCCTATGTGCTTTTGTCTAATTTAGTTATTTAATAAAGAGGAAATAGGTACATTACTGTAGAACGAGCTATATACTATTGTGATTTCAGATGCAGAAGCAAAGGTTAAATATCTTATTGATCCTAATATAAGCTTTATTCAAGAAATCCAGGGGCGACGGTGATGGGAAGCACCATCCGACTGCGCAGTGGCTCCAAATGTAACTATTTACTTTCAGTGCAGCTTATATAAAGATTTTTTGGAATGCACTCAATTTAACTTTGTACAAAACACAAACACACGGATAAGCCGGCTGTCCCGGTTCTATCCGTGTGTTTTGTTCTGTCGCAACGTCCTGTCTGATCGCTCTACTTCTACTCCCGATCCGCAATAATCAACTGAATATCGTGCTCCCGCACATATTCCTGATACGTGTTATCTGGCATCGTGTCTGTGACGAGATAATGAATCTGATCCAGACTGCAATAGGTCATGAGCGCGTATTTGTCGAACTTATAGTGGTCCACCAGCAAGAAAATCTCCGAGCTTTTTTCGACCACTACCTGCTTGATCTCGCTCTCCAGGGGAGAGGAATTGGTGACCCCATTGGCAATGGAAATGCCGGTAGAAGCCATGAACGCTTTATTAATGTTATAGGATTTTAAGAGTTCAATATTTTTGAAACTGGCAAAAGATTTGGTTTTCCGCTCCAGCATACCGCCTGTCGAAATAACATTCAAACCCGGAAACGGGAAAGAGTCGATCATAAAATCAAAATTGTTAGTGATAATCGTCAGTTGCTTGTTTTTGAGAAATTCGATCATTTCCAGCGTCGTGGTTCCCGAATCTATGAAAATAATATCCCCGTCTTCCACATAGCTTGCCGCCGCTTTGGCGATGAGTGTCTTCTCCTGCTGGTGCCGTGTGATTCGGTCGTTAAAAGGCTCCAGTGTCGTATGATTAACCGCCACACCTCCATATACCTTTTTAAGCTCTCCACGTTCCACGAGTTCCTGAACATCGCGACGAATCGTATTTTTGGAAACATCAAATACATTAACTAATTCATCTAATGAAGCTGTCTGGTGCTCAAAAACATATTCCTGAATTTGTTTAATGCGTTTCGTCTTTAACATGTAAATCCACCTTTTAATTTGGTTAAATGAGAGCGATTATTGCAATTGAACAGCGGTAAAAGGTTCTCTTACATTCATTATAACAACATTTAACCAAAACTTAATCATTTTTTTTGTTTTATGTTTATTTCGATATATATTCGTAATTTGGATAGATAAATTTATAAAAAATTCAAATTACGTATTGACTGAAAGCGCTTCAAATATTATGATGTTATCATATTATGACCAAAACATAACAAAAAGATAACAAACAAACGATGAAAAGAGGGATGAACACCATGGTTTAGCACCCCTGTGAATGAATTTTGTCCCAATGTAACCAAGAGCTTACTTCAGCATCAACCAAATAGCCGCAAGGAGGAACAATGTATGTCTGAAGCACGGAAACTGAAAAACTACATTAACGGAGAATGGGTAGAGAGCAAAACAACACGTTATGAGGAAGTATACAATCCAGCTACGAAAGAGGTTGTAGCGCTGGTGCCGATTTCGACGCAGGAGGATACAGATTACGCGGCAGAGGTTGCCGCCCGTACCTTTGAACAGTGGAAGAAGGTCCCTGTCCCGCGCCGAGCCCGCATTTTGTTCAATTACCAACAGTTGCTCATACAGCACAAAGAAGAGCTGGCCCGCCTGATCACCATTGAGAACGGTAAAAATTTGTCCGAAGCGTTGGGTGAGGTTGGACGTGGGATCGAAAATGTGGAGTTTGCCGCTGGAGCGCCTACCTTGATGATGGGTGACTCGTTGGCGACAATTGCAACGGATGTGGAAGTGGCGAACTATCGGTATCCGATAGGAGTGGTTGGCGGCATTGCCCCTTTTAACTTCCCAATGATGGTACCGTGCTGGATGTTCCCGATGGCGATTGCGCTGGGAAATACGTTTATTTTGAAGCCTTCCGAGAGAACGCCGCTGTTAACTGAAAAGCTGGTGGAGCTGTTTACGGAAGCCGGACTGCCAAAGGGTGTATTTAACGTGGTGTACGGCGCTCATGATGTGGTCAACGGTATTTTGGATCATCCGCAGATCAAGGCGATTTCCTTTGTCGGCTCCAAGCCGGTAGGGGAATACATCTACAAGCGTGGTAGTGAAAATCTCAAACGTGTTCAGGCTCTTACGGGAGCGAAAAACCATACCATTGTGCTGAATGATGCGGATCTGGACAATACGGTGACGAACATTATAGCTTCGGCTTTTGGTTCAGCAGGTGAGCGCTGTATGGCATGCGCCGTGGTTACTGTGGAGGAAGGAATTGCGGACGCACTTCTAGTCAAGCTGACAGAAAAAGCAGGGAGCCTGAAAATCGGCAATGGGCTGGATGATGGGGTGTTCCTCGGTCCGGTCATTCGGGAAGAAAATCAGCAACGAACCATTCGCTACATTGAAAAAGGCATTGAAGAAGGAGCCACTTTATTGTGTGATGGGCGTGAACGTGTGTCGGACGAAGGCTTTTTTATCGGGCCAACGATTTTTGATGGCGTAACTACGGACATGACGATCTGGAAGGAAGAAATTTTTGCTCCTGTGCTGTCCATTATCCGTGTGAAGCATCTCCAGGAAGCGGTAGACATTGCCAACCAATCTGAATTTGCAAATGGAGCATGTATTTTCACTACGAATGCGTCAGCGATTCGTTATTTCCGTGAAAATATCGACGCAGGCATGCTGGGCGTAAATCTGGGTGTACCCGCACCGATGGCTTTCTTCCCTTTCTCGGGATGGAAATCCTCATTCTTCGGAACACTACCTGCCAACGGTAAGGATGGGGTAGAATTTTATACCCGCAAAAAGGTTGTGACAGCGCGGTATCCCAAGCCTGTTTTTGAGTGAGGGGGGAGTAGAGAGATGAGCAAATTGCTGCGGAAACCAGGCACGAATAACGAAGCTCCAACAACTACACCAACTACGAAAACGGGGACCCTCGTCCATGATGTAACAGCGAGTAATTCGCGATTATCCTATATCGGTTTTAAAATCGTGGATTTGGCTCCGGGTGAAGTGTACGCCGAGGAACTGGGCAAAATGGAATGCTGTATTGTGGCGGTCACAGGCCACATTCATGTTACCGCGCAGGGAGAAACTTATGAGAATATAGGCACGCGAACGAGCGTGTTTGAGAAAATACCGACCGATAGTGTGTATGTATCCAATGATAGTGCTTTTCAGGTGGAGGCGGTCACGCCAGCCCGGATTGCGTTATGCTACTCTCCTTCGACCAAGCAGCTACCGACCCGGCTCATTCGGGCTGCAGATAATCAGGTGGAGCATCGGGGGCAGTATCATAATCAACGCACGGTGCATAGCATTTTACCGGATTCCGATCCGGGTGCGAACAGTCTGTTAGTGGTTGAAGTGTTCACGGATAGCGGAAACTGGTCCAGCTATCCTCCGCATAAGCATGACCGGGATCGTCTGCCAGATGAATCATTGCTGGAAGAAACCTATTATCATGAAATCAACCCGCCACAGGGCTTTGTGTTTCAGCGTGTCTATACCGATGACCGTTTGCTGGATGAGACGATGACCGTGGAGAACGGCGATGTGGTCATTGTACCGAAGGGATATCATCCGGTGGGTGTGCCGGACGGTTATACGTCCTATTATTTGAATGTCATGGCTGGACCGACACGTATTTGGAAGTTTCATAATGATCCTGCGCATGAATGGATATTGAAGCGTTAACCGGAGAGGAGAGAAACAGCCCGTGAAATATGAATTCAACAGTCCCACCGAGAGAGAATATGATCTGATTGCCATCGGTCGAGCTTGTATTGATCTGAACGCAACGGAATATAACCGCCCGATGGAAGAGACGATGACGTTTACCAAATATGTAGGGGGTTCCCCGGCGAATATCGCGATTGGGGGTTGCAGGTTGGGCTTGAAGGCCGGATTTATTGGCAAAATTGCTGACGACCAGCATGGACGTTTTATTGAAAAATACATGCGCAACACAGGCATTGATACCTCCAATATCGTGGTGGATCAGGAAGGGCACAAGACCGGGCTGGCTTTTACCGAAATTAAAAGTCCGGATGAATGCAGTATTCTGATGTACCGTCAGGATGTGGCGGACTTGTACCTGACCCCGTCCGAGGTGGATGAGGAATATATCCGCAAAGCCAAGCTGTTGCTCGTGTCAGGGACAGCTTTGTCCAAAAGTCCCTCCCGCGAGGCGGTGCTGAAAGCGGTAAGTCTGGCACGGAAAAATGACGTTAAAGTGGTGTTTGAGCTGGATTACCGTCCGTATTCGTGGGCCACACCGGAGGAAACGGCAGTGTACTACGCACTGGTTGCCGAGCAGTCAGATGTAGTTATAGGCACTCGTGACGAATATGATGCTTTGGAAAATCAAACGGCTGACGATGAGCAGGGAGAGCAAGCCAATGAGCAGACGATTCGCTATCTGTTTCAGCATTCACCGGAGTTAATCGTGATCAAGCATGGGGTCAAAGGCTCCTACGCTTATACCAACACAGGAGAAACGTTCAGCGGCCGAGCCTATAAGACGAAGGTTTTAAAAACATTTGGTGCAGGCGATTCCTATGCCTCCGCGTTCCTGTATGCACTCTTGCGGGGCAAGGATATTGAAACGGCTCTTAGATTCGGCAGCGCCTCGGCTTCTATTGTGGTGAGCAAGCACAGTTCTTCCGATGCCATGCCGACAGCCACAGAGATCGAGCAACTGATCGCGGAGAATGAAGCCAAACAGTACAGATAGGAGGAGAGCAGACGATGCGAACAATTCGTTTGACGACCGCACAGGCGTTAATACGCTTTTTGAATCAGCAATACGTGCATATCGATGGCCGAGAGTTTCCATTTGTAGAAGGTATATTTAACATTTTTGGACACGGAAACGTACTGGGAATCGGTCAGGCACTGGAGCAGGAATCAGGTCACTTGAAGATTATTCAGGGCAAAAATGAGCAGGGTATGGCCCATGCAGCCATTGCGTACAGCAAACAGCTACTGCGGAAAAAAATATATGCAGTCACAACATCTGTCGGACCGGGCGCAGCCAATTTGGTGGCTGCCGCAGGTACGGCGCTGGCGAATAACATCTCTGTGCTATTGCTGCCGGGGGATACCTTTGCTACACGCCAGCCTGATCCGGTGCTACAGCAGGTGGAGCAGGAGCACAGCGCAGCCATCACGACCAATGACGCGCTGCGGCCCGTGTCCCGCTATTGGGATCGCATCACCCGCCCCGAGCAGCTTATGTCCAGCCTGATTCGGGCGTTCGAAACGATGACGAATCCGGCCACGGCAGGACCAGCAACGATCTGTATTTCTCAGGATGTGGAGGGCGAAGCATTCGATTACGAAGAATCGTTTTTTAGTAAGCGCATTCATTATATCGACCGCAAGCTGCCGTCCGAACGGGAATTACAGGGTGCGGCAGATATTTTAAAGGCGAGCCGCAAGCCCGTGATTCTGGTCGGCGGCGGTGCTAAATACTCTGAGGCACGCGAAGCTTTGATCGCGCTGTCCGAGCAATACCAGATTCCGCTGGTCGAAACACAGGCCGGGAAATCGACGGTGGAAAGCACGTTTGCAAACAACCTGGGCGGCGTGGGTATCACCGGAACGGCAGCAGCAAATGCGGCGGTGCGACAGGCGGATCTGATCATCGGGATTGGCACAAGATACACCGATTTTGCCACATCCTCGAAAACGGCTTTTGAGTGGGATACGACCCGGTTCCTGAATATCAATGTCAGTCGTATGCAAGCGTACAAACTGGATGCATTTCAGGTTGTCGCAGATGCCAAAACAACGCTGGAACAGCTTGGCTCCCGGTTGGAAGGCTACACAAGCACGTGGGGAGACACCATTTCACAGTTGAAGAAGGATTGGTTAGCCGAACGTGACCGTCTAAGCCAAGTGACCTTTAGTCGAGAAGGCTTTACACCAGAGGTGAAAAACCAGTTTACACAGGAAGTGCTGAATGAATATGCGGACGCTCTCCAGACCGAATTGCCGCAAACGACGGCTTTGATCGCAGTTAACGATACGATTGCGCCAGACAGTATCATCATTAGCTCAGCCGGATCTTTGCCGGGGGATTTGCAGCGCGTATGGAATCCTGCCGTCCCGAACACCTATCATCTCGAATATGGTTACTCCTGCATGGGGTATGAGGTATCCGGCACGTTGGGACTGAAATTGGCGGAACCGGATAAGGAAGTATACTCCATCGTAGGTGATGGCAGCTTCCTGCTGCTGCATTCCGAACTGATTACTTCGATTCAATACAATCAGAAAATCAACATTGTGCTATTCGACAATTCGGGCTATGGCTGTATTAACAATTTGCAGATGGAGCATGGCAGCGGCAGCTACTATTGTGAATTCCGTACACATGACAATCAGATTCTCAATATAGATTATGCCAAAGTAGCCGAAGGCTATGGAGCGAAGACTTACCGTGCCAATACGGTAGAGGAATTAAAAGCAGCGCTCGAAGACGCGAAAAACCAGACGGTTTCCACACTCATTGAACTGAAGGTGCTGCCGAAGACAATGACGGATGGCTATGATAGCTGGTGGCATGTCGGTGTAGCCGAAGTATCTGATTCAGACAACGTACAACAGGCGTATGAGGCCAAAGAGAAAAAGCTGGAAAACGCCAAACAATACTAGGAAGGAAGGTCTGGCTCATGTCTATTTTGTGGGGGATTGCCCCGATTGGCTGGCGAAACGATGATATACCGGAAATCGGGGCAGACAACACGCTTCAGCATCTACTTAGTGACATTGTCGTTGCTGGATTTGACGGAACAGAGGTAGGCGGCTTTTTCCCTGAGCCCCAAATCCTGAATAAAGAATTACAGCTACGCAATCTGAAAATTGCCGGACAGTGGTTCAGCAGCTACATCATTCGTGACGGTATCGAGGAAGCAGCGGCGGCTTTCCACAAGCATTGTGCTTATTTGCAGCAGGTGCATGCCAGTGTGGCAGTTGTTTCCGAGCAAACATACAGCATACAAGGCACAGGCCGATGCGTTTTTTCCGACAAGCCTTATTTTACAGATGAAGAATGGAGCCAGTTGTGCCAAGGGCTGAATGAGCTGGGCAGGATTGCAGAGCAATATCAGTTAAAGCTGGTATTTCATCATCATATGGGAACAGGTGTGCAGACGCTGGAAGAAGTAGATCGTCTCATGGCAAATACCGACCCGAAGTATGTACATTTGCTCTATGATACAGGCCATATTTATGTGTCAGATGGAGACTACCTGACGCTGCTGCATCGGCATATGGACCGCATTCAGCATGTGCATTTCAAGGATGCACGCAAGAAAGTGCTGGATAGCTGTAAAAAAGAGAAAAAATCTTTCCGTGATTCCTTCCTGATGGGCATGTTTACGGTCCCTGGCGATGGATGCATCGATTTCAGCAAAGTGTACGAAGTGCTCTTGAAGCATCAGTATAGCGGCTGGATTGTTGTCGAAGCGGAACAGGACCCGGCGGTTGCGCACCCTCTGGAGTACGCGCTGATCGCTCGCAAGTATATTAATGAAGCTTTACTTGCTCACACTTTAGGGAAGACAGAGGAGAGGTGAACGAATTGAGTAACGGGGCAGTTCAAAATACATTTTTGCGCAAGATCGTCATCATTTCTACCTTGGGTGGCCTGCTGTTCGGATATGACACTGGAGTTATTAACGGTGCGCTTCCTTACATGTCAGCCAAAGATCAGCTTAATCTTACAGCGCTTACACAAGGTTTAGTTGCCAGCGCGCTGCTGTTCGGCGCTGCGTTTGGTGCAGTGTTCGGCGGCAGATTATCCGATTACAACGGTCGCAGAAAAAATATACTGTACCTCGCTATCCTGTTCTTTATCTCCACGCTTGGCTGTACGCTCGCACCGAACATCACGGTGATGATTATATGCCGCTTTATGCTCGGGTTAGCTGTTGGTGGCGCATCCGTAACCGTGCCTTCATATCTGGCGGAAATGTCTCCCGCCGACAGGCGCGGCCGGATCGTCACCCAAAACGAATTAATGATCGTAAGTGGTCAGCTGCTTGCTTTTATTTTCAATGCTATTCTCGGTACAACGATGGGCGAGCATCCACATGTATGGCGTTATATGCTCATCATTGCAGCGCTACCCGCCTTATTCCTGTTCTTCGGTATGCTGCGTGTACCAGAAAGTCCACGCTGGCTTGTATCTAAGGCCAGAAATGATCAGGCTCTGGACGTATTGAAAACAATTCGTAATGAACAGCAGGCATCCAGCGAATTGGTAGAAATCAAAACCAATCTGGCAGAAGAGTCTGATATCCAAAAAGCAGGTTTTAAGGATTTGGCGGTTCCCTGGGTACGTCGTATTTTGCTTATCGGTATTGGTATCGCGGTGGTTCAGCAGATTACAGGCGTGAACTCCATCATGTATTACGGCACCGAAATATTAAAAAATGCGGGGTTTGCAACCCAGGCCGCTCTGATAGGCAACATTGCTAACGGTGCGATTTCCGTACTGGCGACCTTTGTAGGGATATGGCTACTTGGCAAAGTGGGCCGTCGTCCAATGCTCATGACGGGGCTGATCGGGACCACCTCGGCGCTGCTGCTCATTTCCATTTTCTCCAGCACGTTAGCAGGATCACCTGCCCTGCCTTATGTAGTATTGGCATTGACCGTCACGTTCCTTGCTTTCCAACAGGGAGCCATTTCTCCGGTTACCTGGCTGATGCTGTCGGAAATATTCCCGCTTCGTTTGCGTGGCTTTGGTATGGGACTAACCGTTTTCTTCCTTTGGATTGTGAACTTTATTATTGGCTTGTTGTTCCCGGTTTTGCTCGGGGGCTTGGGATTGTCCACAACATTTTACATTTTCGTCGTACTTGGCATTCTCGCAATCCTGTTCGTCAAAAAATTCCTGCCAGAAACGAAAGGGCTTACATTGGAGCAAGTCGAGCATAATTTCCGTAATCACGGCAAACAGCCCGTTGCTGGCAAGCATCTTGAAGAGATCGTGCAAATGAAATAATCGTACAGATGAATTAGAGGAGGAGCAACAACATGACATTAAATATTGGAGTTATTGGAACGGGAGCCATCGGACGCGAGCATATCAGACGAATTACCAACAACCTGTCCGGCGGTAAAATTGTAGCAGTCACAGACGTGAACCCGGAAGCTGCCAAAAGTGCGGTTGAGCAATTCAAGCTGGATGCCGTCGTGTACCCGGATGATAAATCACTGGTTGCTGCATCCGATGTAGATGCGATCATTATTACGAGCTGGGGACCTGCACATGAGGCGAGCGTGCTGGCGGGGATTGCGGCAGGAAAATACGTTTTTTGTGAAAAGCCCCTGGCTACGACAGCCGAAGGCTGCAAAAGCATCGTGGAAGCAGAGATCAAGCATGGCAAGCGACTGGTTCAAGTGGGCTTTATGCGCCGATATGACCGGGGCTACGAGCAATTGAAGCAAGCGATTGACAATCGTTTTATCGGAGAGCCGCTCATGATCCGCGCCGCACACCGGAATCCGGAAGTAGACGATAACTACACGACTGACATGGCGATTACCGATACGCTGATTCACGAAATAGATGTGCTGCACTGGCTCGTCGATGATGATTATACCTCCGTACAGGTCGTATATCCTAAGAAAACGCGCCATGCATCAAGCCATTTGAAGGACCCTCAAATTATTATGCTGGAAACCAAAGGCGGGATCGCTATTCAAGCCGAGGTGTTCGTGAATTGCAAATACGGCTATGACATCCAATGCGAGATTATTGGTGAAGAGGGTGTAGCGAAGCTGCCAGAGGTGCCGGGCATTGTGTACCGCAAGGAAGCTCAACTGGGCGTGGATTTGCTGATGGATTGGAAGCAACGCTTTATAGATGCCTATGACCGGGAGTTGCAGGATTTCATTGATTCGATCAAGGCAACAGGCGAACCGAAAGGCCCAACCTCATGGGACGGCTACATTGCCGCAGTGACAGCCGATGCGTGTGTGAAGGCACAAGCAAGCGGAGTTAAGGAAGCGGTTACAATCGGAGATAAGCCAGCCTTCTACCAAAACGTAGTACATCAATAATCACGAAAACAGGCTTATAGCGAAAAATTTGTGTGTGACTTCATCCGACCCCGTAGCGCCTTAGATGCTCATATGCTTGTCTGGTACAGCTTTTGATGTAAGGCTAAAAAATCATCACAAAAAATGGAGGAATGAAATATGAAATTAGCGTTGGACCCAACCCTGTACAAAAATATCCCGTTGAAAGAAATGGTAGATAAAACGGCGCAATTGGGCTATGACTACATTGAATTGTCACCTCGTGAGGACTTCTGTCCATTTTACAAATATCCCAAGGTCGATAAGGCTCAGATTAAAAATCTGAAAAAGTGGCTAAACGACGCAGGAGTGAAAATTTCATCGTTGCTGCCGCTATATTATTGGGCCGGACCAGACGAAGATCGCCGCGAGGCTGCCGTGCGGAACTGGAAGCGTGCCATTGAAATCGCGGTGGAGCTGGATGTGGACCTGATGAACAGCGAATTTAACGGCTCCAAGTTTAACGCGGATATTTGCGAGGAAAAGTTTATCAAATCCATGGATGAGCTGCTTCCGGTTTTTGAGAGGGAAGGCGTGAAATTGAATCTGCAAGCGCATCCGTATGATTTTATCGAAACCAATCAGGGCGCAGTGGATATGATTCGGGCGCTCGACAAACCTTGGATTAACCTGGTGTATTCCACGGCGCATACCTTTTTCTATGATGATGGGATTGGCGATATTGCGCCCATGTTCGACTATGCAGGCGACCGCCTGACGCATGTACTGTTTGCAGATACATTTAACCACAAAGCTGCTGACGGCCTGCGTTATATCGTCAACCCTCCCGGCGTCGAAGCGACGGTCCATCAGCATTTGAACATTGGCGAGGGAGAAGTGGATTTTGACACCATCTTCCGTAAGTTAAAAGAGATGAAATTCGACGGAATTGCCACCAACTCCGTATTTGCCTGGATGGAAAAGGCAGATGAATCCAGCACCTTTATGCTGAACAAAATCAAAGATGGTTTGGGACTTGCGTCACCGACGAAATGATCAAGGCAATAACCGGAACTTGAAGATATTTTACGAAACGCCTTGGGCAGACCCGTTCGAACTGGGACTACGGTGTTTCCTCATAACAGGAGAGAGGTGCAGACGATGAAGCTATGTTTTAATCAGGCGACGACCCTGCAAAATTCCAATCTGGTGAAGGATTTGGAGCTTTGTGAACAGCACGGCTACGACTACATTGAAATTCGCACGATGGATAAATTACCGGAATACTTGCAGGATCATACGATTGACGATTTGGTAGCGTATTTCAACACTCATCATATTAAGCCGTTGGCGTTCAACGCGTTAGTCTTTTTCAACAATCGTGACGAAGCCGGATATCAGGAAATCATTCGTGAATTTAAAGAAATGCTCGTTACAGGCCAAAAACTGGGGATTCAATACATCGTAGCCGTTCCGCTGGTGACAGAAGAAAAAATACGCAAAGAGGATATTCGTCAAAGCGCTGTGTCTGTTTTGAAAGAGCTGTCGGATTTAGCTGAGCCTTACGGCATCCGTATAGCGGTCGAGTTTGTGGGGCATCCGCAATGTACAGTTAATACATTTGGTCAGGCTTACGATATTGTCGAGGCGGTGGATCGGGCTAATGTTGGGTTGGTGCTGGATTGTTTCCATTTCCATGCGATGGGTTCACGTTTGGAGGATTTGCAAAAGGCGGACGGCTCGAAAATATTTATTTTGCACATTGACGACACCGAGGATTTCCCAATTGGTTTTCTGACCGATGAGGACCGGGTATGGCCGGGACTTGGCGCCATTGATTTGGAGAGCATTTTGTCCACTTTAAAAGGAATTGGCTTCTCGGACGTTGTATCGGTGGAGCTGTTCCGGCCGGAATATTATGAGCTGGATGCCGAGGAAGCCATCCGGACGGCCAAAGAGACAACCATTCAGGCGGTGTCCGGCGTTTATGAGATTCGGCAGGAAGTCAGATAATCGGTCAGATGATCTGGAAATAGAGATACCCGGAAAGGAGGGCCACTATGCCGTTGCCATTCGTGTCCATGAAAGAGATGCTGCTCAAAGCCAAAGACGAGAAATATGCGGTGGGACAGTACAATTTAAACGGTTTACAATGGGCTAAAGCGATTTTACAGGCAGCCGAGGAAGAGCATGCCCCCGTCATTGTGGCTGCTTCCGACAGGCTGGTAGAATATTTGGGAGGCTATCGGACGATTGCAGTGATGGTCAGCGCCTTAATGGAGGAAATGTCGATTACCGTTCCGGTGGCGCTTCATTTGGATCATGGCAGGACGGTAGAGAACTGCAAGCGAGCGATTGATGCCGGGTTCAGCTCGGTGATGATTGACGGTTCTCATGATCCGATTGATGTCAATATAGCGATGACCCGACAAGTCGTAGATTATGCGCGTCCTTATAAGGTCTCTGTGGAAGCAGAGGTCGGTACGGTCGGAGGGATGGAAGACGGGCTGGTGGGCGGAATCCGGTACGCGGATGCACAGGAATGCTCACGCATGGTGCAGGAAACGGGAATTGACGCATTGGCGCCCGCCCTTGGCTCGGTTCACGGGCCGTATCAGGGAGAGCCCAAGCTGGGCTTTGCTGAAATGAAGCATATTTCGGAATTGACGGGCATCCCGCTTGTACTGCATGGTGGTTCCGGCATCCCTGAGCATCAGATTACCAAGGCGATTGAATTGGGCCACGCCAAAATCAACGTCAATACCGAATGCATTCAGGCTTGGGCTAAGGCCGTTCGTAACGTATTAACGAGTGATTCCCATGTCTATGATCCGAAAACAATTCTCACACCGGGTACGGCAGCGATTACTGCTGTGGTCAAAGGGAAGATGCAAGAGTTTGGCACGAGTCATAAGGCAGATGCGCGTTTTACCGTGTAATGCGATTAGAGAACACAGCCTTCAAAGTAATTTCAAAGCTGCTTCCTGTGCGGATTTTACCGTGTAGGGAACGGCTTTTTTTCGTGCGCAAAAAGTAGGCAAAATGTATCGATTTTTATTTTCCATAGTATACAATGTATTTTTATACATTATTAATGAAAGAGGTTTTGTAACGGGATTGCTTTTTACATATGTTTTACTGGGCTTTTCTATAGCACTGCCTGTGGGTACGATTACGGTTGAGATGACGAAACAAGGGCTAAAGAACGGGTTTATGCATGGATGGATTGTGGGCCTTGGAGGAATGAAAGTTAATTTTATTACTAAACGTTGTTCTCTTCATACAAAAATGGGTTGCTCGTAGCTATTTCACCTGGAAATCTGGTATTCTGATTCATGATTTAGGCTTAATGACTATCGTAGCAACTACTCGAAAAGCGATGAATCGAACGGCAATTAAGTGGGTCACGATCAGTGCCGGAGTTGTTTTAATCGGTTTTTCGATGTATTTTTGGTATGAATTTATCATTAGTGTTCAAAAGCTTTTGTAGCAATACAAATCGCCATCCAAGCTCTCAAGCTTGTCATGCCAGTCTGCATAAATCGAACAAGTCCTTCATAGACATGTACTAATTCATTTAAAACATGTGCTGAAGGGGTTGATGATATGCGCCGGATTTCATGGATGCTTGCCATGGTCATGTGTGTAACGCTGCTGCTGGCCGGGTGCGGCAAGAAGAGCGCGGATGATGTGGTTAAGGATTTGAGTGACGTGGTGAGTGACCTGAACAGCTACCACGGTACAGCTTTGATGACGCTGCATACCGGCGACACGCCGCAGGAGTACAAGGTGGACATTTCCTACCGCAAGCCTTCCTATTACCGAATTGCCATGACGAATGAGAAAAAGGATGTTACTCAGATCGTGTTGCGAAATGATGAGGGTGTATTCGTATTGACGCCCAGTCTGAATAAGAGCTTCCGCTTTAAAAGCGATTGGCCGAACAACCAGGGCCAGGTATATTTGTATGAAACGCTGGTTCGCAGTATTATCGGCGATGCTTCACGTCAGCTGGCTTCGGACGATAAATCCTATGTGTTCGATGTAGCGGCAAACTACAACAGCCACGCGCTGGTAAGGCAAAAAATATGGCTGTCCAAAAATAACTATGCACCCACTCAGGTACAGGTATCTGATGCGAATGCGAAGGTAGTTGTGGATTTGAAATTCGATCAATTTGCGTTTGATACGAAGTTCGACAAGGACTCTTTTGATATGGAGCGCAATATGGCTTCTGGAAAAACAGGTAAGGGAAATGAAGGGACGCCTTCGGCCGGAGCAGTGGATTCCAGCGGGCAACTAGATCCTACAGGTACGATTGATGGCACGACTGGCGTAATCTCGGGCGAGCAAGGACAAGTGCAGGGAACAGCAGGAGAGAAGGCACAGCAGCCGTCAGGAGAAGCGTCGATGGATGGAGCTGCCACAGGCGATACGTCAAAACCGGATAGCGCGGACGCGACGGGCAGCACGGATACGGAGGCCAAGCCGGATACAGCGGGCAACACAGAGACGCAGCAGCAAACCCCGGGTGCATCTGATGCAGCAACAGGGACATCGGCAGGCACGGATGCTGCTGAAGCTGTGATGGGTGAGTTCGGCTTGATTGAACCGTCCTATACGCCGGCCGGGGTACAGATTAAGGATACGCCGGAGCTGGAGGACAATGGTACACATGCGGTGATGCTACGGTATAGTGGGACGTATAACTATACGCTAGTGGAGGCGCGTCCGAAAGATCGGGCCGTTTCGCTGGCTGCGGGTGAACTGGTCGATATTGGAGGAAGCTTTGCTGTTCTGACGGGTAGTGAGCAGCAGACGATGACCTGGATGAATGACGGCATAGAGTTCCGTATTACCAGTGCTGACCTGCCCGTGAGCGAAATGATACAAATTGCCGCTTCTATACAGGATCAATCGGGTAAATAAAACTTTATAGACGGATGCAGACGGTTTAGAGTGTATTTTACTCTGCTTCCGCCCGTATCCGTCTTTTGTTCATTCGAGGTCTAGAGGTGTGCACCGCTCGCTTGGGAGTCATGTTCTTTATGGAGGATGCTGGCAAACGCCATCTGCCATTGACAGCCACGTTTCTGAACATTACCATTAACCTTTGGAAGTAAGGATTTTGCCATTTCGAATGGTAAGAGGCTATGTTACAGGCTAACAATTGAAGAAGGTGACTGGATTTTGCAAGCACAATACAGATCGACCCGGGCCGAAATCAACCTGAATCACCTTGGCGCCAACTATGAGGCTTTTCGCAGGGCATTGCCAGCGGATAAGCTGTTGTTGGCTTGTGTCAAGGCTAATGCCTATGGACACGGTGCCGTGGAAATATCAAAGGAATTGGAACGCCTTGGTGCGGATTACTTGAGCGTCGCTTTTCTGGACGAAGCGCTGGAGCTTCGGCAGGCGGGGATCAGACTGCCTATCCTTGTACTCGGTTATACCCTGCCCGAAGCTGTGCAGACGGCTTGGGAGCATGATATTACACTGACTGTGTTCAGTGAAGAAGTGCTGGAGGGTATTCGCAGACTGGACCGCAAAGGAAGCGAACGCAAGCTGAAGGTGCACATCAAAATAGACAGCGGCATGGGACGACTGGGCCTGCTGCCTGGAGAAGAGGCAGTTGCCTTTGTCCGGCAGACTCACCAGTTGGAGCAAGTGCTGCTGGAAGGCATGTACACCCATTTTGCCCGCGCGGATGAACAAGACAAAAGCTATACACTGCAACAGTATAATCGGTTTCAGGGCGTGGCGGAAGCGCTAAGGGAACAAGGCATCACCATTCCCATTATACATACGGGCAACAGCGCGGCCACCATTGATACCCCTGCGCTTTCCCCCAATATGGTGCGGATTGGCATCAGTATTTACGGCCTGTATCCATCTGATGAGGTTAATCGGCAAGCCATTGAGTTGCTGCCTGTATTGTCATTAAAGACGGCAGTGGTTTACACCAAGACGCTCCCTCCCGGCTGGGGGGTTAGCTACGGCACCCGGTACGTGACCACTGAGGAAGAACGAATTGGCACACTGCCGATTGGCTACGCGGATGGATACTCCCGCATGCTGAGTGGGAACATCGAAGTATTGATACGCGGCCGCCGCGTCCCGGTGCTCGGCACCATTTGCATGGATCAGTGTATGGTATCCTTACAATCTTTCGCAGAGGATGCGGAAGAAATTCAAATCGGCGAAGAGGTTGTTCTCATCGGCCAGCAGTCCGGCGAAACGATTGCGGCGGATGAGCTGGCATCCAAGCTGGGTACCATCCACTATGAGGTGATCTGCATGATCGCACACAGGGTGCCGCGTGTTTATACACGGGGAGATACTCCTGTCGTTCGAGTGAATTCGCTTCTTCCAACCCGCTGGGATTAATTTCATGACGCAAATTACCGGATAAAAGCAGGAGTTTTCGCAGAACGTCCCGAAATATGTACAAAGGAAAGAAAAGAGCGCTGTAACTGTCAAAACGACGCATCAGGCTCCGCTGACACTTGTATTTCGGGGATCAAACGCCTGTACGAAAACGAACTGCGTAGTTTATAATGGAATACAGCATAGATGATATACGAATATCATATACATTCTCTTGTATTCCGTTTGAATAAATTACCGGGAATAACGTTATAATGGTACAATGGCGACAAGGTTTTGGGGGTGGAAGAGAAGTTGGCCAATTTGCAGAACACCAAAAGAATAATGATCAGTTTGCCGGATCATCTCTTGCAGGAAGTGGACGGGATCGTAGCCATGGAAAATTCCAACCGTAGTGAATTTATCAGGCAGGCCATGAAGCTGTATGTGGGCGAACGTAAGAAACGTTACATTCGTGAAGCCATGCAGCGTGGTTATATGGAGATGGCTAAAATTAACTTGACCATGGCCTCCGAAGCCTTTCATGCGGAGGAAGATGCAAACAGCACCTTGGGCCGTACAGTTAGCGGGGTGTAATCCATATTGATCGTAAAGCGCGGCGACGTTTTTTTTGCAGACCTTTCACCCGTAGTCGGTTCCGAGCAAGGTGGCGTCAGACCTGTGCTGATCATCCAAAATGATATCGGCAATCGGTTCAGTCCCACCGTGATTGTGGCGGCCATCACCGCCCAGATTCAAAAGGCGAAGCTACCCACACACGTGGAAATCGACGCGGCGACGCATGGCTTTGATCGCGATTCTGTCGTTCTTCTGGAGCAAATTCGGACGATTGACAAGCAAAGGCTTACCGACAAAATCACCCATTTGGATGAAGAAACCATGCGCAAAGTGAGCGATTCGCTACAAATCAGTCTTGGTTTGATTGATTTTTAGGCATTTTTGGAACGACGAGTGAAACGGGAAAAGGGCAGCGCGTGGGCGCTGTCCTTTTGCGTGTCCGATGAAAAATGCAGGCTGGGCCTGGCCTCATCGTTACGTGCTGGCGCTTTGATTCTTTTTTTGTGATAATGAAAGACATGATGAAAGACAAGAGTTGTAAGGAAGAAGGGATAGCTTTGTCTAACGAGGAAACGAAGATGGAAGTCCGGCAGGAGCCGAACGAAGCAGAACGCCAGGAGCGGATTGTCAAACAAGTGGCGAGAGAGCTGTCGCTGGCACTCAAGCAAATCCGGACGACGATCAGTTTGCTGGATGAAGGGAATACGATTCCTTTTATCGCACGATACCGTAAGGAAATGACTGGGGAACTGGATGAAAATCAGCTGCGTGAAATTGAAGATCGTGTGCTGTATTTACGTAATTTGGAGGACCGCAAGGTAGAGGTCATTCGCATTATTGATGAGCAGGGCAAGCTGACAGAAGACCTTCAGGCTGCCATCACTGCTGCGGTTAAGCTTCAGGAAGTGGAGGACCTGTACCGTCCATATCGGCAAAAGCGCAAAACCCGCGCGAGTGTGGCGAAGGAACGGGGGCTGGAGCCGTTGTCCATCTGGATCTGGAGTCAGCCGAAGCAGGGTGATGCTCTGAAGGAAGCTGAGTCCTATGTGAATGCGGAACTGGGAGTGGACAGCGCTGAGGCGGCAATACAAGGAGCTTTGGACATTTTAGCGGAAAATATAGCGGACGACGCGGGTATTCGCCAATGGGTGCGTCGATATACACTGGATCATGGCATGCTAACCTCCGAAGCGAAGGATGCAGAGCAAGAGTCTGTCTACGAGAATTACTACAGCTATCGTGAGCTGGCTAAGAAAATGCCGCCTCATCGTATTTTGGCGATTAATCGCGGAGAGCGTGAAGGCATTCTCAAGGTCGGACTGGAGGTAGCGCCCGATTCGATTCACAATTACGTCGCAGGTCAAGTGATTAAAGGCTCATCCGCCGTGGAAGAGCTGCTGCGCAACGTCATTGAGGATGCATATAAAAGGCTCATCGCACCCTCTATTGAGCGTGAGGTGCGCGCTGAAATGACAGAGAAGGGCGAGCAGCAGGCCATCTCTATCTTTGCGGGCAATTTGCGGAGCCTGCTGTTACAGGCCCCGATCAAGGGCCGCCGTGTGCTCGGTGTCGATCCGGCGTTTCGGACAGGCTGCAAACTGGCGGTCGTAGATGATACGGGCAAGCTGCTGGAAGTCGCGGTGACGTATCCGACACCGCCGAACAACAAAAAGCGTGAGGCTGCCGAGAAATTCAAGCAGCTCATTGCCAAATACAGCATTGAGCTGATCGTCATCGGTAACGGAACGGCTTCGCGTGAAACAGAGCAATTCGTGGCTGAAGTCATCGCAGATATTGGCGACAGCAGCCTGGCGTACCTGATCGTCAATGAGGCAGGCGCGAGCGTTTATTCCGCCTCCAAGCTGGCGCAGGAGGAGTTCCCGGATCTGGACGTGGCTGAGCGCAGCGCGGCATCCATTGCACGTCGTGTGCAGGACCCGTTGGCCGAGCTGGTCAAGATTGAGCCGAAGGCCATTGGTGTAGGCCAGTACCAGCATGATGTGTCACAGAAGCATCTGGATGAAAGCTTGAAGGATGTTGTTGAATCGGCAGTTAACCATGTCGGTGTGGATGTGAATACCGCTTCCTCGGCATTACTGTCCTATGTAGCGGGCATTAACTCGACAATTGCCAAAAATATCGTGAAATACCGTGAGGAAAACGGCAAATTCAACAACCGTCGTCAGTTGCAAAAGGTACCGCGTCTTGGCGCGAAAACCTACGAGCAATCGGTTGGTTTTATCCGTATACCGGGTGGAGAAAATCCGCTGGACCGCACGCCGATTCACCCTGAATCGTATGCTGTCGTAGACCGCCTGTTGGCTGAACTGGGCATCAGCGCCCACGATCTGGGCACCAAGGCTGCGACGGAAGCGCTGAACGTGTCCAGCATTGACGAACTGGCCGCGAAGCTGAAAGTCGGCGTGCCGACGTTGAAGGATATTCTGGACAGCCTCCAGCGTCCGGGCCGCGACCCGCGTGACGAGCTGCCGTTGCCTGTATTCCGTAAGGATGTGCTCAAGATCGAGGATCTGGCACCGGGCATGGAGCTTCAGGGAACCGTCCGCAATGTAATTGATTTCGGTGCGTTCGTCGATATCGGCATCAAGAGTGATGGATTGGTTCATATTTCGCAGCTGCGCAGCGGCTTCGTCAAGCATCCGATGGATGTCGTATCCGTTGGTGATAACGTAACCGTGTGGGTGCTGAATGTAGACTTGAAAAAAGGCAGGGTCGGTCTGACGATGAAAGCTCCGGCAGAAGCGCAATCGCAGGCATAATACTCTACAAATCCGTATAACCGCCTTTAGGGTATAACAAAAGCCGGAATCTCCGAACCACTTCGGAGATTCCGGCCTTCATTTTTTACTGCCCTGAACTTCTACCCATTGTTGGCATCAAACTCTACACCCGGTGCTTTATGATAAAAAAACCAACAGTCATTCAACAGTTTGATCTGGCGCCGGTCCTTTTTGTAAAAGGCCCGCATAAGCTGGTTGCTGAGCCATTGAGGCAAGCCAATCTCCTCCTCTGCGTTACATCTGTATGTTTAGCATATGGGGTGGGTGCCTAAAGTGTGCTTATCAATTGAATGGCTTATGAATTGAGGGTTAGACTTTGGACGCTATTTTGTAATATGCTTGGCAGTATGGAGCAAAGGAGGGGATTGGGGAAGGATGGAGTCCAAGTCCATAAGCAATTCCATGAGCGAGGAAGAGCTTCAGGAATGGGTGGAGCACATTTCAATGGAGAGTTTTGGCGTACCGTTTCGCCATCGTGCCAGCTTTAATTCGCGTCTGTCTTCCACAGGCGGTCGATATTTTATGAAAAGCCATCATATTGAAATTAATCCGCATCAGCTTGCAGCCTACGGGCGGCCCGAGGTGGAAAAAATTATTAAGCATGAGCTGTGCCATTATCATTTGCATTTGCGCGGGATGGGCTACCAGCACCGAGATGCGGATTTCAAAGCATGGTTGGCCCGTGTAGGAGGGAGCAGGCATTGCCAAACTCTACCGGGGAGAGCGGAACGGAAGCCGCAGCCCTATCGCTACAAGCTGGTGTGCGCCTCATGTAGTCAGGAATACTTACGGAAGCGTAAAATGAACCCGCAGCGTTACCGCTGCGGCAAATGCGGAGGTAAACTTCGTCTGCTGGCACTTGACGGCACCCCCTGAATCATGGTAAATTAAATATACTGTATGATAATTTACAGTAATGTTCCCTGATAGCTCAGTTGGTAGAGCACTCGACTGTTAATCGAGTTGTCACAGGTTCGAGTCCTGTTCGGGGAGCCATGGAGAGGTACCCAAGTGGCTATAAGGGGACCCTCTGCTAAGGGGTTAGGCTGCGAAAGCGGTGCGAGGGTTCGAATCCCTCTCTCTCCGTTGGTTTTTCAAATCAGAAAAAGGACGCTTGTATGCATCGGATGATGCTTGCGAGCGTCTTTTTTTGTCTATATTCGATTCTGAAAATAACGATGATCTAAAAAGTGGCACAGCATGTGAATTTTTAGTTTAAAAGGTCGGCTTCGTAAGTTGATCCAGTATATTTAGGAGAGTATGAGCTACGCCATTCTCTACATTGGTCAGGGTAACTTCAGAGCAGACGGCCTTAATGTCGTCATTTGCATTGCCCATAGCGATGCCTTTACCTACCATTGTCAGCATGGAAATATCGTTATAGCTGTCTCCTACCGCTGCGGCTTCCTCCATGGGAATACTCAAATAATCTGCCAGATAACGTAGTGCGTTTCCTTTGGAAGCATCCTTATGCTCGACTTCGAAGTTGCGGTCTGAGGAAATGACCATGTTCAGGCCGGGAAAATCCCGGTAACGCTCACGACCCCGGTTCAGCTTGGTTTGATCAAAGGAGAAGCACAGCACGTTATAAATCTCTACATCCAGCGGAATGTCTTCATACGAGGGGATACGGGTATGTCCGGTCTGTTCATATTGTTTTTCGGCTGCATGTAACAGAGCATCCAGCGAAATATCCGGATTGGCGCTTAACAGGCGATCCATTTCAACAGCCAGTAGCTGATGACCGTTTTGTGGAGAATAAATAGCGCGGTCTGTCATGACCTCATAATAAAAATCGTTTTCGCGCAGCCAGCTAAGCACTTCAAACGTTTCATTCCGGTCCATAGGCGTAGAGGTTAGCTGGCGACGCTGTGCATCGTGTACGGTCGCGCCGTTTGCCCCGATGACGGGGGTGACAAGTCCTGCTTCCTCCAGCTTGATCCAGGCATCATAAGCGGCTCTGCCCGTGGCAATGGTTACCTGAATATCTTGCTGCTGTGCCTTGCGGATTGAGTCCGCGTTCACCTTACTTATTTTTCCTTCGTCGTTTAGCAGAGTTCCATCCAAATCAATCGCAAACAGTTTCATTTCTCCATCTCCTGTCTTCTTCTTTATGTCTCATGCAACTTCTTCCTTTACGGAACAATAATTTCAACATCATGACGGCGAAAAACATCCAGCATGGCCGGGTCTGGCAAGCGGTCGGTGATAACGATATCCACCTCGTATAAATCGGCAAAGCGGTAAGAAAGGTTTTTGCCGAATTTGGAGTGATCCGCAAGAATGATCACCTGATCGGCCTGTTTCATCATTTGGTGCTTGAGCATACCGTCCTCTTCATGATTAATGCTCAGTCCATGGAGAGAAATGCCCCCGACCCCAACAAAAGCTTTGTCTACAAAATAGCGGGACAGGGTAGCGATGGCGGAGGAACCGTAGACAAAACGGTGCTCCTTTTGCAAGCGTCCGCCGAGCAGATGAATGGAAACGCCGTCCTTTTCGGAAAGAACATCAGCCTGATTGATCGAATTGGTAATGACCGAGCACTCCTGTACATGGAGTCTTTCGGCACATGCCTGCACAGTGGTGGAGGAGTCGAGTATGATGCGATTTCCGTCACGAACCATATTGGCAGCTATTTGTCCGATAATTTGTTTTTCTGCGGATACGGTGAGCAGTCTCTCTTTATAGTTTCTGGTTAATTCATGATCCAGTGTAGGCAGAAGGGCACCGCCACGGGTTCGAATAATCTTCTGGTGCTCCTCTAGCTTTACCAGATCCCGGCGGGCCGTATCTCGTGATACATTAAAAAATTCACAAATATCATCCACCGAAATACGCTTGTGAAGCTGTAGGTAATCCACAATTTTTAGCATCCGTTCTTCTTGATACATACAAAGCTCCTTGTGTTCAAAATGATTTCGGTATTATGTAAGTGATTATAAGTAAAGTTAAGTTATTTTGCAATATAATCTCTTTTTATGCTTCTGATTAATGTGAAAAGAGCAAATTTACGTAAGTGAAAATGCGGTTTAATTTTCGGTAAACTACTTGTTTTAAATTTTTTTAAATAAGTATTGCCATTCATTCTTCTATTTGATATACTCTTTCTTGTCGCCAAGTTGGTGTTTAAAAATGCGGCCCGTTGGTCAAGCGGTTAAGACACCTCCCTTTCACGGAGGTAACAGGGGTTCGATTCCCCTACGGGTCATTGTTGTCTTTATGGACTACATGTTATATGCTTAAGGGAAATTCCTGAAGTCTGATGGCGGACATCTTGGATGAACAGCATGAGCCATTAGCTCAGTTGGTAGAGCACCTGACTTTTAATCAGGGTGTCGAAGGTTCGAGTCCTTCATGGCTCACCATTTATATTTTATTATGCGGTCGTGGTGGAATGGCAGACACGCTATCTTGAGGGGGTAGTGAGCGTATGCTCGTGGAGGTTCGAGTCCTCTCGACCGCATCAATGAATAAACGGAAAAGTCTCTGGTAGTAGAGGCTTTTTTTTGTTTGTGCAGTAATGTAATAAAGTAATTATTATGAAGAAATAATGATTCCATAGTATAATATAAAGCCATAATGTTATAGAATGATAAGTATAAACTGATGAAGTGATGGTGAAAAATATGGACACTCAACTGTTAGGGAATATATCAGAAAATATTTTGGGCTTGTTTCCAATGGTGAAGAAGAAATTTTTCACCTACGGTCCGCTCGATTTCCCATTACATTTGTCGCCTAATAACTTTCAGGCATTACTGTTGCTGCGAGAAGTGCGTTTGTCTACGGTATCTGATTTGTCCAAACTACTTAATGTCTCACGCCCGAACATGACTCCTCTGCTGGACAAGCTGGTGGAGCTTGGGTTGGCTGACCGCCAGTCGTGTGACTCGGATCGCAGAGTCGTGAACGTGGCGATTACAGAAGAAGGCGATGCTTTTTGTGAACAGGTATTTCATACCTTTTCCAATAAAATTCAAGAGAGACTGGTGCTTCTGCCAGAAGAAGATTTATCACACTTGAGTGAAACTTTGAACGAATTGAAGCAGATTCTACTTAAAATTGACAACTATAATTTGTAATGGGTGTACACGAGCTGACTGAGGGCCGCCATTTTCTTCGGAAAATAGGCGGTTTTTGTTGCATATTGTGGTATAATGAAAGCCAACATACATAATTCGGCAATTTTGGCACACGTGATCTTTGAAATGGGAACAGGGGACATGATATGGTTATTTGAGAGTCTGCTGGGGAGGAAGGAACTTCTATGCAATCTATTTACCAACGTATTGAAGAACTTATCAAGGAACGTGGAATGACAAAAAAAGCGTTCTGCGAGCAGTTGGGTATTAGTACAGGGAACTTTGGGGACTGGAAAAGAGGAAAAACGACGCCAGGCACGAATAAGCTCATTGAAATCGCTTCGTTTTTTAATGCCAGTCTGGATTGGATCATGTTGGGGCGCAATGTGCAGGGTGAGGCGCTGAGGGAGTCGAGAGACCCTTATTTTTTTGGAGTTTCAGGGCAACTGGATTGCCAGGGGGAATCGCTTAGCGAGGTGGAAAAGGATTTTATACTTGAGTATATTGAATTTACCCGCTTTCGTAAAGAGAAAAGGCAGGAAGGTTCCACTACGGAATAATCGGGTGCGGAATATTAAAGTAATGATAACCGAATAAGTATGGTTGAAATTTTGGGAATAGTTCAAGAAAAAGTTAGGGTGTCGGAGGGGATAATTTTGGGAGACCAAACGATTTATCAGCGAATTGAAGCCTTGATTAAGGATCGGGGAATGACGAAGAAGGCGTTTTGTGAAAAGCTCAAAATCAGCTCGGGTAATCTTGGAGACTGGAGAAGAGGTAAAACAACGCCGGGAACGATGCATTTAATCCAGATTTCGGACTTTTTTAATGTATCGCTGGATTGGTTAATGAAAGGCGTCAAACCGGGTGAGGGTGTACTTCAGGAGCAGAAGGCTGCTTATTTTTTTGGAGTGATGGGGCCATTGAATTGCCAGGCAGAGGATCTGGATACAGAAGAACAGAATTTCATATTAGAATATGTGGAATTTGCGAAATATCGTAAGCAAAAAGGTGAGAATGACAAAACACAGCCTGAATGATCTTCTCGCTAAAGATCACTCAGGTTGAAAACCCGTAAAACGGACCGACGGGTTCGATTGACGAGTTTATTTGGGTTGCCGATGTTATAGCGTGCCGCATGCTTGGGGGACGCTCACATCGTTGGTTTCAGAGTGGTGATGCCTCCTTATAATCGTTATCGTCGATGTTGAGGATTGCAGCAACTTGTTTTCTGTACCTTTGTGCTTTGCGGGTGCCGTGAATCAGATTGGACAAGCGTGAAGGCGGGATGTTATGCGTTTCACAAAATGTTTTCTGATCCAGCCGAAGTTCGACAAGCCTTTGTTTGATGGCCCACCCTAAGGAGGTGACAGGCATTTTGTTGTTCAAGTGAAATCGCCCCTTACGGATTCTTGCGGAATAATTGGTGTGTTATAATAATCATCAGTAAACATGTTAGAATTAACCATCTAAAACTATGATACACGTTTATACGTGTTTTTACAATCTAAAATACGTAATTCAGATAAAAATATAACTTAATTAAGTGATGGATGTCTGGATAATCCATCTGGAGCCTGTTAATTGTGCGAAATTGCAGTTGTATTCTGGATAAAAAGAGCACTCTGCCACTGGAAAAAGTGGTGGGAGTGCTTTTGTCGTTGGTACTGGATTGGTGAAAACAGGCATCAGGGGGATGCTGTAGGCGTATAATGGGGCCGGACAAAGGAATCAGTGAATTTCACCCGCGCTGGTGGTTGCTGCTCATATAGGGTGGCTGAGCAATGTAGGAGCTGGACCAATGCCTATGCAGAAGGCCACGCTGAAATGCGGTTGGCTCAGACTCTGGGGTGTTGAATTGTTTCCATGCGGTTAGAAGCTCGTTGGTCATTCGCTGAATAACAGGATTCTTTTCCTCATAAGGGGGATTAAGCAGCTTGGAAGCATCTTCGACACAGAAGGACACTGCTGCGGCAAGGTAGCCGTGAATGGTCTGCTCTACATCATTTCCAAGGGAAACGTTAATCCAACTATGAACGGTTGCAAGTGTACCAATCGCATTGTATTGGATGAGTGTAGCTTCGAGTTGGTCGAATTCAAGCCAAGGGTACAAGGCTTTGGCGAGCTTAAGCAGGCGTTGGCCGGATAGGCGTGACTCTTTCACGTGTTGTAGGGAAGAGCGCTGGGCGTGCAGCATTTTATCAATGAGGGCGATACGCCAACCATCATTTTGCTGAACGGCAATATAAAGGCTTTTGATAGCCATGCCATCGAGGGATGTGAACTGAGGAAGCAGATCAGTGCGTGCATAGTGTTCCAGGTCTTGTAAACAGGTTAAGCGGCCATTGCGAAACAGCTCCTCCAGCCCGTAGGAACGAGTGAAGCCACCGACAGGCAGGGAAGGGTCCAACAGCAATGCGTAGTTCAGCAAACGATTGCCTTTGTGCAATGCGGTTCGCCTCCTTGGAGTAGAATGTTTATGTTATATTAAATGACTTTAAAAATGAATTCAGAAAAAATTTAGAGATATTATGTAATATATATTTACACTCATAGTGTTGATATGTCAAATTAAATATTTTTATAGCTTTTATATGTTAGATTATTTGACATAAAAATAATTATTGTATTTATGTTTACAAATAGAATGCAAGGGAGTATAATAAATCTGTTGCCTCAAAACATTAGAATTTGCGGTCGTGGTGGAATGGCAGACACGCTATCTTGAGGGGGTAGTGGGCGTACGCCCGTGGAGGTTCGAGTCCTCTCGACCGCATTACATGCAAGACACAGTTAAAAAAGCATCCTGACACGTTTTTGACGTGATTGGCTGCTTTTTTTGTTATATAAGCCGAACTAAAATATCCCTTTTTCCTAGCCACAGGAGCAGCCGTTTGGATTGGCTGCTTGTGAACAGGGATGGACCTGTCAGCTTTGTTGCAAGAGCTTCTCGATATCCCCCGCCAATTTATCCGGAGTTGTCTGTGGGGCATAGCGCTTAAATACGTTACCTTCGCGTGTAATCAAAAATTTAGTAAAATTCCATTTGATTGCTTTGGAGCCTAATACGCCCGGAGCTGTTTGGGTGAGGTAGCGGAATAAAGGGTGCGCCTGATCGCCATTGACATCTATTTTGGCAAACATCGGAAATGTAACTCCATAGTTGATCTGGCAAAACTCCGAAATTTCCTCGCTGGAACCCGGCTCTTGCTTGGCAAACTGGTTGCTGGGAAACCCTAAGATTTCAAGACCCCGCTCATGGTATTGGTCATATAGCTCTTGTAGCGCCTTGTATTGGGGGGTTAGCCCGCATTTGCTGGCTGTATTCACGATGAGCAGTACTTTTCCTTCGTATGTGGACAACGGAATTTCTTTCCCTTGCAGGGTTTGTGCATCATGTTCATAAACGGTCATGGTTTTCCTCCTAATTTGATATTCTACAATTAAATTGTAAGCAATTTAACGAAGAGTTGCAAGTCTATAAATAGATGTAATGCGCCGTCTGCTGCTGTAAAATCGTATTTTGTCCAAAACGGCAAATGGCACTGCAAATGGGGCAAATAGCGGTGTTTCTCATGGTAAAAACAGGTTCAATCGGCGTTTATCAGGTACATACAGCACTTTTCCTTTCTCTTTTACAAAAAAAGGACAAAAAATGCTCCCCATACGCCAATATTGACATGCCTCTTCATTTTCGAAAAGGGATGAAAAACCGAGATTGAAGGAGCTGGGAGAAGGATATTTGTGTTGTAAACGCTATTATTAATCTTTTATGCTCCAAAGACCGATTTATAACCCCGCAGGTGAGCTTTACAGTGTTCCTTGCGCGGGTGTATGATTCAAGACGTAATTTCAAATTAAGTGAATGAAGCAGCAACGAATTGTCTATAGCGCTGAATTTTGCAGTTGCAAAAGCGGGGGAACCAAACGAGATCTATGCGGCTTTTAAAGGGCCGAGTGTCTCAAGGGGTGAATTTTCTGGCCAAGTGTCAGAAATAGGGCGACTCTCACGTCCGAATCCGACAGCTAACCTCGTAAGCGTACAGGGAGAGGCAACAAACCGCCGTGTGCAGCCATGGTTTATTTTATCATGGTTACGTAAGAAGCCGGAGGAAAGCCTTTTTCCTTTGGCTTCTTTTTGTTGTCTTTTTATACCGGGAGAGGAGCTACTGATGGAAGGTCGGCTAATCATTGTCACTGCACCGAATGAAACGGGCAGAAATTTTGTGAAATTGCTTATGTTCAAAAAACTGGCGTTTGCGGTTCTTACGAATAGCGCTCAGGAGGAACGACAGCTCAAAAAAATGGGTGTGGAGCATATTGTGCGCATCAATACGATGCAAGCGGGGAAATGGAATTTTCCCAAAAAAGAAATTGGCTGCGTGTATTTGTTCGAGAACAGCTTGAATCTGACGTGCCGTTTTCTGCAAATATGCCGGCCGCTGACATCAGATTCGATCTATGTCATTACACACGGCTGTAATCCTCAAGGGATTTATCGAGGTTTGGGAGCGGACCATGTGATCTACACTTTGAATGGAGAGGTGGGTTTCCTGCTGAACGGATAGTCGCTTACGATATGGCTAATATAAATTAAAATTTTCAAAGTAATTGTATGTTGATTTTACGAGGGTGTAAGAATAACGATCTGAGGACAGATACGGGAGGGTATGAACATGATGGATATATACATGCTGCTCGTGATGGCTGCGAGTTATGGAGTGATACTGCTGTTTGTACGCTGGTGTGATGCACAGACCTCCAAAGGAGGGCGAAAAGGATGATGGTTGTGCTTACGCTTACGGCTATTGTGTTTGTGTATTTAATCTACGCACTCCTGAATCCTGAAAAGTTCTAATCAGCTAAACAGGATCAAGCGGGCGGGGAACAGCAGATCATGGATGAAGCATCAGAGGCAGCGGGCTTTCGCAAACGTGTGCAACGCCTGGTGCTACGAACCCGTCTGTTATTCCAAACGCAGGAGCATTTTGGAGGAGGGAATAGATGATGGAGCTGCTGCAAATTGGAATTGTGATTGTGATATTGCTGCTCTTGGTGAAACCAGTGGGCACCTATATGTATCATGTATTCTCAAATGAACCGAATCGGACGGACCGAGTGTTTGGCGGGACGGAGAAGCTGATTTACAAGGTTATAGGATTGAAAAAGCTGGAGAGCATGCGTTGGACCACGTATGTGATGAGCTTTATCGCTACGAATGTCGTGCTTGTGGCGATCAGCTATGTGCTACTGCGCTTGCAGGGACTGCTCCCCGGTAATCCGGCTGGAAACGACAATATGGAAGCGTCACTGGCTTTTAATACAGTGATCAGCTTTATGACCAATACGAATCTCCAGCATTACAGCGGAGAAAGTGGACTTACGTATATGACGCAGATGGCGTTCGTTACGATGATGATGTTTACTTCGGCTGCTTCCGGTTTTGCGGTTGCTGCGGCTTTTATGAGAGGATTGACGCGGCGCGGTGAAGGAATGGGCAACTTTTTTCAGGATTTTATCAAAGCAATTATACGGATTTTTCTTCCGTTGGCCTTTGTGCTTACGCTGGTGCTGGTCGGACTGAAAGTACCGCAGACGCTTCAGCCTACGGCGGATATCACGACGATGAGTGGAACACAGCAACAGATTGCCTTGGGACCCGTTGCTTCGATGGAATCGATCAAGCACTTGGGGACGAACGGGGGCGGTTTCGATGGGGCCAACTCGGCGCATCCTTTTGAAAATCCAAGTCCCTGGACGAATGTGCTGGAAATTTTGGCGATGTGGGTGATGCCAGCTTCTCTGCCGTATACCTTTGGGCTGTTCGCTCGTAATCGCAAGCAGGGGTGGATTATTTTTAGCTCCATGATGGTACTGTTTCTCGTATTCCTATCTATTACGTACGTGTCAGAGAAAACGGGTAATCCGCTGATTCAGGCACTGGGGGTGGATGCTTCTCAGGGAAGCATGGAAGGGAAAGAGGTCCGCTTCGGCATCGGACAATCGGCACTGTTCACGGCGGTAACGACGGCGGCTACGACAGGTTCGGTCAATAATATGCACGATACACTGACCCCGCTGGGCGGTATGGCTGCTTTGGGTGAAATGATGCTGAACGTCATTTTCGGCGGTAAGGGTGTCGGGCTGATGAATATGCTGATGTACGCGATTCTGGGTGTATTTATATGTGGATTGATGGTCGGCAGGACCCCGGAATTTATGGGCAGGAAGATTGAAGGCAAGGAAATGAAGCTGATCGCAATTGCCATTTTGGTACATCCGTTTCTCATTTTGGTGCCGACTGCGCTCGCTTTTATGAGTCATTGGGGATACGATGCGGTCACAAACCCCGGATATCACGGGTTGACTCAGGTGTTATATGAATATGCGTCATCTGCGGCTAATAACGGTTCGGGATTTGAGGGGCTTGCGGATAACAACGTATTCTGGAACGCGACAACGGGTATCGTTATGTTCTTCGGACGATATGTATCGATTGTTGCACTGTTAGCTGTAGCAGCTTCATTGAATGCCAAAGCACCGACTCCAGTGACGACAGGCACACTTCGTACGGACAACAAGCTGTTTGGGGCGATTCTGATCGGGGTTGTGCTGCTGATTGGTGCGTTGACCTTCTTGCCCGTCATCGTATTGGGGCCTGTGGCTGAATTTTTGACCATGTGAAGAAGATGAACATGAAGAAGAAATTGAGAATGGATGAACGGGGTGCTTGATCATGAAGGAACAACGCAAACGCATGCTGGATAAAAGCATCTTGAAGCATGCGATCAAGGATAGCTTTATGAAATTAAATCCGATGATCATGATGAAAAATCCTGTCATGTTCGTCGTGGAGATCGGCACTTTGGTTGTGTTGCTGATGCTGCTGTTTCCCGGTTATTTTGGAACGGGTAATGAAATGGGCTTTAACCTGGCTGTTTTTATCATCCTGTTGTTCACGTTGCTCTTTGCTAACTTTGCTGAAGCGCTCGCAGAGGGTCGGGGTAAAGCACAAGCTGCCTCTTTGAAAAAATCCAAGCAGGACACACAAGCTAACAAGCTTGTCGGGGATGAGATTCAGGTGGTCAGCTCAACCGAGCTGCGGAAAGGTGACATTGTGATGGTGTCCCAGGGCGAGATGATTCCGAGCGATGGTGAGGTTATTGAAGGTCTTGCCTCAGTGGATGAATCGGCGATTACGGGAGAATCGGCTCCGGTGATCAAGGAATCGGGTGGTGATTTTTGCTCGGTAACCGGCGGGACGCGTGTGGTTAGTGACCGGATTAAGGTCCGGATTACGACAGAACCGGGTGAGACGTTCATTGATAAAATGATTTCGCTCGTGGAAGGCGCACAGCGGCAAAAGACGCCGAACGAGATTGCGCTGAATACCCTGCTGATCAGCCTAACGATTATTTTTCTGATCGTGGTAGTGACACTAGCACCGATTGCTCGTCATTTTAACATCGATCTGCCTGTTCCCATACTTATCTCGTTACTGGTCTGTCTGATTCCGACGACGATTGGAGGACTGCTGTCAGCCATCGGGATTGCCGGTATGGACCGGGTCACGCAGTTTAACGTGCTGGCGATGTCAGGCAAGGCGGTAGAAGCATCTGGAGACATCAATACAATGATTCTGGACAAAACGGGTACAATTACCTTCGGTAACCGGATGGCGAGCCAATTCGTGCCTGTAGGGGGCGTAGAGGAAATAAAGTTAGTAAAGTGGGCTGCGATGAGCTCGATGAAGGATGAGACGCCCGAGGGGCGCTCAGTTCTGGAGTTGATGCGCAAGCAGGAGTACACACTGGATGAATCCTTGGCAGCAGGAGGGACCTTTATCGAGTTCAAGGCGGAAACCCGGATGAGTGGTCTGGATCTGGCCGATGGACGAAAGGTACGTAAGGGCGCGGTGGACTCTGTCCGGCAGTGGGTACTATCGCAAAACGGCAGCGTCCCAGCCGATCTGGAGGAAAAGGCGAATCAGGTGGCCTCTGAAGGAGGTACGCCGCTGGCTGTCGCGCTGGATGATCAGATGTATGGCATTATTTATTTGAAGGACACGGTGAAGCCGGGCATGAAGGAGCGGTTCGATCAGCTCCGGGAAATGGGTATCCGTACGATCATGTGTACAGGGGATAATCCGCTGACTGCTGCGACGATTGCGCGGGAAGCGGGTGTGGATGATTTTGTGGCTGAAAGCAAGCCAGAGGATAAGATCGCGGTTATTCGTCGTGAGCAGGAGCTGGGAAAGCTGGTTGCCATGACCGGGGACGGTACGAATGATGCTCCTGCGCTGGCGCAGGCTGACGTTGGGCTTGCCATGAATAGTGGCACGGTCGCAGCCAAGGAAGCCGCCAATATGGTGGACCTGGATTCCGATCCGTCCAAAATTATTGAGGTGGTCGCTATCGGAAAGCAGTTACTCATGACACGCGGTGCTTTGACGACATTCAGTATCGCGAACGATGTTGCCAAATATTTTGCCATTATTCCGGCGATGTTCATGCTGGCGATTCCGCAAATGAGCGCATTGAACGTAATGGGGCTTGGCTCTCCGTTGTCCGCTATTTTGTCGGCGCTGATCTTTAATGCTGTTATTATTCCGCTTCTGATCCCGCTGGCCATGAAGGGCGTGAAGTATAAGCCCATGAGCTCGGATCGCCTGCTGGGACGGAATTTGCTGATTTACGGTTTGGGCGGTATGGTGGTGCCGTTTGTTGGCATTAAAGCCATTGATTTGCTAGTGCATTTGTGGATTTAACGCAGCCTGTGAAGGTGTGCATCTTGGATACTGAATGGAAGCGGAAAGGGTGAGCAATATGAGTGGCTTTTATCGGATGATGTCTGGACGCAGATTTGCTGCCCACGAAAAAGCCGGGTCTGCCCGGCAGGGGAATAACAAGCGTCCAGAGGGGGCTGTGCCGAATGGACAGTCGGAGAGAGAAGAGATGCGGGGAGGCACCATTATAGGAGTAGCCTTGCGTACCTCGGTGCTGATGATCCTCCTGTGCGGCCTCGCTTATCCGCTGGTTAGCACGGGCGTGGCACAGGTATTGTTTCCGCAGCAGGCGAATGGCAGTATGCTTCGTAATGCCGAGGGTCAGGTAGTCGGCTCCGAGCTGATCGGGCAGTCCTTTGCCAATCCGGCGTTTTTTCAGGGGCGGGTATCGAGCATAGATTATAATGGGGCCGGTTCAGGCTCCAGTAACTACGCACCGTCCAATCCGGCCTTGATACAGCGGGTCAAGGATTCCATAGCGGATTGGCAGAAAAATAACCCGGATGTACCGATCAGTCAGGTTCCGGTGGACCTGATTACGAACTCCGGCTCTGGTCTGGACCCGCATATCTCGCCGCAGGCGGCACAGGTTCAGATCCCGCGTATTAGCGGCTTGACCGGTATTGCGCAGGATAAGCTGAAGGCACTGGTGCAGGAGCAGACCGAAGGACGCAGTGCCGGAGTGTTTGGTGAGCCACGTGTGAACGTGCTCAAGCTGAACCTCGCGCTTGAAGCCCAAACGCGGGCCCAGCCTGCCAAGCGGTAAGTCTAGAGGTTGGAATAGAGCGATCAAAAAAAGGTATCCCGCAGCCATTTGGGCTAGTGAGATACCTTTTTCTTGATTTTAAAGTGTTGCTTATCTCTCAATGACCTGAAATGGTTTGAATGATAAGCACCACATTCAAAACAATGATGACGGCGGTCACGATCCAGGTTAATACTTTTTGCCATGTTTTGTTCGCAAACTCACCCATACGCTTTTTGTCGCTGGTGAAGATCAGCAATGGGATGATGGCAAAGGGAAGCTGGATGGACAGAATAACCTGACTTAGTACCAGCAGCTCTTCGGCCCCTTTTTCACCCGCGATAGCTGTGACGATTACCGCTGGAATGATAGCAATGAGTCGGGTCACCAGACGGCGCAGCCAAGGCGCGAGACGAAGGCTGAGAAAGCCCTCCATGACGATTTGCCCGGCTAAGGTACCGGTTACGGTTGAATTCTGACCGGAAGCGAGCAGCGCCACCCCGAACAGGATACTCGCGAGTGTGGTTCCGAGCAATGGCGACAGCAGATAGAAAGCATCGCTGATTTCCGCCACATCGGTTTTTCCTGCTGTATGGAACACGGCTGCGGCCACGATCAGAATGGCGGCATTGATAAACAGGGCGAACATGAGTGCTATACTCGAATCCCATGTCGCGAATTTGATAGCCTCCCGTTTGCCTGCTGACGTCTGCTCGAATTTACGAGTTTGTACGATGGACGAATGCAGGTACAGGTTATGGGGCATCACGGTAGCACCCATAATACCAATGGCGATATACAGCATGCTTGGGTTGGTCAAGATTTGCGAGTCCGGCACAAAGCCACCTAACACGCCGCTCCATTCCGGTTGGGCCAAAATGAGATTGATGCCAAAGCAGCCGGCAATCGTCACCATCAGTACAATGACCAGCGTTTCCAAAGCACGAAAACCTTTGTTTTGCAGCAATAAAATGAGCATGACATCGAATGCAGTAATCAGGACACCGTACAATAGGGGTATGCCGAACAGCAGCTTGAGTGCAATGGCTGAACCGATGACCTCGGCCAAATCCATGGCTGCAATAGCGATTTCGCATAAAAGCCATAAGCCGATCGCGACCGGGCGACTGTAGGCTTCACGGCACATTTGAGCCAAATCTTTACCTGTGGCAATGCCGAGCTTGCCGGATAAGGCCTGCAGCAAGATGGCCATCAGATTAGAGATCAGAATGACACTGAGCAGTGTATAGCCAAATTGCGATCCGCCCGCAATGTCTGTAGCCCAGTTGCCGGGGTCCATATAGCCGACAGCGACCATATAGCCGGGTCCGGCAAAGGCTAGGAATTTCCGAAACCACGTGCCGTTCTTCGGGACGTTCAAGGAACGATTCACTTCCGCTAGTGAAGCGATTTCCGCCAAGTTACCTTTTGTATTTCTCATACGCTTCACCTTCTTTATTCATGTTGAAATATATTATTAGTGACATAATGATTGCCTTATCCCTATTGTACACCCACAATAGTTTTTGTCTAGTGCAACTTTTGTGTGGTCAAGCAAATTAATCTTATTTTATAGATATAATGAAAAAATCAAGCTTTCCCTTCATTCATATTTCAAATGATTCATTTTGTGTGGTTCGTTTAAAGTACATACGAGAAGGAAATCATCATTAATATGACGATAATCCCAGCCAGCAGAATGTAAAACATAAAAGAAGGAGAGATGAAATCATGGAAGCATTATACACAGCATCAGCAACGGTACATGGTGGAAGAGACGGCTCTGTCGCTTCCTCGGACGGAGTTTTGAAGCATAAGCTCAGTACGCCGAAGGAATTGGGTGGCGCAGGTGGAGAGGCAACGAATCCGGAGCAATTGTTTGCGGCAGGCTATGGTGCATGTTATGAGAGCGCATTGGCTAATGTAGCCCGCAAAGCCAAGGTAAAGGTAGACAATGTTGAGGTCACCAGCCACGTGTCCATCGGCAAGGACCCGAGCGACGGCGGCTTCCAATTAGCGGTGCGTCTGGACGTGAAAATACCGGGTGTTGAGCGTCCCCAAGCCGAAGATTTGGCACGTCAGGCGCATGATTTTTGTCCATACTCCAAAGCGACTCGCGGCAACATTGACGTTGAGCTGAACGTCATTTGATCACGAAACACATCATCTCTACGTTCCAGCCGCTGATTGATCGGCGGCTTTTGCATATAGACCTTGATTCGCCGAGATCCGCGACCATTTGACATCATCGCCAAAATTCATTAAGATGGCTTAGGTGATTCTGGTCATCAGGTACGAAACAAATTTGAAAAATACGGGTGATATGATGTCTTACAGACCGAATATTGTTAATTTCACGCTGGCTGGCAGCAACGAAAAAGAAGGGCTTTATGAGTTTAAAATGAGTTTGGCCGATGGAACGGAGTGCCGCGTTTTTTCTCAACGTAATCCGGAGTGGATCTTGACGAATATCAGTCGATTGCTAACGACGCCTTGCCCGGTATGTCATAAGGATTTTATCTGCAAGTGTATGGATAAGTTCCATGATGAGTTTTTAGAGCAAATTAAATCGAAACAGCTGTTTGAGAAAGCATTGAGCTAGTTCTCAAAACAGGTAAAAGCCTATACATTGTTAAACAAGCGTCGGATGATTTCGGCGTTTTTTTGTTTATACTATATTGCTGATTATATTCTGTTGTTTATTTCCTGGAGGTGAAATGCATTTATGAAGCAATCTGACGATGCTTATCGAAATCCTTCTCAGCAAGATTATTCAATTGTGTTGGTGGATGGTGTATGCCATTTTTGTCAGGGGGCGGCCCGCTTCATTATTAAGCGTGACCCGAAGGGGAGGTTTCATTTTGGTTCCTTGCAATCCGAGCAGGGACAAAAGCTATTGCGTGCAGGAGGATTGTCAACGGATAAGCTGGATACGTTCGTACTAATTGAAGGCGGTATGTATTACACGAGGTCAACCGCAGCTCTGCGGATTGCCAGACGTCTTCGTTTTCCATATCCGCTGGCCTATGTCTTCATCCTCGTCCCCCGCTTTATACGCAATGCAGTCTATAGCTGGGTGGCACGTAACCGATACCGCTGGTTTGGCAAGGATGAGGAGGATCAATGTCAGATCCCCCCACCAGAAATGAGGCAACGATTTTTTTAACTGTTCAGGATTCAGGTTTCGGAGGAGCAGCTTCCTTATTAGCGCCCTTTTTGGAGCGATGACGACGGATTAGCCATATCACAATTGCCGTAATGAGGATCAGGCCCGCAACGGCTACATATATAATATGACGCACATTGGGTACGTTGACGGATAGCTTTAGCTCATTAGGCTCTAATGGGGCAATATCCCAACGTAGCGTTTTCCCGTCTGCCGATACACTGTCGGCATTGCTCGCAGCGGGCTGGATCGGTAAGGACAGGCTAAAATTAAGATCAAGCTGCCGCTCCAGTATTTTGCGTGCGAACACATTCATTTGCTCCAATTTGTCACTCAGTCCCCGAGCTTCTTCAGGAAGCATTCGTGGCAGATCGAGCTTCATTGTAAGATCAACATTCGTTGTGAAAAAATGTTGAGTCACAGCGCTTTTAAATTCTAATCCCTCAGGTAGATTTAAACCCAGAATGGGATTTTTTCCGCTTGTACTCCAATCTCCTTGATAGTGCCCCTTGATTTGATAACCCTTTCTTCCCTGCTCAGATAGTGGCTTAACATTTAGACTGTTGCCTTGAATCCGCTTGGCCAAGCGGTCCAGTAGCCCGGGATTATTCAGCATCAACAGCGTCTGATTGTTTACACTGAACGAAGCATCCATATCCACGCTCTGATCCAGATGAACGTCTACATGGACATCCCCACGTGCACAGGAAGTGAGAGGGATCAGACAGCACAGCAACACAAAAATGGGCAGCATTTTCCGTGTTTGATTTTGTTGATGCTTGTCCCGGTAAGGGTCGTATTCTGTTTGCTCCATGATCTTCACCTTCTTTATATATGTTCTTTCATTTAACGATTGGATATCTTCTATATATTACACATTCGGAGAGCTAAAATCGAACGAGCTGACAGTATAAATAGATTTTTATATTTAATATGTTTACCTAGGGAAACATTTTAGTGTATACTCTAAAAAATAGTATTAGTAAAAAACAATTGATAACACGAAATAGTTTGTCCTGAATGCATATAAATAGAGGAGGATATTGAAACATGAATAAACGGTTTAAGGCGGCTGTACCGCGTTGGGCTTTGATTGCAGGAACATTGTTCCTGATTTTAGTTGCAGCAAGTGCATGCACTAATGGTAAGAAGGCGGAGCAGGGAGCTGCCGGGGAGGCGGGGCAAAAAATAAAGGCCACAGCTACTATTGGCATGATTTCTGATATTGTCGGCAAGGTAGGCGGTAATCATGTGGAGGTCACAGGCATTATGAGATCAGGCGTTGACCCGCATTTGTACAAGGCTTCTCAGGGAGATATGCGCAAACTGGATCAGGCAGATATTATTTTTTATAACGGGTTGCATCTGGAAGGAAAAATGCAGGACATTTTGGAGAAGATCGGCAAGCAAAAACCTGTCGTACCTGTATCCAAAAATATTGCTCAGGATCAGTTGCGCTCAGGTAGCCCGGAAATGGGGTCGGAGCATGATCCGCATATCTGGTTTAACGTACAAAACTGGATGTCTGCGGTAGAAACCGTCAGAGATGAATTGTCTGCGCTTGATGCTGCTCATGCGGAGGATTATAAGGCGAATGCAGAAGCCTATCTCGCTGAGCTGCGGAAGCTGGATGATTACACGCGGGAGCAGATTGCCAGCATACCGGAAGCCCAGCGCGTGCTCGTCACGGCCCATGATGCTTTTGGCTATTTCGGAGATGCATACGACATTCAAGTGAAAGGGCTTCAAGGAATGAGTACAGAATCAGAAGCGGGCTCTCAGGATGTGACCAAGCTGCGTGATTATTTGGTTGAACATAAAATCAAGGCCATATTCGTAGAATCCAGCGTTCCGAGAAAGGCCATAGATGCGGTCATTCAGGGAGCGGCTCAGCAGGGTCATACGATCAAGGTTGGTGGCGAGTTGTACTCGGATGCCATGGGTGAAGAGGGCACGGAAGACGGTACGTATATTGGAATGGTCAAGCATAACGTCAATACGATTGTTAAAGCTCTTAATTAAAGGAGGAGGCAACACATGAGGCATTCACCGCTTGTGGTTCGTGATTTATCTGTAGCTTATCAAAAAAAGCCCGTTCTGCTTGACGTTTCCTTCGAGGTGCCAGAAGGCAAGCTGATTGGTATTATCGGTCCGAACGGGGCTGGGAAGTCCACGCTGATCAAGGCTGCGCTGGGACTAATACCAAAGCTCAGGGGCGAGGTGTTGGTTTACGGCAAGCCTTATAAACAGCAGTTGCTCAAGGTTGGTTATGTGCCGCAACGTGAGTCGGTAGATTGGGATTTTCCAACGAATGCGCTGGATGTGGTCATGATGGGACGATATGGCAGACTTGGTTGGTTCAAGCGGCCGGGAGCCGCTGATCGTCAGGCTGCGCTGGAAAGTCTGGACAAGGTAGGCATGAGCGACTATGCGGACAGGCAGATCAGTCAGTTATCCGGCGGGCAGCAGCAGCGTGTTTTTCTAGCCAGAGCACTTGCGCAGGACGCTCAGCTTTATTTTATGGATGAACCGTTTGTAGGTGTGGACGCTGCAACAGAAAAAGCCATTATTTCATTGCTCACAGATCTGAAGCGGCAAGGAAAAACCGTACTTGTCGTTCATCATGATTTGTCTACGGTCACAGATTATTTTGATCAGGTCATGCTGCTAAACGGGCATCTGATGGGGTTCGGAGAGACGGCAGATATTTTCACCGAGGAAAATCTGCAACGTACGTATGGCGGACGTCTGAGCATACTCAAAACAGGTCCGGATTCCGGATCGATACTCGGAGTGAGGTGAGCGGTATGACAAGCTTGGCTACGCTTTTGGCCGATCCGAATATGCAGTGGATTTTACTGGGCTGCATCTTGCTCGGTTTAAGCAGCGGCGTGATTGGCAGCTTTATGTATTTGCGCAAGCAGTCGCTCATGGGGGATGCTTTGGCACATGCGGCTTTGCCGGGGGTATGTGTAGCGTTTATGATTACGGGCACAAAATCCGTATTTGGATTTATGATCGGGGCCGCCATTGCAGGTATTGTTGCAACCTTTGCCATCAGTGCGCTGACCCGATACTCACGAATCAAAAGCGATTCGGCGATTGCGGCCGTGCTGTCTGTATTTTTCGGCTTTGGCATTATGCTCTTGACGGAAATCCAGCACAGCGGGGCGGGGAATCAGAGCGGGCTGGATAAATTTCTGTTCGGTCAGGCAGCGGCGATGGTATTGTCTGATGTTTACACGATGGCGGCCATTTCGGTGGTACTGATCGGGATCTGTATATTGTTCTTCAAGGAATTTAAGCTGCTTAGCTTTGATCCCGGCTTTGCCCGTGGACTTGGTTTTCCGGCAGGCTTGCTGGATAAGCTGTTGATGCTGCTGATTGTTATTGCGGTGGTTGCCGGTATTCAGGCGGTGGGTGTCATTATGATGGCGGCCTTGTTAATTACACCCGCGGTGTCTGCAAGATACTGGACGGAGAAGCTGGGGGTCATGGTGTGTCTGTCGGGTTTGTTTGGTGCTATAGCGGGCTTCGGTGGAACAATTATTAGTTCTCTGGGACAAAATCTGCCCACAGGGCCGTTGTGTGTGCTGTGTGCGACTGTCGTGTTCGGGGTGAGTCTGGTTTTTGCACCGCAGCGTGGATTGATTTCCAAGGCTATCGTTCGGTTGAACGCCAAAAAGAATCTGGAGCTGGCAGCTGCAACACAGCCAGGAAAGGAGCATGCCCTGTGAGTACATTTTATGTGATCTTGACTGGAATGTTAGTGGCAGGGGGATGCAGCATTGTCGGCTGTTTTCTCGTGCTACGAAAAATGGCCATGATTGGTGATGCCATCAGCCATGCCGTGTTGCCAGGGATTGTCATTGCCTTTTTGATCAGCGGGTCCAGGGATTCGGTGTGGATGATGTTTGGTGCAGCGGTATTGGGACTCCTTACGGTGTATCTGATTCAGCTGTTCCAACAAAGTGGTCTGCAAAGTGACGCCGCCATTGGTGTGGTGTTTACGACACTGTTTGCCATAGGTGTTCTGCTGGTTAGTGTGTTTGCTTCCAATGTCCATCTGGATATGGATCACGTGCTATATGGTGAGATTGCATATGTGCCATGGAATACGCTGGAGATAGCCGGCGTAGATGTCGGTCCGAGAGCGGTATGGATTACGGGTGCGATGTTTTTGATTAATTTGCTCGTGGTAGGAGTATTTTTCAAACAATTTAAAATCACTTCTTTCGATCCTGCGCTGGCGGCTTCGGTAGGTATTCCGGTTGTTTTTTTTCACTATCTGCTGATGAGTCTCGTCTCGCTTACGACGGTGGCATCGTTTGAGAGCGTGGGTGCGATTCTGGTGGTCGGAATGCTCGTGGTACCGCCTCTTACGGCTTATCTGCTGACGGAGAAGTTATCCCGTATGATTGTGTACAGCGTCGGGTTGGGGGCGATCAGTTCGGTAGCAGGCTTTTACATAGCAAGTGTACTGGATGCCTCTATTGCCGCATGTATGCTGTGTGTATCGGGTTTGCTGTTGCTGTTGGCCTTTCTCTTTTCCCCGTCCCATGGGGTGGTGTGGCAAAAGTTGTTCCAGCAACGAGGACTGGTTCGTGAAGACAGCAAGTAATTCGCAGAAAGCGATCATCTATGAGTGCCTAAAATAGCGTGCAGACAGGTAGAAAATGCCTGAATGCGCGTTTTTTTGCGCGTATGCTGCCCTGTGTGACTTATTTGGCGCAAGCTGGAGCGGATCGTCTTGAATTGTTGGGGACACGGGAGTACATTCATTACAGCGATACAAGAACGGACGGAACGATCTGTCACGTTGCAGGGAGGCACAAAGATGGAGAGCTTTAAACGTAAATCACCAGAGGAAATATTGGATTCCATTAATAAACTGCATCGAGGCAGACTCAAAATATACATTGGAGCGGTCAGTGGATCGGGCAAAACGTATCATATGCTTCAGGAAGGACAATCGCTTCAGCATGAAGGTATCGACGTTGTGATTTGTGCAGTGTCGACCATGCAGCGGCGCGAGACGGTGGAGCAGGTGGGCACGCTGGAGCGGATACCCAGTATCCATTGGGTTCAGGATGGGATAGAGCAGAAGGATTTAAATCTAAAAGCACTGGAGGAACGCAATCCCGAGGTGGTGCTGGTGGATCATTTGGCACATCGCAACCGGGAAGGCGCCCCATTTCCAACCCGGCTGGAGGATATTCAATATCTGCTGGAGCTGGGGATTAGTGTCATTACGACGGTCAATGTCTATGAGCTGGAAGGAATTACGGAGTGGGTTTATCAGCTAACAGGAATAGAAACGGAATATACAGTTCCTATCGATACGCTGGAGCTGGCGGATGAAATTCGTCTGATTGATGTCACACCCGAAACGATTTTGGAACGGCTGGCGAAAGGGTACATGCATGCGCCCAATCCTGAGATGTTTCATCGGGGGAATCTGGGTAAGCTGCGTGAGCTGGCTCTGCGATTGGTGGCGGAGGATGTGAACGATTCACTGGAACGGCATCGAGAGGAATTGGGTTTGCACGGGGCATCAGGAGCCGCAGAGCGTATTTTGGTGCCTGTCCAGTATCACTGGAACGGGTCCATTTATGTACGCAGGGGGGAGCAAGTGGCCAAGCGGCTGGGTGGAGATATGCTGGTGGCCTCCTTTGTCGATCCGAAGCGCAAGCTGTCCAAGGAATCGGCGGCCTTCAAGCGCTCGATTGAGCAACTGGTTGACAAGGTAGGGTCGGAATTTGAAGAAATCCCGCTCATTTCCCGCAGAAGATTGCCTCGGCAGCTTATCCATTATGCGGTGGCGCGCAATGTTACCCGGATCGTTATGGGACATTCCCGGCAGACCCGGTGGCAGGAACTGGTTAGAGGCTCGCTGGTGAACGGAATCTTTAAGCGAATGAAAAATATGGATCTGCTGCTTATTGCCGACCGCGCTGAGCAGGAGGGCGAACGTATTTTGCCGACGATGAGGCAGGAGGAAGGAGACAATGATCCGTATCATCGTCTGAGCGATGAAGAAGCGCAGGCTGAGGCTGCCAAAATCCGGCGCGGCAGGCTCAAGGTATATATTGGTGCTGCTCCCGGTGTCGGCAAGACGTACACGATGCTCAGAGAGGGAAATGATCTGCTGACAAGCGGGATTGATGTTGTTATCGGACTACTGGAAACGCATGGAAGGACGGAAACGCTGACACAAGTAGGCTTGCTGGATACCGTTCCTCGTCAGACTATGGAGCGGCATGGCGTACATTTGGAGGAAATGGACACTGAAGCGATTCTCAGGCGCAATCCCGAGGTGGTCCTAATTGACGAACTGGCGCATACCAATGTTCCCGGCAGTTCAAGATCCAAGCGTTATGAGGATGTGCTGATGATTTTGGAACAAGGGATTTCTGTCATTTCCACAATGAATGTACAGCATCTGGAGAGCCTGAATGACGCGGTTGAGCAGATTACCGGGATTCGGGTGAGGGAGACTGTTCCCGACCATATGATGCGGCTGGCCGATGAGGTGCAGCTCATTGATGTGGCTCCCAAATCGTTGCAACAGCGTATGCGTGATGGCAAAATATACGATCCTGTCAAGGTGGAGCAGGCGCTTAGCCATTTTTTTAAATTAGGCAATCTGATTGCCTTGCGGGAGCTTGCTCTGCGGGAATTGGCAGATGACGTAGACGAACGGCTGGAATCGTGGGATCGACACGAATCGCTTAGAGGTCCGTGGCGTAGAGAGGAAGTAATTTTCGTAGGGGTGACGCTCAGTAACAATGCCGAAAGGCTGATTCGACGCGGTTTTCGTATTGCTTTTCGTTTGAAGGCGGTGTGGATCGTGACCTATGTTCATGTAGGTATAAGCATACCGGAGAAGCTAAACTCCCGACTGGAGCAGTTGAAAATGCTAACCCACCGTCTGGGAGGAACCTTCGAAATCCGGCTTGTTTCCAGTCGGGGAAAGATTGCTGATATATTGATTACTCCGGTGGAAGGGTACACGGGGACGCAGTTAATTGTGGGGCAGTCCTCCAGAAGAAGCCGTTGGGGAAAGGATGCGGTCGTCCCGCAAATTCTCCGTCAAGCGCGTCATATGGATGTTCTGATCGTGGCGGACTATGACCCGGACATCAAGTTGGAGGAAGAGGATTGAATCGCCTAATCCTTTTATAAATAGTCAGATGCTGGTTTCCGGTTGTTCAGTGCTTCCATAGTATATTCTATCTCAAAGAATTGGAGGCGAATTCGAATATGTTTAAACATCGTCCGCGTCATTGTCATTTTCCTAAGCCAAGAAAACGTTTCTTTAAGAAGATTTTCAAAACAACGGTGACTACAATTAAATTTGAACCTAAAGTTAAACGTCGTCATTTCACTCATGTGGAATGTGGCGTGCTGAAAGGCCATCACCATCACCACCGGAAACATCGTCATCATCGTCACCATGACTGTCACCGTTGTCACCACAAATTCTTCTAAGATTAAGGCAATGGAGGCGGGCTTGAATGCCCGCCTTTTGCTACATAAGGATTGTGAAGAAATTCTAACATAAAAAATGCTTGCTCTAAAATAGGCGCTGTGCTATTCTACCAGTAAATAGATTGCACGTGACGGAAGCACCGTTCACCAACCGTATGTATGTACGGTTTGATGAACGGTGCTTTTTTGCGTTGTTGTTTTGGGGGAGGGGATGAGCGTCATGATTCCGGTAAAAGTGGTTCTGGCTGTAGGTAGTCGGGATTATATCGAGCCACTGCTGAATTATGTACACGGAAGCGAGTACGCCAGAAGGCTGAGAGTAACGGCATTTTCGCAGCCGGAGGCATTTCGCCAATACATGATGGAAACGGCTGGAATGAAAAAGCCGGATGTTGTGGTGGGTGAAGCCGCTTTTTTGAGTCTGTGGACAGATCGGGAAGCTTCTGATATTCCTTGTCTGGTGCTACATGAGGGAGAACAGGTGAGCGAATACGGACAACCTTTATTAAAATATCAGCCCTTGTCTGAACTGGTGGGCTTTATTTTGGAAACGGTGAGACAGCGGACAAGTGGGCAGCAGAGCTTAAACAGCCGGGAAGGCGGAATGATTATTGGCATGGTTGCAGCCTCCGGCGGGCTGGGCAAGACAACGGCCGCACTCAATATATCCAAGCAGCTGGGAAATGAGGGGTATTCGGTTTTTTATTTGAATTTGGAAACGGTGGATTCAAGTTCGTTATTCACAGGTTCCGGCAGTTCTAGTGAAGGAGAAGGAGAGGGGCTGTCCAGACTGCTTTATGATCTCAAGGCGATGGGACATAACGGAAATCCCTTATCTGTCGCTTCGTATTGTGTGCGCCGTTCTGAAATTCAGGCCGACACCTTTCAACCTGTCGATAACCGCAAGGAACTGATAGACATGACCTGTGATGAAGCGGTAGAGCTGATTCGGACGATTGCCGAAAGTGGACAGTATGATGTCGTAATTGTAGATGGCGAGTCTGAAAATAGTGACCGGGCTCAAGCTGTGCTTAAAGCCAGTCATAGGCTGATTTGGCTGCTGGCTGACGATTTAATGAGCATGCACAAGTGCGGGCTATGGCTGGATGTTCTGGAAGCCACACAGCCGGAAGGACTTGAAGCCATGCTGACCAAAACCCGCTTTGTGGTGAACCGTTATATGGGAACTATGGTCAACTCGTTACCTCGGGATTTTATGGAGCTGAACGGGGCGCTGCCTTACATTCCTTCATGGAAGCAGATGCAGCATCGTGAGCTGCTGCTTAGTTCGCCGATTTATCAGCGGGAAATTCGCCAGCTGTGCCGCGAGCTGCTGAATGTGGAGACTGTAACACAGCCGCCCGCTGCTTGGTCTTAAAGGGGGCCGATGAACATGAATGAAGAACGGTTTCGTGCACTACGAGCGGATATCCGGGGAGGCCTGGACGTCACGTCCTCGGTAGGGGATGCAGAGTTAGTGCGGCATATTGAAAATCGAATTTTGCATGACACAGAGCTGGCAGGTTTGACCTCCAGAGAAAAGCATGCGCTGGTCCGTAAAATTTTTAATTCCTTCCGTGGGCTGGATGTGCTCCAGCCGTTGATCGATGATCCTACGGTTACGGAAATTATGATTAACAGTCATCGGGAAATTTTTGTGGAGCGGGCAGGTGAGGTGATCCAGGCACCCGATCAATTTGAATCCCGTGAGCGACTGGAGGATTTGATCCAGACGATTGTAGCCGGGGTGAACCGGATTGTGAATGAGTCTTCGCCGATTGTCGACGCCCGATTAAAGGATGGATCACGCGTAAATATTGTGCTACCGCCAGTCGCTCTCAAAGGGCCGACGATGACGATACGGAAGTTTCCCGAGCGTCCGATGACGATGGATGATTTGATACGAATGGGGGCGCTGGATGCAGAAGCCGCCCATATGCTCAAGGACTTGGTACGTAGCAAGTACAACATTTTTATAAGCGGGGGTACGGGTTCCGGTAAAACCACCTTTCTGAATGCATTATCCCAGTTTATCCCGCCGTCGGAACGGATTATTACGATTGAAGATTCGGCAGAGCTGCAAATTGTAACCGTCCCTAATCTGGTTTCCATGGAAACACGGAATGCCAACACCGAGGGCAAGGGCGAAATCACGATTCGTGATCTGATTCGTTCCTCCCTGCGTATGCGGCCCAATCGCATTGTGGTGGGTGAGGTCAGGGGGAGCGAGGCGTTGGATATGTTACAGGCGATGAACACAGGACATGATGGATCGTTATCGACGGGGCACGCGAATAATATTCGTGATATGGTCAGCAGATTGGAAACGATGGTACTGGGTGGGGCTGATCTTCCGCTTGGTGTGGTACGACAGCAGATCAGCTCGGCCATTGATATATTCGTGCATCTGTCACGATTGCGCGACAAATCCAGACGGGTGCTGGAAATTAGCGAGGTAACTGGCTTTGAAAATGGTGAAGTGATACTCAATCCGCTCTATCGTTTTCAGGAGCGGGGGGAAAGTAAAGGACGCATCGTCGGAAGGCTGGAGTGTTGCGGTGAAGGTCTGCAGCATACGTTGAAGCTGCAAATGGCCGGGATGAAGCCGGAAAGCTGGAGCAGGGGGGAAGCGTCGGTATGAAGCCAGGAAAAGCGGCTGTGAAGTCGGGGCAAGCATCCCGTCAGGCTAATTCTCTGCCGGACTATACGGTATATACACTGTCACCTGTGCAAAAAAGCCTGTGTATCCTCTTTAGTGGCGTGCTATTCGCGATGATCGGCTATCTTTTTTATCATCAATGGATATTGTCGTTGCTGTGCGCTGCTGGAGCTTTAGTGACGCCACGTTATTTTCGTCAGCTTTTGCTGCAACGGCGCAGGTCGGCTCTAAGCATTCAATTCAAGCAGGCTTTATATTCGCTCTCGTCTTCCCTTTCGGCGGGAAGGTCGGTGGAGAACGGCTTTCGTGAAGCCGTGGAGGATTTAAGGCTACTTAGCCCGGATGGAGATCATGATCTGATTTTTGAATTTAACATTATTACAGCCTATCTGGAAATTGGACAACCTGTGGAGACGGCTTTGCAGGATTTTGCTCATCGGGCGCAGATGGAGGATATTACGAATTTTGCGGACGTGTTTGCAGCTTGCAAACGAACCGGGGGTGATCTGGTGGAGGTCGTGCGACGGGCTTCAAGTGTTATAGGGGAGAAGCTGGAAATTCAGCAAGAGATCGGTGTGATGATCGCGCAGAAACGTTTTGAATCGAGAGTTATGTTTGCGGCGCCTTTTTTGTTTGTACTGTTTATGACCATGACTGCGGGAGATTACATGATGCCGTTATACAGCGGGACAGGTATGATTTTGTCTACCTTTTGCCTATTGGTGCTTGGTGGCTGCCTCGTGTGGATCAACCACATTATGAAGATTGAAGTGTAAGGAGAGATAGCGTGGTGATATTGGTTTGTCTGGTCATGCTGGTTCTGCAAGTGGGAGGTTGGGTGGTGCTGAACCGGATATATGGTGCTAAGTATGCGAGCTTTCGTCATATGAAGCTGGAAGGACTGCGGCTGCAAAGGCTCTCGGTTCCTTTCGTACACATGATCCATGCTTCACGTGCCGCCCAAAGACTGCCTTTGCTGATGTTCAAGCTACAGCGCTCGGTACAAAAGCTCTACGGTATGCGCAACAGCGGGGAGAAAACGATGATTTTTTTAGCTGAGATGCTCGGCTACGGATACTTGATGGTCGCTGGTGGAGCTTTAATATCGCTCATGATGGACGGGGATACGACCGGGCTGGTGCTCGGATTAGGGCTGGGTATTCTGGTGCCTATCGCGTTGGTCAAGGATTTGCACGGGAAGGTACAGAAGCGGGATCAGCAAATTTTAATGGAGTTACCTGAATTGCTGAGTAAAATCATGCTTTTGGTCGGTGCAGGCGAGACGGTACAGCGGGCATTGCTTCATTGCGTGGAGCGCAAAGGGGCGGATACGGTACATCCGTTGTATCGGGAGCTGCGTCAGACGGTGGGGGAATTGGAAAGTGGCTATTCCTTTCAACAGGCATTTGAGCATTTGAGCAAGCGCTGCGGCATTCAGGAAATGACGGTGTTTACGACAACGGTGTTGCTGAATATGAGACGCGGCGGAAGCGATTTTGTGATGGCTTTACGTGAGTTGTCCCAGACGTTATGGAGCAAGCGGACTTCGATTAGCCGCACAAGAGGAGAGCAGGCTTCATCTAAGCTGGTATTTCCGATGGCGCTGATTTTGCTAACGGTTATTGTGCTGGTGGGTGCTCCCGCTTTAATGATGATGAATATGTAGGAGGAATACAACGATGATGACATTAGTAACAGGCAGTATTCGTAAATTGTACAAGGATGAGGACGGTCTGGGTACGTTGGAAATGATTTTGATTATCGCGATTCTGATTGCGGTGGCGATTATTTTCAAGGATCAGATCAAGAAGATTGTAGAAGGTCTGTTGAAAAAAGCGGATAAAAAGAGTAACGACTTCATGGATTCATAATGCTGCGCAATTTGGCACACAAAGAAGAAGGGAGCTTCTCATTGGAAGCTTCCCTCGTCTTTCCTATACTGTTGCTGGTCATTTTTGTGATGTTATTTTTTTGCCTGTACATATATCAAAAATCCATCTTGGTGCAGGTCGCTTCTACTGCTTCGGAACGAGCCGCTTATAGCTGGGATAACAGCTTCAAGGAACCGCGTACAGGCGCATTCACCCAAGGACAACGAGATTCGCTTTATTGGCGCTTAAAGGATGATGTGATGCTGGGAGCTTTGTTTGGGTGGGCTGGAGCCAATAATCAGGTAAGTGTGCAGGTGCCTGGTGGCGGTGGAGGAGGCGATTTGCCCGCTCAGAAGCTGTCTCACGCCGAGAGTGGCATGCCTGCCGGTATGCAGGGACAGATGACGTATGAGAACAGCCTGATCAGCCGCAAGGTGACGACGGAGCTGAATAAAATAGTGAAAGTGCCTTTGCTGAATCAGTTTCTGGATCAGACGGATTTGCAGGGGACCATGAGCTCAGGGGTAGTGGAGCCTGTGGAATGGATTCGCACGGTGGAGCTGGCTCGATATTATGGAGCAAAGTTTATGGGCAGAGGATCAGGGGAAAAGGTAAACCCGGCAGTTGCAGGACAAGTATTGACGCAATATGGACAGAACGGTCAGTAAGAAGCGGGGAACGCGAATGGACTGGAAAGGAGGAAGCGGGTGTTTGGAAGAGGACGTAATGCAAAGGATGGAGAGTCAGGTGCCGTCACGGTTTTTTTGATTCTGATTTTGGCGGTCATGTTCGGCTTCATTGCTGTTTTTATTGATTATGCACGAATTGCTGCGCTACATGTGCAAACCGAACGGTTGACCCATGCGGCGGTTCGTTCAGTCATGTCTGCCTATGATCCAACATTGCAACAGGATTACGGTCTGTTTGCTTATGGTGAGAGCAGCGGAGAACAAATTATGGTCAAAGTGCTGAATGACAGCGCCAAGCGTACGTCGCGGGCAGACACACTGCCGCTTATGAATATGAAGCTGGAGTCAAGCTCTTTGCATATGGAAAGAGAGCTTGGTAAATATGCCATATTTAATGAGCAGATTCGAGAAGAAATGAAGTATAAAGCGCCTGTCGTTTTTACAGTGGAAGTGCTGGAAAAGCTGAAGCCGCTCTCTCAGAACATGAAAGAGGCCTCGCATACGGTTGATTTGCTGAAACGGCTGCAAAAGCTGTATGACAAACGTGAGGCCAAGCTGGATGACATGCTGGAAAAGCAGCGTGAGGCAGGAGCTTATATGGAAGAGGTTCGCAAACGGATTATTAAACAGAGGGGTGCGTATATCCCCAATCAGTATATTTGGGATTCGCTTGAGGTTGTAGCCGATATTGCCGCCCAATATAAGCATTACGTGCATGTGTATGAGGATAATAAAAAGAGTGTAGACGACGTTAAAATCATGCAGATCGAGAAATATGCGAGAAGGGCGAGATTGGCACTTGATCGTCTGGGCCAAGCCATGACCAAGGTAGGAAAAGAGCATGATGAGCTGCTTGTAGAGGCTAAGGAGCCGCTGAATGAAGCCAGGCAAATTAACGAAGAGATGCGTCAAGTCATTGCTCAATATAAACAGAGAGCTGCCAATGCAGGGTATGATGAGGTTTCCGCAGCCCCTACTCCGAGTGGAGGGAGCTCCAGTGCTGATCCGTCTGTAGGAAGCGCAAGGCAAAAGGCTGACGATTTATTGATTCCAGATAAGGAATTTGATCAGATGGAAGCGACTATAGAAAAGCAGCGAACGGCTATTCATACGGTTAACAACAGATTAACGAGTATGATCCGCACATTATCCTTTTATACAGATCCGAATTTCAATACAGATATGTTCAGACAAGAAGTGATCTCAACGCTCAAGGAAATGGATCAATACTTGAATGCGTATGCCTGGTCGGGACCTTCTAATGTACTCGATGATGAAGCCAGAGCAATGGACACGCGACGCGGACCTGATAAAGAACGCAAAAAAATGGAAAAAGAGGCGAAGAACAAGCTCAAGCAAGCCTATCGGATCATTGAAATGCTTTCAAAAGGTACGCAAGGTGCCGGACAATTTCAAAAGTTGGAGCAGTATTACGATGAAAGTATTTCTTTTAACCAGTCTGCATCCAGCCCGTCTGTATCGGCTGATTTGTCCTATGACACCTATGATGCGGCAGGAGCTTCCATGGACAGTATGGATGGTCTATACGGGGCAGCATCCGGCTTGCTGACGCAAATGGGTGATGAATTTTTCCAGAATGAATATGCGCTCTCATACTTTAATCACGTGGATTTTAGTCGATTTGGCAGTTTAGCCGGATCAGGCAGAAGTGTGGGAAACGCAGCGCAAATTTTGGGAGACCAACTGGAGTTGAATAATCAGGAGGTCGAGTACATTCTGTACGGTTTCCATAATCCGACCGGAAACCTGGCCTCCGCTTATGGCGAGATTTTTGCCATGAGGCTGGCCATTCGTACGATGGAGGGATTGGTCAAAAATAGCTCCAAAGGCAATCCGTTGGTCGTTTTGGCGGCAGCTCTTCTATATGGGGTAGAGAAGGCGATTGAAGATATGATTATGCTGGCCCAGAAGGGGTATGTGCCTTTGTCTGATTTTCTTAAATTTCGAATGACGTACAAGGATCATTTGCGATTGTTCTTGATGCTCCATAGCAATAATGAACGCAAAATGTCCCGCATGCTGGCCCTGATTCGCCTGAATACTGATGTCAATCCTGCTGAACGGCAAACGTATGCAAGGGGAGAGGTTAAGAACGGGATGAGGCTGTTGTTTTTACCTGGGGTGATGAAGATGCTGGGCACTGCCTCAGAGGAAGGCGAAAGCATTAAGGGAAGTGTGTACTATGTTACTAAAACAGCCCATTTTTCTTATTAATCGGTATTTACAGCGGATTGGGGGACGGAGTTGCCGTGAACAAGGAAGTATCGTTTTAGAGGCGTCGCTGGTGTTGCCGTTGTTTCTGTTTTTTATTATTTTTCTGATTTATATGGTACAGATGACGCTGGTATCTACGGCCTTGCAGACCACCGCTTCAGAAGCGGTTAAACAGGTTTCGGCTAAAATCTATCCGGTGTCTCTGGCTGTGGATGCGGCATCTGCGAAAATAGATGCAGTTCGCCAACCGCTGGATGAGCTGCCCAAGTTATCTGTGAGTGAATATGCAAGCCAATTCGCTGCCCAACTGCCACCTCCCATCGGTGATTGGGTAGAAAGCGCTGTGCAGGGGGGCAAAAAGCCCATGGAAGAGTTACGAGGACGCTTGACGGAAGCCGTACTTGATCCTGCTCTAAAGCCGCTCTTAAAGCCTTTTATAGAGGATAGCATTCTGGAGTACGACCGTATACACGTAACGAGCGTGCATGTGCCGTCTCTTACGGGAACTAAGGACCCTTATTTTAGGGTTGAGCTGTCTTACGAGCTGCCGATGAAGGTTCCTTTTCTGTATCGTAGTATTGTGCTCCAAGCGGCGGCAGAGGAACGTCTTTGGATCGGTGATACGGGAGAGGGAGCAGGTACAGGAGATGCTACAGCGGCTAAGGATGCGCAGGGTTCCATACAACTGCTTGCCAAGCCTGAGCCTGCTGTGAAGGGTATATACAATTTGATCAAGGCCAAGGTGGAACCTGGAACGTCTGCTAATCTTTCTGTACTTTATAAGTCGGGTCAAAGCACGGCTCAACACTTGGGCTGGACCTCTGCCGATGCGGACGGGATTATTGAATGGAACTGGTTTGTAGGTACAAATACGACACCCGGTCAATGGAGCTTTGTGATCGAAACGGAGGATGGACAACGTATCGAGGTTCCATTTTCGGTGGAGAAGACGGCGGACGGATAGAGGAACACAGATGGTTCGCCATAGCACGGATATATGGGAACGATGCGAATAGGTAGAGAAAATAACGACGGAAAAGGTTTGAAACGCTTCGTGCTTATCATTAAGGGGGGAATTGCATTGACGTGGATGTATATCGTATGTGGTGTTTTGCTGGCGATTGCACTGGTCACGGATTTACGTAGTATGAAAATTCCTAACAAGCTTACGCTGCCCGGCATGGCGATGGGCTTGCTGTTTAATACGGTGTTTGGGGGCTGGCATGGATTTTTATTTGCAGCAGCTGGATTGGGGACGGGATTCGGCTTCATGTTGATTCTGTACTGGATGGGAGCTGTCGGTGCAGGCGATGTGAAGCTGTTTGGCTTGATCGGAGCATGGACGGGGGCTGCTTTTGCATGGCAGTCGGCTCTCTATTCGATTTTTTTCGCGGGTATTATTGGTTTGGTGATCCTGCTGTGGAGACGGGAAACCATGATGAGATTGCGGCGTGTGGCTTTTAATCTGGGAGGATTCTTTCTGTTTCGCAGCGGCAAGGCGCTGACGAACGGGAGGGAGGCACACCTCAGGTTTCCTTTTATGACCGCTGTCATTCCGGGAGCGATCAGCGCTTATCTTTACTTTTTGCCATAACAGGTTCGGTTAGGTAGATAGCATGGTACTCACGGAGATCGGGAAAATGCTAAGGAGGTCATGATTTGTTTGGTTTAAGCAGGGATTTTGCCCGCAACGGCGGGACATTTATGATTTTAAACAAGGAAGGCGGGCTTAAGACCGATGATTTAAATTCCGTGCAAACCGGAATGATGACTGGCAATCGGATTCCCGGTCTTCTGGAGCTGAGAATCAAGGAAGTCGATTTTCAGGTGGAGCTGCACTACGATATTTCGGGTCAACGTATGCTGTCCCAGGTATGGAAGGGAGGGGGAGTGTCGACTTCCGATTTCTATCGTATTCTTTTTGCAGTAGTGGATGCTCTCCATCGTAGTCCGCAGTATATGCTGGATATGCGCCAATTTATTTTACACGAAGATTATATTTTTATGAGCGGTTCAGGTTCAAGGGAAAACGTCAGTTTAACCTATGTCCCTTTGCAGGGTGTATTGTATGAAGGACAGGCTGGGAGCCAATTTAAGCAATTGGTTATTCGCTTGATGACACGTGTGGTTCATTTTCAAGGGGCCCATATGCAGTATATATTTGAATTATGTGATAGGGATGAATTTGATCCGAGAGCGTTGAAGGAACTGCTGTTGCAAGGGATGGCGGTCGGCACTGACAGTGTTAGCGTTCAAGGTGAAGATGGAGAAGGACGCAGCAGAGATACCCATGTTCAAATGGGAGTTCAAGGAGAGCGTGATGGATTGCATTCAACAGCAAACGGAAAATCTTTTCCGTTTGCTAATCAATCCTTATCCGGTCATTCGTCAACGCGTGATCATTCAGCGAGTCAAGAAGGATATGGGCAAGGAGAGGAATACAAATTTTTCGCCTCAAGGGATCCGAGAATCGGGAAAAAAATGCATGAGGATCAGGATACACTACAGGAGATCCAGGAGCTTAAACGGATCAATCGGCTCAAGCCGTCCGTGAAGCCCCAGGAGAATGATGAGGCAGATGTAGAAATAGAAGAAACGGAGCCTGCATTGCAGAAATACAAAACGTATATTGCTTTAGGCTGTCTTCTAGCTTCAGCCATCGTGTGGCGCTATATTTATCTGGACCATCCAGATACGGTGCCGCTGGCTATTTCCGTTGTGCTGACCTTGGTGCTCGTAGCCGTTGCTTATATGAGCTGGACAGGAAAATGGGGACGCAAGGATGCTTCGTCTCATACTTATGCTGATTCAGTCCCTATGCTGGATTCGGAATGGCTTGGCGCAGCTTCTCCTGCACAACGGAAAAATGACCGTTATCAGGTTGACAAGCTAACCGGATTCGTAGCAGGACGTCAGAATAAGGATAAGCACTCTTCCGATTCAGGTAATCAAGGACAGGAAAGCTGGCGCTGGTCTTTTCCTGACCCGGAGTCTGAAAATGTGGGTAGCCGGGATACGGGACAAGGAGATAAAGCTTCTGCACGTCACGACTTGCACGAGCCACAGGGGATAGGTGCGGCTCGAAGAAATGATTTGGAAGCCAGTGATACCAGCGAGGCATATTATAAGTCCTTGTCTGGTGTGACGGAGCTGTTAAATGCTACATCAAGGCAGGAAACCGTGCTGCTTCGTGCAGATCAGGCAGTACATATTCCACACCTTCAACAATCACCGATTGCTTGTCTGGAGCGCAAGCCACCAGGAAGTGGAGCGGACGAGCGCATTCGATTGCAGCCGGATCAATTTGTTGCAGGCAGTTTCTTCATCGGAAGAGACCCGCAATTGGTCCAGTTTGTAGAACATACGGAGGGAGCGTCCCGTTCTCATATTGAGCTTTGTATAGATGCAGAAGGACAAGGTCACATCGTCAAGGATTTGTCTTCGACGAACGGAACCGTTCTGAACGGAGAGCCAATGGTGCCTTACAAGGAGTATGCTATGAAGGACGGAGACACTTTTAAAATAGCCGGAGTATCCTATACTTATCGACTGGAATCTTTTAAATCTTCCTCCAACGCTTCTTGAGTGAAGGGTAGTTTGATATGTATAAAGAAGAAGCCCGATTAATGCTACGGGCTTCTTTTGTATTTTAATAGAAAGGAGGTTTATTCAGTTTCTTCCACTTGAACAACGTCAAATAATTCCCCTAAAGTAATTCCTAAATATCCACAAATATTGGCTAGCAATGAGGTTGAAAGACGTGAATTATCCAGACCTTGATTGTTTACTAGCTTATAGATCGTTCCGATTCTCTCTCCTGTATCTTTTGATAGCTTATAAGGTGTAATGTTTTTTTCTTTAAGAATTCTCTCCAAGTTACAGGTTAATTCGAATTTAATCTTCATGACAATGGATAGCCTCCAAGAACATATTGAATTATTATTGATAACAGATGTATATAGTCTTATATTGTTTATATAATCAACAAATGTTCATGTTCATTAAATGATTATATCATTTTAGTAAAGGGATGTACAACATACCCTTAGCTTTGCTATGGACATTTTACCAAAAAGTGGAGTTATTATAGGCAAAATCTTGAGGCTGTACGTGAATCTGATGTTTTGATTATCACGCATTCACGCTATAAAAAGTTGTGCGAAGACGATGAACTAAGGCGATGGTTCACAAAGGGTAGAATATTAAAATTCAATCCATTTATACCCAAAAAATCATTGGAAACAATTGACTTTTTCCAACCATATACCGATAATATTAACAAGGGGTTATTGCTGTTCTACTAGAAAACGTCATCCTTTTTGGAAATAGGTCTTTATGCTCGGATAGCAATTCATACCACCTTAATAATATTTTTTGGAGGTAAAAAAGTATGAGCATGAAAAAACGTTTAGGTGCAATGTTACTGGCGGTATCCATGAGTGCCGCAATGTCCGTGACTGCATTTGCAGCGGAGCCGAATGTTAAGGTATCCACCAATGTGGCTGGTGAAACTGTCTATACACAGACAGTGGATGTACAGTTAAGTGCCGCTCCCAATGCTTCCAGCAGCAGTAGAACAGTGAGCGCAGGCAAAAGCCTAGGGTTGGCATTAGCCCCCGGCAAAAGCGGTTTTTCCGATCAGGTTAGCTTCCGGTTTACGTCATTGCCTCTTAATGCCAAGGTAAAGTCGATTGAGATTGACCCAGGAAGAGGAATTATCAACAACAACAATAGAAATATGCTGGGGACGGTTGTTTTTTCTAATTTGAATGTATCCTCTCCTAGCGGCAAATCTGCTACTATCGCATGGAAGCCCAGTGGAATGACTGAGAGAGCAAGTTTTCTAGATCAGGAAGCACGTGGTACATGGACAGCACAGGTCTTTGGAACAAACATTGCAAGTTCTACCGGAGATAGATGGTTCGGCAGCCTTTCTTATAAATCTGTTGAAATGACTATTTCCTACGTTTTGGAATAATCCGTTAGGCTAGGGCGGGGTAATCTCTTTGGATTGCTCCGCTTCATTTTTTCTGTCATTCATCTTTACTTTTCCCAAAAAACTGACAATGAATTGTGGTGTACGAAAACATATATTTCCTCATTACAGAATTAGGAGGTAAAGCAATGAACATTTCACGTATGCCGACATTTACAAGCAGTTACGGCCGGTTGCAAAACACTGATATGGGAAAAGACGAAATCAAAAAGACGGATAAAAGTTCCAACGCAGAGAGCAGCACGGCCACATCATCAAGGATTTGTCCTCGACGAACGGAACTGTTCTGAATGGAGAGGCGATGGTGCCATACAAGAAGTTCATCCCGAATGCTGGAGACACTTTTAAGATTGCCGGAGTGTCCTACGCTTATAGACTGGACTCTTTTAAATCTTCCGCCAACGCCTCTTGAGTGAAATAGTTTGATATGTATAAAGAAGAAGCCTATTAATGTTATGGGCTTCTTTTTGACGTTTAATTTGGGGGTAGCTATTGAGTACTTTGATTCAATTTATCATCTGGAGTATGTTCAATGACATCTGTCAAATTACATTCTAGCTTGTTACATATATCGTCGATAATTTTCATAGCTATGTACTCGTTACGCCACATTTTAGCGGCAGTTGACGGGGAGATATTCATTAGTTTTATAAACTCCATTTTAGAGATTTTCTTTTTAATCAAAGTTATTTGTAATGGTTCAAAACTAATCATTTATCATTCTCCTTCTTTAATACCAGATGACATAGAAAATATGATTTAATTCCAATAAGTCGGAAATAATTACGTTAAAACAGTTGAATAATGAAAGGGTTGATGATATCGTTTATAACAAGTCGTAAATATTTACGACAAAGTGAAAAAAATCTAAAAAGGAACTGATGAAACAAAGCTAAGCTATATCATATCATCCTAAAAAAATGATGTACAACACCCTTAGCTTTGCTATGGACATTTTACCAAAATAGAACTGGAGATGACACCTATGATTTTAAAAGAAAAGTTCAATAAACAAGATATTAAAAACATTGTTCGTATGAAAAAGGTCTGGGGACAGGAAGTAGGCAACGGAGAAACAGAGTTGTACTATTATCACATTATTGACGTGCTTAATCGAAAATGGCAAACGATTGGCTATAACGTTTCCGATGCTATTCGAGTATTTCAAAATGGAAGCGACGATAAATGGATGTATATTATAGAGCAAGCCCCATTTAATCCTGATCTCACTACTAATGATCTAATTAATATGCTTGGTATTACTTCTGATGCTTCGCGTACTCGAAATGCTATACAAATTATACTGAATACGGTTGAAAGACGAAATGCTTTTGTTAATCGAATTACTAATGTGAATGAGGAAGTGTACTTTTTCTCCTAGAAGTGATGCAAGAGCAATATCTTACGTATAATCAACTTTTAGACGAAGAGTTTATGAAACTGTACACTGCAAATCCAGTGAATGCCTTAGCTTTATATTTCCTTGAACCCGTTGACATCATTGCGTTTTGGGAGTGGGAAGCTGCTGGTGGTACGTGTGAAAAAGCCATTCAATACAAACTTGAAAAACCTTTGATGACTTTGATTCAGGCGATAGAACGTGCTGAGGATGAAACAAGAGGTTTGGCATCTGGATATTAACCTCTCTATAACCTACATAAAGGGAAAATACATCCGACTACCCAAAATATAAATAGCTTTAAACCTGTAATCAACAACCCCTCTATTCCGTAAAGGAGCTTATCTATGTACAAAACCGGAAAACTCATTGACGGTAAACTTTTTCTCAAGACTTGGGACGATAAATGGATTAGCCTTCGATTGCTCATTCTTCTTGTGAAAAGAACGTGTGAATGACTATTTGCGATACTCAGGGCTAAGTCTTTTGATACAGGTATAAAGAAACACTCTTTCTTATAACAATTTAGGAGATAAGGCTGTTTTCCATAAATTTGAATAATGCTATCATGTCATAATGAACTTGAACCGAGGTAAATTATGACAACCATTAAAGTGACTCCTGAACAACTTATAACCGTCTCCAAGCAATTTGACCTTGCACAGAAAACAGCGATTCAGATGAATAGTCAATTGATGCAGCAAATTTCTTTTATGCAGCAATCATGGGATGGTACAACTAAACAACAATTTTATAGTCAATTTCAAGTCTCTCAGAAGAATATGACTGACTTTGTTACCCTGACGGATTCTATTGCGAGGGAGCTACGTCACCATGCAGACAAATTCAGATTAGCTGATCTGATGAAAGCAGGTTACATTGACGCAAGTTGTTTACCACCTCCACCTAATGCATGTGCTGTTCCTCCTCCAGATACACGAAATGCGTTTCAGAAATCGGCAGATAGTTTATTGGAGCTTGGTCAAGATTTCTTGAACGCTGCTGAGGAAAGGTATGAAAAACGCTATGATTCAGTAGGAGGATTTTTAGACTATTGGACATTTGGTATTCCGAAAGGTCTGTATCAAGGATATGCGGAGCGAGCATCCAAGCAGTTTGATTCAGCAAATGATTTTTTTAACTTCTGGACTTTTGGTGTACATGGAACGATCAGAGAAGCTACAATGCCTACAAATGCCTGGTCAAAGGAACATTGGGCCAATATGATTAGTACAGCAGCAATATTTGGAGGAGTTAGCTCAGTAATTAAGCCTAAAGTTGGTTTGGGATCGTCAATAAAATATGAGGTGAAATCTGGGACTATTGTTGAAGCCGAAGGGACTTCAAAACGTTTATCTGATAATATGTTAGGTAAAAATGATGCTGACCCATTTAGGGATATTTATGGTCCGGGAAGACTTTCTCACCCAGAAGAGTGGAGTAACATTATTAAAAACACACAAGAAGCGGGCGTTGAAGTTAGGATTTTGGATAGAGATATTATGGCGTATGCTCCCAAAGGATCAGGGAAGCCTGGTCAGCTGAATATATATGAGGATGCTTCAATTAGTGCATTGCGACATGAGTATCAACATTTCCTTGATGATAAGGCTAAAGGATTTCCAAGTTTGGATGTAACATATGAATTCAAAAATAGAATTATCATGGAGCTTAGGGCTTATATGGTGGAAATAAAAGAAGCAGAGAGAATTATTGTATAATGAATCTACTTACTTTATCAAAAGAAATACGAGAGGGAAAGATAAGTGACGATAAATTGGTGGAGTGTCTGGATATTCATCATAACCAGGTTATGATGAATGCTATGAGTCAGATAGCAAAAAAGAAGCTCTGCAACGAAAAAATTATCGAAAAATTGAAGCATATTAGCCAGTTCAGAGATCCTAAGGTAAATAAGCTATTTGGTATTGATACTCTTGGACACTACAGTATTGCTGTACTTCGAGTATTGAACACCTCTGAATCTATAAAACAATATGATCTTTTAATGGCTGAACTAGATGATTTTGATAAGGAAATAGTTGAGAGGATAGCTGAAGGGATAGGCTAAAATGAAAATAGATTATCTAAAAAAGGAACTCTGAGCTGGTGAGATGCCGCCACATAGAGTTCCTCTTTTTAAAATCAATTCAATGCTGCTTATGAGGAGAATATAATTCCTCCAGTGCTTCCTTCAGTGAAGGATATTTAAACTGAAATCCGTGCTCCAGCGCCTTGCGCGGGATTACTTTTTGACCATCCAATACGAGGGTACTCATCTCACCGACTAGCTTTTGTACGAGAACGCCGGGAACGGGAAACCAGTGTGGACGGTGGTATACCTCAGCCACGGTTCTACCAAACTGGTCGTTCGTCAACGGATGTGGTGATGAAGCGTTCACAGCCCCAGTGATATCCGGCGTATGGATGCAGTGGGTGATCAGGCGGACGATATCCTTAATATGAATCCAACTCATCCATTGATGGCCGCTGCCTATTTTTCCGCCGAATCCAAAGCTGTAAGGCAGCTTCATCAGTGGAAATGCACCGCGTTTGCTGTCCAGTACGAGACTAATGCGCAGCTTGATTAACCGGGTATCGGAAGGGTAGGCGTTGGCGGCTTCCTCCCACTGCTCGACCACTTGAGACAGAAAGTCTTCCGAACGGCGCGGGCTGGTTTCATCGAACGTTTCAGTAAGAGATGTGCCGTAGGCGGCGACAGCCGAAGCCTGAATGATAACTTCCGGCTTTTTTTGCAGAGCATTTAGTGCTTGGGCCAATTTGGCAACAGACAGCAGGCGTGATTGGAGAATTTTTTGTTTGGACTTATCCGTCCAGCGCTGATTCAGCGTTTCGCCTGCCAAATTAACGGCCACATCTGTGCCCTCTAATGCTTCCGGCTTTTGTTTCAGTTCGTTCCAGCTCATATATTGCAAGCGTGGGCTCGCTTCGTGACCTACCATGGGTTTACGGGTGATTACCTTCACCGTATGCCCGTCGTTGAGCAAGCTTTTGGTCAGCGCACACCCTACTAATCCAGTACCTCCGCATATGACGATGTTCATGGAGTTTGACTCTCCTTCCGATTCGCAAAAAAATATGTATGTTATAGAATATAACCCTTTTCAAGAAAAAAACCTCATTCGAATGTATCTGTATACGCTAAAGGATGTCAATCCATGCTTTCATTTACCTCGTTTCCCTTCGTGTAATCCTGATTTGTGTGTGCACTACCATAAAAGCCATGTTGTTTGATTTCGATAATCACGTTAAAATGATTAAATCAAAATAAGATAAGCATAACAGAATAACAGGGATAAGGGGATGAAACCGAATCATGCTGAAAATTGGTTCTCATGTGTCCTTTTCGGACAAGGGTCTGCTCAGCGCTACAAAAGAAGGGTCTTCATACGGGTCCAGCTCGTTCATGATATACACGGGTGCACCGCAAAACACGCGTCGTAAGCCGATGGAATCCATGTATCTGGAGGAAGGCAAGCAGTTGATGGCTGAAAAAGGGATGGATGATATCGTGGTGCATGCCCCGTATATTATCAATCTCGGCTCTTACAAAGAAAATACCTATGAGCTGGCAGTCAGCTTTCTTCAGGAGGAAATTCGTCGCACCCACGCGATTGGCGTGAAAAATATCGTGCTTCATCCGGGCGCTTTTACCGATAAGGATGCAGAGTATGGCATTCAGCGTATTGCTGATGGCTTGAACGAGGTACTGAACGGTGTGAAGGAGACGGATGTTAACATTGCGCTGGAAACGATGGCAGGCAAAGGCACCGAAATGGGACGTAGCTTCGAGGAAATTGCCTCCATTATAGATAAAGTAGAGCACAACGAGCGTCTTACTGTCTGTATGGATACCTGTCACATTCACGATGCGGGCTATGATATTGTGAATGATCTGGACGGCGTGTTGGAGCAATTTGATCGTATTGTCGGGCTGGATCGCATCGCAGTGGTTCACGTCAATGACAGTAAAAATCCAGTCGGCGCTCATAAAGACCGCCATACTCCGATTGGATCGGGCTGGATTGGCTATCAGACCATTCATAATGTGGTGCATCATGAAGCACTTCAAGGACGTCCATTTATTTTGGAAACGCCATGGATCGGAAAGGAAGCCAAAACTCAGCGTCCAATGTATGAGGTTGAAATAGCTTTGCTTCGCGGGAATGTGAAGGAGCGTTTTGGCGATGAATTTTTGGGTCAAGTAGAGCAATTGAATTCGTTTTTCAAAAAGCAGGATGTGGATGTACGAAAATTTGTGCTAGACACCTGGACGCTGCTGAAAAATGATGCCAAAGCGAGAAAAGCCGACCCACGTGAGCCGCTGGAGCGTCTGTACGACATGATCACGGAAGCAGCCCTGTTTCCAGAGCTGAGCGAAGAACATATTAATCATCGTCTGATTGCCTGGTTTGCCGGCAGTCATTTGCCAGTGACAGTATAAGCCAAGGGGGATTTGTAGCCACATGGAACTTCACGTAAAACATCAGCCAAACAGTACTCAATCTGCGCATGAAAACCGTGCGCGTATGCTCGTATCCTGTCCTGATGGCCCGGGTATTGTAGCGGCCGTGTCTCGCTTTTTGTACGAGCATGGAGCCAATATTGTTCAATCTGATCAATACACGATGGACCCGTCCGGCGGTATGTTTTTTATGCGGGTTGAATTTGATCTGCCATATTTGAGTGAAACCCAGCCCCAACTGGAGCAGGATTTTGCCGCGGTTGCAGAACAATTCCGGATGGAGTGGACGATTTCAGCGGTCAGCCGCAAGAAAAAGCTCGCTATTTTCGTTTCCAAAGAAGATCATTGTCTGGTAGAGCTATTGTGGCAATGGCAGGCAGGGGATCTGGACGCGGATATTTCTTTGGTCGTCAGCAATCATCCGGATATGAAGGAGTACGTGGAATCATTCGGCATTCCGTATCACCATATTCCAGTGACAGCCGATACCAAGCCGGAGGCGGAGCGCCGTCAACTGGAGGTTATTGGTGAGGATATCGACGTCATTATTTTGGCCCGGTACATGCAGATTATTTCACCCAAGTTCATTGAGCATTATCGCAACCGGATCATTAATATCCATCATTCGTTCCTGCCTGCATTCGTGGGTGGAAAGCCATATGCTCAAGCCTATAATCGCGGTGTGAAAATTATTGGCGCTACTGCGCATTATGTAACTGAGGAACTGGACGGCGGCCCGATCATCGAGCAGGATGTGCAGCGGGTAAGCCACGGTGATGATGTCAATGAGTTAAAACGGATCGGTCGCACCATTGAGCGGGTCGTTTTGGCAAGAGCCGTGAAGTGGCATGCAGAGGACCGAATTTTGGTTCATGAAAATAAAACGGTCGTTTTTAACTGATTTTTATATTTTTTAAAATGTAAAAGTTCATACTTCTTACAAGCAAAGCCCGTCGAAATGACGGGTTTTTTGCTTTTTTCTACAGCTGCGGGTGTCAAAACCGGACAAAATGCATTATTTGTCGCGATTTTATGATTTTTAAACGATTTTCTAAATTAAGTCTCCATCTTCAAGCGTGTTAAGGAACGTTAGTTCCAATGGTAAGGTGGAGATGAATTTCAGTTTGGCGTAGCCAAAAAGGTTTGCTTATTATTTGGGTTGGTTTATAATCAGTCGTATCGAGTATAAGGATTGGTATATCAATGAAATTAGATAGTAATAATCATTCAGTGTTCTTATTGTATTATCATCTCGTACTTGTCGTGAAATATAGAAGAAATGTATTTGATGATGAAATATCCGATTATGCAAAAGACATGTTTGTGCGACTTGCGGAGGGTTACAACATAACTCTGATGGAATGGAATCATGACAATAACCATGTTCACGTTCTGTTCAAAGCACATCCGAACACTGAAATGACAAAGTTCATAAATGCGTATAAGAGTGCAAGTTCTCGACTCATCAAAAGAGATTTTCCGCAAGTCAGAAAGAAGCTTTGGAAAGAAATGTTTTGGTCAAGAAGTTTTTGCTTACTTACAACAGGTGGCTCGCCTGTTGAGGTAATAAAGAAGTATATAGAAAATCAAGGCCAAAAGTGAGGTGAGAATATATGGCTAAATATAATAAAGCATATAAGTTCCGTTTGTATCCAACAGAGGAACAAGCCCACCTTATGCGTAAAACTTTTGGTTGTGTTCGTTTTGTGTATAACAAAATGTTAGCTGAACGCAAGGAAGTTTACGAACAATTCAAGGACGATAAAGAAGCCTTGAAAAAGCAAAAGTTCCCTACCCCTGCAAATACAAAGATGAGTTTGTGTGGCTGAAAGAAGTCGATTCTTTGGCATTGGCTAATGCCCAATTAAACTTGCAGACTGCTTACAGAAATTTCTATAGTGGAACGACTGATTTCCCTACATTCAAGAGTAAGAAGGCAAGAAAATCATACACAACCCATGTTATGAACGGAAACATTATGCTTATGAATGGCTATATCAAATTACCAAAGCTCAAACGGGTGAAAGTAAAACAACATAGAGAAATCCCTGCTGAACATATCATGAAGTCATGTACGATCTCGATGACATCCACTGGGAAATACTACGTGTCTATTCTCACTGAATATGAGACGGAACGTATTCAAAAACAAGTCGAAACCGTCGTTGGGTTAGACTTTACAATGGCTGAACTATATGTCGGTAGTGAGGGTGAGAAAGCCAATTATCCTCGTTTCTACCGTCAAATGTTAGATCGTTTAGTGAAAGCACAACGTACCTTATCCAGACGTGTGAAAGGTTCTTCTCGTTGGAACAAGCAAAGGATGGTAGTAGCAAAGATTCATGAAAAAATCACCAACCAACGAAAAGACTTTCTACATAAGGAATCACACAAATTGGCCAAACGGTATGACGGAGTGGTCATTGAAGACCTCAATATGAAAGGAATGTCGCAAGCCCTGAACTTTGGCAAAAGCGTTGCTGACAATGCTTGGGGAATGTTCACGACATTTCTCCAATACAAGTTAGAGGAGCAAGGAAAAAAACTGATAAAAATAGACAAGTGGTTTCCATCGTCTAAGACTTGCTCGTGTTGCGGTAAAGTAAAGGAATCTCTATCCCTTTCTGAACGTATATTCCACTGTGAATGTGGTTTTGTGTCAGATAGGGATGGGAACGCTTCTATCAATATCAGAAGCGAAGGATTGCGGCTGTTAGAGCAATTGTAGCCCACAATAGAGCATGGTTCAGGCTTGATAGCTCGTACCGTTAGGTACGATTACCTTAGAAGCCCTCACCTCTAAGCGTTAGCGTAAGTGGAGGGTAGTACACATGAGGTTAATACTTTGCGGGTATATTTATATGAGGACTCGGTACGACATTTCGACAACCATCTTTATAAACGATCTGGCAAACCTGCACGGCAAATGGTACAATATTTAAGGATGTATAAGTCATATTGAAACATTCAAGCAGATTCACTCACTTCAATGGGCGTCGTTACTATATCGGACGGCGGTATTGGAGAGCATGACCAAATGCAATTGGCATACTTTTTACAATATGAGGAGGCTAACTATGACTGACCAGAATCAAACGATTCAAAAGGATGAAAACTCCACGATCGACAATTTGTCCATTACGACAATCCGTACGTTGGCAATCGATGCTATCGAGAAAGCAAACTCGGGACATCCCGGCATGCCGATGGGTTCCGCGCCGATGGGCTACCAACTTTTTGCTAAAACGATGAATCATAACCCGAATCACCCTACATGGATTAACCGTGACCGTTTTGTACTGTCCGCAGGACACGGCTCCATGCTGCTGTACAGCCTGCTGCACCTGAGCGGCTATGATCTGCCTATGGAAGAACTGAAACAATTCCGTCAATGGGGCAGCCTTACACCAGGTCACCCTGAGTTTGGACATACCGCTGGTGTAGACGCTACGACCGGACCTCTGGGACAAGGTGTAGCTATGGCCGTAGGTATGGCAATGGCTGAAGCTCAACTGGGCGCTACCTATAATAAAGATCAATTCAAAGTTGTGGATCACTTCACGTATGCAATCTGCGGCGACGGCGATCTGATGGAAGGCCTGTCTCACGAAGCGGCTTCGCTGGCTGGGCGTCTACAATTGGGCAAGCTGATTGTATTATTTGATTCCAACGATATTACACTGGACGGCAAGCTGAACCTGTCCTCTTCCGAAAGTGTTGCAAAACGTTTTGAAGCTTACAACTGGCAAGTGCTGCGCGTAGAAGATGGTAACGACCTTCCAGCGATCCAAAAAGCGATTGAGGAAGCGCAAGGCGACTCGACACGCCCTACGTTGATTGAAGTGAAAACAGTCATCGGCTACGGAAGTCCGAACAAACAAGGTAAAGGCGGACATGGCGGTACTCACGGTTCCCCACTGGGTGCAGACGAAGCCAAGCTGACTAAAGAATTTTACAAATGGGTATATGAAGAGGACTTCCATGTACCGCAAGAGGTTCGTGAGCATTTTGCTAAAGTAAAAGAGCGCGGCATCGCAGCTAACAAAGCATGGGATGAGCAGTTCGCGAAATACAAAGCGGCTCACCCTGACCTGGCAGCTCAGTTCGAAACAGCCGTAAACGGCGACCTTCCAGAAGGATGGGACCGTGATCTTCCGAAGTACACGACCGAAGACAAAGCAGTTTCGACTCGTGTGGCTTCCGGTAATGCACTGAACGGATTGGCTCCAAACGTACCGTTCCTGACTGGCGGATCTGCCGATCTGGAAAGCTCCACGATGACACACTTGAACAACCTGACGAACTTTACACCAGAAGACTATGCCGGCCGTAACATCTATTTCGGTATCCGTGAGTTTGGTATGGCTGCTGCGATGAATGGTATGACATTGCACCAAGGGGTAAAAGTATTCGGCGGTACATTCTTCGTGTTTACGGATTACCTGCGTCCGGCCGTTCGTTTGGCAGCTCTGATGGGATTGCCTGTTACTTACGTTCTGACTCACGACAGTATTGCTGTTGGTGAAGATGGCCCGACTCATGAGCCAATCGAACAATTGGCTTCCCTGCGTATTATCCCGAACCTGACGGTCATTCGTCCGGCGGACGGCAATGAAACTTCTGCTGCTTGGGCTTACACGCTGGAAAACAAGAAAAACCCGGTTGCTCTGGTATTGACTCGTCAAAACCTGCCAATCCTGGCTGCTACTGCTGAGCATGCACGCGAAGGTATCAAACGCGGTGCTTATGTCGTTGCAGATGCGACAGACAGCAAGCCGGTTGCTCAAATTCTGGCTACGGGTTCCGAAGTACAACTGGCTGTTAAAGCCCAGGAAGCACTGGCGGAGCAAGGTATCCAAGTACGCGTTATCAGCTTCCCAAGCTGGGATCTGTTCGAAAAACAAGACAAAGCATACAAAGATTCCGTTCTACTGCCTGAAGTAAAAGCACGTTTGGCTGTAGAAATGGCTTATCCACTGGGCTGGGAAAAATATGTCGGCGACCAAGGCGACATTCTCGGTATCAGCACATTTGGCGCATCCGCACCTGGCGACCGCGTCATTAAGGAATATGGCTTTACGGTAGAGAACGTTGTTAATCGTGTAAAAACTTTGTTGAAATAAAACAATCTTTAAACAGACAGTCGTAACCTGAGCAAGGCTTACGGCTGTTTGTTTCATACATTGAGGAATTTTGTAGCCTTGTGTATTTTCATACTGAGGCTTGGATCAAAACTATGTTATGATCCATAAATATTCATTCAACCATTGATGAGCAGATGAGGGGATAACGAATGACACAGTTTGATGGAGTCAGCGTAGTTAAAAAAGCAAATGTATATTACGGCGGTCAGGTCACAAGCCGTACAGTTATTTTGGGTGATGGCAGTAAGGTTACATTGGGTATTATGCTGCCTGGAACGTATGAATTCGGAACGGATTCTCGTGAGATTATGGAGATTTTGGCAGGGGATTTGAAGGTGTTGCTTCCAGGTACTGAGGAATGGCTGGAAATACAGGGAACGGCAACGTTCCACGTGCCTGCACAATCTTCATTCAAGCTGGAAGTACGAAGCGTAACAGATTACTGCTGTTCTTACCCGGAATAAGTAGTGAAAAAAGGGCAAGCACCACTCGACTCTAAGTCAAGTGTGCTTACCCTATAAGCTATGCGATATGTACAAAAGCACAGCAACATGGTTAAAAAGAAGGATGCGGCTTATTCGAGTGGCTTACCGCCAATAGTGCGGCCGATCCACGATTCATAGGTCTTCACGACAGCGGATAAGTCCTCGTCGCCATAGCCTTGCGTTTGCCCGGCTTGAAACAGGCTTTTGGCAATGGACAGCATAGGCGCCGGGATGGACTGGCTATCCGTCAGCGAGGCAGCAAGCTTCAAGTCTTTGAGCATCAAGGCCAGTGAGAACTGGTTGCTGAAATCATGCTCGATGATTTTGCGTCCTTTCAGGTCAGCAGCCTTGCTGCCTGCCGATCCGAGCTGTACCAGTTCAAGGAAGCTTTCCGCCGGAATGCCGGACTTAGCAGCAATGGCGAAGCCCTCAGCCAGAGCGAGGTTGTTAATACCGACCATCGTGTTATGTGCGAGCTTGGCGACGGCTCCGCTGCCATTCGGTCCCATGTGAAGCACCTTTTTGCCCAGCGTATCAAAAACGTCCGACTGTGCGGCAATGGCCTCCGCGTCACCGCCAACCATGAACACAAGCGTGCCGTCTACAGCAGCAGGCTTACTGCCCGTTACTGGAGCATCAATGAAGGAACAGCCCAGCTTGTCCGCTTCGGCGGCCAGTTGTTTGACCAGCTCAGGTGAAATGGTGCTGTTGTCCATCACAGTTACACCAGACGTAAGACCGGCAAACACGCCGTCCTCGCCGTAGTAGATATCACGGATCGAGTGATCATCGCTGACCATGGTAATGACCAGCTGCTGGCCTTCAGCCGCCTCACGGGGCGTTGAAGCCGTACGTGCGCCTTGTTCTGCCAGTGGTTCGCAGCGTGAGGCGGTGCGGTTGTAGACCGTGACTCCATATCCCTGTTTCAGCAGGTTGGATGCCATCGGGGCGCCCATGGTGCCCAGTCCGATAAATCCGATGTTCTTCATAGCTAATCACCTTTCTTGTTGGAGGTTGCCGTCCGATGCAGATGCGAGTTCGGCTTGATTTGACGGTTTGAATCAGTTGATCTCCGTTTATTGTAGCATGGGTATGCCACCCTATCTAGACTAGGGTCTGGCAAGGCACCGGACATACAGGTAACGCAAGCTTGTCAGGCCCTGCAAATTAAAGTATCCTATTCCTAAGTCCTTATGTTCGTATTCATGGTCTTAGCAATACAAAACAGGAGGTTCCAAACATGTCTAAAAAAGTTATTTTTGATTACACCAAAGCGCTCTCCTTTGTAGGACAGCACGAAATTGATTATTTTGCAGAACCCATCAAGCTGGCTCATGAGCAGCTGCATAACCAAACCGGTGTAGGTTCCGATTTCCTGGGTTGGATTGACTTGCCTACCAATTATGATAAAGAAGAGTTTGCACGCATCCAAAAAGCTGCTGCAAAGATCCAAAGTGATTCCGAAGTGCTGATCGTCATCGGCATCGGCGGTTCTTACCTTGGCGCACGCGCTGCGATTGAAATGCTGTCGCATTCCTTCCACAATGCACTGCCTAAGGACAAGCGCAAAGGCCCGGCTGTTTATTTTGCAGGCAATAACATCAGCTCTACATATGTGAATCATCTGTTGGAACTGATTGAAGGAAAAGATTTCTCCGTGAATGTCATTTCCAAATCAGGTACAACAACAGAGCCAGCTATCGCTTTCCGCGTATTCCGTGCGGCTCTGGAGAAAAAATACGGTAAAGAAGAAGCGCGCAAACGTATTTATGCAACAACAGATAAAGAACGCGGTGCTCTGAAAAAACTGGCTAATGAGGAAGGCTACGAATCCTTCATTATTCCTGATGATGTAGGTGGCCGTTACTCCGTGCTGACAGCAGTAGGCTTGCTGCCGATTGCTACAGCTGGCATTAACATTGAGGAAATGCTCCAAGGGGCGGCAGACGCTTCCAAGGAATACAGCAATCCGAATGTAGCTGAGAACGAGGCTTACCAATATGCAGCCGTTCGTAACGCGTTGTACCGTAAAGGTAAAGCTATTGAAATTCTCGTGAACTATGAGCCGTCCCTGCATTTCGTTTCCGAGTGGTGGAAACAATTGTACGGCGAAAGCGAAGGCAAGGATTACAAAGGTATCTACCCTGCTTCCGTTGACTTCTCGACTGACCTGCACTCCATGGGACAATTCATCCAGGAAGGTAGCCGTAACATTTTCGAAACGGTTATCCAAGTGGAAAATGTACCTAGCCACATCACCATCGAAGCAGATGAGGATGATCTGGATGGACTGAACTTCCTGGCAGGCAAAACGGTGGACTTTGTAAATAAAAAAGCATTCCAGGGTACATTGCTGGCTCACACAGATGGACAAGTACCGAATCTGATTGTGAACATTCCTGACTTGAGCCCTTACTCCTTCGGGTACCTGGCTTATTTCTTCGAAAAAGCTTGTGGCATCAGCGGCTACCTGTTGGGTGTGAATCCGTTCGATCAACCGGGCGTAGAAGCTTACAAGAAAAACATGTTTGCTCTGCTGGGTAAACCAGGCTTCGAAGAGCAAAAAGCGGAGCTTGAAGCGAGATTGTCCGAATAAGGAAGCTGTAAACTCCTGACTGAAACAGGATTTCAGATAGGAGCGTTATAGCGTATAGCACCAAATAAAGTACAGGAAAGCAGTTCACCGGCTGCCAGAAGCGGGGGACTGCTTTCTTGTAAAATGAAGTAAGGAAGGTTATACGTGAAATGTTGGAACAATACCGAACTGTACGCGGCTCCGGCAGCAAGGAAATTGTGATCCGGAAATCCCGTTTTATCGGTCACATCCAGCCTGTTCAGACCGAGGAAGAAGCGGCTGCTTTTATCGAGCGCATTAAAAAAGAGCATTGGAACGCAACCCATAATTGTTCTGCCTACATGATCGGGGAACGAGACGAAATCCAGAAGCAATCGGATGACGGTGAACCGAGCGGTACGGCGGGCAAGCCCATTTTGGAGGTTATCCGTAACCAGAAGCTGAAAAATGTGGCAATTGTCGTTACCCGTTACTTTGGGGGGATTTTGCTGGGAGCAGGCGGTCTGATTCGTGCATATTCAGACGGTGCTGTTGCAGCCATTGAGGCAGGGGATGCGATTACGCGTGTGCTGCATCGTGAAATTTTTGTGGAATTGGATTACACCTGGTTGGGCAAAGTGGAAAATGAATTGCGAAATCGCAGCATCCGTACAGGAGAAACCATGTTTACGGATAAAGTTACCTTAACCTGTCTGCCGCTGGCTGGTGATGCGGAATCCTTCAGCAACTGGATAACAGACTTGACACAGGGGCAATCGCTTGTGTCGGAGGGAGAGCAGCTTTACTTTATTGAAGGGGAATAAAAAATATGGCTAGAAGAGCAGTAGAACAGGAGTTGTCAAGAGGGCGGATTCTGGAAGCGGCCAGGCACTTGTTTATTACCAAGGGCTACCGTGCGATTTCAATGCGCAGCATTGGCCAGCATCTGGGTTACAGTCATGGTTCGTTATACTATCATTTTAAAGAGAAGGCTGAACTGTTCTACGCCATTGTAATTGAGGATTTTAATACGTTACGCGGAATTCTACTACAAGGAGCAACAGGCACCCCAGAGGATGGTCTGAACAGACTGGAGCACTTGATGCTGGAGTTTATCCGTTTTGGCTTGGAAAATCCTTATCAATACGAAATTATGTTCATGATGCACGATGAAGAACTGTTCGCTTACTGTCGCACGGAGCAAAACCGTTGTGTGGAATTATTCGCGTCCATGATCCGTCAGGAATTGAGTGATCAGGGACATTCAGAGGAAGATTCTTCACGAGTACCGCAAAGTCTGTTTTTGTCTATGCATGGCTTTGTATCCTTTTATATTCAGGATGGTTTAACATTTGAAGAAATCAGGCCCGCTGCTTTGGCACATGTAAAGCTGCTGTGCAGAAACCTATGAGCGTACCTGCAATCACACGCCTCGGCTATGAATCTGTAGGGCGCTTTTCTGGATATGTTCACTTCATGACGGTGCCTTATCATTACGGTACTTTGCGAAAGCGACTAAGATTGTAACAGACGATGATGCATCCAGCAGGAGAACATCATGGTCTGTTTTTTTGCATGGTCAGTCCTTCATGATTTTCACATGGTACTGGCGTCTGCGCGGTCCGTCGAATTCGCAAAAATAAAGCCCCTGCCACCGTCCGAGCAACAACTTTCCATCATGAATAATGACAGTCTGAGAGGGACCTGTGGTGATAGATTTTAGGTGGGATGCCGTATTCCCTTCCATATGGCGATATTGGGGATGCTCCCACGGATAAACCTCATCCAGCCTTAAAATCACATCATGTTTGACGTCCGGGTCTGCATTTTCATTAATGGCTATTCCGGCCGTTGTGTGTGGACAATAGATCAGTGCGGTTCCTTCCTGGACTCCGCTTTTTTCGATCAATGAAGCGACCTCGCGTGTAATATCACGCATCTCATCTCGTCCGCTAGTGGATAATTCTAAAGTATGCAACATTATTACACTCTCCCTTCTTCTTATTACTTTACCCATTTTACTTTACCCAATGAACACCTGACGTAATATATAGAGTTGACGACGAAAGCTTTCCTTTGATAAAGTATCACATAAGAAAAACATAGTATATACATTGGAATAATAATATGATTTCAAATGAGGTACGCGCTTTGCGGTAAGCAAGGCTGCTGCTGTTCCTGCACAGGTTCAGAAGCGGAAAGGAAGTGTACGGTTATGCATGTGGAAGTAAGGGGTTTAAACAAGCATTTCGGTAATTTTCATGCGGTTAAGGACGTATCCTTTGATATTCAAGCGGGTCATCTGATTGGTTTACTCGGTCCGAGTGGTGGCGGTAAAACGTCCATTCTTCGGATTTTGGCAGGTCTGGAGCAACCGGATGCGGGAGAAATTCATTTTCACGGAAAAAGGGTAAACGAGCTGGCCCCGCAGGAACGCGGAATCGGATTTGTATTTCAAAACTATGCTTTGTTCAAGCACATGAGCGTGTACGACAATATTGCCTTTGGTCTAAAAGTGAAAAAAAGCTCCAAAGCCCGCATCAAGGAACGCGTCACAGAGCTGGTCGAGCTGACAGGACTCAAAGGTTTCGAGCATCGTTATCCGCATCAGTTGTCTGGTGGACAGCGGCAGCGGGTTGCTTTTGCACGCGCCTTGGCACCGGAGCCTCAATTACTGCTGCTGGATGAGCCTTTTGCAGCCATTGACGCCAAGATTCGCCAGGAGCTGCGTACCTGGCTGCGGGAGTTGATTGAGCGGGTGGGAATCACTTCGATTTTCGTTACGCATGATCAGGATGAGGCTATTGAAGTAGCCGATGAAATTATGGTGATTAATCAGGGACGGCTGGAGCAGAAGGGAACACCTTGGGATATTTATAAAAAGCCAGGGACCCCGTTCGTAGCTTCCTTTATTGGGGAATCGACGGTGATCGAACAGGCGGGCAGTCTCAAAGGCTTCGAGGAAGCTGCCGGAACGGGAGCACGTGCCTTGATCCGTCCGGAGTATATTGATGTCGGGCCAAGCGAGGAGTTTGCGCTTTTGTCGGCGACCGAGGAAGGCATTGTGAAGCATTTGCATTTTCGGGGGAGTGAATGGATGGTCGAAGTACAGGTCGGGGATCATCGACTCATGACGTACCGTTCGCTGGAGAAGTCCACGCTGGAGCCCGGTCAGCAGGTGCGCGTACTGGTGCATCGGGCTTATCTGTATAACGACCAGTCCAGTTGGATGGTGGAAAACCGTCTCAAGAAAGATCCAATGCCTATTATGATTTAAAATTATAACGCGATCATACTTAAGGGGATGTCTGGCCTGATTTCAAGGTTTGGGCATGCTCCTTTTGGCGTTGGGCGCTGGAAGGATTTACGCAGACTTGATGTGTTCGTTATAATAGTAGTAAAAACACCCAGATAGATAGGAGTTAAACCATGAATCGGCTTATTTTTCTTGGCACGGGGGATGCGATGGGCGTTCCGCGTGTATATTGTGATTGTCTCGTATGTACGGAGGCCCGCACGACAGGGGCAAATGTGAGGCTGAGGTCGTCTGTGATGATCGAAAGCGAGACGGAGGACTTTATGATTGATTGCGGCCCGGACTGGCGCAAACAACTGGAAATGCGCGGGCTACGCTTTATCCGTACGATCCTCGTGACGCACGCACATTTTGACCATATTGGAGGACTGCCGGAATGGGCGGATGCCTGCCGCTGGACGGGAAACAGAGGCCGTTTGTACGCTCCACAGGAGGTAATCGACACGATCCTGCGTCAATTTTCCTGGCTTCCGGGGCATCTTGACCTTATCCCTGTCGATCAGGGAGCCTTGCTTGGAGGATGGAATATCCGGGGTTGGCGTGTGAATCACGGGAAGAACGGATATGCTTACGCTTATCGACTGGAAAAGGACGGCTTCTCGTGGGCCTACTGTTCAGATTCGATCGGACTAAATGATGCGGAAATTCTGCCCCTGCACAATCTGGATTTGCTCGTGCTGGGAACGAGCTTTTATCATGAAGAAGCCGAATATGCATCCCGCTCGGTATATGACATGCTGGAGGCTCAGGAGCTTATAGGGAGACTCCAGCCCAACCGCACGGTATTTACACATATGTCTCATGATGTGGATGCCACACGCAACTACGGGCTTCTGGAAGGGATCAGCCTGGCACGGACCGGAATGAGCCTGCCATTGGAATAATGCTGTCCCTTACATCGTCCGGCTGATGCGGAGAAGGGTCGCGATGCCTTCTTTGATTTGCAGCTCGTTGGCATACGAATAGGACAATCTCACATGCGTTTTGCCTTCCTCGCCAATCGGATCGAATACATTACCCGGTACGAAGGTGACCGACTCCTGTACGCATTTGGAGAGCAGTTCATTAGGTTTCAACGTAGAAGGCAACTGGAGCCACAGACTGAGGCCGCCTGCCGGGCTGGTCCATGTCCAGCCGGAATCGCGGAGGCTGTCTTCCATCGTTTCCTTACGAATCTGGAGCGCTATACATAGCTTTTTGAGATGCTGCTGCATGCGTGGAGATTGAAAGTATTGCAGGAACAGCTTTTGATTCAGCAGTGGCGAGCCGTTATCTACCAGCGCTTTGACGTTCAGCAGGCTGTTCATGAGCTGTGGTCGGCAGGTCACGGCTGCGATTCGCAGACCTGGCGCGACATATTTGCTATAGCTGCGAATGTAGACGACGCTTCCCGAAATATCATAAGCGAAAATAGGTAACGGCGGCTTTTGCCCAAAGCTGATGTCATAGGTACTGTCGTCCTCGACAATAAGGCAGCCGTAGCGCTCGGCCAGCTCGGGCAGACGCTTGCGCTGTTCATCGGGTACCGTGAAGCCAGTCGGGTTATGAAACGTTGGATTGATATAGAACACACGTGGCTTTTCTGTCTTCATGCACCATTCAATCTGTTCCATATCATAGCCTTCCGGTTGGATATCGGTCATGGTCAGGCGTGCACCTTGTCTGCGGAATATTTCCATAGCAGGGCCATAGGCGGGACGCTCAGTCAACACGCGGTCTCCTGTCCGGATCAGAGAACGGGAAATCAGGTCGATAGCCTGCTGTGCGCCGGAGGTAATCAGCACTTCGTCTGGTGACAATGCAAAATGCTTATCGACGCTAAAATGCTGCGCCATCGCATCCCGAAGCTCGGAATCGCCCTGTACAGAGGAATAGGTGGCCGCTACTTTCGGATGCTTTTCAAATACCTGCATCATCAGCTCACCCCAATATCGGTTGGGCAGGAGAGACGGATCAATCAGCGCTTTGGAAAATTGAAAATTCGCATTCACCGATTGAACGCGGCTAAGTCCATCCATTCCCCTCCAGGCTGAAACAGACGGATCATCTGCCGCATGGGCGGATTCGGAGTGAAACGTAAGGTCAATGGATGAATGCCCCGAGTAGCCAGCATATTTCGCATGGCCGGTCGCTGGGGAAGCATGAACGTAATATCCAGATTTGTCCTTTACATAGACCAGCCCCCGTTGCTTCAACTCCTGATAGGCCCGGAAAACGGTTAGCCTATGTACACCCAGCTCCTGAGCCAGGCTTCTTACGGACGGCAGCTTCGTGTCTGCTTGCCAATCCCCGCGATCAATCCGCACAGTCACATAATGGATGACCTGCTCATACAGCTTTAAGGCATGATCGGCTGGAAAGAGTAATTCGCTGTTGTTCTTGCCCATGCTGTCCACGCTCCTTTTGTGTGTATTTTACTATAAAACATTTCAAAACTGTATACAACTGTTCTGTAGGTATACATCTGTTCTGTTCGTCTCCCTGTATGCTTGAAAGCAACTGAAGGGAGAGGGACGTATCATGGTTGGTATCGCGTTTACGATAATGTGTCTTATTTTTGGTACAACGTTTTTGGCTATAAAAGTGGGAGTAGAAGCGGGACTTCCGCCGTTTTTGTCGGCGGGCGTACGTTTTTTCGCGGCAGGGGCCATTTTGTTTATCGCCATGAAGCTCACGGGTAAGGTCCGCTGGTCGTTATTATGGCGGAAGGAAATGGTACTCATTGGAGCGGGAACGACCTTTGGTACGTTTTCGGCCTTGTATTGGGCAGAGCAATATGTCAGCTCGGGGATCGGAGCCATTTTGTCAGCTACCGGACCGATGATGATTGTTATTCTGCAATCAATGCTGCTAAGGCAAAAAACGTCGCGGATTACGGTCATTGGCTGCATGGTCAGCTTTCTTGGCGTGGTGCTGGTGGTGCTGCCCGGATTGGCGGTTCAGATCAGCGGCCTGTGGCTGGCGGGATGCCTTGTCATTTTGCTGGGGGAGCTGTGTTATTCCGGGGGAGCTCTTTATTCCAAGCGGGTGATGGATGTATTTCGGGAAACGAACCCGATTGCCCTGAATGCGGCGCAAATGCTCCATGGGGGATGGATGCTGCTGGTACTGTCTGCGATTACGGAGCCGTGGAGTTCTGAGGGGTGGCAGTACCTTCCTGCCATGGGCTCTTTATTGTATCTGATTCTGTTTGGTTCGATGATTGCACATACACTGTTTTACTGGCTCATGGAGCGTACAAATCCTCTTTTCCCGACGACGTGGTTGTATATTTCACCGCCGATTGCGGTGGGGTTGGGAGCCTTGGTGTACGGAGAGCATGTAAGCTGGTGGATGCTGGCGGGGGTGCTGCTCATTGTGACCGGATTAATGCTGATGAACAATGGAATGATCCGTCTGGTGAACAGGCGAAAGGTGCGTTCTGCTGCCTGATATTCAGAAGCTGTTAGGCACCCTATGATAGGACAGAAAAAACCTCCAAGCTGCCGCGTGTTACTGAATATGCGACGTTTGGAGGTTTTGTTGTGTTGCTATTTCATTAGCACAAATTATTCAGCATTCAGCACGAATTTGTCGATGGCGTGCTTAACACCGTCTTCGTTATTGCTGCTAGTAATGTAATCAGCCAGCTTTTTCAAATCAGGAATGGCATTCTCCATCGCTATGCCGAGGCCTGCGCATTCGAGCATTTCGTGATCATTCCAGGAGTCGCCGATTGCAATCGTTTCGGACAGATCACAGCCGTAATGGTTAGCAAGGAACGTAAGAGCGTGACCCTTAGTGCCTTCATGATGCATGATTTCCAGAAAATGAGGCTTGGATTTGGTAATATGCACTTCATCACCAAGCAGCTCGCGCAGTTCTGGAATCAATTTGTCCAGTACTTCCGGCTCGTCAATAATCAGCATTTTAGGCGTAGGAAGTTCTACCAATTTGCTGAATACAGGCTCAACAAAATATTCCGTATTGTTTAGCGCGGTGTAATCTTTGATTTTCTGATTATCTTCACGTGTGTACAATTTGTCATCTATATACGTTTGCAGATGCAAATTGCGTTCCACGCAGAATTCATACAAGCGACGTGCAGCCACGAGTGGAACATAACGCTCATACAGCACGTTTTCGTCCAGCAGGTTTTTAATCAAGGCACCTTGGTACGTAATGATCGGAACGTTCAAGCCAGTTTGGCGGGCGAGTTGTTTGGCAGATGCATAAGCACGTCCTGTTGCAAGTGTAACCACGACACCTTTGGCTACAGCAGCTTCAAGCGCCAGTTGCGTTGCAGGAGTAACTTCTTTCTGGTCGTTAATGAGTGTATCATCAATATCAATGGCAATTAATTTATACATATCGGTATTCTCTCCTTTATCTCTATCATGGGGCAATGTCCAAATTGTATCTTATAATATTCAAAATGACAATATCACAATGAAAAGGGGACGACTCCTTTAAGAGCCTGTCCCCTTATAACCACTGAAGAATTGGATTGAATCAATGGGAAAAAGTGGCTGTTAGTCTTCCAAAAATACGAGTCCTACAAAATCGTCCAGCTCAATATTTCCGAAATAATGCTTCAAATCAAGAGGGGACAAGGCTTGACGAACCTCACCTTCATCGTAGCGTTTGCCGCGCAGAATATTTTCAATATCAGCGACGTCACCCACACCGAAGAAATCGCCGTAGATTTTAATATCACGGATGTGGCCTTCCTTGAGATCCATGCGGATATCAATAATGCCGACCGGAAATTTACGTGTGTGCTTGATATTGCTTTCAGGGGATTGACCGTAGTTCCAGTCCCATGATTGGTAGCGTTCAGCGGAAATTTCATGGATTTTGGCCCAGTCGGCATCGGTTAGCTTATATTGGGGTACCTGATCCAGCTCTGCATCGAATATGTAGCGCAGCAGCTCCTCGCGGAATTGCTCAATGGTCATCTCACGGTCCATTAGCTCGCTGATGTTAGCGACACGGCTACGGACAGATTTAGTACTTTTGGATTTAAACTTTTCGGGATTGGCATGCAGTGATGCGGCCACATTGTCCAGGTTCAGGTTAAACATCAGTGTACCGTGGCTGAACATGCGTCCGCGCGTGGCAAATTGGGCGTTCCCTGAAATTTTCCGCTCACCAACCTGAAGATCGTTGCGTCCGGTCATTTCGGCTTCCACACCCATTTGGCGCAGGGCGTCAATGACAGGCTGTGTGAATTTGAGGAAATTATGAAAGGACTCCCCGTTATCCTTGGTAATGAAGCTGAAATTTAAATTACCGAGGTCATGATATACAGCCCCGCCACCAGACAGGCGACGAACGACTTGAATGTTGTTGTCTCTGACAAATTCGGCGTTGATTTCTTCAATGGTATTTTGATGCTTGCCTATAATAATAGAAGGCTGATTAATGTAAAACAGCAGATAGCTGTCGTCCAGCGGAAGATGCTTGAGTGCGTACTCCTCAATGGCAAGATTAATGGCTGGATCGTGTATGCCCTGGTTGTCGATGAACAGCATGTCCATTCCTCCGTATATATAAACTGTGTAGTTTTATGTGTACCTCCTTCTATTGTAACCCAAGTGAGCGATGTACACAAAAGCTCATTTGCATTGACGCAACGCGAAAAGCAGCCCCATAATGGAGCTAATGATTCGGAACGGCCGGAAAGGATGATAGGCAATGATAGAGGTTTACGGTCACGGTGGGGACAGGGAGACGGCTGCGGCGACATTCGGCGGGGCGGCTGCGGATTTTGTGGATTTTAGCGCGAACATTAATCCGCTGGGTCCGCCACCAGAGGTGCTTGAGGTGCTACAAAGCGCGTTGGACACTGTGGTTCGCTATCCAGACCCTGGACACCGGAATTTTAAAAATATGCTGGCGCGGCGACTGCATGTTCCACCAGAGTCGCTGAGTATCGGAAACGGTGCGGCTGAGAGTATGGCGTTGCTGTTACTGGGACTGGCTCCCAAGCGTGTGGGCACGGTGGAGCCGTGCTTTTCGGAATATGCCGAGCTGGCAGGCAAATTTGGAGCCGAGGTAAGCAGGGTGTACGGCAAGGCCTCGCTTCAATGGAAGGCGGATGTGGAGGACATACTCCAGCTCATGGAGCAGGTGGATGTTCTGTTTCTCGGTCAGCCGAATAATCCGAACGGTGTGCAATACGGCGATCAGGAGCTGCGCGAGCTGGCAGAGGCGGCGGGGAAAACGGACACCGTGCTGGTGGTGGATGAAGCGTTTATTGATTTTATCCCGCAGGAGCGGCAAATTTCACTATTGCCTGTGCTGGATCGGTATCCCCATGTGATTTTGATCCGGTCGATGACGAAATTTTATGCGATTCCGGGCTTGCGCTTGGGCTATGCGATTGCTCATCCGGACTACATCCGGCGAATGACCGCCAAGCAGGTGACCTGGAGCGTGAACGGAATGGCGTTGCTGGCCGGAGAGGCGTGTTTGCGGAGCGGTGAGGCGTACGAGCGCCGCACGCAGGAGCTGATTGCTACGGAGCGTAGCCATCTGCTGACCGCTTTGGCGGAATGGGGTTGCGGTGTCATCCCCGGTGAAGCGAATTACGTGCTGGCACGGGCGCCGGGGACGTGGAGCGCATCGGCCATTCAACAGGCGCTTGGACAGCGCGGGATTCTTATACGTAGCTGTGCTATGTACCCGGGGCTAACGGCGAGCCATTTTCGAATTGCAGTCAAGGACACGGAAGCCAACGGCATGCTACTGTCTGTATTGGGTGAAGTGCTGGAGGAGGAACGGCGGCGTGATAGTTAGCTTGATCATGATGGCTGCATATCTTCTGGACAGGCTGATCGGCGATCCGAGGTGGTTGCCACATCCGGTCATCGGCATGGGACATGCCATTTCTGCCTTGGAAAAGGCGATTCGCCGCCGGGTTCACAGTGACCGTGGTTTGAAACGCGCTGGCTTGCTGCTGCCATTGATTGTGGTGGGCGGCTCCTTCGCGCTTGGCTGGGCGTTACTGCGCTTGCTTGCCTGGATTCATCCGTGGCTGTCTATCGGCGCGGAAATTGTGCTGATCGCCACCACGATTGCTTCCAAAGGACTAAAGGACGCCGGAATGGCGGTGTATCGCGAATTGAAGGCAGGTGACCTGTCTGCGGCACGCCGGGAGCTGGGGATGATCGTCGGGCGGGATACGCAGCGGCTTGATGAGCCTGAGATTGCGCGCGGTACCGTCGAAACGGTGGCTGAAAACATCGTGGACGCAATTATTTCCCCGCTTTTTTATGCCCTGATCGGGGGAGCACCATTAGCTCTGGCTTATCGTGCTGTGAATACCCTCGATTCCATGGTTGGCTACAAAAATGAAAAGTATCTGCATTTGGGCTGGGCCTCGGCACGTCTGGATGATGTGGCTAATTACATTCCGGCACGCCTGACAGCGGGTATGCTGGTAGTAGCGGCGTGGGTTTATGGGCATGATGCTGGACGTAGCTGGCGTATGGTAAGGCGAGATGCGCGGCTGCATCCCAGTCCGAACAGTGGCTTTCCAGAATCAGCAGTTGCGGGTGCGTTGGGAATTCGTCTCGGGGGCTATAATGTATATCATGGCGTGCGCTCTTTCCGTGCATATATGGGAGAACTGGTGCGACCGATGGAGCCGGAGGATATCCGACATACGATTCGGCTGATGTTTGCCGTGTCCAGTATGTTCGTGGGATTGTGTCTGTTCGTGTCCGCCGGATGCTATGCACTGGGGTGGACGCAGTGATGAAGCGTGACGCACCGAACACCGGCAATAGAGCAGGAAGTGACATGACCTTGAAGCATTATTTTACAGAACACCCGCAATGGGATTTGGAGCTTGTGCTGGTACGTCACGGCACAACCTTATGGAACAGGGAACGTCGATACCTGGGGCACTCCGATCTGGGCTTGCTACCGGGAGCAGAGCAGGAATTAGAGTCTTTGCGGGAAAAATTACAGAGACATTCCTTTGCCCGAATCTATTGTAGTGACTTGATACGTTGTCGTCAGACCTTGCAGATCATTTTGCCAGAATCGGAACTGAAACCAGATAATATGTCTGCTTGGTCTGCCACCATGGAACCACGTCTGAGAGAGCTTCATTTTGGGGAATGGGATGGAAAAACGTATGATATGCTCAAGGATGTGGCGTTGTACCGCGCGTGGATTGATGAGCCGCAACGGGTTACGCCGCCGGGTGGAGAGTCCTGGAAAGACTTTGTGAACCGCCTGGGTGAATTTCTATACTCTTTGTATGAGTGGCGTAAAATGATGGAGATTCAGAAAACAGGTTTGTCTGATGCTCCACCTTCTGTTCTGGTCGTCACGCATGGTGGAGTGATTCGTCAGTTGGCTTGTATGCTGGTACCGGGTCATGATTTTTGGAGCCTGAATCCGAAGCCGGGAGCGGCAATTACGATTCGGTTGAGTTTGGCACAAAAGCCATTTGCAGATTTAACCGCCACCCGTTCTACAGAATCACATCCAGATTTGGCTACAGGGCATAAGTTCACCGGATGGCTGGTGGAGCAGGCATGATGTTTATAGCTCTGGCTCCGCATTTGCTACTCCCGAATAACCTGGATGAACTGACTACGCTATACTTCTCATGATCACAGACATAGGGCAGGTAAACAGGCGGTTTGGGTTGTAAGCCAGTCTTTTTTAACCTATAATCATCAAGTAAAAGAACGGCTTGACCAACACTACATCAAATATCCAGCAGACGAGGTCGGTGCAGCGGGATGAAACCCTCGGGTTCTTTCCGGTGCGCTGTTAAAAGGGAAGCCGGTTTGAATCCGGCGCGGTCCCGCCACTGTAAATGGAAAAATGCCAGCCCGCTCTGCTTTATGTGCCATAAAGCATATGAAGGAGCAACAGGCTGTCGCATGTTTCTGTAAGTCAGGATACCTGCCCGTCCGCCTGTCACCATAGTCCTTCGAGGAAAGGATGACGTGTTCGCAGTGACTGTCCATGCGGAAGAAACTGCCGCCTGCGTACGATCTGCGCTAACGTGACCCCTGTGTCCTTATCTGAGGATGCAGGGGTTTTTTGAAAGGAAAAGAAGGCTGGATTTAGCAGATATCGGATGATGTTCAAGTGACGCTCTTAAAAGAATTTATATGGAGGGGTGTAAATTATGGCAGGGAATAAAATAAAGGTCTGGACTACAGGCTTATTGGCTCTGGTCTTGGCGGTTGTGCTGAGTGCATGTGGAGCTAACGGAAAGAACGCTGAAAATAAAGGGGATCAAGCTTCACAGCAACCGGGGCAGACGGCAACCGCTCAGGAGCCTCCGGGCAAAACGGTCTACCCGCTGACCATTAAGGATGCGACCGGGCAGGAGTTTACGTTCAAAAAAGCGCCGGACAAAATCGTTTCCGTCTCCCCGGCTGAAACCGAGGCGCTGTTCGCCATCGGACTGGATAAGGAAATTGTCGGTGTATCGGACTATTCGGATTACCCGGAAGCGGCTACAAAGAAGCCCAAAGTGGGCGGTATTATGAAGCCGAATGAAGAGGCGATCATTGCTGCGAATCCGGAAGTCGTTTTTGCAGGGATATCACTCAGTGAGCAGGCGACAACCAAGCTCCGTGACATGGGAATTATGATTTTTAAAACCGAGCCGAAAACGGTTGAAGATGTCATGGCTAATATCGAACTATATGGGAAAATTACCGATCATCAGAAAGAAGCGAGAGCGGTAACCGACAAGATGAGAGCCGATGTAGCGGAAGTGAAAAACGGTGTTAAAAATATCGGTAAAGGGCAAAAGCTGAGAGTCTACGTCGAATTTTCACCCGGCTGGACGGTCGGCAAGGGCGAGTTTATGGACGAGCTGATTTCTTTGGCGGGCGGCGAAAATGTGGCTGCAACACAAAAGGGCTGGTATCAGATCAGTGAGGAAAATATTATTGCGGCCAATCCGGACGTCATTTTATACAGCAAAAATGTCAAGGACGACAAAACAGGCCAGACACTGGGCGATATCATCAAAGCCCGTAGTGGATGGGATCAAATATCGGCTGTTCGTCTCAACCGGGTGTTTGCCGTGGATGATAATCTGATCAGTCGGCCGGGTCCGCGTGTAACGGAAGGTCTCAAGGAAGTGGCCAAGGGCGTGTATCCTGAAATTTTCAAATGAATCGTAGACTGATTGGCTTTGGAGGGGCAGGTCTTGCTTTATTGCTGCTGACGCTGCTGCTCTGTCTCGGCATCGGCTCAGCCAAGCTTCCCGTCAGCCAAATCACGGGTATTCTGGTCAACCATCTGCCGTGGTTAGGTGAGACGATTACACCGGATTGGAATACATCCACAGAGCAGATTATTTTGAAGGTCAGACTGCCGCGTGTGTTACTGGGTATGCTGGTAGGCGCAGCGCTTGCGCTGGCGGGAGCCGGATTTCAGGGTGTGCTGCGCAATCCGCTGGCTGATCCTTACACGTTGGGGGTATCCTCGGGGGCTTCGGTAGGGGCAGCGGTACTGATTTATTGGGGGCTTCAATTTTCATTTGTAGGCGTATGGACACTGCCGCTGGTGGCGTTTACGACCGGAATGCTGACGTTGTGGATGGTGCTGACGCTGGCGAGGGAAGGCGGCAAAATTCCGACGCAAAGTCTCATTTTATCGGGCGTGGTGATGCAATCTTTTCTGGGTGCGGTCGTTTCCTTTCTGACAGCCATGTCCAGGGAGACGGTCAATGAAATATTGTACTGGACAATGGGAAGCCTCAGTCTGCGCGGCTGGTCGTATACAGGCATTCTTTTACCTTATGTGGTCATTGGGCTGGTGTTTCTGTGGAACCGGGCACGAGTGCTGAACATTCTGGCCTTGGGTGAACGTCAGGCGGCTCATATGGGGGTTAATGTAGATGCAACGAAGTTATCTGTTCTGATCATATCCACGCTGCTGACAGCCGCGGCTGTCTCGGTATGCGGAGTGATTGGCTTTGTGGGACTCGTTGTACCGCATATTATCCGTCTGGTGACGGGCCCCGACTATCGGATGATTGTTCCGTTATCCGCGCTGGGCGGGGCTATTTTTATGGCATGGGCCGATACTGCGGCGCGTACATTGCTGGCTCCGACGGAAATTCCTCTTGGTGTCATGACGGCCTTTGTCGGTGCACCGTTCTTCGCATATCTCCTGTACCGGAACAAGAAGCTGCGCAGGGGGGGATTGCTGTGAAAGAAGCAAATGGACCACAGGAGACGCGAGTCCGGGCGCTGGAGATTGCCAGTCTGACTCGTGATTTCGGGGAATTCCATGCGTTGAAAAATATAAGCTGGAGCGTAGACGAAGGAGATTGGTGGGGCATCATCGGTCCGAACGGCAGTGGAAAGTCGACGTTGCTGCATCTGCTTTCCGGTGTGGATCACCCGACTTCGGGCAACGTTCTTATATATGGAAAAAAGGTCAGCAGCTATGGCAGAAAAGAGCTTTCCCGTTTTGTGGCTGTACTCCAGCAGGAAGGGCTTCCTCCAGTGGGCTACACGGTAAGGGAAGTTGTGGAAATGGGACGCTTTCCCCATCAGGACTGGTTTGGTAGAGAAAAGGTGGATAAGGAAAAAGGGATGGACCCGGGAATCATCACGGATCGCGTGCTGGAGAGGCTGGGTCTTACTATTTTGGCGGACAGGCCGTTAGACCAATTGAGCGGGGGACAGCGGCAGCGTGTGGCTTTGGCGAAGGTGATGGTGCAGGAGCCGCAGATTTTGCTGCTGGATGAGCCTACAACCTATTTGGATCTGCGCTATCAGCTTGAATTTATGGAGCTGCTGGCGGAATGGCGCCGGGAAACAGGTGTGACGATTATATCTGTTCTGCATGATCTCAATTTGACTGCCCAGTTTTGTGATGATTTGCTTGTGCTCAAGGACGGGATGGTTGAAGGGTTAGGAGCTTCGTCAGAGCTGCTAACAGAGGAACGTATTCGCCATGTGTACGGTGTTGAGCCTGTGATGCTGCCTCACCCGGATAGTGGTGTGCCGCAGCTTTTACTGCGAAGACGTGCAAGGGATGTATCTGGTCAGGGTGAACGACTTGAGTAGCTTGCTTGAGTCAAGTGCTGAAGCAACAGAATTTACGATGAGATCGCTAAACACATATATACGGAGCAGGGAGTGGAAGGCATGAACGAAAAATTACGGCAGTTAATAGACAGCATTGCACAGCCGGATGGGGCGACAGCCTTGGCGGCTTCGGAGCATCTGGATCAATTAACGAAGCCACCGGGAAGTCTTGGAAAGCTGGAAAGTCTGGCTATACAGTTAGCAGGCATTACGGGGGTGGACAAGCCTGAGTTTGACCGTAAAACCGTTATGGTGATGGCTGCGGATCATGGTGTGTGTGAAGAGGGGGTCAGCGCCTTCCCGGCTGAGGTTACACAGCAAATGCTGTATAACATGCTGTCCGGCGGCGCGGCAATTAACGTGCTGGCACGTCATGCAGGAGCAGATGTCAAGGTGCTAGACGTGGGTGTGAACGCAGATGTCGCTCATGCGGATCTGGTGAACCGCAAGGTGCGTATGGGTACCGCGAACATGGCGAAGGGGCCGGCGATGCTGCGTACAGAAGCCGAGCAAGCGGTTTTGGCAGGAGCTGAAGCCGTTGCGGAAGCAGTCAAAGGCGGCACACGACTGTTCGTAACCGGAGAGCTGGGCATTGGAAATACGACGGCCAGCGCTGCGGTCGTATGTGCCCTTACCGGGCTGGAGCCAGAAATAATCGTCGGCCGGGGCACAGGTGTGGATTCGGCTGGGCTGACCCGTAAAATAGCGGTCGTCTGCCGCGCATTGGACGTGAACCAGCCTGATGGGAACGATGCCTTAGATGTACTGACCAAGGTCGGCGGTCTGGAAATTGCCGCATTGGCAGGCGTCATCCTCGGCGCAGCCGCTCATCGCTGTCCGGTCGTGCTGGACGGCTTTATCTCCGGCGCAGCTGCGCTCGCTGCGCGTACACTTGCGCCTGCAAGCGCAGCGTACATGCTCGCTTCGCACGCCTCGGACGAGCGCGGGCATGCGGCGGTGCTTCGCGAGCTCAAGCTGGAGCCGATGCTTCATCTGGACATGCGGCTTGGAGAGGGCACAGGCGGTGCGCTTAGCCTGCACCTGATTGATGCGGCGTGCCGCATTATGCGCGAAATGGCGACCTTTGCCGATGCAGGCGTATCGGACGGTCAGGGAGCCGCGCAGCGATGAAGGCGCTCGTGACCGGCGGCGCACGCAGCGGTAAAAGCGGCTTTGCCGAGCGATTGTGCATGTCGCGCGCCCCGCGCGCCTGCTACATTGCAACGGCGCAAGCCTATGACGTGGAGATGAAGGAGCGCATCGCCCTTCATCGGCTCCAGCGCGAGTCTGCCGGGTACGACTGGCAGACGCTGGAGGAAGAGCAGGCGCTGTCGGAGCTGCTGCGGCGTCTGGGCGGCGGCGTAGAGCCACGGCTGGCTGCGCAAGGCACCAATCCTGGCGACGAAGCCTCTGCATCGGGCGCATCTGCTGCGTTCTCAGTGGCGCAGCCTGACGCATCGCCAACAGGCGAAGGCCGCAGCGTTTTGCATTCTGCGGCGCAGTCTGTCGCTGTGGAACAGCAGCGCGGCAGTGACACTGCCAACTTGCACGCCAGTCAAACACCGCAGCCAGCGTCCGCGCCGATGGTGCTGGTCGACTGCCTGACCCTTTGGCTGTCGAACGTGCTGCTGGCCGCAGGTGAGGACGACGAAGCTGCGGCCCGTGCCGCCATGGATGAACTGGCGATAGCTGTGGAGCAGTATCCGGGGCCACTTGTCATCGTGACCAATGAGGTCGGTGATGGCATTGTGCCCGAGTATCCGCTTGGACGGCTGTATCGGGATTTAAGCGGGATGATGAATCAGCGGATCGCCCGCCTTTGTGATGAGGTATTTCTGGTGACGGCTGGCATTCCCGTAGAACTAAAACAGTTGGAATACAAGCTATGAGCGGCGAACGTCAGGCGATTGCGGCGGCTTTTCAATTTTTGTCCCGTCTTCCAGTTAAGGCGGAGCTGGATTTTTCGCCAGAGCTGCTAAAACGTAGTGCAAGCTATTATCCGTTGGTAGGGATGGTCATTGGCCTCATTGTATGGTGCTTTGCAGCGCTTGCTTCTCTGATATTGCCACCGTTGCCATGTGCAGTTCTTACTCTTGCTGTTTGGGTCTGGCTCACGGGTGGATTACATCTGGACGGCTGGATGGATGCGGCTGATGCTTTGTTCAGCTACCGTTCCCGTGAACGGATGCTGGAGATTATGAAGGATAGCCGTGTAGGAGCGATGGGTGTCATTGCTTGTGTGTTGTTGCTTATGCTCAAGGCTTCTTTGCTGTATACGGTGCTGGCTGAACGGGATCTGTCCGGTTTATTGCTGCTTCCGATGGTTTGGAGCCGCTGGTTTATGGTAAGCGCGATGAAGCGTTGGCCGAAAGCTCGTAATGATGATGGACTGGCGGCGCGTTTTGCTGATATGAGTAGCAGACGTGCCGGATTGGCTGTGTTCTGGGCTGTACTCATTACGGTGTGTGCCGCAGTAGGGCAATTTATCATTGCCGGATGGTTCACAGGAACAGGCGGCTTGGGCAATACATCTTTTATAGCGTATGGGCAGTCAATTTTTTCCCATCCGGGCGAATTAGCCATTTGGACAGGCTTTTTGCTGCTGCCGCTGCTGGCTAATGGTGTTGGAAGCTTCACAGCAAGCCGTATTAACCGCCGTTTGGGAGGACTGACAGGGGATATTTACGGAGCCTTGAACGAATTGCTGGAGACCGTTTTATTGCTGTTTATTGTAATTTTGCACGGACTGTAGGCAGATTTTTAAATGAATTGGTAAAAGGGGAAGAGGCAATTGTCAAATTTCGAACCGTCCCGCACGAATCCCGCAGCGGTGCTTATGCTCCAGGGCACAGCATCGGATGTGGGCAAAAGCGTGGTGACCACTGCACTGTGCCGTATATTCACGCAGGATGGCTATCGTCCCGCACCGTTCAAGTCACAAAATATGGCGCTAAATTCTTATGTCACCGAGGACGGCAAAGAAATTGGACGCGCTCAGGGTGTGCAGGCAGAAGCCTGCGGTATTGAAGCGACGACCGACATGAATCCGATTTTGATCAAACCGGTCAAGGATATGCATTCACAAATTGTTGTTCACGGTGTGCCTTATGCATATATGAGTGCTTCCGATTATCGAAAGAATTTTTTGCCGCAAGCCAAACAGACGGTCATGGACGCGCTGAATCGGCTGCGTGATACCTATGACATTGTGCTTATGGAAGGGGCAGGCAGTCCGGCAGAAATTAATTTAAAGGACCGCGATATTGTAAATATGAATCTTGCGGGCTGGGCGGACGCTCCCGTGCTGCTTATTTCGGATATCGACCGGGGCGGTGTTTTCGCTTCTCTGGTAGGAACGATTGAGCTGCTGGAGCCGCATGAGGTGCAGCGTATCCGTGGATTTGTCATTAACAAGTTCAGAGGGGATTTGTCCCTGCTTCAGCCGGGACTGGACTGGCTGGAGGAACGAACCGGTATTCCTGTACTCGGCGTGCTGCCCTATCTACCGGATATCCGCATTGAGGCAGAGGATTCTGTGGTGCTGGACAAGAAGCCCAAGCTGTCTGCAAAGGATAAAGCGCTGGACATCGCGGTCATTCGTTATCCGCGTATTTCCAATTTTACAGACACGGATGCTTTGGCCGTAGAGCCGGATGTGAGTGTACGTTATGTCACGGAGGCCGGAGAACTGGGTGTACCTGACGCTATTATTTTACCGGGGACGAAGGACACGATTGGCGATCTGCTTGAATTGCGGACAAGAGGTCTGGAGCAGGACATTCGGGAGGCTATGAATACGGGACACACGCAGTTGGTTGGCATTTGTGGAGGTTATCAGATGCTCGGCACAGCCTTGTTTGATCCCGAAGCGGTCGAATCTGGGTTGCCGCAGCAGGCAGAAGGGTTAGGTTGGCTGGCGCTATCCACGACCTTTTTAAAGGAAAAGCAAACGGTACGCGTACAGGGAACCTTGTCTAATCACTGCCCCTTGTTGCTAATTGCACCCGATTCGGATTCTGCTCCCACGTCGATAATTGAAGGCTATGAAATACATATGGGCGTCACGGAGTGTGTTACAGAACCACACGCGCCTAAAGATGGTACCGAGGGAATGAACCCAATGCACACCTTATTCCATATCCGTCGCGGCGAGGGAACAGCCTTTGAGGAAGGTTGGGGAACAGCGGATGGTAAAGTATGGGGTACCTATTTGCATGGTGTGTTTGATAATGATCGTTTTCGCCGTTCCTGGCTGGATGGATTGAGACAAGCCAAGGGCTTGGCAGGGCTGGATAGCACCTTTACCGTACGTGAAGCCAAGGAACGTGAGTTTGACCGTGTTGCAGAGGTGGTGCGGGCTCATTTGGACATGGACCGAATCTACCGCATTATGGGGATGGACTCTTAACCTTTATAGATGATCGTATAACATCACGCTTTAAAAAATAAAGAGGTATCTCCACAGCCGTGTTCGTGGCCGCGAGATACCTCTTTCCTTGTAGTTCAGCTTACTTGATTTTGAATTTTTGTACGGCTGTTTGCAGTTCGGTCGCTTGCTTGCTTAATTGGCGTACGACCTCGCTGTAGCCTTCCATTTCATTCAGTTGCTCATCGGAATTTAAACCGATTTCCTGAATCATAAGCTGGGCATTGGCAGCGATGAGAGCTGTCTCTTCCACGGAAGCCGATACTTCCTCCGAGCTGGCGGATACCTGCTCTGTTGCTGCGGATACCGTCTGGATCGTCGCGTTGATCGTCTGCATGAGCTGACTTAGCTGATTAAAGGCTGTACTCGCTTGCTGCACCATTTCCGTTCCCGAATGGATTTCACGGCTGACCCGGGTCACAGAGTCAACGGACTGCTGCGATACTTCCTGGATGGTTACCAGGTAATCGGAAATTTGCTGTGTCGCTTCTTTCGACTGCTCGGCCAGCTTGCGAACTTCTCCGGCTACAACGGCGAAGCCGCGTCCATGCTCACCCGCACGGGCAGCCTCAATGGAGGCATTCAGGGACAACATTTGAATCTGCTTCGTAATATCAAAAATAGCTGAAACAATGCTACCAATGGCCTCGGAGCGCTCATTCATACTATGGATGTATCGAAGCGACTCATCGGCAGCCTGTCCTACCTGCGACATTTGGGCAACAGCATTTTGAGCGAGTGTATTACCGTTCACTGTTTCTTCGGTTGCTTCACTGATCTGATCGGATACATCATTGGCAGAGGAGGCGATATGTTGAACACCTTGAGCGATTTCCTCCATAGCCTGTGCATTTTCAGCAGCAGCAGAAGCTATGCTGGTACTACCCTTTGCCACTTCCTCTGCGGCAACTGTAGAGTCCTGTACTTTTACACCCATGGCTTCAGTCCGGCGAAGCAGCTCGTCCGAGCCTTGTACAACCGCACCGGATGTGGAAAGCACATGACCGATCATTTCTTTCAGATTGTGGGACATGGATTGGAAGCTGCGGGCAAGCTGCGCAATTTCGTTGTTACCGATAACCTTCGGTTCTTGCGACAGGTCACCTTGAGCAATTTTTTCACTATGACGAACCAATTCGGCAATAGGCTCTACAACCTTGCGTACGACAATGGTAGAAATAATTCCACCCAGCAGAAGCGTTACAATTGTAATACCTATGCAGATCCATAAAATTTGTTGGGATTTGTCCTGCACAAATCCAACGTCCTCGTTCACACCCAGGACCAGGTTACTGCCCGCTATGGCAAAGAAGGCGGTTTTGTGTAATCCGTATGAATCGCTGTAAATGTCACTGACATTCATCTCGCCTTGTTTTGCTTTTTTGATATCCTCCACAGGAACAAGTACATCTTTAACCTTATATACCGATTTTTCATTTCGTGCGACAACTTCGGCATTACCATCTTTCACCACTGCGATATATGCCGATTCAAGTTTAAGCGTGTTGACCTTATCTTGAAGATAAGATTCCATCTGCATACCAGACCCGGAATCTGAACCATTTCCTTGCTGTGCCTGAACTGCCAAAGAAATATTAAGATCCTGATACACACTCTTGGCCCCGGTTTCCAGCATTTGATCCACCTGAGGAATGACACTGTTATTAATGATACTCATGGATACTGCATAAAAACTGACACTGAACAGAAGGGACGCGAAGAGCAGAATCAATATAATCATAATCCGCAATCTTGCGCCAATGGAACGATTAAAACGTTGCATGGAAAATCTCCTCTCACATGATAATGATAAGTTGGTATTAAAAAGAAAATATACAGATTTCCCTGCTTGAAGTAGGTCGCTTGTCCAATTTACATTAGACACGTCATGATCTACTTATTTTCCTTTTCTGCTTGAAGAAAAAACTGAAAATGTTCGGATTCTATGTATATTTCAGTTGTATTCAAGGGGCAAGAACAAGAAAGGGAAGCAATCCATGAATTACTAAAAAGTAGGTTAGACCTATTTTACATAATTAACAGGCGGTTGAATAGTCATATTTGCCCAAAAACAAACAAAAAAATGTAACTATGGTCGTGGGCTATTAGATGTAAGCTTGATGTAAAATCATCAGAGGATGAAAATGAATATCTCATTCCTTCTTTTAAGACTATTGTAAAAAAGAAGGAATGAAAGTAGTATAAGGAATGTCGCTTTCCATGTACTTCCTGTAAGCAGTTATATATTAAGTACGAATGTGGCCTTCAATATACATAAAAAAGGGGAAAAGGCTTTTATGAATCAGGATTTACTTTCCAAAGAAATGATTTCGCAGGCAGGAGGAGAAGACAAACAGGAGCCTGCTTCCGCTTCCGGCAATGGAAAAACTGGCACAGCAAGGAATCCGATAAGTCGCCTGTTTGATTTTATTTCGGGTGTGTTTACCTCAATCCTGCCGGCACTGATCGGGGCGGGAATCATTCAGGTGATTGCTTCTGTCTTGTTGTATCTGGATATTGATTCTAAATTTAAAATTTTTACAATTGTAATGTACATTGGCGGATTAGTATTTTATCTTTTACCCCTAATGGTAGCAGTAAGTGCAGCCAAAAAGCTTGGCAGCAACATATTCATTGCAGCAGTCATCGGGGGATGCTCGTTTCTTCCCAGCCTTACGGAAGTGCTGAAGTCCGCTAAAGAGATCAGCTCGACCAGTTTACCAGTGGCGGAGCCCCAGTATATTTCTTCCTTTATACTGATCCTTATTACCGTTTGGCTTGCAGCGAAAATTGAGCAAGGATTAGGCAAATTTAATCGCTATGCCATAAAGCTGATGGTTGTCCCAACGTTGACGCTCATGATTATCATGCCTTTATTGCTGTTTGTTTTCGGTCCGCTGTGGACTACCTTGGCTCATACATTGTCAGAAGAATTTTCTTCATTGTTCTTCTTCAATTCGGAAGTATTGGCGGGTCTGCTGTATGGAGGCACTATACCTTTGCTTCATTTTTCGGGCATGCAATATATGCTGGTGAACGATATGCTGGAATCCGTTGCTGCGACGGGCTATGATTACATTGCTCCTGTCATGGTGGCGGCGGTTATGGCTCAAGCGGGGGCGGCGTTCGGCGTATGTATTAAATCCAAAAATTCCAAAGTCAAGGCGCTGGCCGCAACCACAGGCTTGTTAGCCGTGCTAGGAATCATTGAACCGGCCATGTATGGTGTTAATGTACGTTTCAAAAAACCGTTTCTTGCTGCGTTGATCGGCGGGGCCATTGGTGGGGCATTTGTGTGCCTGTTTGAAACGGCGATCACTGCTCTGGTAAGCTTATTCGGACTAATGACTTTACCGCTGTTTAGTGACTCCACGCTTGTGTATGCCGTTTTGGGGATGGTCATTTCGTTTGTGACGGCTGGTGTAATTACGTATTTCATGGGCTTTGTGGAGGAAAAAGAGGAACATTCAAAAGGACCATCCACATCTGGCACCAGCACTGCTTCGGATTTGGCAGTGGAAAAGAGCGCCAACAACTAGGCTGCTTCGAATAAACCATCGAAGGACTTGTCATTTCCCCCAGTGGAGGGATCGTGTTTTCTAACTCCAAAAGCGGACACGCTGCAGCACTATCGTGCAGATTAAAGGCAGTAATTTGGTGCTCCCATCGCCTAGGGGCCTTATGAAAGTGTTTACAAAAAAAACTTGTCAGCTCAGTTCTTATATGATATTATGATGGCAGTTATTCAAAACTGCACATTCGTGGATTGTTACTGATTGTATCAGGCAAAACCATAAGCAGGCACTAAGTGTCAGTTTTGGTATTGCCTTTTTTTACTACTCCAAGCGGCCTAAGGTGATGGAATGAAGATAGCAAAGGTGCTGAATAACAATGTTGTAACGGTCATTGATGAGCAGCAGAAAGAATTAGTCATTATGGGAAGAGGCATTGCTTTTAAGAAAAGCGCAGGCGATGAGATTGATGAAGGGCATATCGAGAAAATCTTTAAGCTTGAAAGCACCGAGGTTTCCCGCAAACTGATGACCCTGATGTCTGATATCCCTATTGAATATGTTGAAATTTCTGATGAGATCATTCAATATGCCAAAACGATACTCGGTGTGGAATTACATGACAGCATCTACATTTCGCTGACGGATCATATCCATTTTGCCATAGAGCGTTATCGTTTGGGGATGGATATAAAGAACGCCCTTTTCTGGGAAATCAAACGAATGTACCGCAAGGAATTTTCGATTGGGACCAAAGCACTGCATATGATTCAGGACAAGCTGGGAGTTACGCTTCCGGATGATGAAGGAGCCTTCATTGCTCTGCATCTGGTGAATGCTCAGCTCAACAGTGAAATGCGCGAAACGATAGCCCTGACTAACATCGTCAAGGATATCATTAACATTGTAAGCCGCTTTTTTGTAATGGAGCTGGATGAAGAGTCGTTAAGCTACTACCGCTTTATTACACATCTCAAATTTTTTGCTCAACGGGTAATGAACGGGACCCCTGTACAAAATGCAGATAATTCCCTTCATGATATGGTTAAGGTGCAGTACAAGAATGCCTACGCCTGTGCTGAAAAAATAAGAGATTATACGACTAAAATCTATGGTCGGAGCTTATCCCAGGATGAGATGCTATATCTCACCATTCATATCGAGCGTATCATTAAAAATCAATGATTTCATGGATGATCAGGGATTTAGGATTGCTACTTCTAAACCAGAAGGCAAAACCTGAATGCTGAAAGAAGATTGGCTTTTTATAAAGCTGTCTGCTTTCTGTATTCAGGTTTTTTTATTGCCAATTTACGCATTTTATACCTTAAAAGAAAAGAGGAAACCCTCATGGATCGAAATCAATTATCCAAAGAGATACTTAAACTGGTTGGTGGTGAAGAAAACGTTGAGCAGGTAGTTCACTGCATGACCCGCTTGCGCTTCAATCTTTATGATAATAAGAAAGCTCAGAAAGATCAGTTGAAAAAAACGGATGGCGTCATGGGAGTGATGGAGAGTGGCGGCCAGTTTCAGGTTATTATCGGTGATGATGTAGCTAACGTGTACAAATCGTTGGTGAGCAACATGTCCAAGGTGCCGCAAAGTGAGACAGTCGCAAGCAATGCATCCAAGAAAAAACAAAACCCGATCAGCAGTCTGTTTGACTTTATAGCTGGTATGTTTACACCTATTTTGCCGGCGATCACCGGTGCAGGTATGATCAAAGGGATCATTGCTCTATTGGTGGCAATGAACTGGATGTCCGATAAGAGTCAAACCTATACGATTTTAGCGGCAATAGGAGACGGAGCATTCTATTTCCTGCCGATTATTCTGGCTGTGAGTGCTGCTAGAAAACTGGGAAGTAACATGTTTATCGCGGCTGCGATAGGTGCCTCTATTTTGCATCCGACGATTACGGCATTGCTGGCATCCAATGTGAAGGTTAGCTTTATCGGTCTTCCGGTGACGGCGGCAACCTATGCATCGACTGTTATTCCCATCGTTATTGCGATCTGGCTGGCGGCCCATGTTGAAAAATTCATTGATAAGTATACACATGCATCATTGAAGCTGATTGTCGTTCCGACACTGACTTTGTTGATTGTTGTGCCTGCAACGTTGATTGCAGTAGGTCCGCTGGGCGCCATTATTGGTAATGGCCTGTCGGGTGGTATTTCTTGGTTGTTTGAAAATACAGGTCCGCTTGCAGGTCTGGTACTCGGTGGTACCTTCTCCCTGATCATCATGACAGGTATGCACTATGCGTTGATTCCTATCATGATTGGTTCTATCGCCACGCTGGGCTATGACTACATGATTCCGATTATGGCAGCAGCTAACTTGGCTCAGGCTGGCGCTACAATGGGTGTATTCTTGAAATCCAAAAATGCCAAAATCAAAACGTTGGCTTTCTCCACAAGCTTGACAGCTATTATGGGTGTAACCGAGCCTGCAATGTATGGGGTAAACATGCGGTTTAAAAAACCGTTTATCGCAGCGTTGATCGGAGGTGCCGTTGGCGGAGGATTCATGGGCTTGTTTGGCACAAAAGCTTATGTTATGGGTGGACTGGCTGGCTTGCCTGGTTTGGCAATGTTTATCGGACCAACTTTCTTGTACGCAATTCTTGGTATCATTATCGCATTTGCGGCTGCTACAGTGGCAACCTATTTGATCGGTTTTGAAGATGTGAAGGAAGAAGAAGCTTCATCAACAGGTGCTGCTGGAGACATCTCTACTGAGGAAGTAGCACCATCTCCTGTGGCCTCACTGCCAAAAGGCGAGAAAATCCCGGTATACAGCCCGATTATGGGTGAGGTTAAGCCGCTCAGTGAAGTCAATGACCCTGCTTTTTCTCAGGAAATCATGGGTAGAGGATGGGCTATTGAGCCATCTGAAGGTCGCGTTGTTTCTCCAGTTGAAGGTACCGTATTCTCCATTGCCAAAAGTGGACATGCCGTAGGTTTGGTGAGTGATTCCGGGCTTGAAATGCTCATACACGTTGGGATGGATACGGTAAAGCTGAAAGGCCTTCATTTTACTCCTCATGTGAAAGCAGGGGATCGAGTGAAAGTAGGCGATCTCATGCTGGAGTTTGATCTGGCGGAAATTCGCAAGGCTGGTTACGAAACGATTACACCTGTTATTGTTACGAACGTAGCTCAGTTTAGTGAACTGGAGCCTGCTGGAAATGAGCATAAAGTGGTTAAGGAACAGGAGCTTTTTTATACAGTAATCGTCTAACGACAACAAAAGATTTTACGTATAATCTAACATCAATCGTTGGATTAACAAAAGGCAAGTCTTCGAAACAGGAAGACTTGCCTTTTTGCGTTTTCAATGTAATCCCCCAAAGCTATACTGGCTTCAACCCATTTATTAAAACAAAACCTACAAAGATAGTTGGTATTGTGATATAGTAATTAACGGATTGAAGGGTCACTTAATAAAATATCATCTGTCTGGAGGAAAAATATATGGATACCTTCTTTATTATTTTGAATGTGCTTGTGCTGCTTGCACTGCTCGGCGTGTTGGTCTGGATGCAGAAAAAACACATTTCCTTTACAAAAAGGGTATTTGCCGGGCTGGGCTTCGGGCTGATCTACGGGGTTATTCTTCAATACGCCTATGGGGCGGGCTCAGAGGTCATTACAAAATCGGTCGATTGGTTCAACCTCGCAGGCAATGGTTATGTCCGTTTGCTGCAAATGGTAGTTATTCCGCTCATCATGGTGTCGATCATTTCGGCTATTATGAATTTGAAGGGAAGACAGAATCTTGGCAAAATAAGCGTGTCTATTATTGCAGTACTGCTGATTACAACGGCTATTGCCGCTTCGGTCAGTATTGTGACCAGCTTGTCGTTCGATCTTAAAGCGATTGAGATTCAAAGTGGGGAAAAGGAACAAGCACAGGGTTTGAAGATGGAGGAGCGTCTTGGAACAGTTCAGGATATGACGATTCCACAGCAGGTGCTGGAATTTATTCCATCCAATCCTTTTGAGGATATGACGGGAGCACGTCGTACTTCGACGCTGGCAGTAGTGATTTTCTCGGCTTTTATCGGGGTAGCCGTGCTTGGACTGGATCGTAAAAAGCCAGAGCAGGCGCAAACCTTCCGTAAAGTAATCGACGCCGTGTACGCGGTGGTGATGCGGATTGTGACGCTGGTGCTGAGATTGACGCCTTACGGTATTTTGGCGCTGATTACTAAAGTTGTAGCCACGACGAATCCGGATGAAATCTTGAAGCTGATCAAGTTTGTACTCGCTTCTTATGTGGCTCTGTTGGTCATGTTCGTCATTCATCTTATTTTGCTGGCTCTGTTCGGCTATAACCCGGTAACGTATGTGAAAAAGGTATTGCCTACGCTGGTTTTTGCCTTTACATCCCGTTCCAGTGCGGCAACGATTCCGCTAAATGTTGAAACGCAAACGAAAAAGCTCGGTGTGTCAGACGGCATCGCGAATCTGTCTGCCTCCTTGGGAGCGACCATTGGACAAAACGGCTGTGCAGGTATTTATCCGGCCATGCTGGCGGTCATGATTGCGCCAACCGTGGGCATAAATCCGACGAGCTGGGATTTTATCCTCACGCTCATTCTGGTCGTTACGGTTAGTTCCTTCGGCGTGGCGGGTGTAGGCGGTGGTGCCACCTTCGCTTCTCTGATCGTGCTTTCGACCATGAACTTGCCCGTAGCCTTGGCGGGATTGCTTATTTCGGTTGAGCCACTGATCGATATGGGACGCACAGCGCTGAATGTCAATGATTCTATTACGGCAGGACTCATTTCAGGCAAGGTGCTTAAGGAGAATGATCAGGATGTGTTCAACGATCAGGGTATGGATCTAGATACGACGGTAAGCTCCTAATTGGAACGATAGGGACTCTCTTCGCAGTTTAGGGAGCAGGTTTACTGTTCACGAATCGTAATCTGTGATACATTAAAATAATGTTTTTCCGGCTTACTCCGGATGAACCGCGGTTCGCAACCATCCCGCGCTATCAAAACTAGGAGGATTTCATGTTTAATTTGCTATGGGGGGCAGCCTTTGTCCTCGTCAATTTTATGTTCTTTTTGTTATGTTATCGTTTGTTCGGTAAAAAAGGGTTATACGCCTGGATTGGTGTGGCTACCGTACTTGCCAACATTCAGGTAACCAAAACCATTGATTTGCTCGGTATTACGACGACATTGGGAAATACAATGTATGTCTCTATGTACATGGCCAGCGATTTGCTGAATGAAAAATACGGGCCTAAAGAGGCACGCAAAGCGGTGTGGTTCGGCTTTTTCACGCTGATTATGACGACGCTAACGATGCAGATGGCGCTGGTGTTTCAGCCTAATACAACCGATTTTGCCCAGGCGCCGATGCAGCAATTATTCGGACTATTACCCAGACTTGCGCTTGCCAGCCTGACGGCCTATGCGGTTAGCCAATTGCTGGACGTTCGTCTATACTCGTGGATTCGCAAGTTTTTCCCGCAACGTCACCAGCTCTGGATTCGCGGCAATGGCAGTACGATGATTAGCTCGTTTATTGATACGCTCATTTTTTGCAGCATCGCCTTTTACGGCTATGAATGGGGAATATGGCTGGAGCTACTGTTCACCACCTATATCTTAAAATTTGTACTAACCGCGGCGGGTACACCGATATTGTACATCGCACGCAACTTCCGCTTTGCAGAAGAGGAGGGGCAGACGCTCAAGCCGTAATTTGGCTTGGGGTTGCTCCTCCTTTTTTTTGTATAACCAATGAAATCGTTCTTATTCTTATATATAAATCGTTCAATGAAGCTTACAGTTACTTATATTGAAGTATATAGATCGTCAGATGAATTGTAATATTGGAGACTACGTAAGGAGAAAATCAAACCTTGTACTATGAAGGAGGCTACAGGAATGATGCAGTTTACCCCATGTATCCGGTGTGAATTTCGTTATGTGACACAAAGGGCTAGAGAAAACTTTATGGCAGAGAAAATGGCAGGAGAACCCTTGCTATGCCTGCATTGTATCGGCGAACTTACGGGTAAAGTAATGGATCAGTTCGGTAAACTTGTTTATCCTCATGAGGTTGAACAGTCTAATTGGCAGCAGCATATTCCGAGGTCGTCTATTGAGGGGTGTAGACCCTGTATGAAGAAACGAGGACGATGAAGAGATCAAGTACATCGCTACAGTTAAAACATCCAATACTTCACTTATATTGATATCGTCAGGAAGGTGGTTTGCTCAAAGGTCAAGTTGTCACGGGTTCAGATCATGACGCGGGCCTTGAGAACACATATAAATACTCCATTCCAATCGGGATACCATTAGAATGGAATAATAAACTGGAGGTTTTTGAAGATGGGAATGACGAAAAACAAAAAAATGTTGATTAAAGGTGCGGGCAAGTTTATGGCTAAAATTCCGAATAGTGATGAACTCATCACGATTGGAACACTGAACAACATGCTTTTGGACATCCAACTGGATATGCACGATATCGAGGGTGGAGATTCCAGTGTGCCCTTGGATGCATTGCTTCGTAAAAAAACGATTGATATTACAGCTCAAGATGCCAAATTTGACTTAAATCTGGTCCGTCTCGTCCTCGGTTCCAAGCTTCGTGAAGGTGTTAGCGGAGCGTCTTACCGACTGACAACGGAAACCGTGACGGTTCCAGGGGAATCCCCATACCAGGTGCTGCTCACAGAAGCCGCAGCGACAAGTCCTGCAATGAAGGCTTACGAGGATGTAATTACAGGCACAGATGTAACCACAGAAGTTACCGTGACAGGTAATAAGGCAGTGTTCGATGCAGCGTTGGCCGGGAAAAAAGTAGTGATTGTCTATCCTGTCGCTTTGAGTGGAATCCAGCAGGATGATGATGGATTTGTATGGGAGCTGGAAGAGAAGCACGTTATTCAGGAAGTAAACGGGAAGTGTGAGGCAGAGCTTGTCTTTGGTACCTCGCTGCATACCACGCCTGAAATTTCAGTGCGTACGCTAAATGGAAACAAGCTTCTCAAACGTTCGCTCACCGGAACCCCTACCGAGGAGCAATACCTTGTTGAAGGGGGAAAGCTGATTTTCAATGCAGCGTTGAAGGATGTAGCCATTTATGTAAACTATAAACGCAATGAAGTGGTGGATGTTCTGGATATTTCGAGCAGGGATTTACCGTTGACGGTTCACCTGGTTCATGATGGCCGTTTTGAGCAAAAGGACGGTTCTGTGCAAGGATACCAAACGGAATTGTATCAATGTCGTGTGAAATCCAATTTCACGATTGATGCTCAGCGCCAGCAGGCGTCTACGCATAGTGTAACCTTGACGGTCATTGACCCGGAACGCTTTGATAACAAGCTCGGCACGATCAAGCGTTATGAGATCGCAACAACATCTGCTAACAACTGATACGTAAGGATGTGTTTTCGAAATGAATGAAAGAGAGTTCACCGTTCCATCTAAAAATGAGCCTTCCAAGTCAGATGCGGTGGTAGAAAGTACAAAGAAGGTTTTGACAGAAGAGGAAGCACAGATCAAAGAAAAAGCTTTCTTTGAAGAAGATGAAAAGGTGCGTCTCCGTGACGGTAAAACGTATTATTTGCCTCCGCTTGGGTTAAAGGATGCGCGTAAGCTGATTAAAAAGCTGAACGCTATTGATTCCGGCATTATTATTGCAAATCTGATTCCAGATGACCCGGAAGGTGCGGATCGTTATCATGAGCTGATAGATGTGCTGATGATGGGCTTCAAGCCTTATTATAGCTGGATGACTCCTGAGCATCTGGAGGAGTATGTTGACCTCGAAACGGCCAAGCAAATTATTGATGCCATGATCGGACTGAATGGAATAAAAAAGTCCATGTAGCCACTGAGGATGAGGAGCTGGAGTATGACCGGCAAGCTCCCGTTGACTGGGCGAATCTTTTTTTTAAGCTGGCCCATTATTGTCACCTGGATAAGCATCAGGTTTGGGACCTTACGCTCCCTCAGTTGGGCTACTATCTGGAGCAGTGTCATGACCATATCGAATTTACAATTAAAGTATCCTCCATGTCTGCCGGTGGGCTATGGAGCGGGACTGATCAAATGGATCGTTCGGATACCCGCCATACAGCCCGTGAAGAAGTCAGGGAAGACGGCTCATATATGGGCAGCTATAAGATAGCGGACGAAGAAGATATGGCATTTCTGGCTAATATGCTTGGATGAAAGGCACTCCTGCTCTGCTCCGTATGGAGGGGCGGGAGTTTCATTTTATAAAAGGCGGTGAATGTATGGGCAATATAGAGGTTGATGTGCTTGTGGAGCTACAGGCATTTATTCAGACACTAAGGCATTCTTCTCGTGCTGATATTCGGGAGCTGGCTTCACGCTTAGGGCGTTTGAGTGAACACAAGCACACATTAAGCACCTTATTAGATTGTAGGACAAGGTCCGAAGTAAACCAGCAAAAACCAGATCAGCTACCCGCAGATGAGAGTCAAAGTCTGCAACATGATATGAATGGTAAAACGAAGCCGCTGACCTTCCCCATGAATGAATACGTGGGCAAGGTGCAGAGGGATCCAAGCAGGAAGACGCTAAACGCTGAAATAGCAGATATACGAACAGGCTCTATGGAGTATATCTGTATGCGCAAGCACCAAACTCAGGACTTGCAAAGTGTACTCCGTCATCAGCGTGCATTTCATATGAAGTCGGAAGCTTCATGGGAATTCCGAGAGCAGCACAGCGAATGGAGAGGGCAGTCCCTGCAAGCCCAATTGGGGATTTGGAGTGGGGTGGAGCCATTAGCTGGAACGTTTCATATGCCAGGGGGCGTCACAGAGCTGACCAGCAAAGAATATCTGACACGTGCAAACATGCACCCATCGTACACGATCAACTCCGGTGACGTCATCGTCCATATGACATTGCCTAATGTCACGAATGACGTAAGTCCGACCCAACTGGAAGCGATCGGTAACGGACTGGGAAGAGGTCTTAAAAACGGTAGAGCCGGAAGCTTACGGGATCAGCTTCTTATGAATCCGACCACTGCTTATCGTAGCAGTACGTCATATTAATCCATACTCTGTCGAACCGGAGTAAACATCATTTTTAATGACAGGAGGTATACATTTGACTCAGCAAAGCCCCAATAAATCAGAAGATGTGATCTACAAAAAGCGATTATTTTATGATAACGGAATTCGCTTTGTCGAGGTTAAGGCCAAGTTTATCAGCGAATATAAGCCACCGGCTCCGACTCTGAAATCCCATGTTAATGAAACGTTTTCCTACTCAGTAGGCTTGGTCAATCGTGGAACTTCACATTATACAGCTGCCCTAACACTTTTATTTTACAGTAAAAAGGAATACGCAGACTGGCTATCTTTTATAGGCTCAGAACACAAATATTATGATGAAAAAGGCACGATCTATCTGGGGGTTGTGACAGGTAAACCAGATATTCAAACGGCGGAGATGGAGACTAAATATATCATCCAAGTCCAAATGTCACTTATTCGCAAGCAAGGTGATGAATACCGCTGCAAAAGCCAATTCATGGACCTCAATGGCCATTGGGCATCCAGCTATATCGAGGAAATGGAGCAGCGTGGTATGGTTACCATCCCTGCGGATGAAGGCGAAGTCAGCCCTTATTTCAGACCGGACGAGGGCTGTACCCGGGCAGAGGGAATCACCTTTTTGATGAGGTCCTATAGGTATGTGGACCGGATTCTAAGGGGGTATTGAGATGAAACGTTGGATTGATGTAGATCCACTGGATTGGTTTTATAGAGATATGTTAGATATGGCACGTTTAGGTCTGGATGCCCGCAACGAGCACAGCTTTATCGAGGGGATGCCCTACGACACTTTTGACCAAGAACATGAACGCATTGTCAAGCGCTTTGTAACGTTCGATGGTCAGCAGGAATTTGCCATTCCCGGCTATCAGATGCATATTGAAAATCCAGTTTTTGTTTTCGTCGCTGGAGTTCAGGTACAGCCTGAAAGAGTGGAAAACGAAAAAATAACGATGCCCCATCCTTTATCCGGCGGACTTGAGGTGGTATGTATCGCTTATGGCAGACCCGCTTATCAGGGGGATGGCTGTGTTCAAAAACCTTATATGGATACGGACGAAAGTCTGATTATCCTGCCTTCTGCGATCTTGTCCATGGCGGCTGATTATCAGAGCCAAACGAAATATCAGCCGGAGACGGTCACGGTTCTGGGAACCAAGCTCAAGCGGTTACCTGTGAAAATCCAATCGGAAGAAGATCCAAAGGAAGTGATTAAGAAAGCATTCGGCTTCAGGCAGGATGCATTTGTGATTCATCAAGGAATTGTGTATCTCCCCTTCAACTATAACGGATTTCCCGCGACTGTCGGATATAACTATCGTGAAGCCGGGAGTGTGCAATTTAAACAGGAGACGGTCGTTGTCAGCACTGTACATGCTCGTTATCATGACCGTTTCTTTCCGAATGTTCGTATGAAAAGAGCACAGTTTCTTGTTCTTCTTCAACAGATGCGGGTGGATATCTATAACAGATATACCGACCGTGGATTGGAGAGCAATACGTATCCGCCGAGAACCTTGCAGGACCGAAGCTCTTTCTCAGGCCAATGGTATGAGCAGGATGTTATGGACTTGATAAGTGAGCAGTTTCTAGACGGAAGCTATGTATTTCCACTCTATGAAAACAATATGCTGGAGCCAGAAAAATGTATTACACGTGCGGAAGCTGTCGTATTTTTAAACCGATTCATAGAATGGGCCCTAGAAAAATTCAGATAGGTGATGAAAAATGACTTTTGAATCCATGAATAAGCACGGACAGGCTCGGGGTCATCAGCCACGCGTAATTGTAGAGCTGGACAAAATGTCCTATGTCCGCAGCTTGCGGCCAAACCAAGACGTTGTTCAATATGTAAAAGATACGGTCGTTAAAGACTTTTTGTCCATTGATGGTGTGACCCAGCTATCAAGTGAAAAGGAAGCCACAAAGGTTAGCGAAATAGCCCGTCTCGCCAATTTGCCTATGTCCATGCCTATACTTTCTAGTTCGAAAATGCGTGGGCATGTTACCGATTCGAATCATATACAGGGCATGCTGGTTACCAGCCGTCACCGTTCAGTGAATTCCAAGCGCCCTCTTCACAAGGGAGTGGACCTGGATTGTGACAAGGAGGATACCATTCATGCCGTATGGGATGGAAGAATTACTGCGGCTGGTGCTGTAAAGGGCTACGGTCACGCTGTATATATTCATCACGGCAACGGCTGGACGACCCGGTATGCTCATTTGAAACCCAATGCGATGATGGTCAAGGTTGGAGATCATGTGAAGGCTGGAGATCCGATTGCTATAGGATGGAACTCGGGTCACAAGAGTAGTAGTGGAGGTGGGGATGGAGCACATCTTCATTTTGAGGTTCGCAAGGATGGCGAGGATTTGAACCCCGAAGCTTTCCTGCGCGGGGAAAAATCCATACAATTGCCCATTCGATTGCTGGATGCGGCTGTTCAGAATAAAAGCACAGTCACTCCATCGTTGGCAGCTAGCACTGTCGAATCCTACACGGAATATAGTATGGAAGCGTGGGCTTATTATGTAAATGCTGCAAACTCTGAAGGCATTACAAGAGGAGGAACAGATGTACGGCAGTGGAAGGATTACAAAATTATTGCTGTCGATCCCTCTGTCATTCCGTTGGGAAGTAAGGTTGAGCTGTTGGTAGACGGGAAAAATTGGGGCGAATATGTGGCTGATGATACGGCTGGCTCCACGAAGGGCAAACGTATTGAAATTTTAATGGAAAATGCGGAGCAATGCCTCCAGTTTGGGCGAAAACCTGTCATTGTGAAAATCAAGCAATGGGGGGACGGAAGAACTCGCAGCGCAAACTCAGAAGTCGATCAATCCATTGTATCCTACCAGATCAACCGTGCCACGGAGAAGGTGTCGTACAACAAGGATTTTACGGCTCAAAAAACGAGTCTGGACCCTTTGAAATTTGTGGATATCGTGGGTGCCACACAATTTTTCACCAATGAAACGCCTAATCAGGTTCGTAATGTTTTAGGTTTTCAACGAACAGACGGGGCGGGTCAGGTGAAGAAATTCACGTTTGTGCATGACTGGTTCAAGGCGGGTTGTTTAAGCTGGGCCTATGTGTCGGATATGGATATCCAGGACAGAGTAGAGGTGAAGGTGGACGACCATGTAGTTGCGACCATTGAAGGGGTAAATGCCAAAAACGGACTGGCTTATCCTCCCTCTATTCCGGTGCCTGGTGGACACCACAAGATCGAATTTTCAATGTCGAATCCTTCCAAGGCGTCAAGAGGCAATTTCGGGATCACTTTCCTGAAAGCCAGAGAATTTGATGTGGAATCCGTCTCAGCCAAAACAGTCTGGACGTTCGAAGACCCGATGAGCACAATAAATGATTGGACTCCCGATCAGCAGGTAGTGGTGACGGATCTGGGGGATCAGCAGAAGATATCCACAGCACGGGAAGAGGCTGGTATTGAACGGACAGGGAAGATAAACAAATTTCCATTTACGATGCAGTTCCGAATTAAGGCCGATCAGGGAACACAAGGGAAAATAATAATGTCCAGTGGCTCCAAAGCCTTTGTGGTCAAGGTTACAGATCAGGGGATTTCTACGAATGTTGGCTCCTATAGCCATAACCATATGAGCGAGTACACCGATTATGTAGTAACCTGCCATAACGAAACAGATCTGGATGTATATATTAAAAGCATACTTCCGGGTGGTGTCGAACAATGGGAAAATACCCGGGTACGCGGCGTATCCGAGGATGATACGGCGAACAGACTGCGGTTTTCCGTATCCAGCGGTGGTCTGTATATTGCAGAGGTAAAATATTCCTTTCATGATTACTCTATTGAGCAGTTTGCCACCCATATCGCAGATACGTATAAGGAGAAATGGTATGACGTCGGCGGGTTTCAGTATGAGGATACCGCTTCACTGGAACGGGATGTGATGAACTGGGAGGTTCATTCTCACATGGATATGTCCTCGACGTCAGCCACCGTAACTTTAAATAATGCCAAAGGGATCTACTCCCTATCCCTGGAACGTTACGCTGCATTTCCTGATGGGAGGAAGCAGCCACCTAACGAATTTACCTATTGGGAGGAGGGTGAGCGAAGACATCTGATTAGTGAAGGGACTCCCATCCGTATTTATGCAGGCTACGGTGATGAGCTGGTACGTGTATTTACAGGCATGATCAAGGGTGAAATTGAGGAGGATGCCGAGAGAAGAACGCTTACGTTCCACTGTGTAGACCGTTATGACATGCTGGAGGAATTTATATTTTATAAGGATATGATCTACCCTCCAGAGGAAGCGTATGCTGGGGACGGCGGCGCCTTTGCCTGGATGAAATCCAGTATTGTAAAGGATATTGTGGTCGCAGCCGGGCTTAATTCATGGCGTGTGCACGGGGAAGAATGCCAATATCCCGATTTGGATATAGACGAAACGGTATATGTTGATGTGAAGAAGGGCAAGCACTCCTACATGAGATTTGATCCCAAGTCAGGAGAGCTTCAGACGATTCCCCAAGATCAAGAATGTGTGAAAACAGCCGAAGGCTGGGAAAATCCTTTCGTAGCAACGGTATCCTTCAAGACGGGAACAAGGGCATCAGATGCTATACAATCGCTCATACAGGATTTGCCCTATGATGTCAGATGTGATCGTTACGGAACGTTTACACTGAAACGAATGAATTTTCTGGATACTCCGGATTGGGATCAGATAGCACGTTCCAAGTGGGAATTTACAGATGATCATTTGCTTGAAATGACGTCTTCTACCGACTACTCGCGTGTTCGCAACCATCTGATGATTTCTGGTTCTGAGGGGTTAACGGAGCATTTTCTGGATAAAAGCCTGATTGTCGCCACCAAAGGGAATATGAGAACTACCGGATTACAGCTACCATGGATTGAAGAGCAGGATGGGGCATCCATGCGTGATCTCAAGCAGCAGATAGCGAATAAAGTATTTTTTGATATGAAAAGACAAGCCCGCACCAAAAACATTGTCATTCGCGGTAACCCGCTCGTAGAGCTTTTGGATGGGTGTTATGTGTATGACAACCATACCTGTAATGCGGGATATTATCTGATTAAGGGCAACAGGCTGGTCGGTAATGAATGCGGCATGATTAACTATCTGGAGCTAACCTGGTCCGCTCTTCCTGCAACATCCTGATTTTTACAGTATGATCCATAACATAATAAAAGGAAATGGCATTACGTAGCCTGCGTTAATTGTCGTTTCCTTTTTCTTATATTGAAGGAGAAGGTGAGGTGTGAACTTTGGAGAACCAGAATTTTACGAACTCCAACGAGGTATTTCCGATTATTGATCTGATTCGACGCGAAGTACGTAAGGAAAGGGTACATGCGGGTCAGACGGACGACTTGTTGGAAAAAAAGGCTCAGGAGGAGCCCAATGTCATGACCATCGACGTGGCCCGTGAAATGCTTCAATATCCTGCATTGGTAACGTCAGTGTTATACACCTATGATAACGGCTTGCTGGAACGGCTAACGCTGTATCGGGACGATCTGTTGCAGGTGACCGGATTTTTTATTGAATTTGAAGCCTCCACAACCCTCAATGCAGAAATGGAAGAAGAGGCTGATATTCCATCGTTAAACGCTATACGGGGAAGCATTATTCGTGAAAATGGTTTGTTCAAAAATCTGACTCTTGATTATGTAAGGGCGGTGTAGTCTTTGTCCAGTGGTGCTAATTTTGCAAGCTATATGGTAGGAGGACGTTTGGACCCGCCTTTTATGCCAACGAAGACCCAACCGTACATTGTGGGCAATCGGATTGAATCCCGAGGAATTGGCAAGGTAGAAAGCACAATGCAAGTCAGCCATGATTGCGAGCTGCTTGCGGTAGCTGTGGGAGCATCTTTTTATGAGTCCAGCGATTATTGGAATCTGTATGTAGGGGATAAGCTGATATGCCAACGTATCTTCACGAAGGATCTACCTGAAGGGATGTATTTTACAGCCGTTATTCCTTGTCCGATAGGGACGGAATTTCGTTTTGAGTTTTTTAATGAAGGCGGCAGGAACAAGGATATATGGGTGAATTATCAAATGCTCCAATAGAAAGGAGGTGAAACATAATGCCAGAGGATAGTCCTTGGCTGGAAATGCTCGTTAACGAAGATCAGTTGTTGAGTCAAATCGTTACCCTTTGCTCTCAAAACGGATGGGATATTGTGGATGAATTTCATAAGGTCGTGTATTCGAGCCGACTGGCCAAACCCACGATTCAGCGCTTCTCTCTTCCACTCGTCAACTCCTATGTAGATATTCCCAAGCTTGCGCATAAGGGTGACTACTTTGTGTATTTGGATGGCGAGCTTATGCCTTCTTCCTATTATTCAGCAGAAGAGAAGAAGGATGGCGGACAACGTATTAGCTTCGCGTCAGGGGTTTCAGGAGAGGCGGCTGTTTATTACAGTGATCTGAACGGCTCGGAGGAATTTGAATTTGTCGTAGCCAAGCACTACATTTTGCGAAATGTATCAGGGCATCTTTTTGGCATGGCTATGCTGGGCAGTGTGAAGGAAAAGCTGCACAATACAGGCTCAAAAATCCCGTTTGCTGTTCACAGAAACCATGCCGGTTGGGGAACGCAGCTGGAGCCACAATCTGATGGGATATTCTCTTGGGCTGTTCAGAAGGTCGAACAGGACAATCTGTTTGAGCGTCATACGATGTATTTTTATCAATTGGAAAAGTTCGTGAATACGAGCAGAATGATTGTAGGCTGGGATAAATCCGCTGATTTTAAAAGGCTCGCTTTGGATGTAGAGATTCAATCCTCTATGTGGGGGCTGCACGATGAGACCCAAGCGCTTCAGTTGATGATTACGCATCAATTCCCTCAATTCTACCAATCTCCTTACGTTGCTTCGCGGACGCGGATTCCGCAATTGGATCGCTATGAACAGGTAGCCACCATGAATGTGAAATTCACGAACTGGTGGCAGGACAGTAAGGTCCAGCTTAGAGGCTACGTGGATGCAAAGACTGTCATGCTGGTTTTGCTGGCAGATACAGCACCTGCCTGGGAGCGTAATGCAGTACCTTCGATCCCGATCTATATGGGCGATTTTGATGTCAAGGGCAATACCCATTCGATAATGAACGAGAGTTGCGTTTTTGAACTGAATGGCGGTGAGGAATCTCGCAAAGCAACCTTTTTCTCGGATAGTCCTATGGTTAATACCGGATCGACGATGAAAGTGTGGTTATCGGGAGATGTGGCTGCGGAATCAAACTATATTTCTCTACGTGTTGCAGGTCAGGAGCTTGTAAAGCTACGAACCACGGAAGCCCACACCCCCGCCCATTCCAGAGATCAGGCAGAGTACCTTGGAGAGTTCTCTGTTTACGGGGTGGATGGTAAAAATTCATTTAACTTGGAAGTGTTCTCTTCTTCTGGAGTTGATGGCTTTAGTCCTGTTTCCGCAAGAGTCTGGGTGGAGCTTCAAATCTATACAGAAAACGCGGGTGCTACAGCTGCTCTATTCGCAGGGACTGCATTTGCAAAAGACGGCTTAAGTTTAGAGAGTGCGCTCAGCCAATCGGCCCGGTTTGACTATGATGATGCAGATCCAAAACGTCATCAGGATACGCTTATGCCGATGCTAAAAGGATATCCTGTTCACCCGAGTAACGGTATTGATTCTGTCATGGTCAAGAGAACAAAGTATGGTGCACGTTATCAATCGTACTATTTTGCCTGGACTGTTCCGTCGAACAGGATGCCTCCCTTGCGGGAGGACACGACTGGAGCCAAGCACGTTCGAGCCTGGAACAACAGCGATATGAGCAGTGCCTATCAGTATCAGTTTAATCCATCCCGCTACACGGAGCAGGTACATTCTTCGAGAGCTATATTAATACATCCGGAAGATGGTACGCACGGAACACTACGAAATGTTATTTTACTGTCGCCCCTAACTATAATGAATGGGGATGAGCTGGAGGCTGTTGATGAACACTGCACCGATGGAGAGGGTGCTAAGCATCAGACGTATTCTTATTATTTGACAGAGGGCATATCACCATTGACCAAGCGGGCAGCGACACCTTATCGACCAGCGGGTATCGGTATTCTGAAGGCTGGAAATCTTCGAAGGCCAGAAAAACGGTTACCTATTTCGCCGCCTGCGCTCGTTGTATCCCTGACTCCATCCCATATTTCGGTCCATGCTGGGGAGGGAGTGGAATTGATGTCTTCCTATAACAAGCATTCTCCGGTATTGATCTCCAACTGGTTTGCTTCAGGTGGTGCGAATCCAGAAGGCATTACGGTGAATAACGCCCGCTTTACTTTTCAGAAAGAGGGGAAGTATACCGTAACCTTTACCTTAACGAATGAGCTGGGACAGACAGGAACGGCGACAGCGGACATTACCGTAGTGAAGTAGCAAAGAACACAATCGTAGTTCAAAGAAAGGGGAGAAACAAATGTCATTCATTGATACGACAGCAGCAGCATTTACTCCAAAAGTAACGGAAGCGGACTTACAACCCCGTTTGGGAGAGTTGCTGGCTACGGCAGGCTGGAAAGTCGCAGCCAATTATAAAAGGGTCATTTTCGACGCCAATATTACCCATCCTTCAGATGCAGTGAGGAATTATACAAATTTCCGGATTACGGTTGCCGAACATTTTATATATTCCAATAAGGATAATCAAAGCTTTGGTATCGCCATCGCCGGAACATGGTACCCTCGATTGGTTGATTATGTGAAGCGTCCAGATAAAGATTCCTACAAGCAATTTGGGGAATGGGCAACGAATGAATTCCGCAAATACCGGCTTTCCCATACTTTATATGTGTACATGCTGGAGGATTTAAAAGGATTGAAACCAGACGGTGCAGATGTTGTACTGGCCTGGAATGATAATTCTGAAGCCGGACAGCTTCGAGCAGCGCTAGATATCGAAGTAGAGGAATCTGCCTGGAAAACAACGGTTAGCGGTCCTATGTTTACGGTGACTAAAGCAGAAGGCGCGCGTATGCAGTCTCCGATTATGCAAGCAGGTCTGCGCTACAAGCTGATGGAGTCTTATTACAACAACTCTTTTAATTATCCTGTCCAAAACACAAACTGGTGGAGTGATTCTGAAATTTCCGTAAAGGGGACTCTTTCAGATACTAATTTCTTTTTTACCATTCAGTGTGATAATGTACCGGCTCCAGAAAACAATCTGGTTCCGATCATTCCGCTCTACTTTGGCAAGCTGGACCCAGTCGAGGAAGGCGATAACGTTTATGCTTTATTTGCAGGAACGGTTCCGATCAGGGATACGGTGAATGGAGTCGCTACGTATGATTTTGACGATACCACTACCCGACAACCTCATATTATGCCTTTATTAAAATCATATCCTAACTTTCCGGCTAATGGTCTGGATAATATCATGGTTAATCGCGCCAAGCTGGGTGCGAGATATCAAGCCCATTATCTTTCCTGGAATTCGCCACCCAATCTCATGCCGCCAGCCAGAACTTCTGTTGACGGCAAGAAGGATTACCCGAGAGCCTGGAATAATGCTGAAAATCCTTTGTACAAATACACTTTCAATCCTTCTCGTTACAGTGGGAAGGTGCATACTTCCAAAGTATACGTTATTCACCCCGAGGAGGGTGTGCGCGGTACATTAAAAGATACGATCTCTTTGGCTGCCTTTTCGTTTAATGCCAACAAATTAAGAGTTAAGCGAGCCAACTGTCCAGATGAATTTGATGTATACCGTTACTTCTTGATAGAGGGAATTTCCCCATTGACCAAAAAACCAGGTACTCAATTCAGATCCGCGGGCATTGGCTTGTATGTGAACACCGTAGATGATGAAGGAAATGAAATAAAACCAACTACTCTGTAGTGTAGCTTGGCTAATCTAATATTAGAGGTGATTGATTGTGTCGTGGTTTGATGGAGATGCTACTTTTCAACTGTTTCCGCAGGAATTAGAGAAACAATTCAATGCTCATGGCTGGAACACGTTTATTAAATACCGGGCAGTAACCGGGAACCCTAGAAATACGGCGACCAAATTTGCTGACGTCCGATTGTTCAGGTCCACGGGCAGTGACGGTCAGATACGTAACTTCGGCATGGCTTTTGGTTACGGTGGGACGGTCAAACAGCCCGGGGAGATGGACTTCATCTCACAAAACTCCATGCTTGGAGAAGCACAGCGGGTACAAGGTAGTGACACGCAATTGCAGGTCGTCGTACGTCCTGTAGAGGCGGACTCGGAGATGCTGTATAAGAATGGCGTATTCGTTCAGAAGACAGAATATACCTTTGAACCTTACAGTGGCGTGTTTAAGCTGAATAAAGCTGCACTAGCAAGCGATCAATTTACCGTATCCTATGCACCTGCTGCTAATGCTCCAAGTCTGCCCAAACGTTTATTTTTCTTTACCTTCGATGATGTACGCTCGGAAAAGATCGTAGAAGCTGTAAATAACGGAGTAAGGGTAGGCGACCCTGAATCCCTTCTTCCTGACGGAGATGGAACTCGTCGAGAATTTAAAATACCTGCTGACACGACCATCAAGGCAGGAAGCGTCCGGTTGTATATTAATCAGGTAGAGGTTTCTCCTACCGATTTTACAGTTGACTACGATACCAATACGATTAAAATCCCAACAACAGTGAAGGCGCCGGACGCCGGTAGTGAGCTTCACGCTTCTTATATCAGAGTACTGGCGGGTACGGGAACAGACATGATTAATTTCGGGGATGTGACTACCCGGAACTTTGACCCGGATTCTGGAGCAAGCTTAATGGACGCTGTGTACTCCTGCATATACTATATTTATCCTTCGTTGCCTACAGCGTTGTCTTTTACTTCACTGGATAATTATACTCGCGGCTGGCAGCGTGATTCCAGCATCTATTATTGGGGGAACTTCAACAAAGACCGTATTGTTATGTTTCTGCGTCCCGATCCTACCTCGGGTCCTGAAAACACATACTTTGCACCACTTTACATTGGCAAAATGACCACACTTGGCAAATCGCCAAGAAAAAATCACGTTCTGATCTCTGGATGCCGGGAAAAGGACGAAGTGAAATGGAAAAAGGATATGAAGCTGGGTGCCACATACGTAGACTATGGACTGAATACCTCGAATGGTAACAGCTCCGTACAGCTTCAACAGTCTATTGGCGGAACGTATTATCAGCAGCATTATCTCGCCTTCATTACACATGATAAACAGGTGGATGCGGGTGAGTCCCGATTCAATCCTTCGGTATACAGCGGAAAATACCACATTTCTCCTATGTATGTGGTTCATCCAAATGACGGTTTTGTCGGTAAGCTGGATGAGTGCTACGCTGTTCATCCGAAAAATATCTCTCAGCTCGACGAGCTGGAGGTCGTAGAAACGACAGATCATGAAATTCTGGGCACAGGTGATGGGAAAAATAAGGTATTCCATTTATCTCATCAGCCTTCATTAAAAGATGATGGTACACCATTCAATCTGGTGATCAAAGTTAATTGTGTCGAGGCCAAATTCGGCACGGATTACACATTGGATCTGGAAACCAAGCAAATCACGTTCCTGGACGGTAAAGGACCGAAAGCGGATGAAGAGGTTCTGGCCACCTATGAGTATAAACAGATTTACCGTTATACCTTGGCGGATACACCTGTGAGCCCGTTCACGCTGGCTACCATTAGTCCATTCGCTCCGATCGGCTTGGGTATTCTGAAGGAAACGCTTGTTAAGAACAGTTAACCTACAGGGTTAAAGGAGGTCGGCGGTGACATGCTGGACGGTAAAAAATCTTACCTGATCAGTATCACCGCCCTTTTTTCTAAAAAGGGCTATGAACTGGCATTTGGTACAGACATGATCTTGGATACACAGCGGGATACGCGTTACCATCTGTCTGCTCCTGTGAATAGTACGTACCGAACGCTGAGGCAGGATACGTTAAAGAATGCATCCAAAGCTCCATATTCCGCTACAAGTTTATTCGGGAGAGATTGGAGAGAGGCAGCGATTGCTGGTGAATTCGAGGGTCAAACCGTGGAAGCCGTTCACTCGACCATTGTATCTTACCTATCAGATATTCACAGGCATTTTAGAGGAGAACTCAGACAGAAAGTGCAGCAACCATCACGTTCTACAGCGTCAGATGCGCGTTGGAAAATGGGTAGCAAGATCCATTCCATGGAACATGCAGATTCTATACAGCAGGGATATAGGCAGGAGTCCATTCAGGCTGATTTTATTTTTAATGCGGTGCAGGAAGAAGACGCAGTTTCTGAAATAAGGCAGCAGGTAGAGGCTTCAAGTGATGCTTATGAATCCGGGAAGGCTTTCTCTATTTATGAGGGAGTTTTTGATGCAAGCTCTGGATCTGAGCATCGACAGGGTGACGGATCTCCCTCTTCTGAATCTGCAATTCATGGAGAAACGGTGAAGCAGGGAGACAACGTTGAACAACAGACGGTTATTCATCAGATATTTCAGGATCGAGAAGTAGTGGTAGAACAGCAAAACGCGGCTGAAAGCCTTGCGATGGAAACTCTCTTCCAGCCAGCAAGTGAGGCGTTGCGCTATCGAACCGATATTCGGGATGCCCTGATTGAGACATCAGAGTCCAGTGTGAAGGAACAGATTTTGGATTCGGACGAAATCAACGATTTAACAAAAGCCGGGAAGCTTGAACAGGTAGTCGGGACTATTCCCGATGATTTGCGAGAGACAGAGGCTAGAGCCAAGGATGATAATGCTCCCATGGAAGCTCGTATGGCGAAGTCCGACAAAAGCGAGGATGTCATCATAGATTGGCAGGTGTCTGTCAATCAGCGCCAATTTAAGGATTCCACCGACGAACATAGCACTGCTGCATTGATGCGTTCCGGCACTGGTGCTGAACATGAACGAATGGGCGTAACAGAGTTGAGTCATGACAAGCCAATGATGATTCAAGAGTCTGCCACAGGTAATCGTATTTATCCTCAAGTTGCTACGGAGTCTCAAGGCATGCTGGCTAAAGAGATCCGCTCTGTATATGGCGAACAAGCGATGGAATGGGTTGAAGCGGGAATGGAAAGTAGTCTGCCAGAGGGCTTGCAGCAAGTTGACGTACCAGCCACACCAAGCTCGATTGAAAGTGTAATTCATCGAATGCAGGAGACTTTGAACGGCGGTTCACTGGAGGGGGTTCAAGGTCATTCGATGACAGGAAGCATGGAATCATCTGATGGCACGATAGGTGTGCAGACAGAAATGGTTACAAGCGGTTTCACTTCCTCAGGCCGGGACAGTTTGAACGAGCCTGCGAGCGTGGCTAGCTACAATAATGAACAAGTCTATCCTATCAGTCTAAATCAGTATAGAGCAGCTTCTCCATACGACGACTCCAAAGCTCAGCCAGTGGAGCGGAGCAGTACAGCTTATATTCATGCCTCCACAGATGCCGACAATGAACATTTGAGTTCGGGTATCCTTGAGCATCACGCGACGTTAGACGACTCTCAGCGTGGAGAGCGGATATATGTCAGTGAAGAAGGAGAGTTGGACGATCTTGGTTCTGCCCGTTTTAATGGCTTGGAGTTGGATGGGCAGCATGGAGAGTTGCTTGCAGCTCATGTTCTGAGAGAAATGATTGCAGAGTCTCCTGAAATCAGCAAGATGGCTCGAATGCTCCGGATTATGTATGGTGAGCAAGCGATAGAGCTGATTGAAGCAGGCATTGAAAATATTGTGGCAGAGGCTGTGAAGGAAGGGACAACTCAGGCTTCGGTAGATCTAATTACAGATAGCGTCATTCATCAGTTGGAAACATCATTGGGTGATGGTTCGCTGGAAGCTATCCAGATTCGTTCGGATCAAGCCAATATTGAGCATACCGAAGGAACGTTACAAACGAACGCTGAACAAGGAAGCAAGTCTTCTGCTGAAAAGGGACAGCTTACAAATTCCGAATCCGGTAACTCCTTCTCTTCTAAGGAAGGTGCGTATCATGCGATGGAACATGCAGAAAGACGCATGTCTGCCGAAGCTGAATACCAGGCATTGGGCAAGGCACTTATTAGCTCGGATTGTGCGAATGTCATGATACAGGACACGGAAACAGGCAGAACCTTCTCTAGCACTACAGGTGTCACGGATTCCATGGAACAGGGCGTTCTCCAATCGTTTACGGATGGTGAATACAGTCATTTGGAGAGGGCAGCCATGAGCGCTGGAAACTTTGATGCAACGGAGTCAGGGCCACTGGAAAGTGCACAGTATATTGGGGAATTGGATGCGGAGAAAGTGGCGTTGGTTCCAGCAGAGCGAACAAGCATTGAGAGCTTGGAAGCGGAAAAAGTCGTGCTGGTTCCGTCGGATCGGATAAGTATAGAGAGTCTGGGAGCAGAGAAAGTCGCGCTGATTCCGTCGGAACGTGTAAGCATTGTGAGCGTGGAAGCCGATCGGCATGAGGTCAAAGCTGGCGAGCTCTTAGAACAGATGAAGGAAGCTGATGTGACTTCATTGGAGCACGCTTTTGTCTATCCGGATATTCAAGCCGGTGTTATCACTAGCGGCACTTGTGCAGACAGCCAAGAGAATAATCAGGTCTCCGATGCTGTTCTCGTTGACGGAGAGCAAGCAGCCTCTATGGAATCGGTTCGCGAGACGATTACAGATGAGATCGATCAGGCGAACAGCATCATGAGAACGAATGAGGCTGTGATCGAGCAGGTGCATGGACAAGGTAACAATGTTGAAAATGTACGTGAAGCCATATGGGTACACGGGGAAGGCTCCAGTGGTGAGAAGCAGACCTACACCAGTGTCAGAGACGATCTTGAAACAGCCACGCTAGGAGATATCAGCAAAATGGTGGATATTCAGGAGCTGGAACAAGGCCAAGCCAACGAACAAACGTTGGAAGCAGTGGTGCCTGCTCATACCGATGCAGAGCCTATTTTAAAAATAGAAGAAACCGACCTGCATGCTATATCTGAAGGTACTCGTAAGAAGAAGGTCATGTCTACAAATATTGAGGATGAACACCAACAAGCTAGCAGAAAGAAAAAGGTAATAAAAACACAGATTACAGATGCAGAAGAGGGTACACGTTTGAAAAAAACAGCTACTGTTCGTATCGAAGCTCCAGAGTCAGCCAAGCGGCATAAAACCCTGAAGACGGTGATTGGGACTCCATCCGAAGCTACGAATCAATCGGTACCAGGCATGCCTAAACGAAAAATATGGATGATTATGGGCAAGATCGCTTCTTGGAACATTTGGAACTGGAAGAAGACAAGGTAGGTGATAGAAATCTCATGGGGATTTACAAGAAATGGAGTGGATTGATTTTTGATGATGCGTTCCAAAGTGGAGAAATCCATTCCCGCTACCAATTATCTCCGACAACGGCTTGTACCCTGGATACAGGCTTGCAGCAGTTTATCATGTCCCACACAGAACCGGAAACCATGCTTTTGTTTGATGCACCAAAGGATGAGCCTACCCTGCTGTTAGAAGTTACTGCTGACTATGTTCCTATTGCATATGGTGACGAAGGGGGGATTGTCATCTGGCAGGATGGCTACCATCGGCTGGAATTCCTGGAGAGTAAGGATACGACAACCCGGGAGTATAGCCGATGGCGGGCAGAGAAGAAGGGCAATCGATGGATTTTTTATGCTGATCGCGGATTGGGGTGGGAGCTATTTGACTCGGCTGATCTGTCGGCTGAAAAAATAGGTGTCCTCTTAAAAAATCCACAACGTGATGAATATGAAAAACTTGGTTTAGAGAGGCTTGTGTTATGTAAAAGCAACAAAATAACGATGGGAAATTTGCCAGAAGGCTATTCCGTGTTTTTATGCGATCCCGACGGATATGCTATTGCCTCCTCTAAAGTAGAGCCTACGTGGACAGGGGTACATTTGGAGCTTCCGACGATGCCCTTTAGCGGAATGCTGAGGGTTTATGATGAAAATGGAGTTCTTTTATCGAGCCTTGGCGAAATGGATATGTACGGTGGTGATCTGTATCTGTATGGTACCGATCTTCGTGTGCTGTGGAAGGATAAAGAGCTTAGTTTAAGCGGGGAAACCTACCTGGGCACGATGTATGACAATACCATTCAGGTTCAGATGGAGCTATATAATCCCTCGAAAAATAAGAAGTCCGAGCAGATCTCCATGGGTATCCTGAAATATCTGGAGGAATTTGGTTATGAATGGGCGGACTTGAGCCATGATGATGGGTCAGATCATCCGCAAGGGGATTATATGCAGCGACTCCCTATGGGGACTCTCCCCCCCGACGGCAAGATGAAATTCTGGATGAAGATAGAGCGCAAAAATGAGCACTTTGGCATCAAGCCGCTTCATTTTATTTTGGATATTACTCATATATAAGGAGGTGTTGGATTTTGGCTGGTACGAAGATGACGTTGCGCAGATATGGAAATGAACTAATCTATTGGAACGAGCAGGAGATTATTGTGGATCAGGCCTACCTGGACAAGCATAAAGACTTGTACATCCGTCTGACACATCCTTATATATTGGGTACAAAGATGCTGGACGTATATCTGAATGGGCAGCATTTGCTGGTTCAGGGTGGATATGAAGAAGTGGACGAAAACACGATTCGTCTCGATTTGGGCACATACCCGCTGGAGCATCCATTGGCAGGGCAGCACATTCCTCTCGTGATTAATGATGAAATATACATCCGCACCTGGAAGGCTGAGTATCGTCAAGGGGGCGGAAGCGGTATTGATGATCTCAGGTTCAAAAGGCTGGAGGAAGAAATTGTATCGGCCCGTAAATATACGGAGCGTGATGTCCTGTTTCATCGTCTGGATGACAGGCTGGATTATATTCAGGAGCGGGCAGAGGTCAAAACGATGGTATTTGTGCTGGAACGGATTCCGCTGGGTCCCTGTAAATATGAAATGAGATTCCCCTTCGAAGGTAAGATCAGAGAAATATATGCTTCTTGCGGAGCGTACGGGACAAGTAAGAGTGAGTTTTCCATTGAAAAATGCTCACAGTTCGACTATGAAACGTTGCCGAACTGGACTAATATTTTCACCCGCAACCTGACCATTCATGCAGGTGAGAAATCCAGTAATACGAGCAACTTACCCTATGTTCTGTCCGATCCTCTGATTCATAAAAATGATCATTTTCGTATTTACACTCATATGGCAGGCGAAGGCTTAAGAGGCTTGACACTAGAAATTGTCGTTACTATATAAGATGGAAAATAAAGTAAAAATTAATGATTTACAACAAAATATTACTACAGTATCGGATAAGAAGGCATCAAGCAAACTTATATTGCATTCGTAACAAAACATAAAAGAGGATTTTGCAAAATCCCGACAAGGAGAGGTATGTTATGGCAGAAACAAGAGGTATTGCGAGATTTCGTGGTGAGCAGTTGAACAACAAACTGTTGCGGAATCAACATTTTGACGAAGCGAACAAGATTGCAGAGAAGTACATTGACCTCCAGTTTCATAATCACCGTGAAATTTTGGAAGACACCAAGATTGATGTATTTGTACAGGTTAATGAAAAAGCGGTTGCTGGCAGCACACAACTGGATGTATCGGGCGATATCGGTACAAGAGCTGTCTCGACCGGAGCCAAGGTGGAGGGTGTCGTACTGACCGAGAAGGTGCAGCTTCGCGCCGCTGGTACAGATAGCCCGATTGGAGACAGCGATTCTGACGTGGTATACGGTCGTCTTGAAGAAAGTAAAGGCAGCTACCTTCTGAAATTTTATAGTGTAGAAGGGGGCAAAGAGCAGCCTTATACATTTGATGCAAAAGCGAACAAGATTGATTATCGTTTCGTGATTCGCACGAATTTGTCTGTCATTCCTTCGGATGCGATCATTCAAGGCGGTAGCGGATTCGTGGAAGGGGCCACCGATGCCAAAGCCTATATGAACCTGATTCAGCTGATGAAGGATGTGTATGGTTCGACCGGTACGCTGGACAATGACGGTAATTCGAATCTGGTAGTTTCTATTCAAGATCAGATTCGCCAGGAGGCACAAGATCGCCAAGATGCGGATCAGGCGATTCGGGATCAGTTGGCGTCTGCTACAGGCGCACAACTGATCGGGGTTGCGACAGATCCGAACTATAGCGGAGTGACTTTACAGTTGGCTCTCAGCCATTTGGCGCAGCGCTTGAAATCTTCTGAGGATTTGATGAATGGAATTAATGACCGGGATGCAGATTCTTCAAATAATTACTTCAAAGCAGGTGCTTTTGGTAATGCGGAAGGTCGTATTCTTGATTTGGAGAAGGCGGCAGATGCCGCGTTCAAAGCATTAAGTGTGAAAGTGGGCACTATCGAAGCTGCGGATGAAGAAGAGGTATTTGAAGCAGTTGGGGGCGAGACGGAATACACTCTAAAAAAGGGAAAAGCCAAAGACAAAACGGTACATCTGGCCATCAACGGGCAGCTCCAAACACCAGGTATTAACTTTACCTATATCAAGGATGTCAGCGGATTGATTACAGGCTTTAACTTTACGCCGGATACGTTGAAGGTTGTCGAAGATGTACCAGATGTTTTGTTCATTCAGTATAAAAAGGCTGAATAAGCAATAAGCAGGCTTAATCCTATTTTAACTCTATATCCATCAGCTTGAGCTATAGCAGCACCCCTTAGAAGCGTTGAACGAGTGTATGCTCATTCGTAGCAGCTAAGGGGTGTATTTATGTCTACTACCTCTAAAGAATTTTGTATGCTTTATCTCCGCAGAATGTTAGTTTTCGATTCAAGTTACTTATATTGAGTATGCCATGAGGAACGTGGCGAAAGGTTTTATTTTATTTTATCTTTTCTAAAATGAAGGAGGAAAAAACATGCCAGCACCAGCAGTATCATGGCTTAAAACAGACAACGTAACAACATTGTCAAAATGGGAGATCGGGACGATAGACGCAGGATCTTCTTCTCCATCCCTGGGTGTACTTATTTGGAACAACCGGGGAAATGTAAACACTGACTTCTCTACGATGACCAATTGTACCATTACGACCAAGGATAGCTCAGGTGGGGATAGTGGGGAGCTGGTACTGAATACATGGATTCAGGTACGTGTGGATAGTATGGCAGAATCCAGCTTTACTTCTATTGGCGGGACAGCGACGAAGGTCATTCAGGCGGGCGGGAATACGGTCAATTCCAAGGGAACCTTTTCGCCGGGAAACAAGGAAATTCTGGGCGTTATCAACGATGGCTCCGTAGGGAACTCCAAAGGCAATTACACACAAGTGACACTACAAGCAAGCGTTCCAGCTACAGCTACGGCAGGAAACGTTAACTTTTTGACACGTGTGGCCTATCAATACGTCTAACAACTGATATCCAATACAATGGGAGGAAGAATATCTATGTTTGCACAATGTAACGGATATTCTCCTGTGTCACAGGATTTTATTTGGCTGGGTGAGTACACAGACGGTACTCACCTTTCTGAGTATGATTTTGTCACTCAGGCAGAAAACAGCTTTTACGCCATTCAAAGAGATAAATTGATTCGCTTTGGTATGGTTGGGCACGGTCAAACTTTTTTCTTTGAAAGTGACGGTATTTTCAAATTGGCTGGCAGGATGGTGGAGCTGGTATATTCAACGTCGGACAAAGACTATAACCTGACGGGTAACGTGTTTCAATCCTACAGAGACATTATTTCATATAAGGATGCGGAGGCATCTGGATTACCCAATTACAGCCCTGCTGCGGCTGGAGAAAAAGGTGTAATGAGTAGTACGATTACCCAATTTAATTTTGGATATAAGGCGGCACTTCTGTTTGACCATGTTGAATTTCATGTCAAAGCGATCTGTAAGATTCCATTCAACGCACCCGTTCATATGGCATTGAGACTAGTATCCAATACGGAACTGAATGGTAAATTACAGGTCAAGGTAAACGGCTTGGTTACTCAGGAATTTAGTGCTCCATTAAAACCCGATATCGGAGGTGAATTGAATTGGCTGGTTCAGTAATTCGTAATTATACGATTGAAGTGGATAACATCAATAAAAAGTCAGTATTCAGTATATACCCATATCCTGTAGAAGTTCTCACTCCAAATGGTTGGGAAAGTATTAAAGAAGAATTTGAAGAGCTGCAGGAAAAAAAGCTGGATGTCAATGATACATTAACACCTGATGAAGAGCAGATTTATCAGGAATATAAGCAATTGGCTGATTCCTTTTACGAGAATAAAATAGCTTCCACGATTATTTTGGATACCGTCGATCCGACGGGAATTGACATCGTAGGCAGAGATCGGGTGCAGCATGTATTGGATGCGGAAACCCGTGGACAGATTCCGTTTGGCCGTGAATTCGCTTATGTGCATGGAGCCTCCAACCTTAGCGGAACGATTATTTTACCCTATGATGATTATTCGGATGTATACGTAGTCAGTGATGCGGATGAAGACGGTGTTGCCGAGCTGACCTATGTGAAGACGAAGGAAGAGACGGACGGCGTAAGACCCTATTATGAAAAGATAGAGGGTCAGACCTATATTTATGTGGATCACTTCTCTGGTGGTGGTGGAACGCAGGCAGATCCTTATATTGTTTCTACCGAACAGGATTTGGATGATGTACGGAAGAAGCCTGGGGCCTGGTATATGCAGGATAGGGATATTGTCATGGGGAGCTTTCAGACCGGAGAGGGGTTTACACCGATAAGTTCTGGTACTTCTTTATTTACAGGTGTGTATGATGGTAATGGTTACTCTATAAAAAGCTTGTACATGAATCAGGATAGGGATTTTGTTGGTTTATTTGGATATACTCGATCGGCAACAATTCGTAATTTACGGTTAATCAATCCTAACATAACGAATAAAAAGTTATATACAGGTGCTTTAATAGGTTATGCATTCAATACTTCAGTATATAATTGTAATGTTATTTCAGGTGTAGTAGAAGGTCAGAGTGGAATTGTTGGTGGATTAATAGGTTATCTAAGTCAAACCAATCAGAATTACGTAGGCAGCTCAATCCTTAATTATTTATATAATTTTAAGTGTAACGTTCGATCAGCAGGCAATATTGCAGGAGGGTTCATTGGAAATGTAAATTATTACAGCGGCAGTTTCTCAATTGCATATTGTTACTCTACCGGTAAGGTTGAGGATATCACATTAGCTCGGGAAAGAAGCAATATTGGGGGCTTTATAGGCAGTAATAATACTTCTGCAATTACAAATTGTTATTGGGATATAGAAACCTCTGAAGTTCCAACCAGTGCAGCAGGTGTTGGTAAATCTTCGTCGGAATTAAAGGTTGCATCCACATTTGAAAATTGGGATTTTGCAAATTATTGGTACATGAGTCAGGATTACAATGGAGGATATCCAGAACATAGACAGTTCATTCGATACCAAAGTGGGACGGGCACAAAGGAGGATCCTTACATGATTCTGACCGAGTTTGATCTTGCTCAAATGCGCTGGTTCCGCAATGAATCTTATTTCAAATTTGAAGATGATATCAAAATGACACAATTCCAGGCGGAGGACGGATTTTACCCCATTGGTTTTAATCTTGTGGGTAAAGAATCGTATTTCAAAGGATATGTTGATGGTGGAGGGCGCTGTGTTGCTAACTTATTCATCTATCGTCCCAATGATTCATTTTTAAGTCTGTTTGGCTATATGATGGGCGGGTGGATCAAGAATCTGGATATCATTGATTGTAATATTACAGGCAGCAGTTATACGTCAGCATTAGCAGGCCAGGTTTCCAAATCTACCATTAGCAATTGCCATGTCGATACATTTTCATATTGCAAAGTTACAAGTACAGGAAGTCATGGAGCCGGTTTGGTAGGACAAATAACTACGGATGGAATCGTAGAGGACTGTAGTGTAAATGTAACTGTTGTAGGAGTAAGCTACACTGGAGTGTTCGCAGGCTATCTCACTGGTAATGGAATCATACGCAGATGCTATGCTTCTGGTAAAGGCGAGAGTACAGGGGATTACTTGGGGGGATTTTTAGGTTATGGTGCTGGTTCCTCTGTAGTGGAGGATTGCTGCACAGTTGCGAATTTAAATGGAAAAACGGTGGGTGGATTTGGTGGAAATACGGTTACCCTCACTATAAGACGGTGCCTCGCGTTAGGCAAGGCATTTGCTTCCTCCGGATTGAATGGATTTATTTACACAGGAAGCGGAGCCTTTTCACATAATTACTTTGATAAGGAATTGTATAAGACTACTTCCGGTACAGGGGGATCAGGCCTAACCACCCGTGAAATGAAGTACAGGGGAACCTACTCCAATACGGCCTGGAATTTTGATGATATATGGATTATGGATCCTAAATATAATGACGGTTATCCTGCATTAAGAAAGCTCCTACCTCTTGATCTACCGTTGCTCGGCTTCCGTAATGAATTTGGTAAATACTATACGGATAATGCAGGAGAGCGGCTGCGTTACCTGGAGTTTGGTACATTAGTCGCAAGCCAAACCTCTTCTCCAAAACCAGTATGGTTGCAGAATAATGCTGATTTCCCGGTAAATCAGCTCAAAGCATGGGTGGACAGCACGACGGTAGCCAAAGGGATGGAAATTGATTTAAGCATGTCGGATACTCCGTTTTTACCTGCTCAGGAATTAGCCTTTAATGGCACCTTGGCCAAGGGCGGCGCGGAAAAGTTCTATGTCCGAATCAAGTCGGATATTGCAGTGAAGACGGGCGGAACGTTTGATCTAAGGGCGAAAGCAAGCCCCATGTAATGATGTTCCAATACAATGGAATAGGGCGTGATGTTGATGTTTAGTAAGAGAGGATTAATCCTTTCCCTTCACGCTTCCCTTGCCGATCAAGGTTTGGAGGTTGGCTCCAACTCAAAACCCACTTCGCAATGGCATGATTTGAGTGGTAAAGGAAATCACGGCATACTGAATGGCTTCCATTTTACGAAAGATGATGGTTGGGGAGGCAGAAACACCCCCGTCGATCCCTATGCCCTGTTTTTTAACGGGACGAGCCATTATGTCCAATGTACAGGCGCGGATACCTCTAAGCCTGTCGCCAGTGTTACCTTTGAAGTGTGGATATATTATATCGGGGGCAACGTTGTTTTGTCTTCCGGGGGACGGTTGAACGATACCCAGGGCATTTTGGTCATGTTTAACCCTATGGGGGAATTGGAGCTTCAGGTTGCGACCCGTACAAGAAAAGCATATGCCAACTTAGGGGAATTACCCAGAAACAAATGGTATCATATTGTTGGCGCATATGATGAAATTACAGGCAATCTATCTACCTTTCTGAACGGGGCTCCTCAAGGAAATGTGCAAGCTGAAGTCACTGAACATATCAAGCAGCCAGATGGACTTTTTATTGGCAGGCACAGTACAGAGGATAGCCAATGGTTTCGTGGATATATTCCTGTTGTACGGATGTACAATGTTGCGTTAACGATGGATGAAATCGTTGCAAACTATATGGCTGGTTACCTTTTGGGGATAGGTCATTCTGACATGCAGATTTATACGAGAGTACCAGAAAGGCAGAATCTCACAGCATCTTTGCAAGTGGGAATTAGCGGAGGAGTTCAAGGAAAGCAGACCATTATTCCTACCGACATGGCTGACATGTCTTCACATATAACCGTTAAAAAGCCTAGTCATATAGTGAGCAATATGCATATTAATACTCATGTTTCTGTAAAAGCGCACTATGCGACCCGCCCTGCGGATCATGATGATGTACAGAGTACTATTGAAGTTAAAGTAGCGGATAATCTTGCAGCCGTACTGGGTGTTAGTGCGTCAGGGAAAACGGCTGTAAAGGCTCGATATAGTATCCTGCCTGCGGATAATAGTGATGTCCAAGGTAGGTTGGCAGTTAAGGTATCCGATCATCTCACTGCTGTGCTGAGTGTTAGCTCATCAGCTATAGCAGTAGGCACATACGATGTGAAGCGGCTCATGCCAAATGATTTGCTTTCCAGCCTGAATGTTGTGCAACAGGGATTACCTTCCCGTATATCGGTTCAAGCAAGTACTACCTTAGCCGCCAAATACGATATTCATGCTGTTCAGGAGCAAAACCTCAAAGCTGTAATAGAGGTCAAAGAGCCTAATGATATCGTCAGTAGCTTAAAGGTAAACACTCAGGTAAACAGCAACGGAAGATATCAGGTACGGGGAATTGAGCCTGCTAATCTCAGCTCCAGCCTGCAAATTAAGTCTATTCATCAAATATATTCATTATTGTCTGTACGAGCCCATACTCACCTGGGCGTGAAATATGGTATAGAGTCTCTTGGAGCCGAAGACTTAACCTCCTTCCTGACGGTACCAAGTATATCTGAACTACACAGTAGCATTCTGGTAGGTACCCATACCCGATTAATGGGGCATTACCATATTCGTAAAAGTCATGTTATAGATATATATGCTAGTCTGGAAATTAAGAAGACGGAGAATCTACCTTCATTCTTGTCTATTGCATCCTTTACCCAGTCTACCGGCAGATACGGGATAACTTCTCGGAGTTATGATGATCTTCCGTCTGCAATGACGGTTCGGGAAGTTTCGAATATGGCTTCATCCATAGGAGTTGCACCCTATACATGGATGAAAGGCAGATATGATGTTATCGAGCCCCCAACGTACACGACGATTATGTATTCTAATAAAGATGCTTTTGTTCGTGAGTCTCAGCCCAGATTAAACTATGGTGTTGAGGAACAAATGTATGTCGGATATTCTGCCTCGGCTCAGGAAAGATACAGATCTTATGTTGGCTTTGATTTGGATACAGCTTCTATTCCCAAGAAAAATACAACGATTAAATCTGCCGAGCTCAAAGTGTATTTCGATGGTCGCAACGTACCCCTGAAGGGGATACAGCTCATTGAAGCATCCAGGGAATGGACAGAATATGGAGTTACCTGGCAAAACCAACCGTTTCCGTTTGGCTTTAGCAGTCCTAATTCAACCTATGACGGTATAAACATCGTTCAAGATGTAGGTGGAGATTCAGGGTACATTTCTTTTGATGTGACTGATTCCATTCGTGCATGGTATGAAGGAAAAAGGCCGAATTTTGGATATATCTTTAAAGCTCTGGATGAATTTGAAAATGGAAGTATCCGTTTTTTTACCAAGGAGCAAAAATCGTACCGTCCTATATTGGATATTACCTACTATGATACTCGTATCTATAGTTTGGGCAGGAACAGTATAGAAGGTGGCCTTACCTCTCGTGTAAGTAAGGTGTCTCATCTTCCAGCTTCGTTTCGCATCAAACAGTCCCATGGAGCAACGGTTTGGAAGGGAAGCTTGTTTGTCCATAACCAAAGGGAGGTCCTGGCCGATATCACAGTGACGGTACCTAACTTAAACGGTAAGGTGTCCGTACGGCGCAAGGATAATCATTCTTTGAAAGCTCAGCTTGTTATTGCTGTTGCACGTGAGAATTCTATGGACAGCACCCTGTGGGTGAATAGGAAAATAGTACCTTCGAGTATGTATGTCTTTTACAGGGAGAACCTTGCTTCCGAACTGAGCGTTGCCCGCTGGGCAGCTCCGTTTCCCGAACTTCCGGCAACGATTCTTGTCAATCGAAAGGAAACGCTTGGGTCGATCCGTGTAAGAAGGACAGAGCATCAGGATATCTCTTCTGGTATGGAACTGAGTATCCCTAATATATTAGGGAGCATAACCGTCTTTCAGGGAGCGGTAAAGAAAAGCTCTATTTCAGTCCGTAGATCTCGTGAAGCGGATCTGATGGTGGAGGGGCATATACTTTATAGGCAAGATATGCCTGCGGATATGAATATCCACAATCCTGATTTTTACGGCAGTCTCCAAATTGTGTTTGGTAACCTGCTCATATCCGATTTGTCTGTAAGAACAAGAGCGCAATCCGGGCTATCTTCAACGGTCACAATACCGCATTATACTTCTTTGAGATCAAGTATAGCGATCTGGCCGAAAAAAGATGTGCCTTCAAGTCTCACTGTACTTTCAGGAAATTTATGGGCCTCCATATCCATTCCGTACCATATAAGAATGGATATGCAGTCACGAATTACAGTGCGAGTTAAGCTCATTTCTGATCTGGAAATTGCAGTAGGAGTAAGATCCGGTAATCTAGGCTCTAACATAAAGGTTCGAGTGGACAGCCATACGGATCAGTCTTCTCATCTGCGAATCAGACGTAGTCATTTGGACTCTATCTCGAGTGAGCTTTACGTAAAAACTTGGGAGAAATCTGAACTTAAAGGCAGGATCAGTACACGGAAAAGCCGTGAATCTGATAGATGGTCTCGAATCTCGGTGCGTCTTTCCGATCAGCAGGATTGGGATACCGAACTATCGGTTCGTGTTATGGAACACCATGATCTGAATGCTGAAGTGGGGATTAGGCGGGACGCAGCGTATGATAAATATGGTCGCGTTACCGTTCGACATTCAGAGCAAACAGAGCTTCCATCAGATTTGGAGATTCGGGAACATAGTCACATCACAGGCTATCTAACTGTGAGAAGGAAAGCACAAATAAGCTTACAAAGTGATATGAGTGTGTGGGAGAAATCCATTGTCACTGGCTCAGTGGTGGTCAGACAGTATCGACAAAATGATCTTCATGGTTCCATGGACATTTGGAAAAGATCTATATTAAAAGGCCATATTTCCGTGTGGCAGAAAGCATTACTACCTGGGGCTATACAGGTTCAGGTGTATGATGATATGGCTTCCAGTATAGATGTGGCTACAGAATACGGATACTGCTTTATCATGTAAACTTAACCCCTGCTATTCGTAGCAGGGGTTAAGTTTTACTGATTTTTACTTATATTGAACCTGTCGGGGAAGAAAATAGACAAAAGGCAGGTGATATGGGCTGGATATAAATGTAATAACCGCGGTTATTGGAGTCATCGGCTACGCCAGCGGTCGTAGCAATAATAAGGTCTCGGATCGAGAGCTATTGTCAAAAGATGAGCAGGCTTTCCGGGTCACCCTAATGGATGCATTGTCAAGTCATAAGGAGGAAATCCATCGCTTAAGTGAAGCGGTAGCTGTACTTCAAGCTGAAAATTTAAGTTTGCTCGCAGAAAACAGATCCTTGAATGCGAAGGTAGAGGCATTGGTAGCCAGACTTGAAGGTGGATAGGAAATAGATTTATAGGGGAAGCAAACTGACGTTTGAAATGAAGTACTAATTGGAGGCTATCGAGGAACTTCGACAGTTTTCAAAAGAATGTTGAAATAGGTCTTATGGAACATGTTCGAATTGAGTCAAAAGGCTTGTTTTTAAAGATGTATACACAAAAAAATGGAACAATATAACCAGATGAAAATAACATCAATCAATGCTAGGAATTGACAAGGTTATATATACCTATTAAAATGAGAACATAAGTTCGTGTTTTGAAAAAGTAATAGATAAATTGCAACTCTTCTGATAGATATGACGACTATTAGAGTAGAATCCTAAAAATTATATATTCAATTAGGTAAATGGAACTGATTCAAATGTATTACGTATTAAAAAAAGAGTAGGGTAAGATAAAGAAAAAAGTGGAAACTAATTGTCGAATGTCGGAAAGGAGTTGTGATACAAGTTTTAAGGAGGGAACAGAGTGAACTGGAACCTATTGAATTAAAATAAACTATTAAAATAGGAGAACCGCAATGATAACGACAAATGTTAGCTCATTTAACCCAGATACCTTAAATCATATTTTTAACTTTATACTTCGTGGTGTTAACGAGGAGGATCGAGAAGATGTGAAACAGGATTCAATCGTTCAAATTCTGACAGCGATCCACAAAGGGAATATAAAAAAGGATATATCTACTTTTTCACATACGGTCATTAAACGTTCTGTGGTTGACTATTATCGTAAAAAAAAACGTAAAATTACACAGTTCAGTACAACCGTTAACTTTTGCGATGGCACAGATGAAGAAGGCTCAATGGCCAATTATTACTCGGTTCAAGTGAATGATTACGGGTTTAAATTAGCAGACGTGAAAGTAGACTACTTAAGCAACCGTAATAGATTCACAAAACAGGAGCAACGAATCATAAATTTCATGCTATTCACTGAAGAAGGCATGGATATGAAACCTGCAGAAATCGCCCATTATCTTGATATTCATAAATCCCATGCTTGTCGAGCCGTGAAAAAACTAAGAGAACTCTATAAAACTGAGATTGACAAATAAACATTCTGATATACCACTATCAGAACAAAATCAAATCCAAAAGGAAATAGAAAGGCACTACGCACTGCCCCTTACTATACATTAATTAGTATACATATCTGACTGAGGCATTGCAAGTGAATGATTCTGAAAATTTAATGAAAATTGTTAAAAAGGAAGGTAGTTTACATGTTGAGTCGCTATATAGTTGGTGGAAGATTAGATCCACCTTTCTATCCTACCAAAACAAGGCCCTGCATAGCAAGCCGCAGGGTTGATATAGATGGTTTAAGAGCTTTAGAAGGTAAAAGGAAGGTAACAGACATCTTTAAGATATCTAATGATCTGGAGTTTTTCGCTATTTCAATAAAGGCGGATGTTATTACCCCTGCCGATTATTGGTCCTTAGTGGTTGATGAAAATGTAATTGTTAACCATGTATATTGCAAAGATTATAGTGAAGGTCTCTATTTTCAGGTAGCTCATCCTGTAATGGGCGGGCGGGAATTTCGTTTTGAATTTTACACGGAGAGTGCTGACCGCAAAAGAATAGAAGTATCCTATTATTTTTTGACAGACCCGAAGGTTACCCTTCGTCTAAACGGTATAACGAACCAAAGTTATGATCCTATTTCTCTACCTGACCGGGTTTAAGGAACAGCACCTAGGGAGGGAGGTTATAGAACATGATCGGTTATATGAATAAATGCCCCCATTGTGGGGCGGAATCTTCTTTTGTTCCTGAAGAGATGGAATGCGATCAATCTCTTGTTCTTTGGTGTAAGCACTGTGGGGATTATATCAATCAGACCATAACAATGGAATCCCTGAGGAAGTGGTGGGCGAGATACGATGCAGGCGAAGACACATTTAAGCCGCCTGTGAGCAAAGGGATACTGCTTATGTTTGAAAGGCTGGAACAAACGCTAGCAGATGAACCAGACTGTAACCTGAATCGGGTCGAAATCCATCTCAAGGATTTTACAGACTATCGCTATAAATAAACTCTGGAGGAAATGATATGAATCATATGAACAACAACATGTATCAGCAAGATGGGGAAGATTCTGATTCAGTAGAATTTATACAAATTATTAGCAAAATTCAGAGAGTTGTCAAAGAGAATAAGGAGCTTAAAAGGAAAAATCATCATCTGATTTCCCAAAATAGACAACTTGCGGCCCGTAATCAATTGCTCGAATTGCAAATGAATGAATATACGTCTTTGGTTCAGGAAATGGAGCAGCAGTTCCTTACCCAGCACGAGTATGTGTTGGATTCAATGCAAACTAACCAAACGCGTTCAAAGAATTTTTTATTCTTGGATGATTCCGGTCATACGTATCTCATTAACTATTCAGATAAATAAATTCTAAAAAGGTAGACCGACTACTGGAGTGTGAGCGTGATCAATGTAGAAGGAAATTCATTAAGCTGGTATCGCCAGAAAAGACGGGGTGAACGGATTGCTCAGTGATACGTATATACAATTAAGAAAACCTGCTGTGAAGGATATGCATAATATAAAGCTGATCTGTGCGTGTAAAGAGGACAAAGACCTTCTTGGGGAATTTCTTCAAGAGAATCGGAAATTTATGTTTTCGATTATTATGCGATATAAGGGAAGTATAGAAGAGCTAAAAATGAAATTCAAGGTTACTGAAGATGACTTATACCAACATGCATGTATAGGATTACTAACGGCACTCAAGGATTTTGATATTCATCGAGGAATTAAATTTACTACGTATGTAGTAAGACCAATTTTATGGGAGGTTAATCAGTTATTATATAGCAACTCTCAAGAGGTAAGACTTAGTCGGGGAGCTATTGATATGATCCGAAGGATGGTAGAGATAGAAGATGCACTAGGCTACAGGCCGAGTGAGCAAAAAATGGCGAAGCTACTTCAAGTTCCTATAGAACGTTACAGAGAAGTTGCCCAATTCAGTGATGCAATGGAACATTTTGATTCAATAGATAACTTCGAAGCTACAGACAACTCACAAAATAACATGGATGAACATGTGATTAATAAGGTTTATGTTCAACAACTGTTATGTAGTTCTCTGTTTACAGAACATGAAAAAACGGTGATGCACTTAATTATGAAAGGAGCTAATAACTCCCAGATATCTGAAATACTCCACGTATACCCCATGACAATCACCAGGACGTTAGCACGCATCAGGAAAAAAATAGATAAACACAAACAGGATACTGAGAATATCCAAATTGAAGCTCAATCAAAATACAGAGAAGAAATTAACTTAATTGTAGAGATGAGTAAAGAACATAAACAAGTCTTGAATGTTACAGACATTACAGATGTACTTAAAATATCCGGCTATGATATTTCAAAGTATTCAAAACGTGTTCTTTACTATATCCGCAAAAAAGCAAAATTAGCTATATAAAGTATAGCAAAGTTAAACGCAAATCACAACTGCTCTCGATCGATATTAGAATCAAGAGGGTAAAAAAAGCCCATGCAGTTTTCAGCATGAGCTTTAAAGCGAAAAAAGATATCAAACCTATCCCAGTACCGTTAGCTCTTTCGGAAAAGAGGTCAGTACTTCTACGCCGTCAGAGGTGACCAGAACGTCATCTTCAATCCGCACACCGCCGAGGCCTGGCACGTAGATGCCGGGTTCTATGGTGAACACGAAGCCCTCATGAAGCAGGTCTTCATTGCCGCCATGCACAGACGGATATTCGTGAACGCTCATGCCAAGGCCGTGTCCAACCCGATGGTTAAAGGCGGGACCATACCCGGCAGCTTCTACAACTGCACGTGCTGCCTGGTCTACCGACGCGCAGGATACACCCGGACGAATGGCGGCAATACCAGCCTCGTTTGAGCGGAGTACCGTCTGATAAATCGTCTCCAGCTCAGCTGACAGCTTGCCAAAAGCAAAAGTACGCGTAATGTCTGAGGCGTAACCGTCTGAATATACGCCCATATCAAACATGAGCAGATCGCCGTGTTCCAGCTTGCGGGTACCAGGAACACCATGAGGCAGCGCTGTTTTGGGTCCAGATAGTACCGTAGTGTCAAAGGACGGGCCATCTGCGCCGATTTTCTTCATCTGGTATTCAATTTCGGCTACCAGCTCGACTTCTGTCACGCCTTCACGCACATGGGTCAGGCCGTGGCGAAGCGCGTCCTCTACCAATTGTGCGGCATGTTTCAGACGCCGTACTTCCTCAGGTGTTTTTCTTACGCGCATATCCTGAAGCACGGGACCGAGATCCACATATTGAGCCGCACCAATGGCAGTATGTAGCTGCTCGTAGCGGAGTACAGAGACGTGTTCCTTTTCCAAGGCGAACACCTTCACCCCGGTATCTGTGCGCTGGCGCAGCAGATCATATGGATTATCCGTATCTGTGTGGGTGGAGATGCGAGTCACGGAAGAAGCAGCGTGGGCCGCCTCTGCATCCAGTGCAGGCACGATCAGTTCAGGCTCCTCGTCCCGAAGCAGTACCAAGCCAAGAAATCGCTCATGCGGCTCACTGGCAAAGCCAGTCAGGTAGTAAATGTGCTTGGGATCGGTAACGAGCAATCCGTCCCATGACTGTGACTTCAATTTATCATACAGCCGGGTTATTTTATCATTCATACAGAATCATCCCTTTCTATTCATGGATTCATTATAACGCTTATTGCATGAGCATTTTACATAAATCCCAAGAGCGATTTTAAATCAGCGCTATAATAGATCGAAACGGTTTAGTTCGTCTATATAGTGTACATTTAAGCGTTGAGAATCGAATTATGAAAAATCCTTGTTTATAAGGAAGATGCTCACCGTCCTCAAGGGCATGGGCAAAGCGCAAGTCCGGCAAGCGGCGGATCATATCCTCTGCTTGCTGTTTGAGTGTATTATCCAACTGATTGATTCGTTCCGGTGTCAGCTTCACAAACGGCCGATCCCCTGTCATATAAGGAATATCATCCTTATGAGCCAATAGAGCGGTATTCGGTAGCAAGTCCAGTAGTGCATGAACATTACCGATATGATCAATGTCCTGATGCGTTAAAATAATTCGCTTCAGGTGGCTGATATCCTCTCCCACATCTGCAATAGCCTTGCGCAATGGTTCCAACTGAATCCCGTGAACTCCGAAGCACACCTCCTGTCTCCTATTGTTAAATGGGCCGACCAAGCTTTGAAGCTTTTGTTTTTCTTCAAGCTTTATTATAAAACCCTTTGTATCCGAACCGCAAAAATAACAACTTAATATGGCTGTTCAGGTGCTTGTCTTGTACAATGAAATAAATCAACATAGCAGGAGGCGGGTACAAACGATGAATAGGGACCAATCTTTTTCCATTGAATTTGCGCGCAGGGAGGATCTTCCGGCTATTGTGGGCATTTATAATTCCACCATTGCAGGACGAATGGTAACGGCAGATTTGGAGCCCGTGACAGTGGAGAGCCGTATCCCATGGTTTGAGGCTCATCAAGAAGACCATCGACCTTTGTGGGTTCTGAGACATAAAGAGACGATTGCAGGGTGGGCCAGCCTTCAGTCTTTTTACGGACGTCCAGCTTATAACGGTACGGCGGAAATCAGTATTTATGTCCATGAAGATTCTCGTGGAACTGGAGCAGGAAGTCGTATGGTGCAACACGTACTGAATGCATGCCCTGGGCTTGGAATTACGACGCTGTTGGGGTTTGTATTCGGTCACAACGAGCCGAGTATCGCCTTGCTGCGGAAATTCGGTTTTGAGCAATGGGGTTATTATCCGCGTGTTGCGCTGCTGGACAGCATAGAGCGGGATCTGGCTATTCTGGGTAAACGAGTGGATGTTGAGGATAAATAGACGAACAAACATCGTTTATAAAGTGGAACATGAAAAAAAGCTGCATCCAAAATGTTCTGCGCACTACAATCGTGCGTGGTTTTGGAAGCAGCCTTTTTATGTTGTGAAAAAAAGATGTTGCCTATCCCCTTCGTTTAACGCTGCGGTTTAAAACGGATGTTGCGAAAAATTTGATTGAGCACCTCGGACAGCACCAAACCGACAGCAATGGCACCTGCGATCATCAGCGTACTCATAGCTAGCTCCAGTGCCTGAGGATAATTATGTTGTACAAACTGTCGCATCGCATTGTAGGCCATTCCCCCCGGGACGAGCGGAATCATGCCTGCCACGCTGAAAATAATAACGGGCATTTTGTACAGTCTGGCAAAGCTCTGGCTGATGATTCCGATTAGAACCGTTGCCAACAGGCTGGCGCTCACGGGTCCCATGCTGTCTGTAGTCCAATAATAGACGAGCCAGCCCAACATGCCGACGAAGCCGCATTGTAGCAGTGAATGTCGGGGAGCATGGAAAAGAATGCCGAAAGCAGCGGTAGCAATAAAGCTTGTGAATAATTGTGCAAGCATAAACTTGGATCTCCTCCGAATCACATATACGAAATGATAACCGCAACGCCAGCCCCAATGCCAAAGGACGTCAAGCAAGCATCAGCACCCTTGGATATGCCCGAAACGAGGTGTCCGGCCATCAAATCCCGAATGGCATTAGTAATTAATAAGCCTGGCACCAACGGCATAACGGAGCCAATAATGATTTTGTCCATCATCTGGCCCCAGCCTGTAACTGTCAGTAAGGCCGCCAACAAGCCGATTAAAAAAGAGGCAGAAAACTCTGAGAAAAACTTAACTTTAACGAGTCTGTGAAAATATTGCACAGCCGCGAAGCCAGCCCCGCCACAGAGAACGGCTGCAGGGAAGTCTCGCCAGACCCCGCCAAACATAATCATAAAGCAGCCGCTCGCCAATGCCGCAGCCATCAGCTGCACGCGATTGGAATAGCGGAGCGGACCACGTTCAATCTTGGACAGCTCCATAACTGCTGCGCGGGGTGACAGGTCACCCCGACTTATTTTACGTGAAATCGCGTTAACCTCTACTACCTTGTGCAAGTCGGTGGTCCGCTCCACAATCCGGATCAGCTTGGCAGGCTCCGAGTCGTTAATGGCAAAAAAAATCCCGGTCGGTGTCACATAGCTATGGGACTGGGATATGCCGTAGGCTAAGGCAATGCGGGACATCGTATCTTCGACACGATAGGTTTCGGCTCCATTTTGCATCATGAGCTTGCCAGCCAGCAGACAAACCTCGATGATCTCAGGGGTAGGATGGGAATGATTATTCATGCTCGCTCTCTTTCATTCGTACCGGGCCGTTTGGCCGTATTATTTGTATATATTGTAGCACAAAAACCCGCCCTTTCAGAGGCGGTTGTGTGGGAAATAAGAAGGAATCCGTCAAGATTCCATCGTATCGGGAATAACTGTATAGTAGGACTCTTCCAAATGTGTTGCAGCCTCAGACAAGCCCATGGATCTAAGCTGTCCTGCTACAAAAACACGAAGGGCAGAATGGGTGAACAGATGGCGTGTTTGAGCATCCCGGATAAAGGCCAATCTCGCTTCACGCGAAGCGTTGTGGAACAAATCACGAACTGTTTCACCTTGTTTATCCCAATGAAAGGGCTCTGCCACGCTTAAAAGAGCACTCTTCATAGAGGAACGCTGTTTTGCGGAAGAAGGAAATGCAGGAATGCCCAAGCCGTTCAGTGTAGGAGCAGCTTCGTTTTGCTTGCGCTCGGTTCGCAAACTGTCGATGTAGGCAGCCATATCCTGAATCGGTTGAACACCGAAGCGCTCCCGAAAGGATTCCCGCACAAACGCAGTGCGTTCATCTACGGCCTGAGGCGGCCGATGTCCTGTATGTCCTGTATAATCCTGTCCACTAGCGTAGTAGCGCTTTAATGAACTGTTCTCTGTATAAACTACACTTAAAAAATCCTGCAAGTGGCGGGCAACCACCCATACACCTGTCCAGTCAACAGGGGATATGCACACAATGGGGGCCAGCGAAAGATCCTTTACAAGTCCAAAATCCGTTAAAAAGCCGTAATGTATTCCGTCCACGCCTGCGTGAGCAAAGGGAATCACATCCGGTGGTGTAGCCATATATCGTGGCGCGCGGCCATGCTCCATAATCAATCCCAAATCAAAACTCAGAGAATGCCGGTTCGCTTCAAGCTCCTGTTCAAATTCTATAATTGCCTCAATCAAAGGTGTAGCTGATCCGTAGGCAGGGTTAGAACCGGAAATCATCGTGTATGCCTCCTTATCCAAGTACATCCAAAAAGCGTTCATCCCTAAAAGGTACGTGATTTTACACGAAATGTAAACCTGTATGCTGAATCTTTTCAAAAATGTGACCTTTTACCCGTGTGTTATGGAATAAACCGCTTTCGGGGTAAAACAGGACGAGATACCTATTTAGAGTAAGTACAGAAGTAAAGTGAGTTTGTGAAAAAGATGTCTTTTCAGTTTATGACCGCCACGGTGAAGTGTGAATGCGGGAATGGATACAAATAATTGCTACAAATTACAGATCAAACTACAGATCAAACTACAGATCAAACTACAGATCAAACTACAGATCAGAGCTATGGATGGCGAAGGAGTAAGGTGCAACGTATCGGGTCAGCGGGTATAATATCAGGACAAGGTGAGGATGGACGTCATCCAATGATTTTTACAGAAAGAAGTGGGTATATGAACTTGCACAAGAAGGCCGTATTTTTCGATGTGGATGATACAATGTACGATCATTTGCACCCTACTCGCGATGCGTTGCGTACAGTATTAGGATTGAGTGAGCGTTTTCCTTATGAAGAGGCCTATCATCGTATTCGCTATTACAGTGATGTGTTATCAGCCAAAGGAGGACTATTGGAGGGGAAAGCGGGGCAGGATGAGCTGGAGGATATGAGGGAAGGCCGTTTTGTCCTGGCTTTACACGAATTTGGGGTGAATATTACCCGTGAGCAGGCAGTGGATATCCAAAAAGAGTACTTGGATCGCCAGTATCGGATTGAGCCTTTCGAGGGAGCTACATCGTTAATGGACGAGTTGAGCTCGGCTGGATATCTGGTTGGCTTGATTACGAATGGTCTCGAAGATCACCAGATGAGCAAAATCAGGGCCATGGCGCTGGAAAATCATATTGCGGCAGAGCATATTTTTGTATCCGGAACGGTTGGCTATGCCAAGCCTGATCCACGTATCTTCGAAGTAGTGAACGAACGGACAGGGACTCTGGCGGAGCATTGCTGCTATATTGGGGATTCCTGGCGTAATGACGTGGCGGGAGCTGTAGCGGCGAATTGGCGGGTCATCTGGTTCAATCACAGAAAGGTTGCCCCGGAGTCTGAGGTAGTGGGAGTCTATGAAACAGCGGCAAGCTATTCAGAGTTGAAAAAATTACTGCTGTATCCGACATATGTCTAACTTCATTCAAATGGTTTAGAACAGAGAAGGAAGGGATCGCGCATGGTTGAACAATGGAGGCAGGCAGACGAAATCATAAGTCAAGTGACTGTTTACAGTACCGAGGATAATGATCCGGTTACGATTAAAACAGTCTCCCAAGACGTCCGTTGTATTGGCATCGGGACGGATGCGGCCGTATTTACGCTCGATATGTTGCCCGGCTACGCGTTCAAGGTGTACTCAGACATGGCGATCGAGAAGAAGGATGCGGAGGCCGACGTATACGAGCGTTTGCGGGGATCCGATTTTTTTCCACATTATTACGGGAAAGGTGACAAGTATATTGTCATAAGCTATGAATCAGGTATTACGCTTCTGGATTGTCTGCTGCAAGGCATTTCGGTGCCGGAGCAAGTCATTCTGGACGTGGAAGAGGCGAGGGAGTTTGTCCGATCCAAGGGGCTGAATCCCCGTGATATTCATCTCAAAAATGTACTGATGCAAGATGGACGCGCCAAGGTATTGGACGTATCCGAATACGTGAAGGAGGGCGATGACAAGCGCTGGGAGCATCTGGTGTGGGCGTATCATACGTTTTACTCAGGTATCTCGGAGGTTAAAGTTCCGTCATGGATTCTGGATACGATTAAAAAATGGTACTACAAGCTGGACAACTCCAGCTTTAATCTGGAGGAGTTCGCTCAACGCGCCAGCCAACTGTTTTCCAAATGGAAGTCATAATGGAAGGAAGTCTTGATCTTCTTATAAAAAAAGGATTGCACCCGTATTAGGGAGCAATCCTTTTTGGCACGTTACCAGACATGTCTTACGGAATAGGCAGATTCTCTTTTACCTGAAATCCCGAGGTACTCTTCTGGCGGTTCCGCTCTCAATCGCAGCCCGAATGACCTTCTCACGCACCCGCTGAACGGCATTCTCGTTAAATACGCCGGGGATGATATACAGCTTATTTAATTCTTCGGGGCGGATCGTACTCGCAATGGCTTCTGCTGCCGCAAGCTTCATTTCTTCGTTAATTTCACGGGCGCGACAGTCGAGCGCCGCGCGGAATATGCCGGGAAAGCAAAGCACGTTGTTGATCTGGTTAGGGTAGTCTGAACGTCCGGTGGCAATGACACCAGCGATGTCTTCGACATCCTCGGGGGCAATTTCGGGAACCGGGTTAGCCATGGTGAACAGCACTGGAGCCTCGTTCATGCGTTTTACGTCTTCCCGTTGGAGTAGCCCGCCTGCCGATAGACCGATAAACACGTCAGCACCTTTCAGAACCTCGGACAGCGTGCCTGATAACCGTTCGGGGTTAGTATGCTGTGCGTACCAGTTCCACACCGGATGATCGTACGTTTCATCAGCTGTAATGGCTCCGTGGCGATCTACACCAATGATGTTAACGGCACCCGCAGATAGCAAAATTTTAGTGCAGGCTACACCCGCAGCTCCGATACCGCAGACGACGATTTTCACATCAGACAGCGCTTTGCCGACGACCTTGAGTGCATTGATCAGCCCTGCGTACAAGACAACAGCAGTGCCGTGCTGATCATCATGAAAAACAGGAATGTCCAGCTCCTGACGCAGCCGCTGCTCAATTTCAAAGCAGCGAGGTGATGAAATATCCTCCAGATTAATACCGCCGAAAGCTGGAGCGATTTGCTTGATCGCCTTGATGATTTCCTCAGTGTCCTGTGTGTCCAGACAAATCGGGAAAGCATCGACGGACCCGAGCTGCTTGAACAGCATGGCTTTGCCTTCCATGACCGGCATAGCCGCGTAGGGGCCGATATTGCCCAAGCCCAGGACAGCACTTCCGTCCGAGACGACAGCAACGGTGTTACGTTTGATCGTCAAACGGAAGGCTTTGTCCGGCTCCTCATGAATCGCCATGCACACGCGTGCTACATCTGGAGTGTACACCCGGGACAAGTCGTCGCGATTCTGAATCGGAACCTTGGGCTGCATTTCAATTTTACCTCCAAGGTGCAGCAGAAAGGTCCGGTCAGAGATGGACAGTACCTTCACGCCTTGCGCTTTTTTAATCCGGGTAATCATTCGGTCAATTTCGGCCGGGTCGGCAATGGTAACCGTAATATCCCGCACGGTGACCTTTTCAGAGGTGCGAATGACGTCAATCGCAATAACATCCCCGCCATGTTCGTTGACCAGCGTAATCAATTGACCAAATTGGATGTGCTCGGTGGAAATTTCCAGTCGTAAAATGATATTTTTACCGCCAATACCGCCTTGCATACAAATTCCTCCTTTGTGTTCCATAACAAAATTAGTAGGATCAATTGATTGCGCTTACAATCGAAAGCGTGCCTAAGAGGTGAATTTATATTTCAAATTAGTGGATTCTTTCCCTATCATAGTGAACAATCTCCCACTTGTACAGATAAAGCTGAATCAAATCTCTCATTTTGCATCAAAAAAGGACAAAAGCCCTGCTCTGTTTTAGCTCCATAGCTATTGTCCTTTTCTAATGGATAACATATAGTCCATCCTGCTGCTCCCATCCCGCTACGTCATATTTTTGCCATAATAAATTTCATCCATTTCTGTTTTAAGACGGGCGGCTATGTTTTGCTGCTCGTTCCCGCTCAGACTTTTCTTCGTATAGCCGAATAGATAATTGTCCAGATCGAATTGTTTCAGCTTGCATTTAGTGTGGAAAATGTATTCCTGATACACGTTCACGTCTATCATGTCATACTGGTTGCGCACTTCGTCGGGAATATAATTTTGAATGGAGGCGATGTCATGGTCGATGAACAGCTTATGCCCATTCGTATCACGTGTAAAGCCGCGTACCCGATAATCAATCGTCATAATATCTGTGTCGAAGGAATGAATCAAATAATGGAGTGCCTTGAGCGGGGAGATTTCCCCACAGGTAGAGACGTCAATATCGGCTCGGAACGTGCTGATTCCCTCGTCGGGGTGATATTCCGGGTAGGTGTGGACAGTGATATGGCTTTTATCCAACTGTATAACGACAGAATCGGGCAGAGGGCCGGGTGATTCGGCGTAGGATTCTGTAGGCACCTCCACGATAGGACCTTCCGATATAAGCATGGTCACACTGGCTCCTTGAGGAACATAGTCCTGCTGGGCTACGTTGAGCACATGAGCCTCGATGATATCGGACACATTTTTTAAAATGGCAGTCAGCCGATCCGCATTGTATTGTTCGTCAATATATTCGATATAGGCTTCGCGTTCTTCCCTTGTTTTGGTGTAACAAATATCGTACATGTTGAAGCTCAGCGATTTGGTCAGATTGTTAAACCCGTGCAAGGTAATCCGCTGTTCCGGTGTCATGGTCATGGGCTATTTCCCCTTAATAGTTGCAGTATTCATACATAATGTTCCCATCACTTCTTTTCATATACCCATTCATATACTCCATCCTGTAGCTAGGATTAATGTACCCATAACTTGGAATCAACGTCCACGTACGCCATGTTCTGTTCATAGTTCCATCTGTAAACACCTCGATTCGATAATGACGTACCAATTCGGGCATAACTTCAAAAGGGGTGCGATGATGATGGAGATTGATTAAATCCTCGTTAACGTCATCATTAAAGGTACAATGAATCTCCCGAACCGTTTTTTTCGGCAGCCGCAGTCCACCGGATCGCATTGTCCATTCCAGCACCGCACTGGCTTTCACATATCCGTGAAGTTCTGAGCTGGAGCAGACAGCCTGCGCGAGTCCACACGCAAGGCAGTAAGACTGCTGGACGCTGTTACCTGAGCGAGCTTTGTTTTGACATGCACGGAAACATCATGCGTATATACTTTATTTCATGTTTAGCTAATTTTTAGTAACAGGATTTATAATGTGAAAGCAGATGGATAGAACGCTTTGTGGATATTTGGCGCACAGTCAGTAGGACATGGAAAATGAAGGCGGTAAACGCCCATGTTCGGAGTCCACATTCATCAGCATGTATATTGGAAGCAGAAACAATCTTTTCAGTTGGTGCTCGATACGGATGTGCACTGGATTGCCTATGTAATTGAAGAAGGAAAGTTTGCCTATACTATTAAGGAACACTAGGGGAGGCAAATACCAGGTGCATCTCGTTTGGGGTTAAGTCCGGTGCAATTCCCGAGGAGTTTTCAGACGGCGGTGGACTTGACACCCATCCGGTATGTGACCACACTGCGTCTTGAGAAGGCCCAGACTTTATTGCTGGAGACAGAATATACGCTTGATGATATTGCGGGAAAATGCGGATATCTGAACGGATTTTATTTTAGTCGGGTTTTTTCAGCCAGAAAGCACATGTCACCTTCACAATACCGCAAGCTTAACCGAATATGATTATAGACTTGCAAGGAAAGTGACTTTGGGCATTGCGTAAAATGAGAAAAGAAACTTCAGCTAAAAGCAAGCGTATAATAAAATAAACGTAAGAAGCTAAGAATTATGAAGTTAAAATGAATTTGATAGCAAAAAGAATTTCACAATCCCATCCCATGCTACACTGAAAGTAAAATGGCGAAAGGAGTTTCAAGATGCTGGCTTTGTCCGATCCGGCCTGGGCTCTGCTCCAAGGCCCCTATGGTTCCTCTCAATACGTCCCGGAGATGTTGAAGCAGCTCCAAGCCGGATATGACGGCGAAATAGCTGACACCTTGTATTGGGAGGAACTGTATCACCAAAATACGTTATATACTTGTACCTTCGCAGCTGTACCGTACCTCGTCGATATTGCGTTAAGCAGCTCTGATACAAGTATTCGTGCGGATATTTATAATATTTGCGGAATATTCGAAGCCAAAAATGTTAATCCCTTACATACAAAAGTTCCGTTGGAATTTGCAAGGGATCAGGTAGAATTGGATGCAGATCTGGCTGAATATATATATGAACAATACCAGCAAGCTATTGTCCGGCTTACAGGATTGACCGAGGAAATGGTGTTGTATGCTAAGGACCACGAAGGAGATGTTGGCAAGCGTTATGTTTTGGCTGCGGGGGCTGCCTTTCAGGGTTATCGATGTGTAGCTTTTATGCTGCAAAGCTTTGATACTGGTGATGAATATACGCTGGATTGTCCGCATTGCGGAACTCCGCTCTATATTTGGCCTCTTGAACAAAGTGATGTCCTGGTGGTTTACGATAAAGATCCGGTAAACTCAAAAAACCTGGTTCCCCATTCGATCCAACCCGGCTCATTGGACCATAAAGGCTCTAATCTACAATGGCTATATCAATATGCCCAAAAAATTGAAGAGAACAACCTTTTGGCCCATTTACCCTATTTAAACGGTCGGCTGAATTGCCCCATTTGCAATACATCGATCTCCATTTGGGACGAGCTGATGAAAACAGCTAATGGTGTCCGAAAGCATACCGCTTAATGAATAAAAAAGGGAGCTGTATCATACAGCCCCCTAATTTCCACGTATATTTTTTCCGTTCCAATTATTCCTGCTTGTCTTACGTAAGGCTACTCTCGAAACGGATTTAAAAAGGTTTTAGGAATGTCGGATTCAAACCGCAGCAATACTCCAGTGACGGGATGAATAAACGACAGTACTCGCGCATGGAGACCGAGTCGACCGATAGATTTGGCTTTGGAGCCGTATTTTTTATCTCCCACAATCGGATGGCCGATATCCTCCATATGAACGCGAATCTGATTCTTGCGTCCGGTTTCCAAACGTACTTCCAGCAAAGAAAAATGCCGATTGGCCTGAAGCAGCTTGTAATGAGTAATCGCGTGCTGTCCGTCATTCGGATATGGGCTGGAATACATTTTCAGCGTCTTGCTTTCCTTCAGCCATGAGGTGATAGTGCCCGCAGCCTTTTTAACCTGTCCTTCTACGAGAGCGATGTATGTTCGTTCATACACGACTTCCTTCCACGCTTGTTGCATTTCCTGCTGTATGGCTTCGCTTTTCGCAAACATCATGACTCCAGATGTATCACGATCCAGACGATGCAGCACAAAAATACGATTGTATGGATGTTCACGTCGCACATGTGCCGTAAGCTGACGGTATGCCGTTACTTCCTGTTCCTGCGCAGAGGCGACGGACAGCAGCCCGGCATCCTTGTGGATGACAATAATGGCCTCATCCTCATGCAAAATACGCAGCCCGGTCAGCGGCACCACGGGAGTGATCTTTTCCTTGGAGAGCGCCACTGTCTGACCTTGCTCCAGCGGAAAATTGAACACGGTACGGGGAATGCCGTTCACGGACACCTGTCCACGGGCCAGCGCTGATTTAATGGAATTGCGGCCCATGCCAGACACATGTTCTACCAAAAAATTCAACAGCTCGGCAGGCTCCTGCACGATGTATGTTTTAGCAACGTTTTTTTCCGGTTTACCGTACTCTCGGGCAGCAGTTTTATCAAAAACCCCCGTTTTGCCCCGTGCTTCGGGTCTATGTGAGCCGGATTTTCCGGCGGGTTTATGGCTGCGTTTGGAGTTGCCTGTGTTTGGCGTGGATTTTGTATGATTTTTTCGATTGGGTTTACGATTGTTCATGAGTTCTTTCTCCTTCTTGGTACCGTGTCTCATCATAGTAATGGACAAACTTGCGGCACCGTGTTCACTATATCATGAGAAAACAGCGAACGCCATGGTAGAAGGGGGCGATAAGAATTTCATTATACATTATGCTTATGGACTTCCAGCGGTTGAACATTACCCTGAACCCCGGTAAACTAAAGGTAACGAAAGATAAGCCGATATGCGTCGAGGGGCGCCAGAAATATGAGGAGTTTTGAAACTATGAGTGTACAAGCACCAATATTGGAACGGGCGCAGGATTTGCTGCAAAAATTTTATGGCTATCCCGATTTCCGGGAGGGTCAAAAGAAAATTGTCGCCAGTATGCTGGAGGGCAACGATACGTTAGGCATTATGCCGACAGGCGGCGGGAAATCCATATGCTACCAGATTCCTGCGCTCCTGCATGATGGGCTGACGATTGTTGTGTCACCGCTAATCTCGCTGATGAAGGATCAGGTGGATGCGCTGACCACGATGGGAATTGCGGCAGCCTATATCAATAGCACGCTGAGTGGTCGAGAAGTGAACGATCGCATACGTGCCGCACGGAATGGAGATTTGAAGCTGCTATATGTTGCACCGGAGCGGCTGGAGCTGGACTGGTTCCGCGATGAGATGGCGCAGCTACCGATTTCTTGCGTTGCGGTCGACGAGGCGCACTGTGTATCCCAGTGGGGACATGACTTTCGCACCAGCTATTTGGCGGTGGCTCCTTTTGTGGACGGGCTATACGAGCGCCCGATTGTAGCGGCATTCACGGCAACAGCGACACCGCAGGTCATGGACGACATCGTGCGGCTGCTTCGCCTGCGTGAGCCGGAGACATTCGTCACGGGCCTGGGACGGCCGAATTTGGCGTTCAGCGTGCTGCGTGGGGAGGACAAGCGCAGCTTTCTGCTGAATTATGCGCGTGAGCATGACGGCGAATCGGGCATTATTTATGCGGCGACACGCAAGGACGTGGACGATCTGTACCAACGGCTGCGGGATGCGGGAATGGCGGCCGGGCGTTATCATGCCGGGATGACCGATCAGGAACGGGCAGACAGCCAGGAGGGCTTCCTGTACGACGATATTCGTGTCATTGTAGCGACCAACGCCTTCGGCATGGGGATCGACAAATCGAACGTGCGCTACGTCATTCACTACAATATGCCTAAAAATATGGAGGCTTACGTACAAGAGGCGGGACGCGCAGGACGTGATGGCGATCCGAGTCAATGTATTTTGCTGTTCGGACCGCAGGATATTGTGACTCAGAAATTCCTGATCGAGCAAAATCCGCAGGATGAGGACCGCAAGCGCAACGACTACCGCAAGCTCCAGCAGATGGTTGATTATTGCTACACGACTCGCTGCTTGCGTACGGCACAGCTTGAGTATTTTGGTGAGGCAGAGGAGCATGAAGCTTGCGGCACATGCAGCTCATGTACGGATGAACGGGAACTGGTAGACATGACCATTGATGCGCAAAAGATTTTTTCGTGTATTCATCGCATGCGGGAACGTTTTGGTGTTTCGATGGTAGCCTCGGTATTGAAAGGCTCGCGTAACAAAAAAGTGCTACAGTATGGCTTTGACAGCCTGCCAACCTATGGTGTAATGGGCAATCGGACGGAAAAAGAAATTTCTGAAATTATTAACGTCCTTGTATCGGAAGGTTTTCTGCTGCTGTCTGAGGGACAATATCCGGTTGTCCGTTTGCAGCAGCCTGCGGCTGAAGTGCTGAAAGGTCAGCGCGAAGTCATGCAGCGTGTGGTGCGCCATGCCACAGCTTTTGCAGGTGGGACAGGCTCACGTGGACGACAGGAACGCGATGCGTACCCGGCGGCAGTCAACGAAACGGTGTTCGAGCAATTGCGCCTGATTCGCCGCGATTTGGCCGCGCAGGAGCATGTGCCGTCCTATATCATTTTTAACGATGCTACGCTGCGTGAGATGAGTGTAGCGAACCCGCAATCTGAGGCGGACATGCTGCGGATCAAGGGTGTCGGCGAAGTGAAGTTCCGCAAGTACGGCAAGCTGTTCCTTGATTTTTTTCAAAATCAGGGGAATGCCGGAGGAACGGTGAGTGAAGATGAGATTTATGCGGACGATGTGTACGAGGATTTTGAATAGCCATACTAAAAGATATGAGGCGTCATGCAAACTATAAAAGGTTGTGACCTATGAAAGTCATTTTATCAACGTTAAACGCAAAATATATTCATACCTCGCTGGCGATCCGGTGTCTCAAAGCCTACAGTGAAAAGGACTTTGACATCGAGCTGGCGGAGTATACGATCAAGGACCCTGTGATGAACATCGTATCCGACCTGTTTCAGCGGGGAGCGGATGTCATTGGGTTTTCCTGCTATATCTGGAACATTGAAGAGACAATTAAAGTCATTGATGTATTGAAAAAGATTATGCCGGAGGTCAAAATCATTCTCGGTGGCCCGGAAGTCTCTTACGATACCGAACATTGGATGAAGCGTCTGCCGAATGTGGATTTTATCGTTGTCGGTGAGGGGGAGGAAACCTTTCATCAACTGCTTCAGGAGATTGAGGGTACGCAAAAGTACCATTTTGTCTATGGACTTGCCTACCGCAAGGGAGAAGAGGTCATTCAGATGCCGGGCCGTCCAAAGGCGGACTTGAACGAGCTGCCGTCACCGTACCGCTTTGCAGAGGATATACCGGAATTAGGCAAACGGGTTGTTTATTTTGAAACCAGTCGGGGTTGCCCGTTCAGTTGCCAGTTCTGTCTGTCCAGTATAGAGGTAGGGGTACGTTATTACGATATTGAGCGTACAAAGTCGGATATTCTGTATCTGATCGACAACGGAGCCAACCTGATCAAGTTCGTGGATCGGACCTTTAACATTAAACGCGATTATGCGCTGGAAATGTTCAAGTTTCTCATCGAAAACCATCGTGGATGTGTCTTCCAGTTTGAGATTACTGCAGATATTATGCGTCCCGAGGTGTTGGATTACTTGGCAGAAAACGCGCCGCCGGGCGTATTTCGCTTTGAAATCGGCGTCCAGTCGACGAATGATCCGACCAATGAATTGGTCAAGCGTCGCCAGAACTTTGCCAAGCTTTCCCGTACCGTTACGAAGGTCAAGCAAAGCGGCAAGATCGACCAGCATCTCGATTTAATCGCCGGTCTGCCTTTGGAGGATTACAACACGTTCCGTAAAACGTTTAATGACGTTTTTGCGCTCGGCCCGGAAGAGCTTCAGCTCGGCTTCCTCAAAATGCTGCGCGGCACTGGACTGCGTATCGACGCAGACAAGTACAACTATACGTACATGGATGTTGCGCCTTATGAAATGCTGAGCAATGACGTCCTTTCCTTTGCCGATATCGTTCGGCTTAAACGTTTGGAAGATGTGCTGGAGAAATACTGGAACTCCCATCGTATGGATCATACGGTGAACTATCTGATCGAGCGCGAATTTGCGTCGGCCTTTGATTTCTTTCAGGAGTTCGGAGACTATTGGGAGGGACAGGGCTGGCAAAAAATCGGTCACCAGCTCGAAGACCTGTTCACGCGTCTCCAGTCCTTTCTTGAATCACGCGGAACGAAGCGAATGGATATGGTGCTTGGGCTGATGAAGCTCGACTATTTCCTGAACCATAAATACAAGCCGCGTAAAATCTGGTGGGAACACGCCTTGGAGAAGGACGATTGGTCCAGCTTTATGAAAATGGCTCTCCAGCACCCGGATGCGCTGTTGTCACCTGTGGTTGCAGACTTTGTGGCAGATGCGACGCAAACTGCTGCACCTGCTTCTCATGCTACAGATGGCCATTCTGTTTCGGACAGTTCGCAGCCGCAGCCATACCGCGAGGTGATTCCGTCTTTCGCTTCCTTGAAGCTGGGTGAAAAGGAACTGCAAAAGCACGCTGTGCTGGATGTTCTGCCGTTCCGGCTGGATCATATCCTGAGTGGTGGCAGCCCTTTGACCGCTGAAGGCCGAACGTTGCTACTCGTAGTCTACCAGCAAAACGAACAGCAAAAGCCACTGTACTACACCATGCCAATTGGCAAGGAAATTGCAGCGATTTAAGTGGAATTATGAATAGAGAATGTTAGGTGGGCAATCTTACATTTGGGTGCCTGAATAAAAGATTTTCCATATTGGCAATATGGTTTTTCCTGTGATAAACTATAGCCAATAGGTATATACTAAAAAAGAGTAAGGATGCTTCCAACATCCTCACTCTTTGACAACAGCCGCTTATAAGGGCGGTGGCTGTGTTAACAAAGGCGCTGAAGTAGACCGTTTACCTTTGCTGAGGGCGGTCTATTTCTTTTTGTTGAAGGAAATAATCAAGATCACCAACGTTGCAAATTGAATCATCAACATCAGCGTATCTTTAACCTCCACAGGCATCACCTCCTTTGCAGGAGACTAGCCGACCGCCCATCTAAGCCATTCTGTTGTTAGTTCATAGTATATCATATGGATAGTCTTGCTAAAAAGGACAAAAATGAAAACGTCTGTTTCTAGGTGTTTGTTTTCTATTTGAGATAAATAGGTTTAGATTATAATTATTAGTTGGTATAAGATACGCGTAATTCATCTAAAAATTGTATGGCGTCTTTAAATCCTTGTAAATATATTTGGTTCTCTAAAATAGATTGAAGAGAGATTTGAGCATCTTCATATAAGAATAGTGTGTGTTCGAGATGTTCAGGAACGGATTCACGAATTTGCTGGAAGTATTGGTTACATTCCATAGAAAATTGATTGTATTCTGGTGTGTTTTTTGGAAAGCATGCTATACAATTTTTCTAATCGGTTTCTGATGATGGGTTCAATTAATATCTCTAAAGAATTAGACATGACTTGCAAACCTTCGGGATGAAAAATATTTTTAACACGCTATTAAAAAATATCATGTAAATATTGTATCATTACAGAGTGATCTGGTATACCGAAAGGTGACATCATAGTGACATCAAATCAATAGGAAAATATCGAACATTTTGTGAACATTCTTAGACAGACTTAAAAAAGGAAAATTATTCCATATAAACAGATTTTTTGTCAGACAAGCTACCATTGAAAAGCTGGATAAAATCGCAGAATTGTTTGATTAATACCGAATATTTTATAAACTGAATCGGATATCGAGGGAGCGCGAGCGTTTTGTCGCAATGGAATCTGTCATCTTTATCATAAAGGATGCAGAAGAAGATAAATTGATTGGATTCACACAATTATATCCTTCGTTTTCTTCTATCTCGATGGAAAGATCATGGATATTGAATGATTTATTTGTAAATGAAGATTAGGGGTAGTACCAGCGTAGCTGACACCACCCGCAAGCATTTGGATAAAAATGTTAAATTTGAGGAATTCCAAGTTAAATCATGAATCACGAACCGTGATTGTTTGATCCAAGGGGGGGGCCGAAATATTCGTTTGAAACGCAACAGCAAGAAAACGGCACGCATGAGTAAGTCAATAGCAACCGAAAGCCATACGCCAGCGATTCCCATCCCTAGATAAATGCATATCACGTAAACCCCTACAACGCGTATTAACTACTGCAGCAGTATCCCCCAAAGGATAAAGTCGTTTTATCTGAAGTAGGCGAAATTACCGATGAGTCTGAATTTCTGGGGAACATTTAAGAAGTGTCTCAACTCGGGACGGCCGACGTGGAATTGGCCAGCGGTGATAAAATTGCTGATGCTACGTTCCTTTTCCCTGGCTACTCCGGATCCCTATACGAAGATCGAGGAGCATAAGGGCTACTCTATTTTGCAGTATGGAATGGAGGATGGCTATAGGGTAGACTTTGGTACGAAACGCTCTATTGAGCTTCCCACGGTAGATGCAGCCAAGCAGCTGATCGATAATACTAATTAAACCAATAGAAGGTACTCCAATGCTGATAGATTAATGTAAGCAAGGAATGGATAATAAACGAAACGTTTTGATACTGGTAAGAGGCCCTCTTCGAATTGAAGAGGGCCTTTTCTTTTTGAAAAGACAACGAAACGATTGCCGGACTTATCCCTCCCAGAAAAAATTTAGACCCTGTAGCAACTATTGTCCCTGGTGGGGCAATGGTTAACCCGGGAAGGTGCACGTACCTGCCTTGGACGAATCGAGAGGCAGCTAAATAATCCAACCGGTTCGCTCGATAGGCATAAAATGACTCGATCAAGCCTCCAAGCCTGCGAGCTCCCCGCGTAACACGTTGGCCAGTTCTGCCTAATTTTTTGCGGTACTCATATTTTTTGAGATTTTTAGAGTAAACTTTGAACTTTTCACTTTATTTAGATAACGGGAAAAACAGGCTCCTGAATGGTTAGACACAGTAGCGATGGAATCCTGGAATATACAGAATCGGAGGTGCTTATAAGGAAGGATACGATATGATTCATCAAAAAATTTAAAATTCTCGCATCTCTGTTAGGAGTCTTTAAAGATTTTGACAAAAGAATATTGTAACAAAATCATAATGAGGAGGAATACAAATGCAACAACAATGGATGGAGATGGTGAATCACGTAGTCGAATGGGGAAAGGGGATTCCTTGGTCCAAGGGTTTCCAGGGTGCGAAAGAAACGGTTGAATTCGCCTGCAGCTGCCTCTGTGTCCACCCGATTTAAACATGCAATCAAGAAGAAGTTTAAAGCGAAACACAAAGTATCGCAGACGCAACCGAAAATTACGCAAGTAAAGATTCAATTCAGCTATAATAATATGGCGCTTCGTCCTAGCAAAATAAAATCCCGCCAGTACTGGCGGGATTTTATTTATGCATCGATCTGAAGGAGGCATGCCCCCAACTGCAGGACATTATTCAGGTTTAAATTTGCTTTTCATTTCGACAATGAAAGACTCTAAGGCCTCCAGGGAGGGTGCTATTTTCCGGTAGCATAGATGGCGCTCGTGATAACATTGAAGAGATGATCGGTCCGTGGCGCGAATGAAGGTTGGCCGACAAGCCAGCCGAGCGCCGATATCAGGGCGAACAAGTCGTCCCCATTCATATCGGCGCGCGCCGTTCCCTCGGTCTGAGCTCGGAGCAATAGTCGCTCGCCCGCTGAGTGCACCGCTGCGCATGTAGCGTAAAGCGCGGAGTCCGGGTCCGCGTGGGCGCTCGCCATCAAGGCGACAACGCCGCTATAGCTTTGGACGAAAGCCACCTGTTCGCGAACCCAGGACACGAGCGCTTCGTCAGGTGGATTCGACGTTTCGAGTTCGCCTGCCTTCTGCGTCAGTGCCTCCAGATTCGTACGCAGCAACGCTTCGAACAAGGCTTCCCGCGTCGGGAAATGACGAAGCAATGTGGCCAACCCGACGTCGGCCCGGCGGGCGATATCTCGCATGGACGCATCGACACCATGCTCGGCGACGACGTCACGCGCGACTGCAAGTAGATGACTGTAATTTTTTCTGGCGTCGGCTCGCATCATGTTTTCACCCCACTCAAATAGCGAAAGCTTACTGTCACGATCAGGCGTTGATTTTCCCTGCGTTCCCGGTACGCGACTTTTCTCGGCATACGCCTAGTTATAACTTGATCTGTAAAAACCACAAAAAGATTTGTTTTTGGGACATTCCATCGAAAGCTAATATGTCTTTCAGTATCAAAGAGAATGGATCTTAACTGTTCTTCTAATCGGTATTGATCAGTGATCTCTCATTTCTTCCCAGCCAAGCGAAATTGAAACGTTAGTATTGCTTACGTAACATTATCCCTTAAGAATACCGAAGGCTAGCATGTGGTAAACCAGAAGCCAGGCTTTTATTATGAATCGAGGGCAGGCCGAATCCCTAAGGAGCCAGCCATGATCCAATATCAACTCCAATGTGCTGCATTATCATTATATCAAATTCAATCTTCCTCGTCAGTATCTCCATCATTTCTTCCTTGGTCGTCATAGCCTTTCAACTTTTGTCCAATTACATCATTTCGCACTTGTTCACGGATGGTGTTCCAGTCGGATGCAGGTAAATTTGTTTTAAAAACCCCGAAAGATGCACCAACAGTATTGGGAGTAGATGCGTTGGTAATAGGTGGTCTAGGTATGTTGCGGTTTTTCGTCGATTCTACGATCTGCTTGAATTTTTTGATTTCATACCATCGAGCCAGCTGCAAGCGCGACGGGTGCAGGCCACGACCGAAGCTTCATCGTCTCGGCGTTCAAACCGTCTAGGCGTGAGCTGCGCAGCGCCTTAGCCCGACCCTCACGCCCGATCAGGTGCGCAAGCAGGAGTGCCATGGCCCGTCAGCTCCCCGAGTAGGACGTCAGACAGACCCACAAGCGCGCACACGCCAGATGATCGGCAAGCGTCTGTCTACCGGCGTCGCCCTCGCTTCAATCAAACTGTGGCTGCCCTTTGTCCACGAGGCAGGATTGCATCGGAATTTGCGATCACGATTCATCAGTCGAGCTTGACCAAATCCTTAAAGATCAGTTGACCCCAGCTATTTCCTCGCGCCTGCACAAGCAGTCCGCCTTCCGAAAGCTCGCCAAGTTTGATCGGCGCGAAACCGAGATTTTCCGCAAGCGCACCAATCTCCGCTGCTGCGCCGTCATCGTCGCTCGCCAGGAACACGACTCTCCTGCCACCATGAACGGCCGGATCTTGGTCAAGGACGGCAGCCACCAAATGGTTGAAGCCCTTGACCAATCGTCCACCAGTGAAGGCCTGCGCGACGAACTTGGAAGAAGGCTGTCCTCCCAGTTCCTCAGGGGGCACACCGTAGGCATTGGTCACATCGACGATGGTCTTCCCCTGCCAGGTGGGGAGCGCCTTCGCGACATCCGGGTGCGACTCGAAACGGACAGCCAAAAAGATGATGTCCGCCTTGACGGCGTCCGCCAATTTTTTGGGAATGATCTCTGGTCCGATCGCGGCCGCAGCGGATGCAAAGCTTTCCGGGTCGCGAGTGGTTGCAACGGATACTTCGATGCCGCTTCGGGCAAACGCCTTAGCAAGAGCCTGGCCGATCTTGCCGAAGCCAATAATTGCGTAGCTCATATATTCTTCTCCTTTGGTTTACCACGCCCTACGGGCTCCGAATATCGAATGGAGTGACCGGCCGGGCGTAGCGTGTCAGATTTGCGCTAGACCGCCGTCGACGGCGACCTCGCTGGCGGTCATGAAGCTGCTGTCCGATGATGCGAGAAAGGCGGCCACCGCCCCAATCTCCGCCGGATCAGCCATGCGCTGGAGCGGAGTCATCGAAGCGAAGACTTTTTGGCCCTCCTCGCCTAGCGATTCCTTCGCGAGCTCGGTTGCCGTCGCTCCGGGCGACAGCACGTTTACCCGGATGCCGGTGCCCTTCAGGTCCTCCGCCCAGGTCCGCGCGAGGTTGCGCACTGCCGCCTTACTCGCGCTGTAGGCGCTCATTGCCGGGGCGCCCGTGGTGCCAGCGCTCGATCCCGTTAGGATGATCGAACCGCCCTGGCCCATCAGCGGTAGCGCCTTCTGGACCGTGAAGATCGAACCCTTCACATTGGTGTCGAAGATTTCGTCAATGTGCTCAGCGGTGATCTCGCCGAGCGGAAGCTGGCTTCCCGCCCCGGCATTGGCGAAGACGATGTCGAGAGTTCCGCGCTCGGACTTCACCGCCGCGTAGAGTCGGTCGAGGTCGGCCAGATCGGAGACCGAGCCCTTCACCGCGCGGGCATTGGGCCCAAGGTCGGCCACAGCGGCGTCGAGCGCTTCCTGCCTGCGGCCGAAGATGAAGACGAAGGCGCCCTCCTCGATGAATCGCTTTGCTGCGGCGCGACCGATGCCGGTAGCGCCCCCCGTGATGACTGCAACCTTACCTTCAAGCTTTCCCATGAATTTTCACCCTTTCGTTGTGTTGGACAGCATCTCTGGCCCATTTGCACAGATTGCTGTATCTTATGGATTTCACTGATCCAGTCACCGATTACTGTATTCGGATCAGTGATCCAATTATAATGGATCACTGATCCGTTTGTCAAGGCAACCATGCGAGCTGACGCCAGGAAAAATTGCAGTCATCTACTTGGGGTAGTACCAGCGTAGATGACACCACCCGGTTAGTGGTGTCATTTATCGTTAGATCATTTGCCAAAGCAACCACTTCCTATCGAATGTAATTATCGCTTTATTTAGATCGGACAGTACCTTTTCTTGATTTCCGTGGTGTACAGCGTCCACAACGCAACTCTCCAAGTGATCCTTGAGGAGAAGTTTGGCCGGAATTTTATTATTATGATTTGACTTTATAGCTGTAATTACGTTATAAAATCGGTTATAATGAGGTAAGAATAAGTAAGGAGCCGTGCGCTAACACGGCTTCAGCATACAACAACTGCATAAAGAGCAGTCGGCCGCGTAAGATAAGGTCGGAAATAGACCGTTTTCCTTAGTCAGGGCGGTCTATTTCTTTTTCATGTAGGTAAGTAAAGCCAGAATGCCGAACATGAGCAACCTTTACTCCTCAGTTGTTCTCTTCCCCCAAACATATTTCATTATAAAAAATAGTATGGCCAGTACCATGAGAAGCAATGCGATCTGTAAGCCATAACGATGTATGAGTTCTCCTGCTGTTTGTACATGATCGCCGAAGAAATGTCCGAGTAAAAAGAAGATTAGCGTCCAGATCAAGCCTGTTGAGTAAGAGAACAGAGCATAACGCTTGAAGCTCATTTTATTGATTCCGACAATATAAGGGATGATGTGACGGACAATCGGCAGGAAATAACTAATGCAAATGGTGAAATTGCCATACTTATGTACCAAATTTTCCGAAAATGTAATGTACTTGTCCATTTTCTTTTTTCGTCGTAAACGATCCAGAACGGTTGTGCCCAAGAATCTTCCCAATACGTAGCCTAAGGACAAGCCCGATATAACCCCTAGATATACGATGAAAAAGGCGAGTAACGGTTGAAGTATTCCCATGCTGGTTACAGCCCCGCCAGTCATCACAATCACTTCGTCTGGAATGGGTAGCCCAACGATCCCGAGCCATAGGGAAAAAAATAATGCCGCATAGCCATACTGTTCGATGATGGAAATTAAATGTTCAACGTCCATAATCACTCCCCCTAATCATGCTTTCTTCCGGCATACATAGACGAACGCAGGTGGAATGTTCATAGGCACAAACTTGATTTCCTCAATATCAAACCATTCCTCTAATTGCTGTTTCATTTGCTTGGAATATTGAAAGGCGACAAACATTCCCTGATCCTTGAGCGATAGGTGAATCTGTTCTACAATTTGATCTCGCATCGCTTGGGGGAAATTAAAAAATGGCAGCCCGCTTATAATGCAGTCAAGCTGTTCAATTTCGGCATTTTGCATAGCACGTTGAAGCTCAAGGGAGTCGGAGTAACAAAGATAATTTGGAAATCTCTTTTTTAAATCTCGTCGCATTGTCTGATCCTTCTCAAAAAGCAGTACCTTGGTTTGTTCCCTTGCAGCAGATGGAATGTATTGAGTGATTGCCCCGGTACCAGCACCAAGCTCGGCAACACTATGAATTTCACTCCATGGAATGGATTCGATCATTTTTTTAGCTAGAAATCTGGAGCTTGGTGTTACACTACCCACATAGGCTGGCGAATGCAAAAATTTAAATAAAAACAGAAATCTCTCTTGAACCAAATGACTAATACGGATCATGAACCGTTCCCCTACTTTCGATTTTCTGAATACGTTCGTTTATTCTCTGCTAAGAGTAACAAATTATACCTTTGCTTGCTCCTGTCTGGAGTAGGGTTCATATCCCCGTCCTGAGACGGGGATTTTCCTTGACTATAGTCTAGGAAGCAGTGGGGAAATTATTCAGTTATCATTCAGCGTATCTTCAGGTTGCATTCAGTTTCGCTACCGATGAAAGAGGGGGGGCAACTAAAAAAATGATGTACACTGAGAGGGGATCTACTTTGTCACTATCCATTAACAGGCATCTGATCACGACTTCCTATGATACCTCGAATACGGTGAAGTCCAACGAGACTGGATTAAATAACACAGGTAACACCACACACAAGAAATCGAGTGATTCACTCGAATTGAGCACGGAATTTATGGAATATGCGGGTGGAATGCAAACCTCGCTTCCTACGGAAAATTACAGTTATGATTACAAATACGACCAGGATAAGCTTACGTTGACTACGGATCAACAGAAAACGTTATTATCCGAGCTGCAAAGCTACCTGACCTCCTCAAGCGCCTTATCTGAAACAGATGAACCTACTAGAAGCAACACCAAGAACCCGCTGGCTTCGGTTACCGAGTTATTATCCAATCGGGATATTTCGACGATAACGGATGAGGAAGTATCGGATCTATTCGATAAAGTAGCAGAAACGATCCAGAATAATCGGCCTGCACCGCCGCCCAAAGATGACTCATTCCAGTCGGAAGTCAATAGCAGCGGTCTACCTCCTATGATGCAAGCGATGGGTGGAATTATGCCTCCGTTCGCATGGAATATCCAAGAGACCTCCAACCAAGAGGACAACAGCACTACATCTGACAAGGAACTTACCGTAGATGAAAAAAGATCTCTCCTGAGTGACTTGCAAAGTATTTTGAGTTCCAGTCTGGTGTCCGGCTCGACGTCTTCAGAGGATGATCAAGCAACGGATCTGTTGTCTGCATTAAAAAACGCATGGGGCAGTACGGACGAATCGAATGCGACAGATGAGGAAATATCGGCTTTATTTGATAAAATCGCTAAAGTTTTTGAACAATCTGTTTCATCATCTTCATAGTCATACTTTGCAATACCATTACTTAGAGTATAGTTAGCCCACAACTGTAAACACATACTATTATAAAGGCGGAATCTTTTATGAACATTTCATCGACATCCAGCAGTTCTATATCTATTGCAAGCACCTCATCTTCATCGAGTACCAATGATACAGCTAGTCTGGAAAAGCAAAAAGCTCAACTTGAAGCGGAGTACAACAAGGTACAGCAAAGTAAGGATAATAAAGATACAAAAGAAACGAAAATGAAGCAGCTTCAGCAGCAAATTAAACAAATTGAAGCGCAGATTGCCCAGCAAAGTTCTCAAACCAGCGGTACTTCAACTCAGAAAGTGGAAAAGCCAGCTGCGAACAACACAGAAACAACTCGTGTCAACACTGCTAACAGCAGCGACATTACGGGCGTTGGGAAGTCATTGGATATTTCAATCTAATCAAACCTTCTCTTCTCATTTTACGGAAGACAATAGATAACAGAAGACAGCAGTTAGCAGGCTCTCCGCCTCACCGGAGGGCCTGTTTTTTTAGCATTCAGCAAACCTTCAGTAAACACTCATTTTATTTTCAATCTAGTGTTCTAAGATGAGTTTGTAGCTGATAAGGACAAGCAATTCACTCCTTAGAAGCTTCCTGACACCTTGTAGGACCATCAAGTCCATGCATACAGGTTTCACCAAACTATACTTTGTGAAAAGGGATGGATTTTATGAAAAAGAAATTGAATGTAATCGCTACGGCTGTACTGCTGGCTTCCATTACTGCATCGTATGCTTATGCCCGCTCATCGACGGACGGGACGACCGCTGCTTCTACTGCATCATCTGTAACTGCCACTCAAGAGGATTCCGCTACACTAACTTCCATTGACACCAGTACCACAGGTACTAGCGCAATCGTAGAAGCCCCACCGGAAGGAACGCCTCCGGATGGCGAGCCACCCAGCGGACAACCGGGTGAAGGCTCGGACAGCTATACAGATAACGGAACAGCAAAATACACACAAAGCGGTAAAAGTGTAACCCTGTCCAAGCAGACGATTGCTGCGGATCAGGCAGATCAGTCGATTGTCAAAGTAACTGACAGTGGAAAATTAACACTTTCTAAGTCCACTCTGACTAAAAAAGGCGCTACCTCATCGGACGATTACAGTAACTTTTACGGCCTGAACGCCGGGGTTTTAGCTGCTTCTGCCAGCACCATCCAGTTGTCGGATTCCACTATTAAAACGGATGCCAACGGAGCCAATGCGGTGTTTGCAACAGGAGAAGGCTCTACCATTAATGTAAAAGATGTTACCATTCAAACTAGCGCCGACTCCTCGCGTGGACTGGATGCTACCTTGAAGGGGACGGTTCATGCAACGAATGTCAAAATCCAAACGGCTGGTGAGCATTCCGCCGCTATTGCGACAGACCGGGGCAACGGTACGATTAATGTGACCAAAGCAACGGGCAAAACAACAGGAAAAGGTTCCCCAGGCATCTATTCGACAGGTACGATTACTGTATCCAATTCGGATTTGAAAGCAACCGGATCGGAAGCGGCTGTCATTGAGGGTAGAAACAGCATTACGGTCAATAACACCAGCCTGTCTGGAGATGTAGATCGTGGCGTCATGCTGTATCAAAGCTTTTCGGGCGATGCCGAGGTCGGAACCAGCGTCTTTACGATGAATGATGGTACATTGACGGCTAAGGCGGGTCCGATCTTCTATTCTACCAATACAGAAGCTGTGGTTAACCTGAAAGGGGCCAAATTAAAAGGAAATACAGAAGTATTGCTGAACGCTGCTGCTGACAAGTGGGGAACCACAGGTTCAAACGGGGCGAATGTGACACTGAACGCAGATAACCAAACATTGCCAGGCAGCATCACTGCGGATAAAATCAGTTCCATTACAGCTAATCTGAAAAACAAGACAACCCTGAAAGGTTCTATAAATTCGGAAAACACAGCTAAATCGGTTACTTTAACCTTGGACAAAACGAGCAAATGGGTCGTTACAGCGGATTCCTATCTAACCTCTTTGACAGACAGCGACATTAAGCTCTCAAACATCGTGGATAACGGACACACCATCTATTATGATGCAAGTGCGAGTGCAAATAGCTGGTTGAATGGGGAGACCATTACTTTGTCTGGCGGCGGCAAGCTGACTCCAGTCAGTGCCTCATAAGTAGCTCGTTTGATAGAGCTGTTAGTTGAATCTATAAAAAAGATTGTGTTAAAATAGCTAAAGCCCATGTTGGATTCTTCCGTGCATGGGCGTATTTGTTTTAAATAATAAGAGCATTCATCTTAAAATCGTTGACATAATCATTTATATTTGCAGGAACAGGAGATTAACAATATTGACTCGAGTACAAGCACAACCAAATGAGAACGCATGGATTGCGAAATGGGAGTCAACTCAGCCGTTAACTGATAAATGGCTTACCGTAGGAGAAATACATTATTTTCTTAGCCATGCACTGATTCTCATTACAGACGGGCAAGCGGTTTGGAATATTAATGGGCAGCATGTCCATGTTGCATTTGGGTATTTGATTGCAATCGAAAAGGGATCGTTGATTGAGGTTCTAGAGGGTGGGAATCTTGATCTGGCTGGCTGGAAAATTCAGTTTGATACGTATTCTTTCCACCAAGAACGAGAAATCATGAAATTTGAATGGCATGTACCTACCGGGGAAGCCTATCAAAAAGTGCAGTTAACCCGCGGTTTTTTAGCGAGTATACGTGACCGTTTGAGTGAAGAACAAGTTTGTGATGGAATTAGTGAGATGATGGTTGAGAATCAACATCTTTTGTATGGATTATTGAAGAATTTATATCATAAACAGCCAACTGAGCAGCAGACCACTGAAAATGGAATTATACGTTCAATCACCTATATGCAAGAACATTACGATGAAGTGATTACACGTGAGCAATTAGCACAGATGGCAGGCATAAGTCAGTGGCATTATTCTCGGAAATTTAGTGAATTATGTGGCCAACCTCCTCTAGAGTATCTAGCGAAATACAGGATTTATCGCGCACAAGAAGAGCTGTTATTAACTTCAGCGAAATCTCAAGAGATTGCTAAAAAAGTAGGTTTTGAGGATGCTCATTATTTTAGCCGCCGCTTCAAACATTTTACAGGTGTGTCGCCAAGAAATTATGTTCGAACCTTGGAGCAACGCAAAATTTTATCGATATCACCGCTTTGTGCTGACGTTTTAATTGAATTAGGCATCATACCATATGCGGTTATGGTCACCCCCCTGCTATTACCACAGCATCAACGGCAATTATTTGAGAAACATCAAGTAGAATTGCTGGAAGTACCACAATACGATATGAATATAACTTTAATTCAACAAAAGAAGCCGGAGCTGATTATTGGACATCTGTTAACGGAAGATATAAAGAAGAAATTGCGCACAATCGCACCCATTATCACAGGTCTTACCATCAATTTGGATGTTTTGCTTGATCAATTTGCAGCCTTATTTAATAAAAAGGCAGCAGCAGAAAAGCTCCAGGCTCAAATGGAAGAAGTAGTGAGAGCAGCAAGAAAACAATTAAAAAGAATAGTAGAATCCTCTGCTACAGTCATGGTTCTAAGAGTAGAACCCTTTGGATATCGATATCTTGGGGGATATTCAAGCGAGGTATCTCAATTGCTGTATCAGAAGTTAGGACTATCACTCCCAGAACCGCTAAAGGCGGGAGAAGCCTGGTTTAATCCATGTTCCCTTGAGCAACTGCTTATGGCTAATCCTGACTATCTATTTGTGGAGAAACGTGTGATGGAGAATTTCAGCGCAGAGGAAAATATGAAGAAACTCATGGAGAGCAGTCAGTGGGAAAATGTAAGAGCAGTTAAAGATCATCGGGTGTTCTTTATAGATACGAGTCTGTGGGTGGATGGTAGTGGAGTTGTTGGGTATACGATGATTATGGATCAAATCGTGAGCAGTTTAATGGATTCACCAAATAATAGAGCACAATAATCCACTTCAATACGCACTGTTAGCTATGGAAGGATATCTTCTTATTTGATAATCTTTGATAATGATAATTATTATCAACAGAAGAGAGGGCCATCATGTCAAAACGGGCGATGATACGATTGGGAACCGTACTGTTAGCTTTTACCTTCGTATTAGCAGCGTGTTCCAATGCATCAAATCAGAAGGAAGCGGCTTCTTCCGTAGAGAATCAGGAGAGCAGTGGAACAAGAGTCGTGAAGGATGCTTTTGGAGATGTGACGATCCCATCTCATCCGAAAAATATGCTTGTTATGAGTTCCAAATATGCAGAGTATTTAATTGAAATGGGAATTACGCCACAAATGGTTTCATTTGTTCCCGAAATAGAACCGGCTTATCGTCTGCCATATTTTGAAAAGCATGGAGTTAAAATGATTCAAGAGCAACAGTATCAAATGAATTATGAAAAATTGCTTAATTTATCGCCGGATTTGATTATCACACAAGGAGAGGGGATGGATGCACAAGTATATGAAAAGGTATCCAGGATTGCTCCAACTATTGCTTTACAGGCAGGTAGTGGCATGTATGACGCAATGCCCAAATTAGCAGACCTCTTCGATAAGAAGATAGAATCCGAAAAGGTATTAGCTGAATTTAGTGAGAAGGCGACAAGGGCGAGAGAAAAAATTCATCAAGCTATCGGGAATAAAACGGTGCTTATTCTTCGAGTAGACCCAAAACAATACCGTTATTTAGGATCACAAGCTGGCGAGAGCAGTGAATTCTTTTATAAAACACTTGGGCTAAAAATCCCTGATATATTTAAAGACTCAAAAGACTGGTTTACACCATTTTCACTAGAGATTTTACCTGAAATCAAACCGGATTTTGTTTTCCTTGAGAAAAGAATGATACAAAATTATAATAGTGCAGATTCACTGAAAAGTTTGGAAGAAAGTCCGTTATGGAAGAACATGGACGCTGTTAAAAATAATCATGTATTTCCACTAAAAACAAGTGATTTTGTTGAAGGTGAAGGTCCAATTGGATCAAGTCTGCTTATTGACTATATCGTAGAAAAGTTGGTGCCTTAAATGAATACAGAGCAACGGGATATTTACGATATCACCATTATTGGCGGCGGCCCTGCTGGTATGTATGCTGCTTTTTATAGTGGAATGAGAGCGATGCGTACCAAATTAATTGACGCTAAACAGGAGCTAGGCGGATTTATGCGTACATATCCTGAGAAATTAGTCTGGGATGTGGGCGGAGTAGGTCCGATACGATGTGAAAGATTAATTGATGCTTTGGAGAGACAAGCGAAAACATTTGATCCCACCATTGTGTTAGGTCAGGAAATCGCACATTTTGAACGTCATGATGATGTCTTTGTACTGACATCAAAAACGGGTGAATGCCACTACACACGTACTATATTATTATGTGCTGGAAGAGGAATGACACAAGTTCAAAAGCTGGATGTTGAAGGGGCCAATCGGTATGAATTGACGAACCTTCATTACGTGATTACAGATTTGTCCAGATTTAAAGATAAGCGAGTTCTGATTTCAGGGGGCGGAGATTCTGCGGTTGATTGGGCGAATGAAATGGTAAAGCTGGCCAAAGAAGTTATTGTGGCTCATAGACGAGATGAATTTACTGCACATGAACTGCCTGTAGCCCAAATGAAAGCATCCGCTAAGGTCATGACACCGTACATGATAGATTGCTTATATGGTACGGGGGATTCTATTCAAAGCGTGTCTCTCAAGCATATCAAGACCGGTGCTATAGAGCAGGTTGAAGTAGATGAAGTTGTAGTCAGTCATGGATTTGATCGTGATTTTGGTGATGTATTGAAATGGGGACTAGACAGGGAAGATTATGGTGTCTCTGTTGATGCTCGAATGCGTACAAGCATTCCGGGAATCTTTGGGGCTGGAGACTTTATCACCTATGGCAGTAAGGTTCGTTTAATTGCAGGAGCATTTAATGATGCCGTATTAGCCGTAAATAGTGCTAAGCTCTATCTGGAACCAACCGCTTTAGATATGGCTGGTGTTTCGTCTCATCATTCTGCCTTCTTTGGAAAAAATAAAGCGATCTTACAAGGTTGATAAGAGATCACAGTAATTGACGAGATTTTTCTCGAATCATTACTGTGATCTTTTTGGTGTAATAAGAAAAATGAGAAGGTGACTTTACATGGAAATATTTATACAATATAAAACAGTAACTACGATGAAGCTTAACGTGAAAATCTTATTTCAAGCGATTATAAATTTTAATTTTAAATTGGAGGATTTATGCCATGACGCTGGAACCTCAAATGAGTCGAAGCAGTAAGGATGAAGCGCGATTTGTCAGGAACAAACTGATTGAATTTAACGCAAAACACATACCTGAAGATATCCAAACCCGATATGAGGAGATCAATCTTACCCTCAAAAACGACGATGGTCAGGTGATCGGTGGTCTTTTAAGTGTGCTGTGCTGGAACTGGGTGGAGGTAGATATTTTGTGGATAGATCAGAGCTACAGAGGGAAGGGCTATGGTTCACAATTGCTTGGTGAGATCGAACAAATCGCCAAAGATAAAGGGTGTACCTTTATACAACTCAACACATTTACTTTTCAAGCACCCGATTTTTATGAAAAGTATGGGTACGAAGTGATCGGCGTCATTGATGATGCCCCCCGAGGCTTTAAGCACTATTATTATAAGAAAAACATCTAGCGAGGACTCTAATATATGCGGCTAAAGGGAGTTATACTATAAAGAATAGGGATAAAGAAAGGTATGATCGGATTGACGACGGAAGTAACACACAAAATATATACCATGTGCATGATTCAGGATGGAACCAAGGTACTGCTCCTCAACAGACCGGATAAAAAGGGCTTTCCAGGTTACATCGCGCCAGGAGGGAAAGTAGAATTTCCAGAGAGCATTGTGAATGGGGCCATTCGTGAAGTGAAGGAAGAAACAGGATTAACCGTAACGGAAATTGTATTTAAAGGAATTGACGAATTTTGTGACCCTAGCAAAGGGTTAAGATACATGGTATTTAACTATTTGGCTACTGCGAGTGAAGGGGAGCTGCTAAAAAATCCTCCAGAAGGAGAACTGCTATGGGTGGATATGGAGGAAGCGCTCGATCTGCCGATGCAGGATTGGTTTAAACAGAGATTCCCATTGTTTTTCGCTCCCGGAACCTTTGAGGTGAGCCAGGTGTGGATACAGGACACGAATGAAACTTTGGAAGCAACGGTCAAAAACTATGGGGTGTAGAGATGACGACGACCATTTATTTTTCCTCTAACCGGTTGGGGGAGGTAGCAGATGATCAATTACAGAGGATGCTGGATCGTTTCAATCTGGGTCGCCTGCGATCTTCGGGGAAAACGGCAGAAGGCGTCATGGGACAAACCCTCTATATTTCTTCGACGGCTGGACAATTTGTATTGAAGGGCAACCCGCTTTTTCAAGGGCAATGGGTGGAAGAGCAGTTTATAGTGGAGCAGCTACATACAAGGACCCAAATTCCTGTGCCTGCACCGTATCTTGTGGATGAAACCGAGGATATTTTTGGCTGGAGCTATGCTGTTATGCCTTGTTTAGACGGTCAGCATATACATACGCCCGAGCTGCAAGCGAGACTGACACCGCCTGGTCAACAACAGATGGCTGAAATGCTGGCTACTGTACTACTGGAGCTTCATAGCTGGAAGGTTGAGAACAGTGGAGAGCTGGATACAATCAGTCTGGCTATTCGTTCTTTTGATGTCTCTTATCGGGCGTGGTTATATGGACGTATCCGTTACTGGCTAGAGGATGCCCGAAAATACTCAGACATTTCTGCACAGGACATAGCATGGGTAGAGTGTATTTTGGAAGGCTCACGCCAAGCATTCGATCAACTGGATACCAACACATTTGTAATGGGAGATTTTAAACCGCAAAATTTCCTTGTTAAAAACGGCGATGGTGGTTGGAGAGTCAGTGGGCTTTTTGATTTTACGACAGCCTATTTTGGTGACGGGGTTGCAGACCTTCCGAAAATAACCATAATGTATCTGGAGAATGGAGAGGAAGAGCTGGCCAGACGTTTTCTTACAGCTTACTTGAAAGGGATGGAAGATAAAAAAGGATTTGTAGAACGCTTCCAGGTGCATATGCTGCATCAGCAGATTTTAAATTGGGGCTGTGCCAAAGCGATGAAGCAGGTCACTTGGGATGACAAGCAATCTTTTACAGATTGGGCCCGTAAATTCACGGATATTGAGATATATGAACACTAGGCAAGAAGAATTGCGAGTTTAATAGGAGGAAGTGATAGGCGTGCAAACAGTGAGCTTGGTAAAGCCGGAAAGTGTATGGAAGGAAGCTTATCTTTCTTTTTATGAGGAATGGAAACAGAGTCAGGAGCTTATGGTACCGTGGGTAATTTCTACAGAACCGTATGATTTTGAAGGTATGCTGACGTTTTTGAGCAATCAGGAAAATGGAATTGGTCTGTCGGAAGGCTGGGTCAAAACCTCAACGTATTGGCTTGTGACTGCAATTGAGCAGGTCGTCGGAGTGGTAAACATCAGGCATGAGCTTAACGAAAAGCTGTTAAATACCGGAGGGCATATCGGCTACGGTATCCGTCCTTCCGCACGGGGGAATAGCTACGCTGTTACTATGCTTGCGTTGGCACTGGAAAAAGCAAAAGAGCTGGGGATTTCCAGAGCTTTGGTCGTATGCGACTCCGATAATATCGCCTCCAAAAAAACAATCCTTGGCAACGGAGGAACACCGGATCAGGATTACGTTGATGAAGATGGAAATCGTATGAATCGATTTTGGATAGAACTGTAAGTGGATTTTCGCATATACGCTTGCTCATACATGGGTCTGAATTCTCCACGGTTATTCGGAGACACCTTGCTATAACGTCCGATTCTGCCGTTGGAATCTGTTATATTGGCATTAAACGGAACCGAGTATCCCAAATAAAGATTTTGCGAAGTCGTGGTATACAACAAGAAAGTAAGAAGGAGGGTAGCGCGAAAAGCTTATGAAATTACAGCCTGAATATGCGCAAAACATCATTGTGGGTGTCATTTTTGAAGGACAATGGAACTGGTATGTGACCGAAAGAGAGTATTGGTTTCTGAATACAGAAATGGAGGAACGGTTTGGTATTCCCATTTTGGATGAAACAACGGCAGGAGCATTTTTGGGGCATATCTGTGAATATAGAGTAGCTGCTGATGAACTAACCTTACTGCTCAGTATGCTGGCTGATGCCATTGAGCATAAGGATGAGGTGTTAGAGTTCTGCCCTGCGCTGTATGTTGATTTTGACCAGAAAATTCTCTATTCGCTGTTTCCAGAGCCAGCATCGTTTGAGCATTATGTTCCAGCGGGATGGAATGGGGAATATCAAAACTTTTTGAACGAGGTGTCTCCGTCTGAGCGGTATTGGATTATAGATGGGAAGTCATTTTTTGAAAAATTCTTATGAGAGGAGCAGGGGAAATATGGATTCTTCCATGCGTGAGTTTAAAATCATCTCCAAGCACAGAATGAACGATCAATACTTGATAAAGCTGCGGGCATGCGTCGAGACTTTGGACGAACAGGTGCTGTGGCAGGTTGGTGAAGGGGAAACGAACAGTATAGGTGGTATTATCAATCATATCATGGTGCATGTGCGTAGAAACGCAGCTAAGCTCATAGATCCGACGATTACATATAAGCAAGGGATGGAGGATAGCTTCACACCTTCGCTACAAGACAAGGTGCAGCTTATGGTTGAGGTGGAAGAGGCTTTTTCATCCTTCTGCGCAGCATTGGACAACACAGGCTCGATAGATATGTACAATGTTTACCATGTGGTGGAGCATACGGCTTATCATCTGGGTCAGATCATAGACCGCGTGCAGAGATTAGCAGATCACCGCTTTCAATTTGTACAGACAGGACTTAATGAGAAAGCGTTACGTGCTATAGTGCAGCAATCTCTGAATACCTCAGAAAAATGAGAGAAACAACAGCCATATATACCGTATAAAAATGTAGTTCCAAGGTCACAAAAACTCCCGAAGCGGATATGTTTTTAATTCTTAATTGATATTGATAATTATTATCACTTATAATAGGAGCAGACATATCACGCTAAGGTAGGGAGAGTTGCAGAGTGAAAGAGTCCTTGGAATTATATGATGTAACGATAATCGGCGGTGGTCCTGCCGGTATGTATACCGCATTTTACAGCGGAATGAGAGATATGAAGACCAAGTTAATTGAAGCCAAGCATGAGCTGGGCGGACGGATGCGCATTTACCCGGAGAAGATGATTTGGGATGTTGGAGGTGTCACGCCGATATTATGTGAAAAGCTGATTGATCAGCTAGAGCAGCAGGCGTTGACGTTCGAGCCTACGATTGTGCTGGGACAGCAGATCACAGGTTTGGATCGGCAAGAGGATGGAACCTTCCTATTGACCTCTGCGACAGGGGAACAGCATTGGACACGTACAGTGGTGCTGGCAGTTGGCTATGGCATTCTCAAAATGGCCAAGCTGGAGATTGAAGGAGCTGACCGCTTTGAGGTTACAAACTTGCATTATACTGTGCAAGAATTGGAGCCGTTCCGAGGCAAGCATGTCCTGATTTCCGGAGGAGGCGACTCGGCTGTGGATTGGGCGAATGAGCTGGAATCTATTGCCGCAAATGTGACAGTAGTCCATCGTCGAGAGCATTTTGGCGGTCACGAGAAAAATATAGCCCGCATGAAAGCTTCTTCTGTTCATGTCCTCACACCTTACGCGGTGAGCCAATTGCATAGTAATAATGGCGAGACGATTGAACAGGTGACGATCAGTCATGTAGAGACGGGTGAAACACAAGTATTGAACGTCGATGCAATCATTGTGAACCATGGTCTGAAATCGGATTTTGGCCCGCTTCGGGATTGGGGACTGGATATGGGTGAGTGGCATGCCAGAGTGAGTGAGAAGCTGGAAACGAATCTGCCAGGGGTTTTCGGCGCAGGCGATTTTGTCGAGTACGGAAGCAAGCTGTATCTGATTGCGGGTACGTTTACGGATGCTGCCCTTGCGCTGAATAGCGCCAAGCTGTACATTGATCCCGCAGCAGATAAAGTGGCCTATGTATCTTCCCACAACAGCCGTTTCAAGGAAAAAAACCGCGAGCTTGGTGTCGTGGAGTAAGATACGTAAATAAGTCTGATAGGATAGAGATAGGATAGGCAAAACGCAAAAGAACTTCCGAGACCACTGTTGATGTGGAATTGGAAGTTCTTTTTTGTACGGTCACTAACTCCATCACAAAGGTTGGATGCCATACACCATATAGAATAAAATAGAGATAGCCTGTCCTTTTCGGCCTTATATAGCAGATTTTGAGTAGAAAGATAAGGAGCGGTGTACCCTTTTGGGACATCATGGGTATGAGCTAGCAACCGGGCGATTAAAGCTGGCAGCCCGTAAGGCGCTTTCTATGATCCGCAGTAAGCAAATGAATAGGTAAATGAACAAGTGTAAGAAATTAAAATAACTCGCCTTGGAATACAAGGGCGGGAGCGGAAGGTGACTTATGGAGAATCAAACAGAGCAACAGGAAGCTGTTTTAGCAGATATTATTCAACAGGCAGAACCCTTTGTACAGCAGCAGTTGGAGCATGACCACAGTGGTCACGATTGGTGGCACATTGACCGGGTGAGAAAGCTCTCCCTCGAAATTGCTGCCAAAGAAGGCGCAGATACGTTTATTTGTGAACTGGCAGCGCTGCTGCATGATGTAGCGGATGAAAAATTAAACGACTCCAAACAAGCGGGACTCGACAAAGTGGAGCACTGGCTGCGTCTGCATGTAAGCGATCCGGGGGTGATTACGCATGTGATGACCATTATCGGTACGATGTCCTATAATGGTGGACAAAATCCACCTATGGATACGCTGGAAGGTCAGGTTGTGCAGGATGCAGATCGGTTGGATGCCCTTGGAGCGATTGGCATCGCGAGGACTTTTATGTATGCAGGCTCAAGAGGCAGCATGATGCACCACCCGGACAAGGATTTTTCACAGCATGAGTATCGTGCTGCGGGAAAAAGTGCCATATACCATTTTTACGAAAAGCTGTTAAAGCTCAAGGATTTAATGAATACCGCTTATGCCAAAGAACTGGCGGCGGTCCGGCATCAATGGATGGAGATGTATTTGGAGCAGTTTTATAGAGAATGGAATGTGGATGATAAATAAGTTGTTTCAATAAGGCTGTTTCCTCTAACCGAGTGTATCGGAGGGGGAACGGCCTTTTTTTATATAAATGTCGTATTGATATTATCGGAGATGTATGCTATCTTATTGTTAATAACAAGTTGATAATAACAAAATAATAAAAACTATAAGGAAGGCGAGGAAGCGGCTATGTTCGGATTTAATTTTGTGAAATTTCAGCCCAGTGAGTATGTGATGAAGGTGAGGAATGGAAAGGTAGTTCGGGAAGGCGTGGGATTATCCTTTTATTATTATGCTCCAACAACCTCAGTCGTCGTCGCTCCTGTATCTTCTATTGATGTGCCGTTCATATTCGAGGAAATGACCCATGATTTTCAGGCGGTGACGGTGCAGGGGCAACTGACTTATCGGATTGTGGATTATCGGAGAACGACGCAGATTTTGAATTATACGTATGACTTGAAAGCAAATCGCTACATTTCGGATGACCCTGGCAAGCTGGCCCAACGGGTGATTAACATTGCAAAGGTGCTGACCAAAAAATATCTGGAGCGTGTTCCGCTCAAAGAGGCTGTTCAATCCAGTGAACGTTTGGCCCAAAGTATGGCGAAGGATATCGCTCAACACGCGGAAATCGAAAAGCTCGGTATTGAGGTGATGGGACTGTCGATTTTGGCGATTTTACCGAATAAAGAAACGATGCGAGCGCTGGAGGCGCAGGCAAGGGAGGAAATTCTTCGCAATGCGGATCACGCCCTATATGAGCGTCGGAATGCTTCCATTGAGCAGGAGCGGCGTGTGAAGGAGAATGAGCTGAACACCGAAATTGCAGTGGAGACGAAAAAGAAGCAAATCCGCGAAACCCAGCTCGATGCCGAACGTTCAGTGAAGCAGAAGCAAAGCGAGATGAAGGAGGAGCAACTGCGTTTTGACACGGCTTTGGAGGAGAAAAAACGTGAGCTGATTGAGCTGACCGTAACGAATAAAAAGGCGGAAGCCGATGCCAAGGCTTATGAGCTGACGGCAGTCATGAAATCGTTGCAGGATGTCGAGCCGAACGTGCTTCAGGCTATGACGAACATGGATATGAGTCCGGATAAGCTGATTGCGATTGCATTCCAGGAGCTTGCAGAAAATGCAGGGAAAATCGGTCAGCTAAACATTACACCAGATTTGCTGCAAGGTCTGATGTCCGGTCAAGGAACAGGCGGATCGGAAGGAACGAGAGGATCTGGAGGAAGAGGTCGATGAGCAACCGGATGACAGAGCACAAGATCATTTTGGTGAAGCGAAAAACACGTCTGGAGGAACTGATTGTCCGGTATAACACGGTGCAGCAGGCCCGGTTTTTTATTGAACGGCTGGGCGCGGATTTCAGTGATTATGTGCTGGAGGATGAAAATTACCGCAGAGCGGTGGCAACGGCGACGTCGGAGCTGACGGCCTTGGGGCGGGTTCAGATTGTGGAGCGGGAGCATGTGCCAAACTTTATTTTTGGTGAGCAGGATACGGTGGTGGTACTGGGTCAGGATGGGCTGGTGGCCAACACGTTAAAATACTTGACCGAGCAGCCGCTTATCGGTGTGAATCCAGATCCATTGCGCTGGGACGGGGTGCTGCTGCCCTTTACCGTATCAGATTTGCGCTGGGTTGTGCCAGATGTATTCGTGCGCAGACGTCCGATCAAGGAGGTTACGCTGGCTAAGGCCCAGCTAAATGACGGTCAATCGATGTACGCTGTGAACGATTTGTTCATCGGTCGCAAAACTCATGTTTCTGCGAGATATGAGCTGAGGCTGGAGGATCAGGTAGAGCAGCAATCCTCCAGCGGCATTATCGTTTCGACGGGGCTGGGCGCGACAGGCTGGTTGACCAGCGTGCTTGCCGGGGCGGCAGGGATTGTCGGCAGCGCTACGCAGCGTCCAATTTCGCTGACTCCAGATCATCTGGTGCCGGGCGCCGCTTTCCGTCAAGAAGCAGTGGAAGAAGGACGGCAACGAGGCCGGAGAAGCAACGGGCGCGACCATGGCAGTGACGATGACTATAGTCATGACAACCGCGCAACATGGAGTTCGCCATCGCTATATTTTACGGTGAGAGAACCATTTCCCAGTCGGACGACTGCTGCGGATCTTGTATTTGGTCAGGTGGAAGCCGAAAAACCGCTGCGGATTGCTTCGCAGATGCCGGAACATGGAGTCATTTTCAGCGATGGAGTAGAAAGCGACTTTCTGGAGTTTAATGCCGGGATAGAGGCGACCATTGGTCCGGCAGAGAAAAAAAGGCATCTGGTTGTGTAGAGGTTTGCACAGGACGGCAATGGGGAATGTTGAGTAAGGTACATCAATCAGATGAAGTCAAAAAGGAGGAATCAACATGAGCGACCACACTCAAGACGAAGCGAAAATCCGCAACAAGAAGAACGAGGACGGAGATTCCTTGATGGAGAAAAACAAGCTGGAAAACGGCGTGGATATCGAGCCGGAGGCTGACGAATGGATTGCGAAGCCTTCACCTGTGTCCTACGATGATACGAAAACCTCTTCGAAGCAATAAGACTCTTGCGTCCAAATAGAGCAAACATGCAGAGACAGATGATCCTTAATCGGGTCATCTGTCTCTTTGGCATGTATTATGGTGGAATAGGCGGGTTGAAATTAGTTGAATCTGGAATATACCTTCCATACCAGCTCACGGCGGCTGCTTACACCTGTTTTCAAGAAAATCGCTTTCAGATGATCCTGCACCGTGTAGGCTGAAATATGAAGTGCGCTTGCCAGCTCTCGGGTCGAAAAGCCTTGAACAATGAGCCGGACAATCTGTCTTTCCCGCTCGGACCATGCAAACATCTCGGCCATGAGCGGCAGCATTTCAGATGCTTTAGCAGGCTCAAACCATACGGCAAGCTGTTTTTCATCTTTGCTTTGCCCGCTTTGAAGAAGGGTGGCCCTGAGTGTTACCCACGGGGTTCCTGCGTCTGCGGCGGGTATACATAGTTTGGCTGGTGAAGCGGAAGTAGTGAAAGCTTCCGGAAGGGCTGTGGATAGTGCGCGAAAGCATACCGCCCGAACGGGTGCGGGAAGGCTATTTTCGTCGATGCCTTCCTGCTGCCGAAGCAACTTAAGCCACTGGTCTGCCGTTGGATTGGAGGAAATCGGCTCCAGCTTGCCAGAAAGCACCAGAACCCCTGGCTCCATATCATTTTCCATAATTATAGCGGAGTGTGGAGATAAGCCCACACTGGCCTGACGTAAATGATAGGCAATGGACGGCGCTAAGGCTTCAAGAAGCTGCTGCTCTTCCTCACTAAATACCGGCTCCGTATGAAGGCGAAACAACGTGAGAAATCCCCAGCAGGTTCCTTTGTACATTAACGGAACACGTAATTCATCCCCGAATCCGGCAGGCTGCAAAACATCCCTGTAACGTGCGCTCCGATTCGGATGACCTCCCGTAGCTCCGTTTAGAGTCGCTATGGATTGCCCCTCCCGCACCAACTGGTCGTATTTCATCACATCATTGCGCAGATATTCGTACTCTAACAGCTTGTAATGAATGCCATCCACACCTGATTCGGTGAATGCCCCTGTGGAAAGCAGCGAATGCGGATCTATTGATGTACAACACGCCGCATCGAACGGAACCTGAGTACGTAAGCGGTCGATTAGCGTATGTTTGTAAGCTTGCGATGAAGGGGCTTTTTCTCCCAGTCGAATGATTTGCTGTCGAGCATCTTTTAGCTGTGAAAATTGTGTATATTGTGCGCTCATACATTGCTCCCATCGTGAAAAGCTGGAGTTTCGCAACATTGTATCGAAGTAAATCCCACATCTATGGGATGGTGAATATACGTACAGTCATTATAATTGAGAATGATTCTTAATTCAGGATTTTGCAAAATCCTCAATTAAATCAACAATATACGAATGCTAGGGGAAGATCAAGGCTAGATGTAAGGCCAGTCGCATCTTTTTCCAGCTGTTCGATTTTGGAGGGAACTATATATGGAATATAGCAGTAGTAAGTCAAACGATCCTAAGGACGCTCATCACACAGGCAACAGCCGTCATACAAGCGCTGAACATAAAATTCCTAACCAGCCTATGAGCTGGAACGATCCGAATGTAAGCAAGTACCCGGACACGATTGCTTTAAAAATACCGGGATATGCTCATCTGTATGAGATGACGTGCCGCTTGATAACCGCACAGCTTGAGGCTCAGACCCGCACGGAGGCGACGGATCCGAATGTACTGATTATCGGGGCTGGCGGCGGTCAGGAGCTGATTACACTCGGAGGACAACATGCGGCATGGTCTTTTGCGGCAGTTGATCCATCTGAACGCATGCTGGATTTGGCACGTCAGCGTGTGGCGCAAGCGGGCATAAGGTCAAAAATATCATTTGTCACAGGCACGTTGGAAGAACTGCCCGGAGAACTACTCCAAGAACAGCCTAAGGAGCAGTCTGGAAAACAGACCGAAGCATCACACGCTGAGCCGATTTATGATGCTGCCACCTGCCTGCTGGTGCTTCATTTTCTTCACAGCCTGGAGAGCAAACGGGCATTGCTGCAACAGATATCTGCTCGTCTCAAACCCGGCGCGCCTTTTTGCCTGGCTTCCATCAATGGAAATCCACAGGAGTCTGCCTTTTCCATTCAAATGCAGGCGTGGAAAAGTCATATGCTGGATCAGGGCATTCCCCTGGAGGATTGGGAGCGATTCGCTGCCTCCATTGGCCGTGAGTCAGACCCGGTGTCCAATACGGCAATACAGGGAATGTTGGTAGATGCAGGCTTTACCCATATCACCCGGTATTTTGGCGCTTTTTTAGTGAATGGGTGGTTTGCAGTTAAAGGGGGAGAAGCTACTCATGACAAAGGATAGCATTATCATCATTGGCGGATACGGTCATGTTGGAAAAATTTTATGCACGGAACTAAGTGAAATGTTTCCCGGCAAGGTGTTTGCCGCAGGGCGTAGCATGGAACGTGCCACTGAATTTAGCAAGCAATCGGGTGGTAAGGTACTGCCTTTACAGCTTAATATCCATGAGCCGATAGCCTCGTCGATTTTAAAGCATGCCAAGATCGTTATCATGTGTCTGGATCAGGAAAACACAGACTTGGTACGTGCCTGCCTTCAGCATGGGGTGCATTATATGGATATTACCGCGAATGCAGCTTTCTTGAGTCAGGTGGAGCGGTGTCATCAGGAGGCGCGAGCTTATCAGGCTACTGCCCTGCTAAGTGTAGGATTGGCCCCGGGGCTGACGAATCTGTTAGCATTGCAAGCGACGCAGCTTATGGATCAGACGGATGAGTTGAACATATCTCTGATGCTGGGCTTAGGAGACGAACATGGTCAGGCTGCCATTGAATGGACAGTGGACCAGATTCATACCGATTTGGAGGTTATGGAACAGGGCAGCCCGGTGATTCGAAAAAGCTTTAGCGATGGGCGAGTGGCAGACTTCGGCGCAGGAGTGGGGCGTCACCGCGCGTATCGTTTTCCTTTTTCCGATCAGCATACACTCCCACGTACGCTCGGAATTCCTACGGTCAGTACACGTCTTTGCTTCGATTCCCGGTTAACTACCCGGCTTCTGGCAGGGCTTCGGACAACAGGGATATCGGGTTTACTCCGACAGCAATCCGTGCGTAACGCAATGGTTCGCAGCTTTAGCAAGCTGCATCTGGGAGGGAACGCCGTGGCAGTCAAGGTAGATGCGCGAGGAACCCTCCATGGCAAGGAAACGAAAGTCGAATGCCAACTAAGGGGACATCATCAATCCGATTTAACCGCCAAGGCAGCAGTCTTTGCAGCGCTGGCGCTATACCGTTCTGAGCTTCCTCATGGTGTATTTCACATGGAGCAGTGTTTTTCGTGGAATCGTATGCGGGAATGGCTGGGGCAGCAGGTAGCCGTGGATATTCAGGTGAACGGACAGCAGGTATAGAAGTCATATTTTCTGACTCAAGAGGGACTTATGTAATCCAAGCTTATTCGGCAACTCATTGCGGATGGGTCTTGGATTTCTTTTCCTGTTAGTTTACACTAGTACGAAGTACATATTTCAGCATTTTGCATCATTCGATTCCCAACGCTCGAAAGTACAATAGATAGACGAATTAAACCGTTTCGATCTATATTGCTGATTTGAAATCGCTCTTGGGATTGTTGCAAAATGCTCATTTTTGAAAAGAATTGAGTCATGTTGGTAGTTTTAGATGGAACACGATGATACAAACAGTTCCTGCCAGTAAATGGAGGTGAGTTAACATGACCTCGAGTCTATCCATACAGGAGATTGCTGAGGTCGAAAGCAGTAAGTTAAAACGAAGAAAGGGGAGAATGAAGTGAAGGTGGAACAGGATTTGGAAGACATCAAGGACAGACTGGCCCAGATCGAGGAAAATCTGGAACGAAGGTCGACTTCCGGAAGAATACTGAAAACGATGCTTATCATTTTCTTGTCTGTATTTTTCTTGCTTTTGGTGATCGGAGTTGTTCAATTTGTTTCCAACTCATCGGTATAACGAACCGGAAGAAGGGAGTTCGTGATGTCCATAGAAGCGATCATTTTTGATCTGGATAATACGCTGATTCATCGTAAACAGGCGTTTGCGGCATATACGGAGCGTTTTGTGGAACGCTTCATTGTGGCGGAAGATCCGGCGAGCAGGGCAGCAATAGTCGAGCACATACGCCTGGCGGATCAGGATGGATACCGTGACAAAAGGGAGCTGTATACGGAGCTGCATGCAGAGTTGGAACTGAAAAATCCGGATACGACGGTACAGGAAATGCTGGGCTTTTGGTATGGTGAATTTCATAAGTTTACGGTACTGATGGATGGAGCCAAGGAAGTGCTGTCCGAGCTGCGGTCGCGGGGTTTGAAGCTTGGTATCATCACCAATGGCTCACTCCGCACACAACAAGCAAAGATCAACCGTGTGATGCTGAAGGATTATTTTGATTCCATTATCGTCTCGGGAGGCGTCCGCGTGGAGAAGCCTAATCCTCGCATATTCGAGTTGGCGTTAAATGAGCTGGAGATTACAGACCCAGGCAACGTCTGGTATGTAGGCGATCATCCGACGAATGATATTCGTGGTGCCCAAAGTGCAGGCTTGCATACGATCTGGCTGGAGGGATTTATGCCGTGGCAGGAAACGGGCATTGTGCCGAATTACAGGATTGGCAGTTTGCGCGAAATTATTGGTTGGCTGGATCATGCCAGCTATTCGGGGAAAATGGAGGAGGGAGCATCATGAGTAAGGTGCAGACGGATCAGACCAGCCCCATTTTATTATCGTTTCCGGAGCAATTCCAGACAGAACGGTTGACGCTTCGCGCTCCACAGTGGGGTGATGGGGCGATGGTCAATGAAGCCATACGGGAGAGTGTGGAAGAATTGCGTCCCTGGTTGCCTTTTGCAAGAAATCTTCCTACGCCAGAGGAATCTGAAATCCGTTCACGCCAAGCCAGACTTCAATTTCTGGACCGGTCTGACATGATGTTGTACGTATTTGAGACGGTATCGGGAGCTTTTGTAGCCAGCAGTGGCTTGCACCGGATCGACTGGGCTGCACGCAAGTTTGAAATCGGGTACTGGCTCAGAACGTCTTGCACAGGAAAAGGCATGATAACAGAGGCAGTACACGGTATCACGGATTTTGCCATACAGCATTTGGAGGCGAATCGGCTCGAGATTCGTTGTGATTCCAGAAATACACGCAGCGCCAAGGTAGCAGAACGGGCAGGTTTTACGCTGGAGGGTATTTTGCGGAATGTCGAGTATGATGAAGAAGGCACACTGGCCAGCCAAATGATTTTTGCCAAGGTGCGCGGCATTGAATTTTAGCATCAGAAGTGGAACGGGGATACAATATTATGAGCCAAAAGCGCAAGAAAGCTACGTTTGTACGATATTTCGGAGGCCTCCTTATGATGAATTGGATCATGAAAAATACAGACAGGCTAGTGTGCATACAATATGACATCAGCAGGAATATCAGCACTCTTGCAAGCGCTAACCTAAGGGGATACTCGACGAGATTCCAGCAGCTTGGCGAAGCTTTTCCAACGTTAGGTCAGGTGATTTAGCATGGGAAGAACTCGTAAAAGCGTCGACATCGACAGGAAGACGAATCGGAACACGGGTGTGAAATCCCGCTGGAAGGCCCGAGCTGTGTATCTGGCTTCGGTGCTGGTCGCTATCCTGTTGGGCTTGGGAAGCCGGACCTTTTCCTCCCGGTTGCCTGAATTCATTGCCAATCATTTTGGGGATGCCTTGTGGGCGTGCATGATTTACTTTGGGCTGAGGATGTTGTGGGTGGATCGTCGGTTGTCTGTAGCGCTGTGGGGCAGTTTGCTGTTTTGTTTCGCCATTGAGTTCAGTCAGATGTACCAGGCTCCCTGGATTAATAGTATCCGGGCGACGACACTGGGCGGGCTGGTGTTGGGAAAAGGATTCCTGACCGCCGATCTGGTTCGGTACACGGTGGGTATTGCGGTATCCTGGGCATTGGACCAAGGTTATAGAAGGCTGGCAGGCATCACTACACGTATAGACAATGACGAGTCATTCAAATAATCTGCAAAGCGAGGGTTGCGCTTGAGACAAAAGGGAAAGCGTTACAGGTTGTTGGGTAAAATGATCGGATTATGCGCAGGGTTCAGCTTGTTGTTTGCGACCATACTTGTTCCGGGGCAGGCATTGGCCGATAAACAGCTTGCGGGGCCTCTTCGTTTTGACTTTGGCCCAGGTAGCGTTGCTACAGGCTACACTCAGGTCACCGCCAAGGATGCATACACGCCTGAACGAGGCTATGGATTTACCGATCTTTCCAAGGTGAAAGAAGAGGATCGTGGTGGAAATGACGCTATTCGTTCGGATTTCGTTCGTGTTCAGGGATCATCCTTTGTCGTCAACTTGCCGCCTGCGGATTATACGCTTTCCCTGATCGCCGGGGATACAGACGGAAGCACAGATATTACGGTAAAGGCCGAGTCCATCGTCAAGGTGGAGCCTACCACCAAAACAGCGGGACAATTTGTCGAGGCCACATTTGAGCTTGCGCTCATCGATGGTCAGCTGGAATTGTATTTCTCGGGAAATGATCCGAAGATTAACGCGCTGGTTATTACGCCAAAAGAGACTCGAACGCAGAGTGACCATCCTTCCGTATATCTTGCAGGGGATTCCACAGTCCAAACCTATAAAGCCTCTATGAAGCCTCAGGCTGGTTGGGGACAGATGATTGCGCCGTTCTTCACAGACGAGACGACTTTTGTGAACCGTTCTATTGGTGGACGAAGCACGAAGACTTTCCTTGTACAAGGAAGACTGGACGATATTTTGCGGACCATCCGACCGGGTGATTATTTGCTCATCCAGTTTGGTCATAATGATGCGGCAATCAACAACCAAGAGCGTTATGTTTCCCCAGCGGATTATAAAGTCTATTTGAAAACCTACATTCAGGGAGCGACACAGCGCGGGGCCACACCTGTGCTGATAACCCCTGTTGGCCGCAGGGATTATGACGCCGCAAGTGCTTCCTATCGAATCAGTTTTCCGGAATACGTGCAAGCCATGAAGGAAACGGCATCCGAGACAGGCGTTGCACTGGTCGATCTAAGCCAGTTAAGTGTGGCATATTATAATACACTTGGTCCGGAAGGGACACTTCCGTTATTTTTACATCTGGAGCCGGGAGTATACCCTGCGTTCCCTGATGGAGTGAAGGACGATACGCATTTTCAGGAGTACGGCGCGGAGCAAATAGCCCGTCTGGTAGCCCAGGGTGTCCGTGAGCTGAATATCCCTTTATCCTCTTATGTACGGACGAATAATTCACCATAAAACGCTATTTCCATACGCATGGTATACTTAGAAAATAAGCTGGCCCTACCCAAAGATGGCTCTGTTCCGGCTTGGGTAGGGCTTTAACGTTCCGGGCAGAAGAAGGAGAGGACAGGCGTGAGTAACATAAAGGACGGTATGTTGGGTCTATGTATCGGAGACGCGCTTGGCGGGAATTTATTATGGGCTTGGGGAGATTCCGCAGCATTGGCTTACCTCCTTGGCGAGAGTAGAGGATATCATCAAGTTGTGCGAGCAGTTTGAGCATTCATTGGCAAAATAAGAACTTCATTTATCTTGAGCCTTGGGAGGAAACGCTAATGTCGGTTGCCCAGTTGAACAGACTCATTGACGGTCAAATACTCTATAATCAGCATCGGAGTTTGTTTTATATGCATGAGGGGAACGCCCTGATGGGGCCTTCACCGGAAATGACGTATTGGCTGACACAGAGAAGCCCGGAACTACTCCTCATGCTCCAAAGCTTGAAGCGTCAGCATGAGTATACCGCTTTTGTCACGGGTGTCGCGGTAAAAACACTGCACCAGTTTGTGAGCGTCAATCAGTATATTCATTTTCACTCCGATCATCTTAATGAGCTTACGCAATTGTATGATCGACTTTTCACCCGGATTCAAAAGCTGTTCCAAAACCAGGCTATGAATGAGAGTATACTAAATTTACTGCTGCAACAGCATTACGGGCATTTAAGAGATTTTCTAATTCGTACCAACGGACGGACCATGTTTGCCAAGTATGCAGAGAGTGAGTACACCTTTTGGATACCTTGTGAGGAATACACGCCTCAATTGCAGGCAAAGCTGCTAAGATTGGACATTGCTCGTTTGCAGGAGCCTGTTCTCGATGTAGGCTGCGGAGCAGAGGCACGGCTGGTCGGCTATTTGCGTTCCCTTGGGATCGAGGCTTATGGGACAGATCGGTTGGCTGAAAAGAGAACAGGTGTTACTCACGGAGATTGGCTGGAGACAACCTTCAAGGAAGGCGTATGGGGAACGATTATCTCTCATATGGCGTTCTCCAATCATTTTATACATCATCATCTGAAAGCTGACGGTAATATTCACGAATACGCCCACAAATATATGGAATTGCTTAGGGCAATCCGGCCGGGAGGGAGCTTTATTTATAGTCCGTGCCTTCCTTTTATGGAAAAGCTTTTGGATATCCAGGCTGGTTATCGAGTAGAGCATATCCAGTCATCTAAAGGTTATGAAGCCACGAAAATAACACGATTACGTTCATAATGGCTAAGGGTGTTCAAAGGTAAAAAGCAGAGCATGGAGGGGCGCACAATGAACATAGAGACAGCGATTGCAATTGCCGCACAGGCTCACCAGGGACAGACGGACAAGGGCGGTCAGCTTTATATTTTTCACCCGCTTCAGGTCATGAACCGAGTAGAGGGGATGGATGAAAAAATAGTAGCTGTGCTGCATGATGTGCTGGAGGATACAGTGGTCACAGCGGATCAACTGAAAGAAGCGGGCTTTGGGAAACACATCATTGAAGCGGTGGAAGGACTCACTCGGAACAAGGGAGAGGAGTACAGCGATTTTATACGCCGAGCCAAAAACAATCCATTGTCCAGAGCAGTGAAAATAGCGGATATTCAGGAAAATATGAATCTGGATCGCATCCCTCATCCCACGGAGAAGGATACAGCACGAATAGAAAAGTATAAACAGGCGCTGCAAGAGCTTTTGGATTGAACCCATTTTAAAGAAAAGCAACTGAATTATTCATTTCCCAAGGCTACAGCACCACCACCATTCGGCAAATTGCAGAAGCGGCGCAGATTGGGCGAGGCCATCTGTTGCTTCATCTATATAAGGGCTTAATCGGAAATATACATGAATGACATTATTTTAAATTTGGGCACACCCAAATGATTGGCAACCCAGGTATGTATGATTGAAGATTTATCACGGAGAAAGGCCGGACTTTAGTCCTTTTATTTGTCAGAGTTCATCTTGGAATGGTAGTATAAGGATAGATATTACTCTATTTGGGATTCTGTTAACGATCTAAACCATATTTTCCTAAAAGCCGATATATCTGAATGAGGCGAAAACACACACTGTTATTGTACCCGTCCGAAAATGGATGTATATGATTGGGTTAGGAGAGTAGAAGAAGTGTCGGATTTGTATACGAAAAAAGAAGTAAAAGACTATGTAACGAATGTAGTTTTTGAGCGGCCTTTAGGTGTAAGTATTGCAGCCATTTTACTGATTTTTAATGGAGCTCTTCTGCTGGTGACACAGCTGTTGACGCTTAATGCGTTGAATGAGGCTTCTACGTTGGTGGGAATTTGCAGGGGGATGTTTCAAGGATTCATCGCTTTGCTCGGTTTGTCAGGGGCAACTGCCGGTGTCGGCATGTTATTTGGTAAGAAGTGGGCCTGGTGGCTTGCTGTATTTTATTTTACATATGAAACGATGCGTTATGCGTGTGCGATCCTGTTTATTCCGGATGTACCTCCAATGTTGGGGGGCGTACATCTAAGTCCTGCCCTATACTACGTAAAGTATGGTATGCGTATTGTTTGGAATTTGCTGTTTACGGTGTTTATGTGCCGTAGTACAGTGACTGGATTTTTTCAAACAAGTGGAATAAATAAGTGGAAGGCATGTATTTTATTATTTTTAATCAATGGGGTGATGGTCGGAATCGGCTGGTGGCTGATGAAATAGTATCTTCATATATGAGGAAGGAGATAGATGATGACAAAGGAAATGTTTCCGGTGCTGGAAACCAGCCGCTTGCATTTAAGACAGCTTACGTTGGGAGACGCGGAGGATGTGTTCGCCTATTTCTCCAAAGATGAGGTTACGAAATATTATGATCTGGAAAGCTTTACAGAGGTAAAGCAAGCAGAACATTTTATTCGTTCCATGCGATCCAAATATGAAAAGCAAGAGGGCTTTCGTTGGGGGATTACGTTAAGAGAAGCTCCTGAACGTGTAGTTGGTACTATTGGATTTCATAACTGGCACAAGAAGCACTCTCGTATTGAAATCGGCTATGAGCTGGCACCCGAATACTGGCGACAGGGCCTGATGGCAGAAGCGATGAAGGCAGTGATTCATTATGGATTTCATTTGCCGCAGGTTCACCGTATTGAAGCCTTCATTGATCCAGATAACGAAGGCTCCAGACGGTTATTGCTCAAAAGTGGTTTTACCCAAGAGGGTCACTTGAGAGACTATTTTTATGAAAAAGGTCAGTTTGTCGATGCTGTTATTTTTGCTATCCTTCGAGAAGAATATCGCGCGGATTGGTAATTTTACAAATATCCTTTTTCTCCGTAAGGCTGGAGCCGATCAAGCCAGGTCTGCTCCAGTTTGGCCAGCGCATCTTTGACATCGAAGAATTCCGAATCTTTTTTCTTCAAAAGTTCCAGCACCTCAAACTCAAACGCATCTTCGCCATACTCATTCCATTCCCGTTGCAGCTGTTGGTTCTGACAAGTGCCCATTTGTAACTCAAACCGACGACCGTTCAGTGATTTTAAATTTGGTGTGCCAGCGACAAAAATTTTTCCGTTGTGTGTATTTCGAATACAGTAGATTCCGGCCTCTGTCTTGATCTCCATATACTGCTGCACCAGTTCTTTTCTTCGATTCATGTTGAGTCCTCCTTGTTTTTTAAATATCGTGCCTCAAGATTCCTTCAACCCATATTCACTGCCATCCGGCTTGCGATCCAGTAGACTATATTCAATCATATATCTTCGTAACGTGACATAATCGTCATACACTTCCTGTAAAATGGCATTAATATCCTTCTCATGATACGTCCGTCCTTCCTCAAAACGTCCCGCAATTTCACGCAGCACAATCAACTTATGCTTTTCCTGCATTTTGAAGGTTTTCAGGCGACCCTGTGTACCATCTGGAAAATACTTTGCCAGTACCTTTTGCCTTTCGTCTTCGGTAATGTTGTAGCGTTCATCCACCATCCGTGCCCGTACAGGCACTTCGACGATAGCGGGAGCGTGGCGGTCTTTTTCTTTTAGCAGCTCCATCAAGGTCAGAAATACCTTGGCCTGCCGTTCCTTTTCTTTGAGGCCAAAGCGATGATTGCGGATGGTGGATGCGCTGCCGATTCCGGTTTCCTTTTGAATATCCGCATCGCCCATGCCTTGATAAAACAACTGGAGTAATCGATTCTGATGATCCGTCAGTCCGGTCAGCTTTTTGTCCAGGCCGATCAAATAGTCAAAGACCGAACTGTACGTCCGCTCAATATGAAGACGCATATACCGCTCTGCGTCATAAAATACCCCTTGATCCTGATATATGATTCCTTGCTCGTAGTGCTGTCCGTCCAGCAGACAAATCACCTGCTCCCCTTGACGGATATATCCACGCTTCAGTTCCTCGATTCCAGCATTCCAGAATAGCTCGGAATGATCCATTTTTACAAACACCTCGATTAAATGTTGATTATTTTATAGACAATATAATATTTTGTTTATATAAAATCAATGGATGAAGTGAAGGGGTTAATTATACTGGTCATTCAAATGGAATTATGTTTAAAAAAGATATTTATTATTTTAAGTATTTTTAATGGTAATTTAAAAATATTTCTCTAATTTTCTTTATTTCGACATTATTCGCTATATACAAATTAAATGCGACATTGTTATCATATGAAATACAAATATATCCTTTTGAAGAGGGAGGAATATGAGAGGGTATAGGAAAGAATATTAATTTTAATATTCTTTTAACAACGTATTGTTACTAATTTTGAGGAGATGGATTTTAAAAATGAAATATAATTTTTCCGAATTGGGGATGAAGGAAAAGGGAAAGAAAGCTAAGTCACTCGTTTTAACTATACTTGGCTTATTTGTTTTTTTATCTCCATGGAGCACAACTGTGCTTCCTCAGGCAGTAGTGTCAGCAGCGTTTACAGGTGGAATACCCATAAATATTTATCCACGACCAGACAGGGGCGGATCAATAGGGATACCAGAAGACAGTCAAACACCGACGACAGAGCCATCATCTACACATGAAGCAGTAACCTTGTCAGACGGTTCGATTGTACATGTGCAGGCGAGTTCTCCTTATATCAATTTTATTCGCAACAATGTAGTCGTTTATTCCAAAGATCTTGGGGCTGCATTATCGGTTAAATTTTACAGTGCTTCTGCATCTTCTAATAACGCTATTACTGTCAATTACTTTTACATTAATGAGAATAATGGAGCTAAATCCTCGGGGAATTTTACATACTCAGGAATTGTTTTAACCACTCCAGCCAGCCCACGTATGAGTACCAATATGACAGGGATAACGAATCAAAATGTCCCTATCCAATTGGATGGTGTACCTGCTAATTCTAAAAGCGAGTATAAAATCGGTGTGAACGGTACGTGGACTCCATACAGTAACCCATTTCAAGTGTCTGAAAACACTACTATTTTTGCTCGTTGTACAGATAAATATGGGAATATAAGCGCTGTGAATTCATTAGTAGTCAATAACATTGATAAAGCACCGCCTGCGCCGCCATCATTCAGTCATAGCCCTGCGGGTGAAATAGCCAACAATATCAGAGTTACAATGAACTACCCTTCTGATGCAGTATCAAGGGAATATCGTATCAATCAAGGCGAATGGAAGGTGTACAATTCACCAATCGATGTCAATGAGTACGGGATGCGCATACAAGCACGGGCAAAAGATAGCGCTGGAAATGTTTCTCAGATTGCAGATTCTGTCATAAATTTGATAAACAGAGGCCCCGTAGCTATTAAAACCATTCCAGCAACCACGATTGAAATGGATGAGGGAATTTCAGTTAAAGATTTATCCGAATACTTTACAGATCCTGACCAGCAGCAGCTTCGGTATTCCGGTGCGAATTCAAATTCATCTGTTGTCACACATCAATTGGTTAAGGATTCAAAAGGGAATACCTCGATACTAAATTTGCAACCGCAAAGCTCGGGAGAATCGACGATAACGATAACTGCTACAGATCCGTTAGGCAAGTCTGTATCCCAGAGCTTCGTTGTAAAAGTTCTAGATACCAAATATGTACAACAACTGGCCAAAACTACAGCAGCGGTAGTACAAGCTGAGACTTCTAAATTACAAGTCGATGTAACAGCAGCTGTAGAACTAATAAACAAGCTGCGTGATCCAGACAAGGGCAAGCTTGTTGAAAGGGTAGTAGCCATACAGAAAAATATTGATGCAAAAGCTGCCTATACTGAGCAATTGACCACAGCTACACAAGCAGTTGTAAAAGCAGAAACTTCAAATTTACAAACTGAGATTAATATAGCCCGTGCTTTGCTTGTGCATCTCAATGATGCGGACAAGCAACAGCTTAACGATCGATTGGATCGTATACCGGCTATTGATGATTTACCTAAGGATATAACAAGCCCTTCCAAACCGAAGAAGCTGGCAGGTTCCAGACCTACACCGGACCGTATTATTTTAACGTGGGAAGCATCTACCGATGATGTTGGAGTCGTTAGCTATGATGTTTATCGTAATGGTCAGATGATAGGCAATACCAAGGAATTAACCTTTCAAGTAGACCAATTAGAACCTCAGAAAATATATATGTTCGCAGTAAAAGCCAAGGATGCGGCTGGTAACTATTCGGAATTTAGCAATAGTGTTAAAAGCGGCTTATCCAGAAAGTATAAATACATTTATGACGTTAATGGAAGGCTTGAACATATTGAACAGGATGGCCAAGTTGTTTTCCAATATCAATATGACTCCAATGGTAACCTGATACAGATTATAAAGTGAGCAATTTCTAAATAAATGATATGTAACCAAATTTAAAGTCGGGAATGGAGAGAAGAACTTGCGATTTAGAACAACAAGACGTCATATAGCAATAATCATGATTATCACATTTATTTTCGGTACAATTAGCGGACTTGTTCCTCCAAATGTATTCGGTGCGGGGAATGACAATTCGCAATACTCGGCGGATCAAATGGCTGCCAGATTTGGAGTCACGTCATCTTTTTTGTCAGAACAATTAAGAAAAGGTTATTCTTTAAACCAGATTTATACGGCGTTATATTCGGCTGAACAAGATCATATTAGCTATGAACAAGCAGCAGCTTCGTTATTTCCTATAGAAGAGAACCAATCACAAACCGTCACAAGTGACGTATACAATAAGCTATCGGATGCTCCACTAGATAACTTGATCTCTCATAATGTTACAGATGATGTTTATCCAACAGATGACCTTGCTTCTACGAACAAAGTCACTGAAGATGTATATAAGACAGATTTCCTGAAACAGAGTCTCGTGGCGAATGTACCGCAGCTTCCACCCATTAGAGAAGAAGCACCAGTATACAATAAAGCTTCTTTTAATGAAGCTCCTTATTCTGTTGGCGACGATAAAGAATCTATATCCACTTTATCAGGCAGCCTATCGCTGCAAAATACAGATTTAACACTGCCTGGACGAAACGGACTGGGCTTTTCTTTGACGCGTCAATATGATACGAATCGGGCTCAATTTTTCGACAAAGGCGCTGAAATCATTGACAACAGTGCTGCTGTGCAGAACTATTATGTCTACTTTAAGGCGATGATGATACCTGTTACCAAGTCGTACAAGGTAGCCTATCAGCAAAAAAGATGGGTACAAGAGGATACAGACGGTGATGGGAATGTTGATGTTAATACCTATAATCTCCAGCCTGAAACCAAAGTTATAGGCACATACACGACTTATGAAGCTGCTAGCAAAGCAGCGAGACAAAAAATAACCTATACTATACCCTCGGAATCAAGAGTAGAAAAGGACTCTGAAACTGGAAAGTGGGAGAAGGCCTTCCCAGACTCAATAAAGTATAGTAAAGATGGATTTACAGGAACTTTAAGCAAAGATGGACAAGCCAGAGTCATCAAGGGATCATATACGGGTCCAAGTTCTAAAAATATATTCTGGGAACAATGTAGTGTCATGAATTCGTACTATTATGATAGTGCGGGTAACGCTTCGCGATATTTTCCAGGTAGCCCGGTATGTGGGGACTCTAAAATGCATTACGACAGGGATTCATATGTAGGGGATTTATCTTTATCATCTATGCTGGTTTATCCAAGATGTCCCATGTACTCTCCTGGTAGAGTAATGTGTACCGAGTCAGGATCAGCGTTTTATTCAGGAACAGTTTTCAATCAGGGAACTGCCGATACCCGAGAATGGAGACAAGATTATAGCGGAACCGTTACGAAGCCCGGTTATACAAGCGATATTGGTTATAGCGAGTGGACAAGTAATGGCAAAGGTGGAAGGACAAGAACAGCCTTTACTATGGAAGGATCACCGCAAATTGAAACGATTGTTTCAGAGGGGCTCGAAACGGCTGTTCGCCGACAGACAATCCCGTTTGAAACCATTTCTGAGGCAGAACACTATAGAGACTTAATTAACAGTAGTCCTCCGACTGTATTTCAGGGTGACGATGGGAATAAATACTATATTGCAGCAGATGCGGATGCTACCATTTTTGCTGAAATTGTAGCCTATCAACCTTCATTTATTTTTCAAAACCGAACTTATCCTGCGCTTGAAGATCAACTGAATCCTCTTGGCAAGGGGTGGTCCTGGAATCTACCTTATGTAGAAACCAAAGAGGGCAAGCAGTACATGCACTTGGGGGATGGCGGCAGCTATGAAATTGAGGGAGATCAGCTTAAAGGTTACGACTGGAAAGGCCTGACTTTCACACCCGATACTTCAGTAACGGTTAGTGGGGAGAACTCAGCTTCTGTATTAACTTCTGTTGATGGAGCGAAAAAACAATATTTCTCCAAAGACGGTCAGTTGCTGCAAATTGAAGATGCCTATCATAATGCCATTAAGTTTAATTATGAACTCAATGCTACGTATAAACGCAAGCTGCTTAGCAAAGTAGAAGATGCAATCGGTAACTCGATTGATATTCAATATACGGCTACAGACGTCACTCTGTCTAAAGGAAACCGCACTGTTGTCTATCGTAAACATACAGAACAAGGCGTTGAATTACTGGATTCCGTGACAGATGCCGAAGGTAGAAAAACCACATATTCATATACATTAGCACCGGCCAAGTTTAATTTGAGTGCTTCGCATCCGGAAAGACAAATATCTAACCCGTACGCTTTATTAACCAAAGTATTTCATCCTACAGGAGCCTCTACTCTGTATACTTACGAGGACCAGCCAGTAAAACGCTATATTGGCTCCAACTCAGTAAACGAGGCATATAGAGCGGTTTCACGTGTAGATCAAATCACTTATCAAAACAATAAAACCGAAAACTATAATCAGGAAACCATTCATTACAATTCTGATATGGGTGAGAGCTATGTGAAAGATACTTCGTTCTCTACCATCACAGACAATGGATTAACTCGTTCAACCTTCAATTATAATAAAAAGTTTATTAGTGCAGACACGCCACCGCAGTATTACCTGGATCAGTCAGTAGTTAAAGCAGGAGATTCTGAAAAGAACACAGCGTATCAGTACGGCAAGCAGGTGACAGGCAAAGCTTATACCGTACCTGTTCCTACCCGTACCTCGTCCAGCAATAATCAAAATGGAGACGTTTTGACAACGACTGCTGAATATGATGATTACGGTAATGTGACAAGCTCAGTGGATGAGAAGGGTTCACAAACGGCGTATACGTATGACGACAAGCATCGGATTAAAACGGTTACTGAACCGATTGACTCCAAAAGCACTGGAGTTACAGAGTACACTCGAAACCCGCAAGGGAAAGTAACGCAGGTTATGGTTTCCAAGGATCATCCCGGGGGTGAATTACTACAAAAAGTAAATTATTCAGGTATAGATGCTTACGGAAATACAACCGTTCAAACTATTGCAAATGGTAACAAATCCGTGACGACAACGACGGAGTATAGCAGTGATGACGATCATGCTTTTCCAACGAAACAAAGTGTAGAGGTTACGAATATAGATGGAGAAAAATCTACAGTTACCATTCAGTCGGATTATGATAAGTTAACTGGTTTAATCACTTCCTCGCTGGATGGAAAAGGTCAAAAAACAGAGTACCAATATGATGCTATTGATCGCGTAAAGGCTGTAACCTATCCGGACGGTAAAAGTATCCGTGTAGCCTATGATGATCTTGAGAACATCGTAACGGTGACGAATGAGCTGGGGATACGAGCAAAAACACGTTACAATGCTTTAGGCTGGAATATCGAGTCAGGGCTGTATGAAGGTAACGATTATGTGATTAAGTCCAAATCAGCTTATGATCCCAACGGCAGATTAGTATCCAGTGAAGATGCGCTTGGACATCTTACGCGCTATAGTTATGACGCTTGGGGCCGTACTACATCAACAGCCTATGCGGACGGTTCAGAAGCTGTAGTAGGATATAATGATGCTCTTCGTCAAGTAACGCAACGAGACGGTGAGTTGAATGAACAAATTCAAACCTACGACAAATGGAACCGATTAGTACAAAACGAAGAAAAATCAGCAATGGATGGTAATCAAAAATTAACTTCCAAAGTGGAGTATGATGCTGTAAACGATCAGATTTTGAGTCAAACCGATGCGAATGGAAACGAGACCCAATTTTCATATAATGCCTTGGGCGATCAGACAGCTGTGACGGAGCCAAACGGCGAAACGACGAAGTACACTTACGATATGCTGGGTAATCTCACTCGGATCACGTATCCGGATGGTCAGGCCAAGGTGAAGTCGTATGATGAATTGGGTAGAGTGATTCAAACCAAAGATGAGAAGGGCCAGATAGAAAAGAGCTATTTTGATACCAACGGGAATTTATCCAAGAAAATAGACCGTAACGGGAATGTCACTTCTTTTGAATACGATAGCCGTAATCGGTTGAAGTCGCGTGTAGGTAAGGATGAAACGGTCAGCTACGTATACGATGCTACGGGCAAGCGGCTGAGCATGACAGATCGAACGGGCACAACCTCCTATGCGTATGATCCGTATACGGAGCAATTAGACACCTTGTCTTACCCGGACGGCCTAAAGCTTTCCAATCAGTATGATTCCAATGGGAATCGAACCGAAATGACTGGGCCATTTGGCGAGCAAGTAAACTACACGTATGATCAATTGAACAGATTGAAGACCGTAGGCAGCACAAAAGATAAGCCCGTTTCAGAATATGCCTACACCAAAAATGGATTGCTGGACTCAACGGTATCTGCAAATGGTTATCGCCAGCAAAACCAATATAACGGGATTCAGTTAGTTGAATTGAAGCACACCCGATCCGATTCGGAGACCAATAGCTTTCAATATAGCTACGATCCTGGTAAAAATATCACCAAACGTACTCAAAATGGTGTAGAGGATGCCTTTACGTACGATAAGCTGAATCGGATTACGACTTCGAGCGAAAATCAGGATGCATATTCGTATGATGCCAGAGGTAACCGTCTTACGATGGAAACAGAGAGAGAGCCTCATACGAAGCCGAGGGAGAATAGCTTCGACGATCAGAACCGATTGACTCAAGTCAAGATCGACGGAAAGAGCGTAGAGTACCGATACAACGGGGATGGATTACTGACAGACCGTATACAGGATGGCGTTCAAACCCGATACTACTACGATGGAAACAGTGCCCAAATCATAGCAGAAGCTACGATTGAAAATGGGAAACCTGTTTTAAAAGCCAATTATATTCGAGGTCTAAAATTAGAGGCCATAGCATATGCAGATCTAACGGAAGCCTATCCCGTCTACAATGGTCATGGAGATATTATCGAAATCAGGGATTCCTCCGGAGCCTTGCTGAATCAATATCAATATGATATTTGGGGTAATGAAGAGGTCAAGGAGGAAAAAGTCCACAATCCATTCCGTTACTCTGGTGAATTGTGGGATGATACAACGGAATTACAATACCTGCGCGCCAGATGGTATGATCCTGATAGTGGAAGATTTATCAATGAGGATACGTATGAAGGAGATATCGATAGTTCTCTGAGTTTGAATTTGTATACGTATGTGTTAAATAACCCACTTAAATATGGCGATCCAACAGGCCATCTTCCACAATTTGGAGATACAGCCTATGGTATTTATGCACATAGATCCTTACAGTTCATATTTAAATTTGTTAACTATGTAACAGGAAAACAAGTAGCGTATACAGAACAGACTATTAGATTAACTAATGGGAAGATCGGGTATGCTGATTTTATCTTGAAAACAGGAGAGAATGCTTATGAAGTTTGTGAATTAAAGCCAGTATCTTGGAGTAAGGAAAAGAGTCTAGCATTGCACGCATCGGGTAGAAAACAATTGCAAAATTATATTGATGGTATTAATGTGAATGGTTTCAAAGGAAAAAGAAGCTTTGCTTATATAGGTAATAAATGGAATCCGAATGGGCTTTCTATCCCAAGTCCATATAATTCAAAAAAGGAAATCACCTACTATACTTATCCAAATGATCAGGGGATGATATATTATGGTGAGAGAAATCGTAGGGACAAAAATTTGGATGAACGAGTTCCAGTTACAAGAACGGTTTGGGATAAAATCAAAGACTTCTTTTCTGCTGATTATTACCCTGAAGGTGTTCCATTGCCTAATGGTATGCCAGGTCCGAGTGGTAGCTCGTCACATGGAGGAGGAGGAGGATTTCTCCCTGTTCCACGGATGCGTGTGCCAATTATTCTGTAAGGAGAATGTTGCATGAAAATATCCATGATTATTAAACAAACTATAGGTAAGAAATTGGCTACTTTAAATTTTGTTTATGAGCATTTAAACAATACTTGGTTTTTTACAAGAGTAGTCAATGGATTTAAGGAAACAATCCAAATCGATAAAAGTTATTGGACGGAGAATGCAATACGCATTACTTTTATGACTGAATCCGAATCAGTTAATAGTTTTTTTTTCATTGATGGATCAAAGATGGAGAAATTTCATTACTATGAGGATGAAGAGTCATTACGAGATATATTTATCACCCTAGAAAAGATTATTGATCAGTTTGCTTTAAAATGGTTTGAAGAGAATGTGCCTAAAGATACGCTTCCTCCTGCTAACTTTTTAGATAAAGGATGGTTTGAGAAGCTACAGAAATTTGTCGAGGTAAATAATCTAAACTTTAAAGATGAAAATTCATTAAAAACCATCGAAGCTTTGCTAAGTTCAGAACCGACGGAGGAAAACGTTCTATTATCAAGCTATTTCTTAGGAGAATTTTTTATCCATACGTTAGATGGTGAGTGGTACTACGATCAAAATTATGGTCCTTCTATTAAAAATATAGGTGGAATTAGTAATTTTAATAGAGAGCCATATCAAATCTCTAACAGTTTTGCTTCTAATCCTCAAAATAATTCAATTATTAATCACTATCAGGCCATTGCTGGAACTGTAAAGAATCTTCAAGGTAATAGGAAATAATCAAATTAAATTGAGAGCAAATACATGTTCCGATTTTTTATTCGGTCCAAGATGATTCTTTAATAGTGAGTTTGCACTCCAACCACATGGATAAATTCTGTGTGGTTTTTCTTTTCTAAGGGTTTAAGAGGAGTTGGGAAACTGTATCGATTATATAAATTTATATAGGATAAAAAAGGTTTAAATGAGAAAAATATATAAATGAACTATGGATTTATGCAATCACCTTTCGACATGAAAGAATACTCAGAAATGAACAAAAATGAAGCGAAAGAACATTTTAATTGGTTTAAACAACAAATACCTTCGCGTTTAGAGCACCTTGGCGCATTTTCACAGATACATCTGGATTTATAGTGATCGTTCGCTCATAGATATTTGAGAATGGTATCTAGGGAGTGTACAGATTCAAAGTAAAAGTGCTTCGGAATTAGAAGAGGAGCATTCAGAAACCGAAGAATGGTTGAAGAGCTATATATGAGAATAAACTCGACACAAAATCTCAAGCTTTTACACTGGATATTTCCATTTATCTAGGAGAGGTTGTAAAAAGTAATCATAGTGGGTTGGATTGGGGCATTGTTTTTAAACCAAAGTCTTATATTAGCGTTAATCGCCCTGTTATTGTTGGATTCAGGAAAAAAGATATGGATGTGATCAGGATTGTATCGAATAAAATGTACGCAATTTTAAAAGGGCAACGTAACCCTAATGCATTATTTGATATTTATCATACGTGGGAAGAGTTTATTTGAAATCGCTGATAGGAAGGGATTATGATCTTCGAACCTAATTTGAGTGGGAAGATCGTTAAAAATTTGAATATTATATAAAGAACAGAGAGCCGTTAAGCATGTTAACGGCTCTCTTCGTCGTCTTCTGGCAAGTATTCGATCAGTTCACCAGGGAGTACGCCAAGGGTTCTACAAAGTGTGTTCAAGGTTGGAAAGTCAATTCGGGCGTTTGCGTTGGAGGCCAAAGCTTTAACTGTATTCCTATTAATTCCCGTAATAGAAACAATATCTTTCTGTTCGAGTCCACGGTCCTTCATAATTTTATCAAGAGAAAATCTAATCACAACAATTCCTCCAAAAGTAATCAAGTAAACTAGTTGACATGTATAGAATAGAAGTGTATATTTGTAAATAAGTAATCTAGTTAACAAGATTATAAGTAAACTAAGTTGATCCCTTCATAGTATCAAAATGCTTTAAAATTAGCAACAGTTACTATTTTGATAATCCTAAACAAATAAATGCGTGAGGAGGGGGAAATAAACGGAAGGGATCTAGTCTGTATCATCCTCTACATACTCGATAACATCTTGAACATGGCAGTGTAGAGCCTTACAAATTTTATCTAGCGTATCAAATTTCACACCGTCTGTTTCTTCGTTGTAAAGTTTGGTGATTCCGTTTCTATGTAATCCAGTCATGCGGGAAAGCTCGGCAATATTTATTCGTTTTTCGCCCATAATACGGGAAAGATGAATCTTTATCATATTTTCCTCCAGCTAAATGCATTCTATAGTGTTAAAAAGAAACATCAAAGTATTGACAATAAACACTATTGGATGTATTCTGAAAACAACAAAAATAACACTGTAATGTGCATTAGGTTTATTGAAATGTTATTTGTGAACGTCGTAGTAATATGCTTATCGTACCAAAACGTTTTACAATTAGCAATTAATTATCGTTCAACCACCTAGTTTGAAAAACTACCTGTAGAAGAAAGTATATTGGCAAATAAGAAACTTTGAACAAAGGAATGGAGCGAGGATGTATGACAGAATCAGTAATGGGATTGGAGCGGGTCTCAATGGTGCAGGGGCCGTATGATTTCCCTCATATGTATGAGATATGCGAAGGGGTTCTTTATGACCATCAATACTTCTTTTACCTCGAAAATGGCATACTGTGTTTGCGCCATGTGAAGAAGGTGGAGCAATCATATCATACGCATCTTTACCTGGATGGAGAGAGCGGAGGTCTGCAACTGGCAGCGGGTGTACAAGGGGAGGTTATGCAAGTTGTCACGGAGATCATCGAACGCTTATGCGCCAAGGATGGACTGACATTTTTATTCGATGAACTGCTGTGGCTACATGGTAGGGGACCCATTGAATTAAACCTTTTCAATAAGAAGGATGAAGTGACCCCAAGTGGCAGACAACTTACTACAAAATAAATGACCCTTATGCTCTATATCATGGAACTTACCGAATAGAAAACAGCTTATGATTTCAGTGAATGTACCAGTTGTTGACTGATGAAAATGAGCGGATTCCGAATCCATATGGTCAATTCCAGCATCGCGGCATCGGCAGAAGGACTAAAGCCCCAATCACCTCCGAATAAAATGTTTTGCTGCTGCTCTAATATAGGTGACTGAGGTTCTTCCAAGCCATATTGTTCTTTGAGTCTCTCTTTAGTTTCATGATCTATGACAAGGTTATTCTGTGCAAAGGTACAGCTGACAGGAACGCTTAACTGTATTAAAAGAAGTAATGCTGCGGGTATTAACACTTTTTTGCTTTGCATGGTTAACTCCTATGATCTCCGTTTTTGACCTCTTAACTTTTGTATCTACCATAATGTACGTGCTTGTGGAGCATTTGAGGGGAGCTATGGTGAAGCCACCTCTGCACTGGATATGGAGACAGAAGTGGCAATTCAACTTAGGACTCTTTTAATCTGCCTATAAAGATTCCTGAAGGACGTTAGAAGAAGTGCCGTAATCAGCATAACGGGGGAGCACAATAGTGTAATATATTCCTACAATAACGGTACAGATCCCGACTAATAAAAATAAGACTTCAATTGAAATAAATGAAGGAAAGCTTACAGCAATGAAACCTAATGTAAGAGACTGGGACAGCATCATTAACGGATTAATTAAACCTTGCACACGTCCCATCATTTGAGGATCTACAATACAAGGCAGCCATCCTCCTATGCCAATATTGATGAACGGAAGTACCAGTGCAATGGCGAAGTTGATAATCAAAAATACATAGAGGTGATTAACAAATCCAAGTGTGCATATACCAATTCCGGCTACCAGAACTCCCGCTGCAATCATTTGGTGTAACTTTAGCTTGGTGGAGATAAGAGAAGCGATTAAGGTGCCAAGCAACACACCTGACCCAAAAATAATACCTGCCCATACCATATACTGCTCATAGTTGCCTGGAGCTAGCTTATATTTAAGAATAAACATCGGTAAAACGCTAAATCCACCATTTAAAATACCGAACATAAAAAAGCCTGAAACCAACCAAATCAATAGTCTGTTGCGTAATATGTAAAGAAACCCTTGTTTAAAGTCATGCATGACCAGTTTAAATTTTAATTGCTTAAATTGATGTGCCCCGTTTGGAAGGAGTACTTCCTTTTGAATTTTGCAGGAACGGATAAGCAGTGCAGACACAATAAAAGAAACAGCATCAATTAGGATGGCTCCAGTAATTCCAAAATGCCAGTAAACGACGGCCCCCAGAGTTCCTCCAAACAACATGAAAAGACTCCCCATCATTTGATTGAGGCCTGCGGCAATGGTGTAATCATCTTTGTTTAAGATTCCCTGTATAATGGCACTTTCGGCTGGGAAAAAAAATTTGGAAGCAGCACTACGGATGAAGAGGCAGACAAATATCAAAGGAATCGAATCAACCCAAACAAAAATAAGCAAACATAAGGATAAAAAAGCGCTGATCCAATCACAATTAACAGCAATTTTTTGTCGGTCCATCCGATCTGCAAGTACTCCAACTACGAGAAATACTGCCAGCATCGGGAGCGAATACATTAACTCGGCAAGCGTTGCATAGTATGGCTGATTCGTAAACCGTTTCAACAAATAAAACATGAATGCAGTAACCCCAATAATTCCTCCCATTTGTGAGGCGAACGTTGCCAGAAAAAGCCTGACATAATTCTTGTTTCTGAGTACTTGTTTTAATCCAGTCACAGTTCCATCCCTTTCGCTTTCAAAGCGGTTTTTAGATGCCTAATTAAAATAATAGTGAAAAGTAGGAATTTTGTACAGAAAAGTGACTTTAATGTCATATTAAAATTTGAGTTTGCATCGTATCGGACCATCTGTCTTTTAAATTCTGCTATTAACGATAAACATAGTAGGGTGGACTGGGGAGTTGTTTTTAAACTCGTTTGGCGTAGTATGAGGTGCAACATAAACTAAATAACCAGCCGTCGGTTGATATCCGACGACTGGCTGGTTAACTTGCCAGGTGTTTGATTCCTGACTCACAAATGGGGGGCAGTCTCTAATCTAAATTAACCCAAATCCTCGCCATTCGTAGCAATCACTTTTTTATACCAGTCGAAGCTTTTCTTTTTTTTGCGGTTAAGGGTTCCGTGGCCTTCGTCGTCCTGATCCACATAAATAAATCCGTAGCGTTTGGACATTTCTGAAGTGGATGCACTGATGATATCAATTGCTCCCCAACTGGTATAGCCAATCACTTCAACGCCATCCAGAATAGCTTCTTTTAGTTGTTCAATATGCTGTCTAAAATAGTCAATCCGGTAATCATCTATAATGGAGCCGTCTTCTTCGACAGTATCCTTGGCTCCCAGCCCGTTTTCTACCACAAACAAAGGCAATTGATAGCGATCATACAATTCTTTCAAAACCGTTCTCAAGCCAATCGGGTCCAACTGCCAGCCCCATTCCGTCACCTTCAGATTTGGATTTTTGACGGTACTGTACAGGTTACCTCCAGTAACTCCATACTTCTCCGGCTTTGTAGTGGAGACGAGGGATGTATAATAGCTGAAGGAAATAAAGTCGACAGTATTTTCTTTCAAAATCTGATCGTCTTCTGCTTCTTTTACGATATGAATTTGATGATCCTCAAAATAACGCTTGATGATTGGCGGGTAGCTACCGCGTACCTGGACATCGGTGTGAAGCAGGTTCATCTGGTTGTCGATCTGAGCTTGCTGTACATCTTCCGGGCTGCTTGTAGCAGGATAATGGATCATTCTGGCCAACATACAGCCGATTTGGAAGGCCGGATTGATTTCACGTGCTCTTTTGGTTACCAGGCTGCTGGCAACAAACTGATGATGTAATGCTTGATAGGACGCTTGCAACAGGTTTTCTTCCTTGTCCCCGACAATTCCGCCGCCTGTGAACGGTTCAATAAGGGTTGTATTGATTTCATTGAACGTCAGCCAGTATTTTACTTTATCCTGATATCGGTTCATAACGGTCTCGGCATACTTCACAAAGAACGAAATGACCTTTCTGTTTTTCCATCCGCCATAATTCAATACCAGCGTCATCGGCATTTCATAATGCGATAGAGTAACCAGAGGTTCAATATCGTATTTACGTAGCTCTTCAAAAACATTGTCATAAAATTGTAGGCCAGCCTCATTTGGCTCCTGATCGTCTCCATTAGGGAAAATGCGGCTCCAGTTAATGGAAAGACGGAATGTTTTGAAGCCCATCTCAGCAAATAACGCAATATCTTCTCTAAAATGATGATAAAAATCAATTCCATAACGCTTCGGATAACCCTCGGCTGTTTTTGTTTCCATGGCCTCTGCAATCGTTTCACTGGATACGTGCATGAGGGCACTAAGATTGGCATAATCTTTTTTCTTATAATAAGGAACCATATCTGCGGTAGACAAGCCTTTGCCGTCTGCGTCAAATGCGCCCTCAGCTTGATTGGCGGCGATAGCGCCTCCCCATAGAAAGTTCTCGGGAAATACTTGTGCTTTACTCATAAGTGTGTGCTCCTTTATCGTTTTTTAGATTTCTACCTTCAGTACGGGTTCCTTCATGATGATATCCCCCAGCTTGATTGGAAAAACAGATTGATAATCGCTTGTATTGGTGACAACCATGGCTGTTGTGATATCATATTCTTTTGCGATATGCTCCAGATCAAACGTGAGCAGCTTATCGCCTGCTTGAACTACATCACCAGCCTGAACATGAGCCTCAAAAAACTGCCCGCGAAGCTTAACAGTATTGATTCCCACATGGATGAGCAGCTCTGCACCGTCGTTGCTGCGAATAACCATGGCGTGCTTCGTTTTGAACACATTCAGCACGGTGCCGCTTACAGGTGAGGACAATTCGCCAATGGCAGGAACAAAGGCCACGCCTTTACCCATCAATTCGTCACCAAATGTCGGATCATTCACTTCCTTTAGTAGAATCGACCGACCTGTCATGGGAGCATAAATTGTCTCATTCGAAGCGGGAATATTTACATCTTCCTGTACCTCATTAGAGGAATCCGTTGAGCTGTCACGGTTTGCTGGAGAGACGGCCGTTTCGCTCGTGGTTTGCAAAGCTTCGTCGCTCAGTTCTTCGTTAATCCCCATCAGTATAGCTGCGATTGTGGCTACAACGAATGCGATTACCATACCGCCAAATGCATACCAGAACGTCGGTCCAATCAGTGCAGGTAGCCCCGGAATCCCACCGTTGCCCGCCAGTACATAGGCATTCGCACCAAAGGCAAGGGAGAAGCCGCCACCTGCGGCACTACCGATCATACCCGCTACAAAAGGCCGTTTATATCTCATATTAACTCCATACATAGCAGGCTCGGTGACACCCATAAGTGCTGTCAGACTTGTAGAAAATGCTACAGATTTCAGCTTCTTATTCTTTGCACGGAAGAATACTCCCATGGTTGCTCCTGCCTGCCCCATATTGGAGATGTAGGTCAGCGGCAGAAACTTGTCAAAACCCAGTTTCGCCAAATTACTGATCATGACTGGAACGAGCGCATAGTGCATGCCTGTCATCACGATCAACGCCATAGCTCCGCCCAAAATAATACCTGCGAACAAGCCGCCTTCGGAAATCAGCCAATTAATACCGCCTGACAATCCATTACCGATCAGAGTACCCAGCGGTCCAATAGCGATCAATGTAACCGGAACGACAATGAGCATCGTAATCAATGGGACAAGTAATAGCTTAAAAGAAGAAGGAATGATACGGTCTACGCCTTTTTCGATATAAGACATCAGCCAAATGGCCAGAAGTATAGGGATAACGGAGGACGCATAGGTAACGGCAGTAACCGGAATACCGATAAAAGAAACAGCTTGACCACTCGATAATAACGTTCCCATGTCCGGGTACATGAGTGCTGCACTGACGGCAACGGCGACATAAGGGTTACAACCGAATTTTCGGGCGGCACTCACAGCAATCAATAGCGGCAGAAAATAAAAGACTCCGTCTCCGATCGCTGAGATAATTCGATACGTATCAGTGCCCGCTGTAAGCCAGCCCACGGATACGAGCAAAGCAATCAAACCTTTGAGCAAACCCGCACCCGCAATGGCAGGCAAAATAGGAGCAAATACACCTGCAATGAACTCAAATAATCTGGAGATAGCATTTTGTTTCTTTTTTTCAGAAGGTTTTTTTTCGCTGGAGTCACTCTTTAAAACAGGATATAGCTGCGTCATGGCATTGAATACGCTGGCCACTTCGTTGCCGATAATGACCTGAAATTGATCACCAGATACATTTGTGCCCATAACCTTGTCCAGCTTCTTTAATTCATCCAGATTTACCTTGTCGTTATCCTTGAGATCAAAGCGCAAGCGTGTAACGCAATGATATACAGAATTAATATTGTCTGTTCCACCAACGGAGGCCACAATTTTTTGGGCTGTTTCCTGTTGATCCATCTTGAATCCCCCCATTTTTAGGTAAAAAAATACCCGAATGAGCAGACCCACGTATCGTGAGCCTTTTTCATTCAGGTTTTGCCTGATTTAACAGTTACAAGCCTTGAAAATATTTATTTTCTTTTGATGAGACGCTCCAAATGCAGTGTCAGATACAACTGCTCAGAATGCGTCATGGTATACTCGTAATTTTTTTGAATAAATCTTTCGATTTTACCAATGCATTTAAAAGTGTCTGCATAATTTTTCTTCACGACTTCATACAAATATTCTTCTGCATCATCATGGCTCGAATGCGTAATAACGCGTTGGCAGAAATATTTGAGGTGTGTAATAAAACGGAAGTAATTCACGCTGTCCTCATCAAATTCCACATTAAAATGATATTTAATAATGTTCATGATCTCCTGAAGCAACTGCATCATATGAGTGACATCATTCATCGAATCATTAATTTCAGCATTCACGAAATGAAGGGCAATATTACAAATCTCTTCCTTAGGGAATTCAATACCCAGACGTTCGCGCAAAAGCGTCAACGATTCTTTGGCAGCGTCATATTCAGCCTTATAAAAATGCTGAATTTCCCATGATAGTGGGTTGCGTACGATCATGTCATGCTCCATACGCTGTATGGCAAAATGAATATGATCGGATAGGGATACATAGATACCGTCACTTATTTTTTTGTTCAACTGTGTGCGCGCCAGACTAACAATGTCATCGGTGACTTGTAAAATATCAATCGGAACTTCCATGACGATCGCTTTAAACTTCTCATAAATATTTGCATCCTGAAGACGGAAAATTTTCTCAATCCGATTTTCATCAATCGGGTCACCCGCACGGAAGTTAAAGCCGATACCCCGGCCGAGGATAAGCAGCTCCTGATTTTTATCGTCCACCGTACTGACAATATTATTGTTGAAGATTTGTTTAATTATCACATTGAACCACCCATTTTGAGGAATAAAAAAGAGCAAAACTACAACAGAAATAAACATCATCATTTCTGTTGTGGTTTTGCCCGCATTACCGGTAACAAGCCTCACGGATAAGTTATCATGATCTGAAAACGTTGTCAACTTTTTTTGAGATTAGAAGTGAACCACCAGTAGAATCTTTTGCTATACTAAAAAAAAAAATTTTACAGAATCATGTTACATAAAGGAGATTACGATGATACCATCCGTTGGAGATATTTATTGTGTGTACTCGGACAAATTGCAGCAATATGTAGCCTGTCAGATCACCATGCTTAGAGAGACTGATTCTAAAAGAAACCCACAGCTTGCCGCTGTACTTGAACTGGATTGGACAGGAGATCGTCTACCAGATGAGGCAGAACTACATACGATGAAACCTCTCGTTTGCGATTTTCACTTCTGGAACAATCGCTTAGATCATAGTTTTGTCGGAGCCAATGTCCCGCCTAACTATACTTTGGTTGGCAATATTCCACCCTTAGTTCAGGAGGAAACGAACAGTTACAGTGGCGGGTGGCATGTGAGGAAGCCTGCATCGTCAGCGTAATTGGGAAAAGATTGATCCGGGTAAACGGGAACAATTTAAAGCTGCTGCAAACGATGACACCTTTATTGAGATCGGGGGTCAGAGCATACGCCGGGATACCAGTAAAATTAACGTTACGATCCTGCAAGTGATAGACGATATGTCTGAATTGGACAAGCTTCCTTGCCTGATGACGATACACACCGATAACGCAGATCAAGCACTGATTCATTATGTAAAAAGCAATCCATTTATCAATGAACTTCAGCTCATATCATGTAGCTCAAGCCAACTGGATCTCAGAAATAGTCATGTGAGTCGGCTTATTTTGAATGCAGAAGGTATCGAAGAACTTTATCTGAACGAGGATCTGGAACAACTCATGTTAAGCGGCACCCTTTCACCCGGCCTGACGATTCATGCTCATGAGGATGGACGATGGATGGGTGTTCAATATTCTGCCGATGTTCCGACATTTCACGGACTTGATCGTTTAAATGCGCTTTCTTTGACCAATGTTAAAGAAATCAATATGCAGCAAATTGTCGTTCGTTTTCCTCATCTGTATGAATTACGGATCTGGGGCAAGCCGGGAATCATCTCTAATCTGCATAGCTTAGAGCGACTCAAGGAGCTGCGCCAATTCACTACATACGACCTGTTCGGATTCAAGGGTGAAGAATTTCCTGCTCCAGACCGATTGCCGCATTTGTCCATGTTGTGGATGACCAGCTTACCAGCAGACGCAGGCAAGTTGATTAAGGCTGCTTACAAAAAAGAAGTCCCACGTGGACTAGACCTCTCCATTACCAAAGCGCGTAAACCGGAATGGCTGACTGAAAATCTGGACAATCCGTTTCGGGATTGGGATGGACGCGAGCAGATCACAGCAGCCAATGCCAAAAAATCCGCCCAACTATATAAAAAAATGCTGGCAACTGTACGAACACTGGATGAACAAATGGGCATAAATACAGTGAATGCAACATTGAAATCGCTGGTGACGGAATACACAGAAGCTTTTAACGAAATGGATCGACGTATCGGGTTTATCGAAACGGTAGAACGCGAAGAAATTTATATGGTGCTGGCAGGTCTATTGGATCAAGTGGAGCAGCAGCTTGGTGAGCAAAGGAAGGCTTTCGTTGACAGAGATCCGTTGTTTGAGATTTTTGATCAACTACGTGATTTTTAGAAAAATGGATGTGAAGCAGATACGACAACTACTCCGATTCTAATTCAAATGGCGGCGGGTGGAGTGTACAGTCGTCTGCATACTGCCCAATTTGGTTCCTGATACTATGATTTGTACGATAAAAGCGCCAAGGCTGGGGGACAAACCAGTCTCTGGCGCTTGTTTTCATACGAAATAACCTGATTGATCTAATTTATGCATTGGTATGTTGAGAAAAAGGAAATGCTCATCGACGGAAAAGTTTATACAATGGAAGAAGGATAGGAATTGTGAAATTCGACTTTTGATGAAGGATTTCATATAATGTGAGCATATTGTGAACAACTTAAATTGAGAATTTTGCGAAAACTGAAATGAAAATGATTTCCGTCCAGCTATGAATTTCAAAATTTGACGGAGGGAACGAGATGACAATGGAAGAGAGCAGCAGACAGGTACCTTGGCAGAGTTATTATGGACCTAATTTAGGTTATGTGCAGGACCAGTATGAAAAGTATGTAGCGGACCCCGGAACAGTTGATCCGGCTTACCGCGAGCTGTTTGATCAATGGGGTGAGCCGCCGCAATCCGAATACTCGGCTGCTTCCATGATAGACTACAAATTGCAAGGCCCCCCGGCAAGCGCTCAGGGACATCTTGATTCGAACACATTACAGAAAGCGGTTACAGCTGGGAAAATGGTGTGGAACATCCGTGAATACGGACATTTGGCTGCACAAATAGACCCGCTGGGACTGGATGCCGAGCAGGATACACGCTTGCTTGATCCGGCATCCTACGGTTTAACTGAACAGGACCTAAAGGCTTTTCCGGCCTCTTTAATATGGGATAACGCTCCCGCTGGAACACTTAACGGCTGGGAAGCCATCCAACGCTTGCGTGTGGCATACACAGGCCCGATTGCCTATGAATTTAGTCACATTCATAACGAGGAGGAACGCCGCTGGCTGAACAGCTACGCTGAATCCGGCTGGTCCTCCAAACCACTCACCACACAGGAACGCAAGGCGTTGCTAGGCAGACTGGTAGAGGTGGAGCAGTTCGAAGAGTTTTTGCATAAAACGTTTGTCGGACAGAAACGTTTTTCCATCGAAGGTAATGATGTCCTCGTACCAGTACTCGACGAGATTATCCGTCTTACGACGAATGCAGGTGCAAGCCACGTGTTGATGGGGATGGCGCATCGTGGTCGTCTGAATGTACTGGCCCACGTACTGGGCAAGCCTTACAGCAAAATTTTCTCTGAATTTCATCATTCTCCGAATAAGGATCTGATTCCGTCGGAAGGCTCGACAGGGATTAATTATGGCTGGACCGGAGATGTAAAATATCATCTGGGTGCCAATCGTTTTGTAAAGGATGGGGAAGCGGTACAGGCCCGTCTGACATTGGCGAATAACCCGAGTCATCTGGAATACGTGAACCCGGTCGTGCAGGGCTTTTCCCGCGCAGCACAGGAAGATCGCAGTGAGGCAGGCTATCCGAAGCTGGATGTCAGCAAGGCGGCAACCATTATCATGCATGGCGATGCGGCTTTTCCAGGTGAAGGCATCGTGGCGGAATCACTTAATTTCACGAATTTACGCGGCTTCCGTAATGGCGGCTCGGTTCATATTATTGTTAACAATCGTCTGGGCTTTACAACAGAAAGCGTGGATTCACGTTCGACCCGCTATGCAAGCGATCTGGCCAAAGGCTACGAAATTCCGATCGTACACGTGAACGCGGACAATCCCGAGGCGTGCATTGCAGCAGCTCGAATGGCTGGCGAATATCGCAACCGTTTCAAGAAGGATTTCCTGATTGATCTGATTGGCTACCGCCGTTACGGTCATAATGAATCCGATGATCCGGAAACAACGCAACCGCTGGTATACAGCAAGGTGAAAAACCATCCAACGGTTAGCAAATTGTACGCTCAAAAACTGATTAAGCAAGGAATCGTGGATGAAGCGTTTAATGCTGGACTTATCGAAAAGGTACAAAATCGACTCAAGGAAGCGCATGAGCATGTGAAGAATAACCCGGAAGAGGAGCCTGCAATTGCTCCTTCCAAGGCAAAACGGGGTCAGGATTCTGTGGTTCGTACGGCTGTAGAGTTGAAAAAGCTGCGTCAGATCAATGAAAACCTGCTGAAATGGCCAAAAGCCTTCCAGGTATATCCGAAGCTGGATCGTATTTTACAGCGTAGAAAAACGGCTCTGAACGAAGGTGAAAAGGTGGATTGGAGCTTGGCGGAAACGCTCGCTCTGGCTACGATTCTGGCAGATGGCAAACCGATCCGTATGACGGGTCAAGATGCGGAGCGGGCAACGTTTGCTCACCGTAACCTCGTGTTGCACGAGCCTGAAACGGGCAATACGCATTGTCCTTTGCACACATTGCCGGAAGCACGTGCTTCGTTCAGTATTCATAATAGCCCGTTGTCTGAGGCGTCTGTCCTTGGCTTTGAGTATGGCTATAACGTGTACTCTCCTGAAACGTTAGTGATTTGGGAAGCGCAATTCGGTGATTTTGCCAACTGTGCGCAGGTTATTTTCGATCAGTTCATTTCCGCTGGCCGTGCCAAATGGAGACAGAAATCCAGTCTGGTAATGCTGTTGCCGCATGGTAGTGAAGGGCAAGGACCGGAGCATACAAGTGCACGTCTGGAACGATTCCTCCAACTGTCTGCACAAAATAACTGGACTGTAGCTAACTTGAGCAGTGCCTCGCAGTATTTCCATCTGCTGCGCCGTCAGGCTGTATTAAGCGAGAGTGAGGAAGCTCGTCCGCTTGTGATGATGTCGCCGAAGAGTCTCATTCGTAATAACCGTGTGGCTTCGCCTGCTTCCGAATTCAGCGAAGGAACATTCCGTCCCGTGCTGGAGCAGCCCGGATTGGGTGCGCGCCCGGATCGTGTAGAACGGATTGTACTATGCAGTGGCAAGATTGCCATTGATCTGGAAGAAGCGTTGGAGAAGGACAAGGCTGAAGCGGAGGACCGTCTGCACATTATTCGTGTCGAGCAGTTGTATCCTTTCCCAGAAGAGGAAATTCGGAATATTTTCAGCCGTTTCCAGCATGTTAAGGAATTCGTATGGGCACAGGAAGAACCGAAAAACATGGGTGCCTGGAGTTACATTGAGCCTCGTTTGCGGAATGTTGTGCCGCAAGGAGCGGAAATCCGCTATGCAGGCAGACCGGATCGTTCCAGCCCAGCGAGCGGTTATCAGCAAGTACACAGCCTAGAGCAGCAGCGAATTATTCAATCAGCGTTGAAGCAGGATTCCAAAAACAATATTACACTGGGGAGGTAGCGGCTGTGAGCGATATTTTAGTGCCAGCAATGGGAGAATCCATCACGGAAGGAACAATCTCCAAATGGCTTGTGAAGGAAGGGGATTCCATAGGACAGGGGGATGTTCTACTGGAGCTGGAAACTGATAAGGTCAATCTGGAAATTAGCGCAGAAGAAGCGGGCGTAGTCCAGAAAATCCTTCGACAGGAAGGGGAAACGGTGGTTATCGGTGAAGCTGTAGGCTTGATCGGAAGCGGCAGTGGGAGCGTTAGCGCAGGATCATCCGGTGCCGGAGAAGCAGCAGCGACCAAAGCGCCGGAGGCACCGCCTGTAGCCACTTCGCCTGCTTCCACAGCAGGCGATGGCAAATCAGCAGCGGAACAGGCCGCACAGCCTATTCCGTCCCACGGTGACGGGAACGGTCAGACGGCATCTCCCTCTGCCCGGAAGCTGGCGCGTGAGCGCGGAATTGATCTGGAGCAGGTACAGGGGAAGGACCCGCTTGGACGCGTGTTCCAGGAGGACGTTAAAACGCATGGGAACAGCGCCGATGTTTCGCGTGCTGCATCACCTGCACCTGCTTCTCCCGCTGCGAATAAACCTGCTGCGTCTCCGTCTCAGACAGAGTACAGCAAGCCGGTAGAACGTCAGCGCATGTCCCGCCGCAGAGCGACCATTGCCAAACGTCTCGTTGAGGCACAGCAAACGGCCGCTATGCTTACGACCTTTAATGAAGTGGATATGACCGCCATCCTTGATGTTCGCAAACGCCGCAAAGATAAGTTCAAGGAGAAGCACGATGTTGGGCTGGGCTTTATGTCCTTCTTTACGAAGGCAGTGGTCGGTGCGCTCAAGCGTTTCCCTACTGTAAATGCGGAAATTAACGGCGATGATATCGTACTGAAAAAATACTATGATATCGGGATTGCTGTATCTGCGAAGGAAGGGCTGGTTGTACCCGTTGTACGGGATGCTGATCGTCTCGGCTTTGCCGAAATCGAGAAAAGCATTGCAGATTTGGCTGGCAAAGCACGTTCCAATTCGCTTTCTCTGGCGGATCTGCAAGGTGGAACCTTTACCATTACCAACGGAGGTATTTTCGGTTCCTTGCTGTCTACGCCGATCCTGAATTCACCGCAAGTGGGTATTTTGGGAATGCATAAAATCCAGCTTCGCCCGATTGCCATTGACGAGGAACGTATGGAAAATCGTCCGATGATGTATATCGCGTTGTCCTACGATCACCGGATTATTGATGGCAGCGAAGCGGTTCGCTTCCTGGTAACGGTCAAAGAATTGCTGGAAGATCCGGAATCACTGTTGCTGGAAGGATAAATAGATCAACAGTTGTATCCAATCTTTACGTATATGAAAAAGCAGGCTCTTGCGGGTCTGCTTTTTTTCATGCATAGTTATAACATAAGATTACAGGTAGTAGGATACTCAGATGCAGAGAAGGGTGGGGAACTGTTTTGGATCATGATTTGCGCTACCCGATTGGGCCATTCGTCGTTCCGGATACCATTACAGAAGAACAGCTTCTGGCATGGACTCACGATATTGCTGAACTGCCTTCTCAGCTTCGTCAGGCGGTCGAAGGGCTGGACGAACAACAGTTGAACACGCCTTATCGCGAAGGAGGCTGGACGGTTCGGCAGGTTGTCCATCATTTGGCAGACAGCCATATGAACGGTTATATTCGCTTCAAGCTAGCGCTAACAGAGGATACACCCACGATTAAGCCATATGATGAGGGGCGTTGGGCCGAAATACCGGATGCAAGGGAGCTTCCGCTGGAGCCTTCTCTGCAATTGCTGGAAGGGCTGCATGAACGGTGGGTGGTTGTGTTGCGTTCGCTGGGGGATGATCAATTACACCGAACGTTTATCCATCCGGAATCGGGTCAGACGATCCGCCTGGAACGAAACATTGGCATCTATGCCTGGCACGGCAAACATCATATAGCTCATATTACTTCCCTAAGAGAACGGAATACATGGTAATCTCCTAATAAGCTGAACTGAAAAGTTACTTGTGGTGTCACGACGCAGACAAAGAAATAAAAAGAAACCTTTAAACTCACTTTAACCGTGGTTTTGAAGGTTTCTTTTTATTAAGAGCTATTTATGAAGATGCCTCAGAGCCTCCAGACATAACAGAAACGGAGGTCGCTGCTGTGTTAATATGGCGATCCAGCCAATCAACGATATCGGTCATGACCTCATGGCGATTCGTTTCATGCAGCATCTCATGTCGGCCGTCAGGATAGAGACGATATTCTACATCCTGAAGCTTCAGACTCCGGTACATATCCACCAGCGTTAGAACACCTTTACCGAACAACCCCACCGGATCACGATCCCCGGCAAAAATATAGATTGGCAGCTTGGGATTGATTTTTTCGAGTGAGGAGGGCCAATGAATTTCCTGCAAAAGCCGGAAAAAATCTAGAAAAAAGCCTGTCGTGCAGATGGCACCGCATAACGGATCATGTACGAATTGGTCTACTTCATCGGGATCGCGGGATAACCAGTCGAACGCTGTACGCACCGGACGAAAGGCTCGATTAAATCCGCCGAAGACCATAGCGTTGAGCAGTATGCTGCGGTGATCCATTCCTTGCAGTTTGGCTTGCAGCAGGGCAACTTGTTCTCCAAGTTTCAGCAGGCCACGCCGTCCGTTCGTTCCCGATAAAATAAATCCGTGATACTGTTGCTTATCATCATACATGATTTTCTGGGTTAAAAAGGATCCCATACTGTGACCGAGCAAAAAACGAGGCTGATCTGGAAACTCCTTGGCCGCAATTTCGCCCAGATCCAGCATACCGCTTGCCATTCGTTGGAATGCATTCGCCCCTGGCATGCCAAGCTTATCAGAATCACCGGCGGTACGTCCGTGGCCGATATGATCGTTGGCATATACACCATAGCCGGAAGCTGTAAGCTTCTCAGCCAAGCGAATATAGCGGTAGGATGTCTCGCACATCCCGTGCGAAATCTGAACGATTCCCCGCACGGGCGTATGCTGATCCGGTAGCCAGCGGTAGGCAAAAAGCTCCGTTCCGTCATTTTCAGCGATGGTGAAGGTATATTCCCGCATAAGTTAGACAACACACCCTTTAAGCTTTAAGGAAGATAAGATCTAAGGACAGTCATTCCGTCATTCAGCGTGTAACCACCCAGATTAGCGGGGAGCAGGAAGCAATCTCCAGCTTTGCAGGAGAGAGACGACGAATGATTGTCCCACGTTAATGTACCACTGCCTTCGCAAATCACGAGAATGGTAAAGCTGTCATCGGTTGTGGAAAGCGCCCAGCTTCCCTCTACGATACCCTTTTCCACGACAAAATACTCACAGGCTGCGAGTTGAAGCCATTCACCCGGCTGTAAACCACCTGTCTTCATTGTTGTTGCACCAGCCCCCTCGTAAGAGGTCACATTGAGGGAATCCTCGATATGCAGCTCACGGGGCTTGCCATCCAGACCAGGACGGTTGTAGTCATATAACCGATAGGTGGTATCTGAATTTTGCTGAATTTCAGCAACAACAACGCCTGCACACAACGCATGTACGGTTCCAGCAGGGATGAAGAATGTGTCGCCTGCCTCAACAGGAACCTGACGCAAGCTACCCAGGATGTCTCCGCTTTCAAGGGCGGTACGCAGGCTGTCCCGGGTCACGCCCTCGGTCAAACCGTAAATAATTTTGGCATCCGGCTTGGCATCAAGCACGTACCACATTTCGGTTTTTCCCAGCTCTCCGGCTGGAAGTCCTGCATAATCGTCTGTCGGATGCACTTGCACGGACAGATCGTCATTGCAATCCAGCAGCTTGATCAGAAGCGGAAAACGTCCGCCTTTTTCCGATACACCCTTGGCCCCGAGCCAGTCCTGCCCGTAGGTTTCGCGAATTTCATCCAGCCCCTTGCCAGCCAGCTGGCCATTGATGACCGTTGTGGTTCCATTTGGATGATCGGCAATCATCCATCCTTCCCCAATATGCCCTTCCGGCGGGGTTAAACCGAATTGCTCCAAGGCTCGTCCTCCCCAAACTCTCTCTTTGAACTCAGGTTGAAATTGCAGCGGGTATGGCTTTAGCATAATTTCTCTCCTCCATAATGAGTAATGAGTGCGACCAGAAACATGCCGCTGGGGCAATAAAACTGGGGTGAATAGCCCGTACGACGCTCAAAAAAAGATATATGTAAGGCGGCTAAAAAAGCCGCTCATAACCTGAATATGCGAATTTAAAAATGCGACATTATTTCTTTTCAACCGCCACTACGTAAGGCGAAGCAGCTCGTTGTAATTGGCGGTAAATAATGCTTTGACCACTGGATACCGGGAGGGTGGAGGCCCATTGAAGGACAGCTTCGGCTTCCTCGCCGCCTCCAGCGTGTCCCGGATACAGTATGGCGGTCAGAATACCGCGCGGACGCAGCAGATACAGTGCCGCATCAAGAGCGGCGAGTGTACTGTCGGTATGCGTGATAACAGATGGATCAGCGCCTTCGGAGGGCAAGTAGCCGAGATTAAACATGACCGCAGCGACTTTGCCATGCAGTTTGTTGGGAACGGCTTCCCGCATCTGCTCATGACCTTGCAGCAATAGCGATACCTCCGCCAGTGAGAGGGATTCGTCTTTGTCCAGCCGACGACGAGCGAGCTGCAAAGCCTCCTGCTGGATATCGAAGCCATAGACACGTCCCCGTCTTCCGGCAGCCTTAGCCAGGAACAGCGTATCCGCTCCGGTGCCAACTGTGGCATCTATAGCCGTATCGCCCGGCTGGACTCGCGCAGCTACCAATTGATGAGCGTAGCTCAGTACAGACAGGAAGCCCATTTAAGGCTGCCTCCAATACTTACCTTGCCACGTTTCCCGTGATTTTAGTTCATCGTCAATGGCGTTGAGTACTTCCCATTTTTTGAGCGACCACATCGGACCCATCAGCAAATCCCGTGGTGCATCCCCGGTCAACCGATGAACGATCATTTCGGGCGGCAAAAATTCCAGCGTATCGACGATCAGCTTGACGTATTCATCTTTTTCCAGAAAGCGAAGCAATCCGGCTTCATACTGCTTGACCATCGGCGTTTTGCGCATGAGATGCAACAGGTGGATTTTGATGCCCTGCACATCCATAGCCGCCACTGCACGACCTGTGTCCAGCATCATTTCATGCGTTTCCTGCGGCAGTCCGTAAATGATGTGCGCGCATACGCGGATATTGCGCTTGCGCAGCTTTTCCACCGCTTCCAGATAGCATTGAGTGTCATGGGCGCGGTTAATCAGCTCCGAGGTGGATTCATGGACGGTTTGCAGGCCCATTTCGATCCACAGGTATGTGCGCTTGTTCAGCTCGGCAAGGTAATCCACTACATCGTCAGGCAGGCAATCGGGACGTGTAGCGATGGACAGACCAACAACGCCGGGCTGCTCCAGAATGACCTCGAAGTATTCGCGTAGCTCCTCAACCGGGGCATACGTATTCGTATAGGCTTGAAAATAGCCGATATATTGGGCGTTTGGCCATTTTAGATGCTGTCGGTCCCGAATCGTATTGAATTGGGTGACGAGATCGTCCCGGCGGCGTCCGGCAAAATCACCAGATCCCCGTGCGCTGCAAAAGGTGCAGCCTCCTTTGGCAATGGAACCATCCCGGTTCGGACAGGTAAAGCCTGCATCCAGCATGACTTTGAACACTTTATTTTGAAATTGCTCGCGCATTTCGTAATTCCACGTATGGAACCGTTTATCTCCCCACAGGAGAGAAGCAGGCAACAAATCTGTTTTCATGGGTGTACTCCTTTTTTTTGCGATCACCCTATTGTAACAAAAATCAGTCGGAATTGGGAATCACTTGAGAGCGAAAGGCAAGAGAAAGTGCGGATTTTATTGGATTCAGGATTGAAAAAGGTTACACCATGTGTTATATTGTAAGCGGTACCAGACATAATATAAAAGGACTGTTTTCGATCCTGAAAATAAAAGTTAACCATCGGCTAATGATTATTTTTCAGGGCAGCTATGCTGCTTCTATCGCCTGCTTTAGGGTAAATGCACGTCGGTTCCATCACTAATAACCCGTGAGGTGATCTTTTATGAATACGCAGGATAAAACGCGTATGGATAAAGTTACTGTTGAGTTAACCTTTGACGAGGCATTGGCGCTGACTGGTGTCCGTTTTGGGCAAGACCGCCAGATTGGAACGGCCGCACGTCAAAAAATCAGAGCCGCTTGCCAAAAGACGATTGATTTTTCACCTGCTGATGGGGTAGACTATGAACAATTAAATTAGTTGGACCCCAATCCAAATATATTGAAAAAGGAATTTCATTTCCGTATCTTCAAGCGGGGGTGAGATTCCTTTTTCCTTGATAACAGAGCATATGGAGGAGTAACATGCGTTTACGCGGAAGAAAAGGAATACGGGAAAGTCTGGAAGAACAGCAGGACCTGGTGATCTTGGAGCCGGGACAGTATAAAGGAAAGTGGCAGCAGCTTTTTGGCAATGATCGTCCGATTCATGTGGAATTCGGTATGGGCAAAGGTCGGTTCATCAGTCAAATGAGCTATCGGAATCCGGAAATCAACTATATTGGCTTTGATATGTATGATGAACTGGTGCGTCGCGCAGCGGAAAAGTCGCGTCTGGCCTGGAGTGATACAGAGGTTGATACGCCGCCTAATATCAAATTGGCGCTTGCGAACATTGAACAGATTGAGAATGTTTTTGAACCTGGGGAAATTGAACGCATTTATTTGAATTTTAGCGATCCGTGGCCTAAAGCCAAGCACGCGCGTCGTCGTTTGACACATCCGCGCTTTTTGGACAAGTACCGGCAACTTTTAAATAGCAAGGGGCAAATTCATTTCAAAACCGATTCGGAGACGCTGTTTGAGTTCTCGCTGAATTCGTTTGCTGATAGTGGTCTGCAAATGACGAATATATCGTTGAATCTTCATCGTGATGGTATCAACGAAGAGCATGTCATGACTGAGTATGAACATAAATTTATGGGCAAAGGCATGAACATCCATCGTGTCGAGGTGTTGATTGGCAAAGATGCATTGGAAGAGTATGAGAAAATGCGTCTTGAGAAGTATGGGAAATAAATAAAAAACAGGGTGCTTCCTTTTAGGAAAGCACCCTGTTTGGTTCCAGTATATCCAAAATACTCTGTGCACTCTGAAGAGGATAATATCGCGCTACATTATGAACGTGATCCTGTCGCTTGCGAACGATTTCCGGAAATTCGTGTAACAGCCGGTTCATCCATTTAACGACAACATCCAGCGAAGTAATCGGTTCTCCGAAGCCTTGAGCCGTAAAGTATTGACAATTTTCTTCTTCCTGTCCGGGGAGAGGTTTGTGAAACAACATCGGAATCCCTTTTGCCAGCCCCTCGGTGCATGTCATTCCGCCGGGCTTGGTAATGAGCAGATTCGATACCTCCATTAATTTGTCGATTTCCCGCGTAAATCCGAAAATATGAATATTCGGATGAATGAAGCGGGGATCCAGCTGCATTTTACGACGAATTTTATCATTATGACCCAGACAAAAAATAAATTGAATGTTTTCTCTCCAGTGGGTAAGCGAGCGATGAATGACTTCGTCGTTCATCAGACCCCAGCCGCCGCCCATAACGAGTACGGTGGGAATCGGCTTAAGACCGAATTGGTCCCGGATTTCGTCGTGCCCCGGATGTTCCCAGAAATTCGGATGAACCGGAATACCCGTTACTTGAATTTTCGACATAGGCACTCCGCGTGTGCGCAGCTTACGCATGACTTCAGGCGTAGATACAAAGTAACGGTCCACCTCGGGACTGATCCACGTTCCATGCGCATCGTAATCTGTAATGACGGTACAGAGCGGAACATGTACGCCCAAGCGCTTCAAACGTGAAATCACTGCACTTGGGATGGGATGAGTGCATACCACCAAATCAGGACGAAGCTGCCGAAGAATGTTTCGGGTCTGCGTGTAGAACAGACGGTGCAAAGCGAGCGTTGTAAGACGGTTTAATGATTTTTTATACTGATGACGGTAAACCATTCCGATCAGGCGAGGCTGCGATATGACAGTCTTCTTATACGCTGTAATAATGAGCGGAGCCATTCTCGGATTCAAAAAGCTCCCTAATTCCAGCACTCTGGTCTGCACATTCGGAGAAAGCTTGCGCAAACTGCTTGAGAGTGCGTACGCAGCTTGAGTATGTCCGGCACCGAAACCTTCCGATAATAATAACACTCGTTTTTTAGCCACTCTCATTTCACCTGTTCCTGCTGGGATGTTCTCAATCATACCATATCGGCTTTAAGGCCAGAATGCAACCGTTCCTATTGCTGCTGATGTGCCGATGACCGCCCCTGCGAGTACGTCCGTAGGATAGTGGAGCCCCAGGTAAATTCGGGAAAAACCCACAATCAGCGCGACGGGCAGCAAAAGCAGTATTAGCATGGGGGACTGTAGCATAAAAGGAACGGTTACTGAAAAAATAGCGGTTGTATGCCCCGAAGGAAAAGAATGATCCGACAGGGGATTACGGAACGTATTCGTATCTGGCAGTGCCAGGTACGGACGAATCCGCGGGTACAGCTTTTTGGCGATGGCTACAGGGATGTGGCTGACTCCAAGCGCGATGGCCCCCTTCATACCGGATTCCTTCCATGGAAGCGGAGCGAGCAGCCATACAAGCAGTGTAGAGGTGATTGTAAAGGTCGCTCCCCCCAGATGTGTAAGATAATAAAGCCAGAAGTTCAAAAAACGATTGTGTAAGCGTCCGTTGATCCATTTGAACAACTGCTGCTCCAGATTTACAAGTTTTACGACTAGACGTTGCATTTGGTTTCCTCCGGTTGCCGTGCCGGGTTGGTCGGCAAATATTTTGAATCACTTGGACAGAATCAGGTGATAAGTCATTATTCTCTTGCTCTCATCATATTTTTAAACGCTGCTCATTTCAAGAATCACAACTTATCTGGTTCAATTCTACACAAAAATGTTAATGGAATATAAGTTGAATTGTATAACTTTCTTTGCGTTCATTCGTCTAATACGATAGAGTATTTAGAAGTGGCTGTTAAATGGACCACAAAAAAGGAGGGACTAAAGAAATAAAAAGTTAGCAAATGGATGAAAATAAGACCTACCGTCATGTATGAAAGGATCAGCGTCGCATTCCTGGTTCAAACGGGAGTTTGTCGTGTTTTTTTGCTGCTGAGAACGGTTTAGAGGCTTTGACAAAAGATTGAAAACCAACGAAAATCGTAATGGCGTTCCTGTGTCAGCCAATAGGGGGCTGCACACAGTCAATGAAAAAAGCAAGGGTCGGGTCAAAAACTACAAAAAAAGGCGCGCAAAGCGCCGCAACTTGCGCTACAGAGATAGAAAACAAACAAACGCAAGATTTTTAAGGGGTATAAAAAAGGGGGTAACAAGAGATTATGTTAGACGCCATTTTTGTGACGCTCCAGATTATTCTGGCGCTGATCGCGGTCTATCAGTTTGGATTCTCCTTGTTCGGTCTGGTTCGCAAAAAAAGGAAAGAGCATGCGGCTCCGGAAAAATCATTTGCCATTTTGGTCGCTGCCCACAACGAGGAACAGGTTGTTGGAGCATTGATGGAGAACTTGAAGCAACTTGATTATCCAAAGGAACTGTACGATGTATTCGTTATTTGTGATAACTGTACGGACAAGACGGCGGATATCGTTCGCGCACACGGCATGAATGCTTGTGAACGTACGAATCCGAATTTGCGTGGTAAAGGCTACGCCATTGAGTGGATGCTCAAGGAATTGTGGGCTATGCCACGTCAATATGATGCGATTGTCATGTTCGATGCTGACAATTTGGCACATACGAATTTCTTGAGTGAAATGAACAACGACTTGTGCACAGGTGCCCGTGTTATCCAGGGGTACATTGATACGAAGAATCCTGAGGATTCATGGATTACTGCGGCATACGGAGTATCTTACTGGTACATCAACCGTCTGTGGCAGTTGTCACGTCACAACCTGAACATGGCTAACTTCCTTGGTGGTACAGGCATGTGTTTTGAAACGAACCTGCTCAAGGAAATGGGCTGGGGTGCGACGAGTCTGGTAGAGGATTTGGAGTTTACCATGCGCTGTACGCAACGTAATGTATATCCAAGATTTAATTATGATGCCAAGGTATATGACGAGAAGCCGTTGACTTTTAAAGCTTCCTCCAGACAACGTCTGCGCTGGATGCAGGGTCACTTTACAGTCGCTCGCCGTTATTTCTTCCCACTGCTGTGGCAGAGCATCAAGCATAGAAGCCTGGTCAAATTCGATATGGCTCTCTATGGTCTGAACGTGTATATCGTACTGCTTACCTTCTTGATGACAGTAGCGATGTGGGTAGACATTACGTTATTTGGTGGACCTAATATCGAAAATATCTATGTACAATTCCCGGCCTGGACCGGTGCTATAGCTGTTGGTCTGAATATTACCACCTTTTTGATCGCGATGATCCTGGAAAAGGTCACGTTCAAAAAAGTGTATCTTTATTTGTTGCTGTTCCCTGTCTATCTGGTTTCGTGGTATCCGATTACGTTCTATGCGTTCTTTACGCAAAACAACAAGCAATGGAGCCACACCCAGCATACCCGTGTCGTTCGGCTGGAAGAAGTTCAAAGTAAGCAGGGCTAAATGCTGAGTGTATCGCAGATCCTAAGTGCCAACTGTTTTGAATAAATGTGTTGACACTCTGGTGAGTTGCGTGATAAGATGTTCAAGCATGTTAATTGAAAAGTATGGATTATAAGTAGAAGGTCCGACTTCTCACCTGTCCGGTATTGCCGGCTGGTCTTGATCCAATGATTTGTGAATTGAACTTTCATGATGAATTGAGTATCAGACAGGGATGTCGGCTGCATAGTCGTCATCCCTTTTTTGTGCTTTAACACAATACAACAATAACAGGTTCTGGAGGTGGAGGGTTATTAGTAAGGAACATATGATCAATGATGAGATTCGGGTGAGAGAAGTACGTCTGGTTGGTGCTAACGGGGAACAAATCGGGATTACACCGACTCGTGAAGCTCTGCAAATGGCGATTGACGCAAACTTGGATCTCGTGAACGTGGCGCCTCAAGCGAAGCCGCCCGTGTGTCGGATTATGGATTACGGAAAATTCCGCTATGAGCAACAGAAGAAAGAAAAGGAAGCCCGTAAAAACCAGAAGATCGTTGACATCAAAGAGGTATGGTTCCGTTCCAACATCGAGGAGCATGACTACCAGACCAAGTTTCGCAATGTGGTTAAGTTCCTGAATGAAGGGGACAAGGTGAAATGCTCCGTTCGTTTCCGTGGTCGGGAAATTACCCATGCTAATGTGGGTCAAAAAATTCTCGAGCGTGTGAAAGTGGAAGTTGCTGATCTTTGTACCGTGGAGCGCCAACCCAAGCTCGAAGGACGCAGCATGATTATGATATTGGCTCCAAAGAGTCAATGACAAATTAAGGAGGAAGTTCAATGCCCAAAATGAAAACACATAGCAGCCTTAAAGGCCGCTTCAAGATTACTGGTACTGGTAAAGTAATGCGTTACAAAGCTTACAAAAACCACTTGCTTTCCCACAAATCCAAACGTGCAAAACGCGTACTGGGTACTAACCCTGAGATGGCACCTGGGGACGTTAAGCGTCTGAAACAAGGTCTTGCTAACCTGAAATAGCACACAGCACGGCAATGAATTAAGCATAAACATTATTTGGGAGGTCTTTTGATATGGCAAGAGTAAAGGGCGGATTCGTCGTTCGTCGTCGTCATAAAAAAGTATTGAAGCTTGCTAAAGGTTATTTTGGTTCCAAACACCGCATTTTTAAAACAGCTAACGAGCAGGTAATGAAATCGCTTGTTTACGCATACCGTGACCGTCGTCAGACGAAACGTAACTTCCGCAGACTGTGGATCGTGCGTATCAATGCAGCAGCTCGTTTGAACGGTTTGTCTTACAGCAAACTGATGCACGGCCTGAAATTGGCTGGTGTGGACATTAACCGCAAAATCTTGGCTGATCTTGCAGTCAACGATATCAATGCGTTCAACTCTTTGGCAACTGTTGCTAAAGGCAAAATCAACGCTTAATTATTGAAATGAAGGCGTTGAAACCGCGAAAGTGGTTGAAAAGGTATCCCGAGCAGTATGCTGTGTAGGGATGCCTTTTTTTGTACATACTTAACGAAATGAAAAAAGTCCAAATTATTCAAAATACGAATAAACATGACGTATGATGACAGAATGTATGGATTTTACAATAGGTGTAGCGCTTACATTAATCAATTTTCAAAAAAAATTGACCCAAGGTTATTAATCATCTAGATTTTAGTCGATCATAATTGTATAATCTCTAAAGTAAGTCTTCTGTACGATCTGTCTCGACAGTAAATGGAATGTATGACGTGTCCATTTTCAGAGAAAAGAGACAGTCCAGGGATCTAACACTAAGGGGGAACAGTATCAGCATGAAGAAAATGTTCAGTATGTCTTTGGTTATGCTGCTAGCGATCTCAGTCATTCTCGCAGGCTGCGGTAACAAAAATCAAGGGGCGTCCAACGCAAGTGGCGGAGACGCAGGTGGTTCTGCCAAAACATCGAATGTCCAAATCGGCATGGTTACAGATGTAGGTGGAGTAAATGACAAATCGTTTAACCAATCTGCATGGGAAGCATTGCAAGCCATTGAAAAAGAAACAGGCGCCAAGGCTAAATACTTGCAAAGTAAATCGGATCAAGATTATATTCCTAACCTGAACCAATTTGTTAAGGGCGGTTTTAACCTGACTTGGGGTATTGGTTTTAATCTGGCGAATGCGATTGGACAAGTAGCGAAAGACAATCCTGACAAAAATCTGGCGATCATCGACAGTGTCGTAGATGCGCCTAATGTAAAATCGGTTGTTTTTGCTGAAAATGAAGGTTCCTTCCTGGTGGGGGTTGTAGCTGGTAAACTCACCAAAACAAACAAAATCGGTTTTGTGGGTGGACAAGATAGCCCGCTGATCAAACGTTTTGAAAAAGGCTTCGAAGCGGGTATTAAAGCAGTTAATCCAAATGCAAAATTGGAAGTAAACTACACAGGTGCGTTTGATAAGCCGGATCTGGGTAAAGCAGCGGCTGCAACGATCTACAACAGCGGTGCGGACATTATTTTCCACGCAGCTGGCGGATCAGGTACAGGCGTATTTAACGAAGCGCTCGCACGGAAGCAACAAGGTCAGCAAGTATGGGTTATCGGTGTAGATAAAGACCAATCGCTTGAGTTTGGTGATGACGTAACGTTGACTTCAATGGTCAAACGTGTGGATGAAGCCGTAAAACGCGTATCCCAGGAAGTTATCGATGGTAAATTTAAGGGCGGTATCGAAACGCTGGCTCTGAAAGATAACGGAATTGGCTTGGCGGATACATCCAGTAAAAACGTTCCTAAAGACGTGCTTGATCTCGTAGAACAATACAAGCAAAAAATTATTAAGGGCGAAATTACAGTTCCTTCGAAATAAGATTTGGCTTGCAAGATAAATAAAGGTGGCGACAAGGCTGGTTCACAAGACTAGCCTTGTTCTTACGTCTGGAGTTATACAGATCATAACGGCAAATCAGCTCATTGGAGCACATACTATAAAGTATATAAGGGTGATCTCATGGATGCAGCGACCCCCGTCGTTGAGTTAAAGCAAATTACAAAACGATTCCCCGGCATCGTTGCCAACGACTCCATCAGCATCAAGCTGCATAAGGGAGAAATTCATGCCCTTTTGGGTGAGAATGGTGCGGGTAAATCTACGCTTATGAATATTCTTTTCGGACTGTATCAGCCGGATGAAGGATCGATAGAAATCGGTGGAAAACCAGTACAGATTGATAGCCCAAATAAGGCGATTGATCTGGGTATTGGCATGGTGCATCAGCATTTTAAGCTCGTGCAGCCGTTTACTGTCACCGAAAATATTGTCCTGGGCTCGGAGCCACGCAAAGGTCTGAAAATCAATTATAAAAAGGCTGCCGCCGAAGTACAGCGGTTGTCTGAGCAGTACGGCCTTCAGGTGAATCCGAATGCCAAAATTGAAGATATATCCGTCGGCATGCAGCAGCGTGTGGAAATTATCAAAACGCTCTATCGTGGTGCAGATATCCTGATCTTTGACGAGCCGACAGCGGTACTGACTCCACAGGAAATCATTGAGTTGCTGGACATTATGAAGCGTCTGGTAGCTGAAGGCAAGTCCATTATTCTGATCACTCATAAACTTAAAGAAATCATGCAAATTGCAGATACAGTTACGATTATTCGTCGGGGTCAGGTCATTGATACGGTCAAGACATCGGAAACGACGCCGAATGACCTGGCGGAGAAAATGGTAGGCCGCCGTGTGACCTTTAAAGTGGACAAGCAGCCTGCGAAGCCGGGACAAACCGTTCTTGAAATGAGCAATGTGGTCTCTAAAAACAAGGATGGCATTAGCGTTCTGAATGAGCTGAACCTGCAAGTCAAGGCAGGTGAGATTTTGGGAATCGCTGGAGTGGATGGTAACGGACAGAGTGAGCTGATTGAAGCTTTGACCGGTTTACGCAAGGTCGATGGCGGACACATTCGATTGCTCGGACAAGAGATGACGAATCAGTCGCCACGTAAAATTTCAGAGGCAGGCGTTTCGCATATCCCGGAGGACCGGCATAAGCACGGGTTGGTACTCGATTTTTCCATGAGCGAAAACATGGTCCTGGAGTCCTACTATCAGGCTCCTTACAGTAAAAACGGCTTTCTGAACAAAGAGGCTATTGATAAGCAGGCGAAAAGTCTCATTGAGAAATTTGATGTGAGAACGCCGGATATTCATACCAAGGCGAGAGCATTATCTGGCGGTAATCAGCAAAAGGCAATCATTGCGCGTGAAATAGATAAAAATCCAGACCTTCTCATTGCGGCCCAACCTACACGGGGGCTGGATGTTGGAGCGATTGAATTTGTCCAGCAGCAACTGATTGCCCAGCGGGATCAAGGCAAAGCGGTATTGCTCATTTCTTTTGAACTGGACGAAATTATGAATGTTTCCGACCGAATTGCTGTCATCTATGAGGGCAAGATTGTTGGGGAAGTGCTGCCGGAAGAAACGAATGATCAGGAATTGGGACTGATGATGGCCGGAAGTGCAGTGAAGAAAGGAGTAGAGAATGGCTAACCTATTGAAAATATTTACGAAAGACTCCTTTGTTCTGGCGCTGGTCTCTATTATTTTGGGTCTTCTTCTGGGTGCTGTCGTAATGCTGATTGGCGGCTATGATCCCATTGTGGCGTATTCTGCACTATTTAGCCGTGTGTACGGAGACTCATACAATTTTGGTGAGGCAATCCGTGAGATGACCCCACTGATTTTGACGGGGTTGGCATTTGCTTTTGCTGCCCGTGCCGGATTGTTTAACATCGGCGGCGAAGGTCAATTTCTGGTGGGTATGACGGCTGCTTCGATTGTGGGCATCAAGCTGCATGGACTGCCTGCTATTATTCATGCACCGCTGGCAATCATTGCTGGGGCGGTATTCGGGGGTCTATGGGCTGCAATTGCTGGCTATTTGAAGGCCAAGCGTGGCGTTAATGAGGTTATCACCTGTATTATGATGAACTGGATTGGTCTGTATTTGGCTAACCTGGTGATTAACCAGTTCGCACTCATGGAGGGTGAAAATCGTTCCGTGGATATTCTGCCTTCCGCTTCGATTTCGATTGAATGGCTGTCACAGATGATGGGAAATGCCCGGGTTCATTGGGGGACCGTCATTGCTGTGCTGGCGGCGGTGTTTTTCTATATTTTCATGTGGAAAACCAAGCAGGGCTATGAGCTGCGTGCTGTCGGATTTAATCAGGACGCATCCCGCTATGCAGGTATGAATGTGAATCGCAACATCGTAAAGGCGATGTTCATTAGTGGTGTTTTTGCCGGATTGGCGGGTGCCTTTGAAGTGCTGGGGGTATTCCATTATCAATCTGTCATGGCAGGATCGCCGGGGACCGGCTTTGACGGTATCGCCGTGGCGCTCATCGGGATGAATAATCCGTTCGGTGTGCTGCTTGGCTCTGTTTTGTTCGGAACGCTAACGTATGGTTCTGCGGGGATGAGCTTTAGCGCGGATGTACCGCCCGAAATTATTCGGGTTGTCATCGGCTCGATTATTTTCTTTATTGCAGCCCAGGGAATTGTACGTTGGGTTGTGAAGCCGCTCTACTCCAAGCGGAAGAAAGAGAAGGTGTTGTAAAATGAGTTGGTTAACACTTGGTGAATTAATCCATACAACGCTCGTTTTTGCGACGGCGATTATATTTGCCTCTCTCGGCGGAGTTTTTTCGGAAAAATCCGGTGTAACGAACCTCGGGCTGGAAGGTCTTATGGTGTTCGGGGCGTTTGCGGCGGGTGTAGGCGGATTTTATGCGGAACAAGCAGGGCTGGGGGGAACCTCTGCGGCTTGGGTAGGTGTGCTGTCGGCGGCGGTATTCGGCATTCTGGTTTCGCTGATTCATGCTGTAGCCTCGATTACGTTTAAAGCCGATCAGGTCATTAGCGGGATTGTTATTAACTTTTTGGCGGCAGGCAGTACACTATACATGGTTAAGCTTTTATTTGAGGGTGATGGGGATACTGGGCGAATTCAGGGGTTTAGCGAAATATCCATTCCCTATCTAGTAGATATTCCGATTTTGGGAAAAGCCTTTTTCCAAGCCTATCCAACGACCTATTTGGCCATATTATTAGTCATTATTGGATATTTTACATTGTATAAAACGCCGTTCGGCTTGCGTTTGCGTTCTGTCGGAGAGCATCCGGGCGCTGCGGATACCGTTGGTATCAAGGTAAATCGACTGCGTTATATCGGGGTCATGATCAGCGGTGCGTTGGCTGGTATTGGCGGAGCTACGATCACCTTGACGACGACAAATATGTTTTCGCATAATACGGTATCCGGTCAAGGATATATTGCCATTGCCGCTATGATTTTCGGAAAATGGAATCCGCTCGGCGCTTTTGGCGCAGCTGTGTTTTTTGGCTTTTCTCAGGCCATTCGCAACTATGTGCAGTTATTCGCATGGTCGCAAAGTATTCCCCAGGAAATTATTTTTATGCTGCCGTATCTCCTAACGATTATTGTTCTGGTAGCGGCTGTAGGGCGCTCGCGTGCTCCTGCTGCTTTGGGTCAGCTCTATGATCCAAGCAAGCGCTAATTTTACATGGGCAGCTAAAAGCTGTTTGTCTTGAAATCTGAAAATTGCATTTGTTCGCAAATCCGGTATCTGCATTCGCAGGTACCGGATTTTTTTAGGTTGTGCAGGCATTTAAACATACGCTTCTGGCATGGATGGAATAGACTGTGCTATGCAGATTGGACGAACGCTCGGCCCCTGTCAGCTCCAGTCTGTTTTTGTGGTGGCGGTGAGCTATCAAGGAGCCGTTCAATCTGTCCATCCGTTGAGAAAGAAGGAGGAAATACGATGAAACAGGCAGTGACCAGAAAGCAGGTGGAGAAGCTTGTCGGCAAAGTCATTCTGGCTACTCGCAAGGATGGTTCCCAGGTCAGCGGCAAGCTGATTCGCATTTCGGGTAACCGACTGATTCTTCAACCCAATCGTAAGAAAAAGGTAAAGACGAAGGCGATTATTCCCTTGGTGCTGTTCGACTTGCTTGCCATCGGCACGGCTCCTTATGTTGGTGGATATGGTGGCGGTTATGGCGGTTACGGAGCAGGTTATGGGGGACCGGGATACGGTGGCCCTCAGTACGGCCCATATACAGATGGGGGATACCCCGGAGGTTATCCGTTTTACCCCAATTTATTCTAGGATAATGGAATGATGAGCTGTAGGAGGTACTTTTTCACAATGCCTTTTCAAGTTCATGGCATCGGCTCAGGGAGACGTATCGTAGCATTTGGTACTGGTTGCGCAGATAAAAGCGGATTCCACGGATATTGTCTTCGTCTACCATGACTTTTGCCCGCTTGCAGCGTCGTAGTCGCCCATATTGCTCGGCATGCTCCAGCAGTTTTATTCCGTAGCGCTGGCCTTGATGAGACGAAGAGATTGCGATCAAATCAATATACAGCAGCTCTCCATGCAGCATGACATGAATGAAGCCGACAGGCTGTGCATTATCCGGCCTACAAGCGACAAAAGTGATGCCCCGGTTTAAGCGCCGGGGTAATTCTTTACGAATTTGATCCATTTCTTGTGCGCTTAAATGCGATAGGGGAACAAGCTCTTGCTCGATCAGTCGAAGGATCATGCGGTCATCCTGAGCGCTGCGTTTGCGGATCATAAGCGGGCCTCCTTTTCCACCCTTTTAGCAAGGCAAGACGCAGCTTTGGAGGTGCGCACAGTCTCGCCGTGTGGTCTTTTTTATAATATGCGGATACCTCATGGAAGCGTGCGATTCAGAGGTACCCCGGAGAAAAAACATAAATTTTTATGAAATCTGGGTATTGACTATCCCAGATGGGGGACATATAATGTGTCTAAACATTTGAAAGAATGACATGAACTCAACGGCAATGAAAAGGACGAAGTGATTAGGGCTCTTTTGTTCAGAGAGTGAGGCATTAGCTGCAAGCTTCACCAAAATCCCTTTTTAACGAGCTCACCTTGGAGCTGTTTTCCTGAAAAGTATTTGGGCCCGATGATATTTAGCGGTGCGCTGAATCACCTATTAGGGAAAATCGTATGGTCTACGTTACAGACGCCAGATATGGAGATCCTTTGTGATTTCTGTACCTGCCAAGGTTCGGTATTGCGAAATATCGGGCAAACACGGGTGGTACCACGGAAGCTACAGCCTTTCGTCCCTCAGTAACAGCAAGTCTGTTCTAGGGATGGAAGGTTTTTTTGTTTTTACAAATGTCAGATGTATGTAAATTTTGTGAAGGAGGATGACCAATGAGTGCACAAATTCCTGAAGTTCGGTCAACCGATGAATTACGTGAAAAGTGGATGAAACCTGAAGTGATTACAGGTTCGGAAATTTTGCTCCGTAGCCTGTTGCTGGAGGGAGTAGATTGTGTCTTCGGATACCCTGGTGGTGCAGTGCTTTACATTTATGATGCCATGTACGGCTTTGAGGATTTCAAGCATGTCCTCACCCGTCACGAGCAGGGAGCTATTCATGCGGCAGATGGTTACGCACGTGCCAGCGGTAAAGTCGGCGTCTGTATCGCGACTTCCGGACCTGGAGCAACCAACCTGGTAACCGGCATTGCGACGGCTTTTATGGATTCGGTGCCGTTAGTGGTCATCACGGGTAACGTTGTATCTTCCTTGATCGGCACGGACGCTTTCCAGGAAGCCGATATCACGGGAATCACGATGCCGATTACGAAGCACAGCTATCTGGTAAGAGATGTAGAGGATCTGCCGCGAATCATTCATGAGGCGTTCCATATTGCCAACACGGGTCGCAAGGGTCCGGTACTAATTGATATTCCGAAGGATATATCGGCAGCCCAAACGCTGTTTGTTCCGCAAACGGGACCTGTGACCATGCGAGGTTATAACCCGAAGGTATTACCAAACAAAATTCAGCTAGACAAGCTGACTCAGGCTATTGCTGAAGCGGAACGCCCATTTATTCTGGCAGGTGGCGGGGTTGTATACTCCGGCGGACATGAGGCACTTTACGAGTTTGTTCGCAAAACGGAAATTCCGATTACGACAACATTGCTGGGATTGGGCGGTTTCCCAAGCGGTCATGAACTGTGGACGGGAATGCCGGGGATGCACGGAACGTACACCTCCAATCTGGCGATTCAACAGTCGGATTTGCTAATCTGTATTGGTGCCCGCTTTGATGACCGGGTGACAGGCAAGCTGGACGGCTTTGCTCCTCACGCCAAAATCGTCCATATTGATATCGATCCTGCTGAAATCGGTAAAAACGTACCGACAGACATTCCGATTGTAGGCGATGTGAAAGCGGTACTGGAATTGCTGAATCAGGATGTGAAACGCGCGAATCGAGCGGATGCATGGAGAGCGCAAATTCAACAATGGAAAAATGAGAAGCCTTATTCTTATAAGGATTCGGATACAGTGCTTAAGCCGCAATGGGTTGTCGAGCTGCTGGATGAAACGACCAAAGGCGGCGCAATCGTAACGACGGATGTGGGTCAGCATCAAATGTGGGCGGCGCAGTATTATAAATTCAATCAGCCGCGCTCATGGGTAACATCCGGTGGGCTGGGCACGATGGGATTTGGTTTCCCTTCCGCGATCGGCGCTCAGATGGCGAATCCCGACAGACTGGTTATCTCAATTAACGGAGACGGCGGCATGCAGATGTGTTCGCAGGAGCTGGCCATTTGTGCAATCAATAACATCCCGGTCAAAATCGTAATTATCAACAATCAGGTGCTGGGGATGGTTCGACAATGGCAGGAATTGATCTATGACAATCGCTATAGCCATATTGATCTGGCCGGAAGCCCGGATTTTGTGAAACTGGCTGAGGCATACGGCGTAAAAGGACTGCGTGCTACGAATAAGGAAGAGGCACGTCGGGCTTGGCAGGAGGCGCTTGATACACCCGGACCGGTCGTTGTCGAGTTTGTGGTCAACAAGGAAGAGAATGTATATCCGATGGTGACGCAAGGTTCGACGATTGATCAAATGCTGATGGGGGACGAGTAAAATGACGATTAAAAATACCATTGCTGTACTGGTAAATGATCATCCCGGCGTTTTGCAGCGTGTGTCCGGCCTGTTCGGTCGCCGTGGCTTTAACATTGAGAGCATTACCGTGGGTCAATCGGAGGAAGCTGGATTATCCCGTATGGTCATTGTGACCATAGGAGATGAGAACAATCTGGAGCAGATTGAAAAGCAGCTTTACAAGCTGGTTGATGTAATCAAGGTTATTGATCTTAGCTCCAAGCCAATGGTTGCGCGGGAATTGGCGATGATTAAGGTGAAAGCAGAACCACCTCAGCGGCCAGAAATTATGGGTGTCGTGGAAACGTTCAGAGCAGCAGTAGTTGATGTTGGAACGACGAGCTTGATTGTTCAGGTCATTGGCGATACCGAAAAAATTGATGCTATGATCGAGTTGTTGAAGCCCTACGGTATTCGTGAGCTGACCCGAACCGGGGTTACGGCCATGATACGTGGCAATGCTTAATACGGAGCTTTAACGAATTACCGCTTATAGCGCATTACATCAATAAAGAACCGCCCGCATAAGAGCGGGGGCTCGAAGAGATTTTCAAATTTTGGTAACGAGGCAGAGTCTCTTGGAGTACCCGCTCATTATGAAGGGTCCAATTAAAAGGAGGAAATTAACCATGGCAGTTACAACGTACTACGAAAAAGATGCAGAGCTCAGCGTATTGAAAGGAAAAACAGTTGCCGTTATCGGTTACGGTAGCCAAGGACATGCTCAAGCACAAAACTTGCGTGATAGTGGTCTGAATGTTGTTATCGGTTTGCGTGAAGGCAAATCGGCAGATGTTGCAAGAAACGACGGTTTTGAAGTTCTGAACGTGGCTGATGCAACAAGCCGTGCAGATGTGGTCCAAATTTTGTTGCCGGATGAAACACAAGCTTCTGTGTACAAAAATGAAATTGAACCTAACCTGAAAAAAGGCGCAGCTCTTTTATTCTCCCATGGTTTCAACGTTCATTTCGGACAAATTGTTGCTCCTAAAGATAGCGATGTACTGCTGGTTGCTCCAAAATCCCCAGGTCATATGGTACGTCGTACCTATGTAGAAGGTTTTGGCGTACCGGGTCTGATCGCAATCGAGCAGGATGCAACGGGTCAAGCGAAAGAAATCGGTCTTGCATATGCCAAAGGTATTGGCTGTACACGTGCAGGCGTGATCGAAACCTCCTTCCGTGAAGAAACGGAAACGGATCTGTTCGGTGAGCAAGCGGTATTGTGTGGCGGCGTGAGCGCACTCGTAAAAGCGGGCTTTGAAACGCTGACTGAAGCAGGATATGCTCCTGAGATGGCTTACTTCGAATGCTTGCATGAGCTTAAGCTGATCGTTGACCTGATGTATGAAGGCGGATTGGCAACAATGCGGGATTCTATCAGTAACACAGCGGAATATGGCGACTATGTAACTGGACCACGTATCGTAACAGAAGATACGAAGAAAGCAATGAAAGACGTATTGACAGACATTCAACAAGGTAAATTTGCTCGTGACTTTATCCTTGAAAATCAATCCGGACGTGCATTCCTGACGGCTACTCGCCGTAATGAAGCTAACCATCCGATTGAAGTGGTGGGCGGACAATTGCGCGAAATGATGCACTGGATCAAAAAATAAGATCTTTTTGTACAACGAGTTCGACAATATGATTCATTCATAATGTAATCTTACAATGCGGCCCTGCTTATTGCGTGAGCCGCATTGTAATTTAATGCTTCTATCCTGAGGGAGGTGTGTTAGGTTGCGCAAAATATATATATTTGACACAACGTTGAGAGACGGAGAACAGTCACCTGGTGTGAACTTGAATACCCGTGAGAAAGTAGAGATCGCCTACCAGTTGGAGAAACTGGGAATTGACCGTATGGAAGCTGGCTTTCCGGCTGCTTCTCCGGGTGACCTGGCTGCTGTCAATGCAGTCGCCAAGGCTGTCAAAAATTCAACGGTTATTGGTCTTTCACGTGCGAGGGAACAAGATATTGATGCGGTCCGCGAGGCACTTAAGGGAGCTCAGGACCCATGTATCCATATCTTTTTGGCAACCTCTCCGATTCACCGTCAGCATAAGCTGCGGATGGAGAAGGCACAGGTATTGGAAACCGCTCGTTCAGCCATTCGTTACGGGTTAAAATATTTGCCAAAGGTAGAGTTTTCTCTGGAGGATGCAGGTCGTACAGAGCTTGATTTTGTGGTGGAAATGGTCACCATGGCTGTACAGGAAGGCGCGTCTGTCGTCAATATTCCGGATACCGTGGGTTACTTGACACCTTATGAATACGGCAACATTTTCAAGCATATTAAGGAAAATGTGGTTGATGTGGAAAAGGTTCAACTGAGCGCACATTGCCACAACGACCTGGGAATGGCTACGGCCAATACACTGGCTGCGATCCTGAACGGGGCGGATCAGATTGAGGGCACCATTAACGGTATCGGTGAACGCGCCGGAAATACCGCTATTGAGGAAATTGCAATGGCGCTGGAGACGAGACAGGAATTTTTCCAGGCCAAAACGTCTCTGCAACTGTCCGAGATCGCACGTACGAGCCGGTTGGTCAGCCGCCTGACGGGCATGGTTGTGCCGGGCAACAAGGCGATTGTTGGAGCGAATGCTTTTGCACATGAATCGGGTATTCACCAGGATGGCATGTTGAAGGAAAAAACGACCTACGAAATCATGACGCCGGAAAGTATTGGTTTGAAGGAGAGCAAGCTGGTACTGGGCAAGCATTCCGGTCGCCATGCTTTCCGCGAACGTTTGATCGAGCTGGGCTACGAATTGAGCGAAGAGGAGCTGAACCGCTCTTTCGGACAGTTCAAGGATTTGGCTGATAGGAAGAAAGAAGTATCGGATGATGATATCCTGGCGCTACTGGAAGAAAAACTGGCCGATTCACCGGAAGTCTTCAAGCTGGAAACGATTTTCGTAACCTATGGCAACGAGGCTACACCTTCCGCCAAGGTACGTTTGGTTACCGACGAGGGTCAGGTTATTGAGACGGAAGCTGAAGGGAACGGCTCGGTCGATGCGATTTACAATGCGATTGACCAAGCCAGCAGCGAGGTAGTCGTTCTTTCGGATTACTCGATCAAGTCTGTTACCCAAGGTAAGGATGCTCTGGGTGAAGTGCATGTCGTGTTGACCCAAAACGATCTGTCTGTACAGGGACGTGGGGTAAGCACTGACATTCTGGAAGCAAGTGCCCGCGCTTATGTGGATGCATTGAATGGCTTGATCGACAAGCGTAAAAACTACAGCAATCGTGTAGATTACAAGTCCTAATGGTTGCGAATCAAGCAATTTGGAGTTTACAGGATCGGGTATTTCCGGTCCTGTTTTGTTTTGTCTTACTACAGCTTTTCAGCTTATAGGCTAATCCTATTAAATTGATAGATTCTATATCTTGGTCAAAGCCCTGTCATGTATGTTACAAAGAAGGTATGAATAATACGCCCGTAAGGCTGTAAAACAAGAGGAGTGTACGTGATGGCAGACGTGAAAAAGATTGCGGTAATAGCCGGGGACGGAATTGGACCGGAAGTGGTCGCTGAGGCAGAGAAAATTTTGAAGCGTACGGAGGAAGTGTTTGGCCATTCATTTGAAACGGAGCATGCACTGTTCGGTGGAATTGCCATTGATGAGAAGGGTACACCATTGCCGCAAGAAACGCTGGCTGTCTGCCAATCTGCAGATGCCGTACTGTTGGGAGCCGTAGGTGGTCCCAAGTGGGATAACAATCCGAAGGAGCTTCGCCCTGAAACAGGATTGCTGGGTATACGCAAAGAGCTGGGACTGTTCTCGAATCTTCGTCCGGCTGTCGTCTTCGACTGTCTCAAGGACGCATCGACACTGAAACCTGAAGTGCTGGAAGGAACGGATCTGATCGTTGTGCGCGAGCTGACGGGCGGCATCTACTTCGGTGAGAAGTTCAGACGTGAAAGCCCGCAGGGTGAGGAAGCTGTCGATACATGTGCATATAATGTAATGGAAGTGGAGCGCATTGTTCGCCAATCTTTCGAGATTGCACAAAAGCGTCGCAAAAAGCTCGCATCGGTGGACAAGGCCAACGTGCTGGAAACTTCCCGTTTGTGGCGTGAAGTGGTTAACCGGGTCGCAGTAGACTATCCGGATGTTGAACTGGAGCATGTGCTGGTTGATAACTGCGCAATGCAATTGCTGCGTCGGCCGTCCAGCTTTGACGTCATCGTGACGGAAAATATGTTCGGCGATATCCTTAGTGACGAAGCGGCTATGCTGACCGGGTCCATCGGTATGCTGTCCTCCGCTTCTCTCGGGGAAGGCAGCTTCGGTCTGTACGAGCCGGTCCACGGCTCGGCACCGGACATTGCGGGTCAAGGACTGGCCAACCCGATTGCAACCATCCTGTCCGTTGCTTTAATGTTCCGTATGACCTTCGGATATGAGAAAGCTGCTGATGCCATTGAGAAGGCGGTAGCTGAGGTACTGGATGCCGGACATCGCACAGCCGATATCGCGGTGGATAAATCCAAGGCCATCTCGACAACTCGAATGGGCGATCTGATCGCAGCGGCTATTCGATAAAAGCTTAGAGGCTTCCTTAAAACAAGGTAGCTGATTATACAGCAAGTGCATGATGATACAGCAGCTCCTGAGCCATCAGGGGCTGCTGTTATATCCGGAAGTGTACAACCTGGTGAATGTGTATAAATTGTGAATTTTCAAAACCTAGTTTAAAATAATTCTAAAAAAGTAATGGTTACAATATTGACTTTGATTTCTGCGAATGATAACATTTATCAAGTAGGTTGTTTTAATACAATACAGATGATTGAGGAAAACACATTTGATGTTTTTCTTACATGAGGAGTTTTCAAAATCCTTACATATTTTAAAAGGAGGATTTCATATTATGGCAGAAAGATTGGTAGGAAGACCCGCACCTGATTTTGCATTGGAAACAGTGACTGGGGACGGTCAAGAATTTGGTTCGGTGAAGCTTTCCGATTACCGTGGCAAATGGCTCGTGTTCTTCTTCTATCCACTGGATTTCACTTTTGTGTGCCCAACAGAAATCACAGCATTGAGCGATGCTGCTGACCAATTTAAAGAGCTGGATACTGAAATTCTGGGTATCAGTGTAGACTCCGTACACAGCCACAAAGCATGGATCAACACAGCAAAAGAAAACAATGGATTGGGCAAACTGAACTTCCCGTTGGCTTCTGATATCACGAAAAAAACAGCAAGCGATTATGGCGTTCTGATCGAAGAAGAAGGAGTTGCATTGCGCGGTTTGTTCATCATTGATCCTGAAGGCGAATTGAAATATCAAGTGGTTAACCACAACGACGTAGGTCGTAGTGTAGAAGAAACATTGCGTGTACTGCAAGCTTTGCAATCTGGCGGCTTGTGCGCAATGAACTGGAAACCAGGCGACAAGAACCTGTAATACAAACTTCAGAAGAAGTTGAGCATTAAACTTGCAAGCCCCCAACAAGCGGTTTTTTACCGACATTGGGGGCTTGCTTGCCTATGTTATGCAGGAAAAGATTTTATAATTATGTGTGTTTGAAGTGAACAGTATAGGGTGAAATAAGAAATAATTGTGGAAATGTTACTGTGTTTTGGAGGAATTTCGACTGGTGAAAGCGAATAAGGTAACATAGAGGATAAACAAGGCGGAACAGGTTTTGTTCAGAGGAGGCTGAGCCCGGATGAGTTATTGCTGTGGAGCAAGCATGGTAGGAACCAAGGGAACGCTGAAGCATTACCGCACCCAAGTTCATAATGTTCCTTTGCTGTTTTGCCCAGTATGTCGTCGCATTGAGGTCCATTATAAAGTCGAGAATGAGTATGAAATTTTGGCGGAGTATGCACATGGAGACGGGGCAAGCGAGATTGATTTTCAGGACTACGTCATGGAAGATGATGATACGATATTTGAGAATTGTGTGAATCGAGAGAGTGAAGATGCGTTTGAAATTGTGAAGCGTCAAATTGACATGTCTCTGGATTTATTGATGGTAGCAAAACAGATGAACGATGAAAAATGGCAGGGAGAGCTCAAGAGAAGACTGGCTGTTATGAGCCAGAGACGCTCTCGGCTTCAGCATAATAAGAGCGGCAGTTGACATCCTACACACCAAAGAAGCTCTCACACCTAGAGAGCTTCTTTGGTGTGTAGGATGCTTATTCCTAACTTATTATTTCGTTTTTGGTAATGTTGCGCAGATATTATGACGAAAGAAAACAGGATAAAAATGTGAATTCGACACTTTTTCCGATTGACTGGAATCCTAAGTCTTGTCTATCATAAAATTAGACTCTCAATTGGAAAGAGATGACCAGGATTTTCTGAATCTGTTTTCTAACCGTTGAAGGGTAGTCGATAGATGATGTCTTTCTCTTCTTCAAAAAATGTTAAGCGTCCGATACGGCCAGTTTATCATTCCGAAACAAGGGGGAAGCCTGGCATGATCAGTGAATTCCAAGAAGCCTTGCTTGATACCGTGGGAGCTTGTCCTTCCACTCAGATCGCCAATAACAAGTATGAAAATGTTCTGGAGAACCTGGATAGTGGTATCATGCTGTTTGACAGTGACGGTGTACTGACCTTTATTAACGTGCAAATGGCCAAACTGCTGGAACTGCCGCGTAGTTCGCTGGCAGGCCGCAACTTGATGCAAATTTTGCATCATCCCGAGTTAAGCCGATTTAAGAAGAAGAAAATTATGCGGATATACAAAGAGACCATCTTTCATAGAAAGCGCTATCATGAGCTAATTGATGAATATAGTCGGCATTGGTTGATTACGGTGACCTACGGGGATCAGATGGATGGCGATTTTTTGTTCAGTGTCAAGGATGTGTCGGATTATAAGCAAATTGAGCAGACGGCGTATCAAAATGACAAGCTCGCGATGTTAGGCCGCATTTCCGCCTCGATTGCTCATGAAATCCGTAACCCGCTTACCGCTATTCGGGGCTTTATTCAATTACTGCGGCCGCATCTGGTGGAGCTGGGAAGAGATGAGTATGCTCGTATAATATTGACAGAGATAGATCGTGCGAACGACATTATTTATGAGTTTCTGAATTCGTCCAAGCCTTCAGCTCCGCAAAAAACAGCCGTACCTGTGATGGGTCTGCTGAAAGAGGTTGTGATGCTGACCGAAAGCGAGGCGCTGATGAAGGGTTGTCAAATTGCACTGGATGAAAATAGTACGATCATGAAGGTTTCGATTGATGTAAAGCAGATTAAGCAGGTCATTCTCAATATGATCAAAAATGCAATGGATGCCATCGAAGGTATCAGAGAGGACCGTAAGGGATGCATTGATATCCATACAGTGCTGGAAGGCTCGTATGTCCATATTTGCATTGAAGATAACGGTTTGGGAATGGATCACAATACATTATCACGTTTATTTGATCCATTTTTTACAACGAAAGAAAGTGGTACCGGCTTGGGACTGGCAGTGAGCTATCGGATCATCAAAAATCACGGGGGCTTTATTCATGTAGACAGTACACATGGAAAGGGGACACAGTTTAAAATCACGCTTCCTGTAGTTTAGTGTTCTGGGACTTTCACAAGGGATGTAGTAGGTACTGATTCTTTTGTGTTGTACAGAACTGGGGCATAGGTATCACTCATTTGAAAAAGACCGGATAGAGCGCATTATCTGAAGAGATGATGCGCTTTTTTGGTTCTGGAAGCTTATTTATTTGCGTAAATACGAAAATGAAATAATGAATATAAGACAAAAAAATGATTCACCTTTCACAGATTAAATGTTATTATGTACCATAATCCATATTTATTTTTGATACTAAAGACTTAAAAAACGGCTTCCAAAGCTGTCAAACGTCTTAGATGATCGGAATTTCCGATATGCAGGGGGCTGAAGAGGCTGAATGAGTACACGGCTGGAAGTAAAGAAAACGATAGGCATCGGCATTGCTGCGCTAGTTCTGTTTGTCCTGGTTCAGTTATTTCATGTAACTTTGAATAAGCTATACTCCTATAATGTTTTTTTCTTGCTATATCCCATTGCTGGATTCGTCTGTGCGGCGATCTGTTTCTCTATTTTTTATCAATCTTGGTCGGTTTTGCTGGAGCACTTATCCTGGCAGAGACTTCTCATCGCGCCCACATTTCTGGTGACTGGTCTTCTTTACCTTATTCATATCGTCTCGTTTAGTTTTATTAGCCTGACAGATTTTGTTTTGTCTCCGGGTATTTCGCTATGGATTCTTTATGTGAACCGTGTCTTTACCTCCATTATGCTTATAGTCATTTGCTCCTTCCCCTTTAGAAAAGCCAAATCAGGACACAAGAAAACCGCTTTATGGACAGGTATAAGTTTTACTTTGCTGATCCTTGGGACTATTCAGATCTACGGACCGTACTTACCGGATCTTCGTATAAGACATGAACTGGACAATCTGGGATGGATGTTGAACTGGGTTATCCTGTTTCTGCTTGTATCCAATTTTATTTTGGGCGCACGAAAATATTTTAAATATCTTCCATCGGAATTTGGTATGTTGCTTATGCTTCGCGGGATTGGGCTATGTATCGTGAGCCAGTTGTTTTATTTGTCCTCCCGGCAAATGAGTGATATAAATCAGCTTATGGGACTTTTGATGAATGCTATTGCGTTTTATGATCTGCTAAGCGGCTTGGTTCGGCTCATGGTCCTTGTTCCATACCTGGAAAAGAAGGCGGCAGAATCTGAATTTAATTACATAGCCTATTATGATGATATCACAGGGCTACCGAATCGTCGGCGTCTTTCACAACGTCTGGAGCAATCTCTGCGTAATCCATTAAAACCCGATGAGACGGCAGCTCTTTTAATATTGAATATTGACCGATTCAAAACCATTAACGATTCGTTGGGGCATATGGCAGGGAATTATTTGCTGTATGCGGTGGGAGAACGCTTGGAGCATTTTTGCCGTGAAGGCGAGGATGTTTTCAGTATGGGCAGAGATGAGTTTGCGTTTCTTCTCACAGGCTACCAGGATATAGATGCCATGAAAAATCGTATTGATGATATGGTAAAGTTGTTTGAGCAGCCTTTTGATATTAATGGTGAGTACTATCATGTGATGGTGAGTATGGGGATAGCTTTATATCCTCTGGATGCCACTCAGGGTGAGCAGCTCATTCAGCATGCGGATACCGCTGTTCATAATGCCAAGGAGCAGGGAGTGAATTTTCAGCGGTATACCAGTGTTATGCAGATGCGTGCGCAGGAAAGGCTCCAATTGGAAAATGATTTGCGGCGTGCGCTTGAAAATGAGGAATTTTCACTGGTGTATCAACCGCGTGTTCATTTACAAAGCGGTGAACTGACAAGCTTGGAGGCACTGGTGCGCTGGAATCATCCTCATCGCGGAATGGTGATGCCGGGAGATTTTATTCCGGTGGCCGAAGAAAGCGGTCTGATCGTGCCTTTGGGGGAATGGGTGCTGCGGGAAGCTTGCCTGCAAAACAAGAGTTGGCAGAAGGCAGGGTACCAGCCGATCCCGATATCAGTGAATTTATCCATGCGCCAATTTCAGCAAAAAAAGCTCGTGGATGTGATACGGGGCATTTTGACCTACACGGAACTGGAGCCGTGCTACCTGGAGCTGGAGATTACAGAGAGTATGACTTTTGATAAGGATCTGGCCTTTGAGCAACTGAAAAACATAAAGGCCATTGGCGTTGCAATCAGTATCGACGATTTTGGAACAGGCTATAGTTCGTTGCATTATTTGAAAAATCTTCCGATTGACCGACTTAAAATTGACCGTTCCTTTGTCAATGAGGTACTGGTGGACAGCAAAAATGCGGCTATTGTGTCGACCATTGCCTCCATGGCCCACCATTTGAAGCTGAAGGTTACGGCTGAAGGAGTGGAAAATGAGGGCCAGCTCCAATTTTTACAGTCTCAGGATTGCCATGAGGGACAAGGCTATTATTTCAGTCGGCCCATTCCGGCAGAATCCTTTGAAAACCTGTTTTTGCGCAAACCTATGAATTGGCTGGTTCAGGATGGTATGTAGTTTGCTTGCAATTTACAGGCAGGTAAGTTATACTAGATAACATCCTGATTCTGCTGGTTGACAACAGTTCGAATATGTCATTCATAAGAATTAAGATATTTTAAAGTGCGGGTGTAGTTCAATGGTAGAACTTCAGCCTTCCAAGCTGATAGCGTGGGTTCGATTCCCATCACCCGCTTTGCTGTATAAAATGCTTGAAACCCTTGCCCTACAAGGGTTTTTGTTTTGCCCATAGCTCGACGTACGACAGACTCCTTTTTAAAATAGGAGCAGATCAAGGGGCAGTTGGATTACATATAGTTAGCCGGGATGCCAATCGGGTGTACCGGCTTGTTTGCGTTCTTACGAACTGTTTTTTTACACTATTATACAAAAATATCTATATCAACAATCTCAACGATTTGAAAAACCAGTTAGGGGATTCAACTCCCAAAATCCTGGTGATTGAAAAAAATATTTTTGCCTCCTCTAAAACCGTTGTCAATATTGGTTCCAACAAATCGCTTATGGGTTCATACGCGCAGAACAACTGGTTAATATTCATTTGAAAACAACGGCTAATTCCGGTATTGTGATCTTTCAAAACTTGACTTTTGAACATAGCGCCACATTAACGATAATGATGATATTCAGCTTTACCTTATATCACTATCTCCAATAATTATTTTGAAAATTTGCAAGTTCGCGGTCCTGGGCTTATGAGATATGGATATTTCCATGTTAAAAATAATTACATCAATAATTTTCAGTTGGCCTACAGGATAGCTACGAATGCAGATCTATTCGGAGTACAACTATTTTGGAAAAGGTAGCGAAAAGGGCGGCATTCTGGACGATAAAGCAAATGGAGAATTTAAAGACGTCGGCAGCTTTCCAGCCATTATCAACCAAAAGTCGCGGGTGACCAACTGGAATCCGAGCAAGAACTACAGTTATCAAGTTCAAACTCCTGAATATACCAAGGAATTTGTAACTAAATATGCAGGCTCGTCCAATACAACTCTTGTATTCGGAAAATAATTTTGATGTACAACGGATTTGCAAATATTTTCTGATCTGCTATACTGGCTGCAAGCAAGTATTCCGTGAAAAGGAAGGTAACGATACGTCCGATGAAGTAAGCACACCGATTTTCCCCATAAACTGCACAGTTAGTGGCAGGCGGCTGTATGCTGCAACGGGAGAAGTGTGTCTGAAAATGAGGTTTGGGACGTATACGTTTGCTCCGGAACGGGATTATGCTTTTTTCCGTTTACGGTTCTCTTTCTTATAAACGTATGTTCTGAAACGATTCATAGCAGTCATTCTATATTCCTTGTAAGCAAGCCGCAGCCTTCTGCGGCTTTTTTTATTGCTTCCGGTGATGAAAACCGGACAGGGAAAGGATGATTACCATATGAGAACCATTTTGCGTATTCGAGATGTCATAAAGGATTGGAACGGGACGTCTTTGTTTGAGAATGTGTCCATGGATGTGACGGAGGGGGAGCGGCTCGCCCTGTTCGGAAGAAATGGAGCAGGCAAAACGACGCTATTGCGGATACTGTTGGGCGACGAGGCGCCGACTTCAGGTAAGTTAGAGCATGAATTGCCGCTGGAGGAGCGGGGCTGGATGAAGCAGCAGGATACCATTCAATCCGCGCGAACTGCACTGGAGGCGGCACAGCAGGCCAGTCCTGAGCATTGGCGAGTGAAGACGACGCTGAAGCAACTGGAGGCTGAAATTGCCCATAGGGGAGAGGAAGCAGAGCGTCGGCTGGAGCAATACGGCGAGCTGATGGATGAGTACGAGCGGCTGCAAGGTTTTGCGTGGGAGTCCGAAGTGGAAAAGGCGCTGACCCGGATGGGGATGCCTGCTGAGACGTGGCCTATTTCCTATGGTGACCTGAGCGGAGGGCAGAAGACCAGAGTACGGTTAGCCGGATTGATGGTCAGACAGCCGAAGCTGCTGGTGCTGGATGAACCGACCAACCATCTGGATGCCGAAAGTTTGCTCTGGCTGGAGCAGTGGCTGTCCACATATCATGGGACGTTGTTGTTTGTATCGCATGACAGAGCCTTTTTGGATCGAGTAGCTACAGGTATTTGCGAGCTGACGTCAACGGGCATTCGGCGCTATAAGGGCGGCTATACGGAATATAAGGAGCAAAAGGAAAGGGAGCTGCGGGAGCAGGAAGCCAACTACCGGAAGCAGGAGCTGGCACGGCAGGCGTTGGAGGAGACGATCCGAAGTTATCGGGAATGGTTCCATCAGGCGCACCGGGCAGCTTCCAATGTGGAAATGGCCGTTACGCAAAGCTTTTATAAGGCCAAGGCTAATAAAAATATTTCCCGTTATCATGCGAAGGAGAAGGAGTTGGAACGGCTGGAGGCCAATCGGGTTGAGCAGCCGCGTGAAGCCGCGTCTCTGCATATGAAATTAAGTGACAGCAGATTTCAGGCCAAATATTTGCTGCGTGCCGAGCATGTCTATTTTAGCTACGACGACCATAATACCATTGTGCAGGATCTCAACCTGAACATTGCTCGTGGCGATCGTCTGGCTGTTCGGGGTTCGAATGGAATTGGCAAAACAACGCTGCTGCGGCTGTTAACAGGACAGTTGGAGCCGTATAAGGGAAAGATCACAGCGAATCCACAGCTAAAAATCGGATATTTCTCACAGGAGCTGGAGCAGCTTCCAAAGGATCAGACATTGCTGGACAGCTTGCTTGCGCTCCCCACCATGACGCAGACGGAAGCGAGAACGGTGCTGGGATGCTTTCTTTTTGCCAGAGAAGATGTGTTCAAGAGGATCGGGACGCTCAGTATGGGTGAGAAATGCAGAGTGGCCTTTCTACGTTTGTACTTTAGTGGAGCCAACCTGCTGGTGCTGGATGAGCCAACCAATTATTTTGACATTGAAACCCGTGAAATCGTGGAGGAGTCTTTGCGCAGTTACGATGGGGCGCTGGTTCTTGTCTCACATGACCGGGAGCTGGTGCGACGGACGGCAACCCGTTTGCTTGATATGCAGCCTGGAGGCACCTATGAAATCTATGAAGGGACAGCCGACGAAAAGCAGGAAGAACAGCGGAACCGTCAACAGGAACCAGAGGATCAGGAACAGCGTGAGGAGCGTCTGCGATTACAGTTGCGTCTTACGGAGCTGATGGGTACGGCGGGGCCGGACGATGAAAATGAGGAACTGCTGTCAGAAATCAGGCGTATTCGTGCCAAACTGGATCAGTCGGATTAAACGGCTGCGTCAGAATGGGTAAAACCGTGTGCCCGGCTTGCCAAAGCGCTAGGGTTTGCATATAATAATGGACAATAGTTCGAAATTTGAAAATGTCTTGATGGAGAAGAGTAGGCAGTGTCCGATTGAACAGGGAGGAAGCGCCGTAGGATTGAGAGCGTTTCTGCAGAACAGGGCTGTTGAAGTTCGCTCCGGAGCAGTTCCTTGAACCTCGTATGCCATCTGTAGATGGCAAGTGGGCAAGTAGGGGATACCGGTTCACGACCGTTACAACGTGCAGAGCGAGATCATGATTGCATAGCATGGATAAACACCTGTGTTGCCGAGAGGCAGATATTGTCGAAAGGCAAAGCGCGGGGTGGGCTGAGCAGGATTGTCTAACGAGGGTGGTACCACGGTCTTTTCGTCCCTTACCGGGAGAAAGGACCTTTTTTTGTTGTCTGAAAAACTGGATATGAAGAAAGGGGACTGAACAGGCGATGAGCGAAACCATCCAAATGAAGGAACATTTGCTGGCCTTGAAGGAAGAAGCATTGGAAGTATTGGAGAAGGTGGCAACGCCCAAAGAGCTAGCTGATCTGCGGGTCAAATATTCGGGTAAAAAGGGTGCGCTGACTGAAATTTTGCGCGGTATGGGCAAGCTGAGCGCGGAAGAACGTCCAGTTGTCGGACAAGTAGCCAATGAAGTGCGCGAGGCGATTGAAGAAGTCGTCAACCGTAAACAGGATGAGTTCACGAAAGCGGAGACGAATGAGCGTCTGCAAGCGGAAAAGATCGACGTTACACTACCTGGACGCACAATGCCGCAAGGTGGATTGCATCCACTCAACAAAGTAATTGAGCAGATCGAGGATATTTTTACAGGTATGGGCTACCGGGTTGCAGAAGGTCCACAGGCTGAGACGGATTATTATAACTTTGAAGCGTTGAACCTGCCTAAAAATCACCCGGCGCGGGATATGCAGGATTCGTTTTATCTGACCGAGGATCTGTTGATGCGTACCCATACGTCACCCGTTCAGATTCGCGCAATGGAGGCGATGAAGGGCGAAACGCCGATTAAGGTCATTTGTCCGGGTACGGTTTTCCGACGTGATGATGACGATGCTACGCATTCTTTCCAATTCCACCAAATTGAAGGGCTTGTGATTGGAAAAGACATTCGCATGAGTGATCTGAAAGGAACCTTGCTGCAATTCGCACGCGAAATGTTCGGGGAATCGACCGAAATCCGTCTGCGTCCAAGCTTCTTTCCGTTTACAGAGCCGAGTGCCGAGGTGGACGTGACTTTTGTAAAGAAAAATGGCGAGCGCGTATGGATCGAAATTTTGGGCTGTGGCATGGTGCATCCGAAAGTGCTGGAAATGGGCGGTTTTGATCCCGAGGTATATAGCGGCTTTGCATTCGGTATGGGTGTAGAACGGATTGCCATTTTGAAATACGGAATTGACGATATTCGTCATTTTTATAACAGCGACCTGTCATTCTTGAAGCAGTTTGCGCGTCAATAAACAACTATATGAAGGGAAGTGAACCCATATGAAAGTATCATTCGATTGGCTATCCGAGTATGTATCGCTGGATCAGGTGAGCGCGGAGGATCTGGCAGAGAAAATCACCCGTTCGGGCATTGAAATTGATGAGGTCGAACATCGCAACAAAGGGATTACTGGCGTCGTGGTCGGCTATGTCAAAAGCAAGGAAAAGCACCCTGATGCGGATAAGCTGAATGTGTGTATCGTCGATGCGGGACAAGAGGAAGATCTGCAAATCGTGTGTGGCGCCAAAAATGTGGATGCAGGGCAAAAGGTTCCTGTTGCCGTCGTGGGCGCGAAGCTGCCGGGAGATTTTCAGATTAAAAAGGCCAAGCTGCGCGGTGTCGTATCCATGGGCATGATCTGCTCGGCTAAGGAACTGGGTATGAATGACAAGCTGTTGCCCAAAGAGTTGCAGGAAGGTATTCTGGTGCTGCCTGAGGATGCTGAAATCGGTACGCCGATTACGAAGCTGCTGGCGCTGGATGATCAGGTGCTGGATTTTGATCTGACACCAAACCGTTCGGATTGCTTGAGTATGCATGGAGCGGCTTATGAAGTGAGCGCGATTCTGGGGCGTGACATTTCGCTGGCTGACCCGGCTAAGGATTTGGTGGAAATCAGCGATGTGGCGGCAGATCATCTGTCGGTAAAGGTGGATATACCTGAACTGTGTACGCACTATGCGGCTCGCTATATCACGGGTGTGAAAGTGGGGGCCTCTCCACTGTGGATTCAAAACCGCCTGATGGCGGCGGGAGTTCGTCCGATCAACAACATCGTGGATATTACGAACTATGTCATGCTGGAATACGGTCAGCCGTTGCATGCTTTTGATGCGGATAAGCTGGAAAGTGGCAACATTGAAGTGCGTCTCGCTCGTGCAGGCGAAGCATTGGTTACGCTGGACGATCAGGAGCGGAAGCTGGAGCCGCATATGCTGCTGATTACAGACGGCGTAAAGCCAATTGCGTTGGCAGGGGTGATGGGCGGAGCGAATTCCGAAGTTACGGATACGACGGTCAGCATTGCGCTGGAATCCGCGAAGTTTGACGGCGGTACGGTTCGCAAAACGTCCCGTCAGCTTGGACTTCGTTCCGAAGCAAGCCTGCGTTTTGAAAAAGAGGTTGATCCGGGTGCTGTTGTACCTGCGGTGAACCGTGCGGCTGCGCTGATTCAGCGTTATGCAGGAGGCACTGTGCATCAAGGCATCGTGGAAGCTGTTTCTGCGAAGGCCGAAAGCCGGATTATCAAGTTGTCGCTGGATAAAGTGAACCGGTATTTGGGAACAGAATTGTCGCTGCTTGAGGTGAAGACGATTTTCGGCAAGCTTCATTTCGGATGCGGTGACGTGGAGCAAGGTGTGTTGGAAGTGGAAGTGCCTACACGGCGCGGAGATATTTCCATGGATGTGGATTTGATTGAAGAGGTGGCCCGTCTGTATGGCTATGACAATATTCCGACGACGCCGATTGAAGGACCAACGACGCCAGGTGCTTTGACGGCATCGCAATCACTGCGCCGTTCGCTGCGTAAATTGCTGGCCCATGGCGGCTGGCAAGAGACGATCAGTTACTCGTTTGTGCATCCGGAAAGTGCAGGTTTGTTTAATGCGCTGACAGAGGGAAGCCATCCTGTACGTTTGGCGATGCCTATGAGCGAAGACCGCAGTGTGCTGCGTACGAGTATTATTCCGCAAATGCTGGATACAGCAGTGTATAACATGAACCGGAAGCAGGAAAATCTGGCGATTTTCGAAATAGGAACTGTATTTTATACCGGGGAACAAACGTTGACCCGCCAGCCGCAGGAAATTCAAGTGCTCAGTCTGCTGCTGACTGGCGTACGCCGTGAAAAACAATGGAATATCGGTGCTGAGAAGGTTGATTTCTTTGATATTAAAGGCGCGCTGGAAACGGTATTTGACTATTTCGGATTGGGTGCAAGCATCCGTTATGTGGCTGACCAGCCGCAAAGCTATCATCCGGGACGTTCTGCCTCCGTATGGCTGGATGTGAATGGAACCTCCCAACGAATCGGCACCATCGGGCAGATCCATCCGGAGCTGCAACAGTCTTATGGGCTGAATGATACGTATGTAGCGGAAATTGCGTTGCAACAGGTGATCGAACACGCCAACAGTCACATTCAGTTCAGAGAGCTGGCTCGCTTCCCGTCCGTGGAACGCGACATTGCCCTCGTGGTGGATAAGGACGTAGAAGCAGGCGAACTGCTGCGTGTGATTCATGCGGCTGGCGGAGAGCTATTGCAGGATGCACGGGTGTTTGATGTATTTACAGGCAGCAAGCTTGGCGAAGACAAGAAGAGCGTAGCTATCTCCCTGACCTACCGTCACTGGGAGCATACGTTGACGGATGAAGAGATTAATGCGGCACATATTCCTGTCGTTACGTCTCTGGAACAAACTTTTGGAGCGGAATTGAGAAAGTAGCAGGAAATGCGGGGAGCCGTATCGAATCTTAGTGACAGAGGTTCGATACGGCTTTTTGGCCTATCATCATTGAAGCTCTCTACTCTGATATTCACCCGCTGCGGGGAAGCCGGACTAATGGGGTTGAACGCTTCACGAAGGGCGGGTTACCATAGTACCGGACACAACTTAGAATCAACATACAGTAGTATTGAAGGAGGGCTTAATTGTGACTACACCAGATCGTACTCGCGTCACTGTAGAGATCTACGGTACTTCTTATAAACTCGTCGGCAGTAATACCGATTATATGAAGCAGGTTGCCAATTACGTGGATGAGCGCATGCATAGCATTTCTCAGGCTCATTCGCGTCTTGATATGCCCCGAATTGCCGTACTGGCTGCGGTTCATATGGCAGAAGAAGCTGTACAAATTCAGGAAATTCAGAGCCATATGAACCGGTTGGCCGGGGAGCGGGCGGAGCTTCGGGGCGAACTGGCTCAACTCCAGACGGCTCTTGGAGAACAGCAGCAAAAAAATACGGATATGCAGCAGTCTTTTGCCCAATTGAAGGAAGAGAAGGAAACGGTTCTGAAAAAATGGAAGGAGACCGAATCCACATCAGCCAGGGAAATTGCCGAATTAAAGGCGAAGCTGGAACAGCAGGAGAAAAAAGCGGCAGAACTCGAAAATGGACAAAAGCAGGCTGAACGTCAATTGGAGGAGTCCCGTCAGGAAGCTTCCCGTAAGCTGAAAGAGCAGCAGGAGGCGGCAAATGCCCGTATCCGCCAGATGGAGGAGCAAACCAAGAAGGAGCTGGCCGAAGCGGTCAAGCAGGCGGAAGCCAAGCTGTCGGCTGCGGAAAAGGCTCATCAGGAGCGTCAGCGTACAGAGCTGGACAAGCTGCGTTCTGCTTTGCAGCAGGAGCATAGCCGGAAGGTCACCGAATGGCAGGGCAAGTGGTCCGGGCTAAAGGAGCAGTTGGAGCAGGAGCGTAAACAGGCGGAACTGGCGTTGAATGAAGAAAAGCTCCAGCATCAGGAAGCGGAGAAACGGGCCGAGGAAGCTGCACTGGAGCAGGAAATTCGGATCGAGGAGCTTCAAGAGCAATTGGAGCAGGTACAAGCAGGTAGTACAGAGCTGTCTTCCCGTCTGGGAGAGGCGCAAGAGCAGGTTGCAGCATTGAAGCAACAGCAGTCCGAGCTGGAGTCTATGCTAGAAACGCAGCGACAGGCTGCGACAGAACGCGAGCAGGCGGATACGCTTGCGCGTGAAGAGCTGCAAAGCCGTTACGATGAATTGGCAGCGGAAGCCAAGGCAACGCAGCAGCAAGCGGCCAAGCTGGAGGAAGAACAGCGCCGGATGCAGAAGTTGCTGGAGCAGGCGCATGTGTCCTCCCGCAAACTGCAAAGTGAGTTGGCCACACTGGGCGAAAGCGAGAAATCTTGGAAGAAGCTTGCAGAGGAACGCCAGCTCGCAGTAGATGAGCTGGAGCTTTCGATATTGGAAGTACGTGAACAGAAGGATACTGTACAGGAGCAATTACAGCATGCCGTGGCTGAGGTTGAAGCTGTAAACCATAAATTTGCTGCACAGCAGCAACGTCTGTTGCAGTTGGAAGCGAGAATCAAGGAACTTTCACCTGAGCTGATTCGCGCTCAGGATGAGCTGGAGAAGGCAATCCTGCGTGAGCAAGAGGGAACAAAGGCTTACAAAACGCTTCAGGAGCAGTATGGAAGCATGAAGAGCCGGGCAGAGCAACTGGGACAGAATATCAAGCAGCTCCAGCGTGAAGATAGCGAACGGCGGAGGGAACTGGAGCGCGCCGAAGAAGAATCACTGGAATGGCAGCTTAAATATGAGCAGTTGAAGGCCGAAGCGGAACGTTTGGAAGCCGAAGATGCTGCCCGTAAGAAAGAATTCGCCTCGTGGGAACGAGAAATAGCCGTAACTGTTGAACAAAAGGAACAGCTTCAAGAGGAAATTCGTCTGGCCGTTGAAGCTGCCGAGGCGGCGAAGGCTGAACAGCAATCTGTAGATCAGGAACGGATGGCTTTACAGTCCGAGCTGGAGGAAGTCGGTCAGAAGTATGAGCTGGCGGCTCATCAGCTTCGTCTTTTACAGGTTCAACAGGATGTGGATCGGGAAAATACGGAGAAGATATCGACGGAATTACGTCAATTGCAAGAAGAATATACCAAGCTTCAATCCGAGTACAATGAGTGGATTGAATTAATTGAACAGGATCAGTAGATACGGATTATAAATGCAATGTAATGCAATCCCCGGCTGCTTATCGCCGGGGATTATTTGTATGCTGTATCCTATTCGGTTCTTGGATGACAAAAGGCTGTCCAGCGGCAGAAGAAATCTGCTGTGGAACAGCCTTGTCGGGAATGTGACCCCAAATTATTTCTCGCTCTTGCGGCCAGCTTCAAACGGTGTAGATACCGGAATGAACAGGTCGATAATCCCGATAACCAATGCAGCGAGCAATGCGCCCAAAAAGGAAACACTGACACTGGTTACGATATATTGAGCGATCCAGATAACCAGAGCGCTCACCAGGAAGCCTACGATACCGCGTCCGAATGGTGAAACGCGTCGGCCAAACATAGCCTCAATGATGTAACCGATCAAGGCAATGACAATGGCAAGGATCAGCGCGCTCCAAAAGCCGCCTACACTAAAGCCGGGAACGATCCAGCTTACGACCATCAGAACCAAAGCGGCGACGATGAAACGCACAATGTGCCCGAGAATGCTCACGGAATAACCTCCTTTGTTTTTTGAATGTACAGGGTTATACAAAGGTTATTGTGTGGCATGAAGGGCTTTCTTATGTGTAAAACGGAGTTGGCAAATAGCGTAAGTGCGCGGCTTTCGTTATAATATAGATATAAGTGAAAGGAGTAGTGAAGTTGGACTCTAAAATTTTCAAAACCCTAGAATATCAAAAAATTTTAAATAAACTAAGTCACTATGCTCAAACGGCGATTGGTCAGCAGACAGCCCAGCGGCTACAGCCCAGCGATGATTTGGAACATATCAAGAAATTGCTGAAAGGCACGGATGAGGCCTATGCTGCCGATCGACTTAAAGGAGTACCCTCTTTTAACGGAGTTGTGGATATTACTCCAGCGGTCAAGCGCGCACGTATCGGCGGAACACTGAGTCCGCAAGAGCTGCTTGGCATTCGGACAACAGTCCAGGCAGCACGCCGTGTACAGGTGTACGTGGCAAGCTTGCATGAGGAAAATCCAGTGGAAACACTGCTGTATTGGAGTGAACAGCTTTCAGAACAGAGAGGTCTGGAAAACTCGATTAAAGGCTGTATCGACGAAAATGCAGAGGTGCTGGATTCTGCCAGTACAGAGCTTTCACAGATCCGCAGAGAGCTGCGCTCGGGTGAAGTGCGTATTCGGGAAAAGCTGGATTCCATGATTCGTTCCTCCACCGTATCCAAAATGCTTCAGGATCAGTTGATTACGATCCGTGGAGACCGTTTTGTAATTCCGGTTAAAGCCGAGTATCGTTCTTATTTTGGCGGAATTGTGCATGATCAATCCGGGTCCGGGGCAACGCTGTTTATCGAGCCTGAATCCATCGTGGCCATGAACAACAAGCTGCGGGAAACACGGTTGAGAGAAGAACGCGAAATAGAAGTGATTTTACAAAAGCTGACTGCACTTGTCGCAGAACAAGCGGATATGCTGCTATATGATGTAGATGTTTTGGGGACGCTTGATTTTATTTTTGCCAAAGCGCGTCTTGCTCGTGAGATGAAGGCAACCTTGCCATTGATGAATGATCGTGGTTACTTGAAGCTGAAAAAAGGCAGACACCCTCTTATTCCGTTGGAGCAGGTCGTTCCGATTGATGTGGAGCTGGGCAATTCGTACACTTCCATTATCGTAACCGGACCGAATACTGGGGGGAAAACCGTAACGCTGAAAACCATCGGCTTGCTTAGTCTGATGGCGATGTCTGGACTTTTTGTGCCTGTAGAGGACGAAAGCCAATTGTGCGTATTTGATGCCATCTATGCAGATATTGGTGACGAGCAAAGTATTGAGCAAAACTTGAGTACTTTTTCCAGTCATATGACCAATATTATCAGCATTCTGAAAAATATGACGCCGAAAAGCCTTGTGTTGCTTGATGAGGTAGGTGCAGGAACCGATCCTGCGGAAGGCTCGGCTTTGGCTGTATCCATTCTGGAGCATATGCATGCTTTGGGTTGCCGTATGGTTGCGACGACTCACTACAGTGAATTGAAGGCCTATGCCTATGAGCGCAAAGGAATCATTAATGCGAGCATGGAGTTCGATGTTGCTACATTAAGCCCGACATACCGTCTTCTTGTAGGTGTACCCGGTCGAAGTAACGCTTTTGCCATTGCTGAGCGCTTGGGATTGCCGGGCCGTATTTTGGATTATGCACGTGGTGAGGTGACGGAAGAAGATCAGCGCGTAGAGCACATGATTGCGTCACTGGAACAGAACCGTTTGACAGCCGAGCAAGAGCGGGAAAAGGCGGAACAATTGCGAGGTGAAATGGAAGAACTGCGCACCCGTCACCAGAATGAACTGGAAAAGCTGGAAGCACAGCGGGAGCGTTTGCTGGAGAAAGCTGCGGACGAAGCGAGAAGTCTCGTGGACAAAGCTCGCAGTGAAGCGGAGATAATCATTGCTGATCTGCGTAAGTTGGCTCAGGAAGAAGGAGCTTCTGTTAAGGAACATAGGCTGATTGCAGCCCGCAAAGAGCTGGATGAAGCGGAACCGAAACAGCGTATGAAAAGCGCAGTCAAGCGCCCGGCGGCTACACGTACTCGCTCTATCGTAGCGGGTGATGAGGTATCCGTTCACAGCCTGAATAAAAAAGGTCATGTGGTGGAACTGTCTGGCAGCAAGGAAGCCGTGGTGCAGTTGGGCATCATGAAAATGAAGGTCAGTCTGGACGATCTGCAGCTGCTGCAACCCGCCCAAACAACTACACCTAGAGCCCAGAAACCGGTAACCGGCATTAAGCGAACACGGGATGATAATGTGCGAAACGAGCTTGATCTGCGTGGTGCGAACGTAGAGGAAGCACTGATGGAGGTAGATCGCTTCATGGATGAAGCATTTCTGGCCAATCTGGGGCAGGTACACATTATTCATGGCAAAGGTACAGGGGTTCTTCGGACCGGTATTCAGGAGTACCTTCGCAAGCATAAGCATGTGAAAAGCTACCGTATCGGAAATTACAATGAAGGCGGCACAGGCGTGACGGTTGCTGAATTGGAATGAGCTACGGGTTACTGGCTCCGGCCGGGAACGCTTTGTAGAACGGGAGGGACAAAGTGAAGATGGCGATTGATGAATTGCTGTCACATCCGTTAGGAATGATGCTGGGCTATTTCTCGGTGGCGGTGCTGGAGCTGATTGTATTTTTGTCTTGCTTTGAGCTGGTAACCCGGTATAAATGCTGGGAAGAGATCAAACGCGGCAATATTTCGGTAGCGATGGCTACGGGCGGGAAAATGTTTGGCATTTGCAACGTGCTCCGCTTTGCGATGGAGGCCAAATCCAGCGTGTACGATACGATGATTTGGTCGTTCGTTGGCTTTTTACTACTGCTTGCGGCGTACTTTCTGTTTGAGTTTCTGACACCGGTATTTTCAATCGATCAGGAAATTAAGGAGGACAACCGCGCTGTCGGCTTGTTCTCCATGATTATCTCGATATCGTTATCTTATGTGATTGGTGCCAGTGTAACTTGACACATCCTGTATACTAGAGCTTGGTATACGCTTGGAACGGAAGGATGATGAAGCTTGGAAATGACTATTTGTCCATGGTGTAACATGGAAATTATTTGGGATGAAGAATTGGGACCTGAAGAAGAGTGCCCTTATTGCCATAATGACCTGAAAGGGTATTCGGATATCACCGATGATGAAGATGAAACGGAGTCTGATTCTGCACATGTTGATGGGCATACGGATGAGCACCGACATGGAGAAAGTGAACACATGCATACTCTTGCACATGACCACGACCATAGCCATGATGATGCGACCTCTGTGGGTCAAGCAGCGCTTTCCCCTGTGAAGGAAGACCTAAAGGGCTATCGTACGTTAAGCATTCAGCTTGGGGATGATGATGAGCAGGATATTTTATATGAAGCAGAGGATGAAGCCGTAGTTGAAAAGCCGGCTGACGCTCCACTGTTACAGGACAACGAGCTTCACAAGCTGCCTGTGCTGCATACCCTGCAAAAATTCGAAGAAAGCGGTGCGGATCTGATGGCTTATGAACAAGGCGCTGAACAAATACTCGACAGACAAGATGAGGTTCTCGAATGTTCCCAATGCGGTGAATACATGCTGCATGCAGGTTCGCAAACCGTGACCGGAGAAGGCTTTGTACCGTCGATGTCTCCTGCGCTTGGCAGACCTGTTCTGGATTTGCCGTTTGTCTTAAATGTATATGTATGTCCAAGCTGCTTCCATGTTCAGCAGACGTTGTCAGAGGATGACCGATTGCGCTTGTTAGAGAAGCTGAGTGGTATTTCCAACAATTAAATTATATTCCCCCGGATAAGCCCAAGTTGAACTCGGGCATCTTAAACCGAAGAAGCTCTGAAGCAAGCTGAGATAAAAGGAGCTGAATGGTGATTTTCGGTTAGGGGGAACTACATTGAAATCAAACCTGAACGGACAATCCATTCTGCTGCTAAGCCTGAATGGATTGTTTGTGTTTGCGGCAGCTCTGTCAGGTACTTTTCTTAACGTATATCTGTGGAAAAGCAGGCAGGATTACGCGATGATTGGCTGGTTTAATGTCAGCCAGCAAATTGCGCTGGGAATCATGGTTTGGGTAGCTGGAAAATGGGTCAAGGAGCATAACAAAATGAATGCTCTGCGCGTAGGGACCGCATTGTCCGGGTTATTTTATCTGGTGGTTTTATATACGGGATCGCAGGCTGTAAACTACATATGGCCTTTAGGGATGCTATTGGGTGCAGCGTTGGGTTTGTTTTGGCTGGCTTTTAATGTGATTTTTTTCGAAGTCACAGATCAGGGAAGCCGGGATCATTTTAATGGCTGGGTCGGTCTGCTGGGTTCGTTTTCAGGTATTGTCGGTCCCTTGCTGTCCGGCTGGATTATTGCCCGTATGGAGGATGATGCGGGATATCGCGTGATATTTAGTATCTCTCTGGCACTTTATGTGGTAGGGGTAGTGCTGAGTTTCTTTCTTCACAAGCGTAAGACGACAGGAAGTTACAATTGGCAGGAGTCCAAGCAACGTTTGTCGCAAAAAGGAAGTATGTGGCGGCCATTGTCGTTGTCGCTTGTTACACAGGGTATTCGTGAAGGAGTTTTTGCATTTCTGATTACGCTGCTTGTGTATGTCGCTACTCAGCAGGAGTGGAAGCTGGCGCAGTTTTCACTTATTACATCCGCAGTTTCATTTTTCAGCTTTTGGGCTGTTGGCAAATGGCTCAAACCACAATATCGCTCGGTTGGCATGCTGTTGGGGGCCGTGCTGCTGGTGATTGTACTTTTGCCGTTACTGTGGCGTATGGAGTATAGCATGCTGTTGATTATGGGCATCGGGACCGCCTTGTTTTTGCCGTTATATTTAATCCCGATGATTTCTGCGAGCTTTGACCTGATGGGCGTGAGCGAAGAGGATGTTAATCAGAGGGTGGAACTGGTCGTACTGCGCGAGTTGTGTTTGATGGTAGGTCGATTGACCGGAATGCTTATCTTTCTGGGTGTGTTGAGTATGAGCAAGGCACCTATAGCCATGATCTGGCTGTTGATTGGGCTTGCGTTAATGCCCGTGGCGGGATGGGTATTTATGCGCAATGTGCTAAAGAAGGAGCAAACAACGAAGCAGAACAAGTCTCATTCCAAGGCACGACGCTGGCACAGGCAAACCGAGTAGCTTAAAATATATATTCAAAAAGAGCCTCCAAACCCACGAAAATGGGAATGGGAGGCTCTTTCGTGTTTCGTATTTATTAAGCCAGCGGCTCCGTTATTTCGGGTGAAGGCTTGGTGGTACGTGTTAGTGAAAAAAACTCTATCTCAGGTCGGTGTGTGCCCGTCAGTTCATCAGCCAACAGCTGTGCAGCCATCATGCTGGTGACTGTGCCGTTTCCCCCGTAGCCCTCCAAAAAGTAGCAGTTCGGAAAGCGCGGGTGCGGGCCAATATACGGTAAGCCATCATGGGAGGAGCCAAAGACGGCTGCCCACGCGTAATCAATCTTGAAGGGTATATCGGGAAAATGCTTCTGTAATGCTTGCAGCAGCTTTTTCTGTTGGTGCAGCAGCCTGACTTCACGCTGTCTCGGGTCGAGTACAGGCTCATCCAGCCCCCCGATAATCACGCGTCCATCCGTAGTGGAGCGTATATACAGATAAGGACGGGCGGTTTCCCAGATTAGACATTGCTCATGCCACATGGCTGAATCTCCAACCGGCTGGGTAGCAATCGCATAAGAGCTTTCCAGTATGGCTCCACGATCCTTTTTAATTTCCTGCGTTTCATAGCCTGCCGCAAAAATAACCTTTTTCGCCCGAATGGTTCCACCGCTGGTATGACAAACGACCTCATTGTCACCAAATTCAAAATGCTTCGCTTCGGTATGCTCATATAAGTGTACACCAAGACGGCTGGCAGATTGCAGGAGTCCCTGTGCAAAACGAAACGGATTTACCTCTGCATCTTCATGTGTATACAGCGCAGCCGGTTTTCGAAAAGGAAAACGTGCAGCCACCTGTTGCTCATCCCAATATTCCACTGGGAATCCAAAGCGGATTAGCTGTTCGAACTCGTTTTGGAGCACCGACACATCCTCCGGCGTACTCGCATAATATAGGCTGCTGCGCCGGATAAAGGACGGGTCGATGTCCACTGTGCTGGCCAGCTTTTCCAACTGATCCAGAGCATCCTTGCACATCCGATAAAACAGCACCCCATTAGCTTCGCCAAAAGTGTTGATAAAAGAAGTCAGCGTCTTATCATTGCTATATTGCAGCAATCCGGTATTGGCCGAAGAACTTCCGTGCGCCAGCTTACGCTTGTCAATGACCACTGTATCCACCTGTCGTTCTCCCAGCAGTCGGGCACAGATTGACCCACCCATCCCACCCCCGACGATAAGCACATCACAAGTCAAATCTTCTGTTAAAGAAGGAAAATCCAGTTTGTGCTCCAGGGTGCTAGGCCAATACGTATTCCCACTAATCAAATCCATAACAAAACACTCCCTATAAGCAATATCCAATGTGTGTGTAGTTATTTAAAGTAGTTCCGAGAAGCCATCAGGCTTCTCATATTTTAATACCCTTCACTTCCCACCCCAAAGGGGAGTCTTATCGAAATCTTTGGCGCGCCTTAGTGGTGGGCGTTTCCGCCAAAAGCAGCGAAGCGATTCATTTGAATCTGAAGAAGCGACAGCGTTCGCCTTTGCCATGGAATTCTTACCTCTAAATATTTTATAAAATCCAAAGAATCCCGAGGCAACAGCGATCGTAAGATCAAATGGATCGCGTAGCGTCCTCCTCAGGAACCGTACTTCACTAAATCGTCAAATTTCGATAAACTCCGCTCCTCTTCACATATACATATAATTCCGCCAAACGGACAAGCTAACCAGCGTGCAACAAAACATTTAAGGAGGCACAGACCATGCAATCTACGAACATGCAACCTTTGACTGGCAAAGAACTGGAGTACATCGTGGACTCCATTTCCAATGAAGAACTGCTGCTCAAGCAATGTGCGGCAACGGCAGCATCCGTTCAGCATCCTGCCATTCAGCAAGCTTGTCTGCAATTCGCGAGAACTCATGAGCACCACCTGAATCTGCTTTCAAATGCCCTTCAACAGCACCAGCAGATTGCCCCTATGCAACCGCAGCAGTAACTATGGATTAACCAACAAAGGAGGTAATATCACGATGTTTTCACAGAACAATACGTCATTTATGCCCGAAGAAGATTTGCTCTATACCATTCTTGCCGATATGAAACGCACTGTGGGAGAATATACAACGGCGACAACTGAATCCAATTGTCCGTCTGTGCGCCAGCTTTTCACCGACCTTACGAGCGATACACTGCGTCTGCAAGGTGATTTGTACCGTTTGATGAGTCAGAACAACATGTACTCCACCACGACCAAAGCGTTGCGCACCGATTTGGACAAACAGATTCAGGAAGCCCGAAAAACCCAACAGGAATGCCAGCAGTTCATTCAGCAAAAATCGTCCTCCGCGGGAGTGTATAGCCAGCCTATGCATCAACAGGGCCAGCCTTCTCACCAAAACAACCCTTACTATATGTAAACGGGGCACTCCGCTTTTGAAGCTTTTTCTCATAACAAGCCGTCCGTCTGCCGGGTTCACCGGGGCGGGCGGTTTTTCTTTGCAGGTTTAAAGCACGTATTGTATGATGTATAGTAATCTCTTTTGATGGAGGCCTTATGTAGAATGACAGAACTGAATGATTTGAAATTAAAAGTGCTGGAATTGTTAAAAGAAGATGCAAGAAGGACGCCGACTCTGCTTGCTACCTTGCTGGGAGTTGCCGAACAGGATGTATGTACCGCGATTAAAGAGCTTGAAGACCAGCATGTGATCGTCAAATACGCCGCTGTGGTTAATTGGGATAAAGTTGACGACGAAAAGGTTACTGCTTTAATTGAGGTGCAAATTACACCGGAGCGGGGAAGAGGATTTGAAGGCATCGCTGAACGGATTTATTTGTATCCACAAGTTAAATCGGTATATCTCATGTCTGGTGCATACGACTTGTTAGTGGAAGTAGAAGGACGCAATCTTCGCGAGGTAGCGAACTTTGTGTCGGAAAAGCTGTCGCCTATTGATTCGGTCCTGTCTACCAAGACCAATTTTACGCTCAAAAAATACAAACAGGACGGAATTATCTTCGAAGATCATCAGGAAGATAATCGTCTGATGATTTCGCCGTAAAGGAAGATCATGATGAATATCAAACCTGAAGCATTGACTGACAGTAACAAAGCCATGAGCTCGTATTTGTCTCCATTGGTGCGCGAGATTCCATCCTCGGGCATTCGTAAGTTTTTTGATCTGGTGGGCGGCAACAAGGATATTATTACTCTGGGGGTAGGCGAACCGGATTTTACAACCCCTTGGCATATGCGGGAAGCCTGCGTCTACTCATTGGAGCGGGGTTTTACCAGCTATACTTCCAACGCGGGGACGCCTGAACTGCGTGAGGCGATTAGTGAATATCTGGATGAGCAATTTGCAGTCCGCTATGATCCAAAAAGTGAAATCATCGTGACGGTGGGCGGCAGCGAAGCGATTGACCTGGCTTTGCGTGCGTTAATTGTACCTGGCGACGAAATTCTGGTTCCTGAGCCATGCTACATTTCGTATTCTCCGATCACTTCGATTGGCGGCGGTATTCCCGTAGGGATTGAAACCTTCGCCAAGGATGAATTCAAGCTGACAGCAGAGGCGCTGGAGGCTAAAATCACACCTAAATCCAAAGTGCTGATATTATGCTATCCGAGCAATCCAACCGGGGCGACCATGACCTATGAGGATTGGCTTCCGATTGCGAAAGTTGTAGAAAAGCATGATTTGATCGTCATTTCTGATGAAATTTATGCAGAGTTGAACTATGGTGAGAAGCATGTTAGCTTCGCGGCTATGCCAGGCATGATGGATCGTACCATTCTCGTCAGCGGTTTTTCCAAAGCCTTCGCCATGACGGGCTGGCGTATTGGATATACATGCGGGCACCCTGATTTAATTGCCGCTATGCTTAAAATCCACCAGTATACCGTGATGTGTGCGCCTTCGATGGGTCAGGTTGCGGCTCTTGAGGGTCTACGCAATGGTTTGGGCGAGAAGGATCGCATGGTGGAAGCTTACAATCAGCGTCGCCGTCTGATGGTTGAGGGGTTCCGGGAAATTGGTCTGGAATGCCACGAACCGAGAGGGGCTTTTTATGTTTTCCCAAGTATTCAAAGCACAGGGCTGAGCTCGGATGAGTTTGCGCAGCGTCTTTTGGCAGAGGCCAAGGTTGCGGCGGTGCCGGGGAACGTATTCGGTTTGGGGGGCGAAGGATACCTTCGTTGCTCATATGCGACCTCTGTGTCTCAACTGACAGAAGCATTGGATCGTATTGGTCATTTTGTAGAAAAAGTAAGAAAAGAAGGTTAAAATTATTTTTTTATGGGTAATTCATAGAAAAAAGTATTTTATTTCTAAATTTATATGCTATAATGTAAAATCGAAAGCAGGAAGTTCAATTTTTCAATTGCAGGAGGAATGATCATGTCATATGTTGGATATAATTCATCGGGTTCAATAGGATACGACATTTCCCTGGAAGATGAAATTTTGTTCCTGCGCAATGAGATGATGCGGACGTTTCAGGAAGAGAAGTCCTTCACCTCTGATCTTGTCATTGAGATCAGTTGCAAGCTCGATTTGAAAATTAACGAATACATGAAGCTGTACGGTACGGAATGCAAGGTGTAACCGTGTGAAGCCAAGCCGTACGTATAGAGAAGGCCGCAGGGCCTTCTTTTTTTGCGTTCACAACTTATGATATATTAGTGGCATGGAAGAGGGGGCGTACATATGAGAGCAGGGCTGAAAAGGCTGTCGCCATGGATTATCGGAATGCTGGCACTCGTGCTGTTGGCGGGATGCGGGGGGCGGGACAAGGACAGTTTCACCATTTTTATCATGGATAAGCAAGGGGATGCTTCAATTATTCGTGATGAGCTGGCGCAAAAGCTTAAGGATAAACTGGGCGAACAGGCTCCAACCATCGAGCTTGCAGTTAGCCCATTGTATAACCAGCAGAAACTGGTCGTTGAATATGCGGCCGGGGAAAACGACCTGTTTATTTTGCCGGAAGAGGATATGAAGTTGTATGGACAGAATGGTTCGAATTTGCCTTTAGACGATGCTTTTGACAAGAAAACGTATGCTCGGGGTGTGTTCGAGGGCGGCGTATTTAAGGAGAAGGAGCAGGGGGAAAAAGGAACAGATATGATCAAGGAAACTCATTTGTTCGGGATTCCGGTGGAGCAGATGAAGATGTTCAAGGATGTAAAATATAACTCCAAAACATTATTTGCTACCGTGCCACCGCGTACGAGTAATAAGGAAGAAGCCATCAAGGTGTTAAAAGCATTGACGGAATGATAGAGGGGATGAGATACCATGGGAATTTATACAAGAACAGGTGATGAGGGACAAACCTCGGTGATCGGCGGTCGGGTGGCCAAGGATGATGACCGTGTGGAGGCATACGGTACGATTGACGAACTGAACAGCTTTGTAGGTCAAGCGATCAGCTTTGCCGAAGGGGAAAAGTTTGCAGATATTCGGACCCAATTGGAGGAAGTACAGCAGGAACTGTTTGATTGCGGTTCGGATTTGGCGTTTGTCAAAATCAACGAAAGCAAATACAAGGTGAAGGATGAGCTGGCAGAGCGGCTGGAAGGCTGGATTGATGCATGTCAGGAGGAAAATCCGAAGGTCGAGCGTTTTATTATTCCGGGAGGCAGCACGTTGTCCTCAGCGCTTCATGTTTGTCGTACGGTTTGCCGCCGAGCGGAACGTCGTGCTGTCACACTGGGCAAGCATACGGAAATCAATCCTGCGGTACGTCGGTATTTGAACCGTCTGTCCGATTATTTCTTCGTCGTGGCCCGCACCGCGAATGTACGTCAAGGGGTGCCGGATGTCGAATATGTGCGCAGCAAAAAAGTGTTCCGCAAATAAGGAGGCAACCGGGAATTTGTGATGAGCTTGTACTATGAACCTATCGTGTATACGATCCCTCCTGAGGAGGAGGGAATGCTGTTGAAGACCATTTTGCAAAAACGTATGAATGTTTCACGCAAGCTGATATCCAAACTCAAGCTGACGGAACAAGGCATTATGCTGAACGGAACACGAGTGTATATCAGTGTAAAGGTACAGTCCGGGGATCGGGTGGAAATTCGTATGGAGCGAGAGCGTTCTGATGATATTTTGCCTGAACCGATTCCTTTTGACATTTTGTTTGAGGATGAGCATTTATTGGTTGTCAACAAGGCGGCGGGTATGATTGTCCATCCTACTCACGGTCATTACACGGGAACACTGGCTAATGGGATTGTGCATTATTGGCAGGCCAAAGGTGAGCTGTTCCGGTTTCGCCCCGTTCATCGTCTGGATCAGGAGACGACTGGCGTTCTTGTGGTGGCTAAAAATCCATATGTACACCAGCATATTTCAGAGCAAATGATTATGGGAACGGTGGATAAGCGTTACACTGCCCTGGTGCACGGTTGCCCTGATCCACAGACAGGCAGGGTGGATGGGCCGATTGACCGTAATCCGGATGATCCACATTTGCGCATGGTGACCCCTGATGGTTATCCGGCCCTTACACTGTATAAGCTGGAGGAAGCCTGGAATGAGGGGAGCCGCATCGGGATTAAGCTGGAATCCGGGCGTACGCACCAAATCCGGGTACACATGACTTCTATCGGATGTCCGTTGATTGGAGATAAAATGTACCGAAATACGCCTGATGACGCTGCACAACGTGAGCGCTATGATCAGTTGGATGCCCAGATGCCCCGACAGGCATTGCATGCCTCAGAGCTGTCCTTGGTGCATCCTGTGACCGGAGAGCAGCTGACGTTTTGCGCTCCTTTGCCGGACGATATGGCCAAGTTGCAAGAGGTGTTAAGAAATCAAAATGGAGGGTTAGCATAACAATGAGCCAGTTGAAAGTATACCAGTACTCTAAATGCAGCACTTGCCGCAATGCAGTGAAATGGCTGCAAAGCAAGGAACATGAAACGGAATTGGTTCCTATTTTTGAACAACCTCCCAGCCCGGAGGAATTAGCTGATTTAATCAGCAAAAGTGGACTGGAGCTGAAAAAGTTTTTCAATACGAGCGGTGAGGCTTATAAGGATCTAAAGCTAAAGGACAAGTTGGCAGACATGAGCCGTGAAGAACAAATCTCGCTTTTATCCTCGAATGGAAGATTGATCAAGCGCCCGATTGTAACAGACGGGAACAAAGTAACGGTAGGCTTCAAAGAGGAAACATTTGAGGAAGCATGGGGCGCTCAATAACGTCCAATTCGGCTCCGTGATATGTTATACTGTTGGGGTTAAATAATAATATCATGAATGGGAGCAATACAATCTGTGACACAACGTAAAGAACAATCCATAATGCTGGTTGACGGCATGGCTCTGTTATTCCGCGCTTATTATGCAACTGCTGCAAACGGTTATATAAGGCGTACAAAGGCCGGAGTGCCAACGAACGCCATATATGGTTTTATTCGATATTTTTGGGATGCGGTACAAACATATAATCCAACGCATGTCGTATGCTGCTGGGATATGGGAGGAACGACGTTTCGCGGGGAGCATTTTGCTGCGTACAAGGGGAATCGGGCTGACGCGCCAGATGATTTGATTCCCCAATTTACATTGATCCGTGAAGTGACGGACAGCCTCGGCATTCCTAACATTGGAGCGGCAGGCTTTGAAGCGGATGATTGTATCGGTACGCTGGCACGCCTTTATACGCAGACTGAGGACATGGATGTAATGATTCTCTCCGGAGATCACGATTTACTCCAATTGGTGGATGAGCGGACACGGGTCATTATTATGAAAAAAGGCCACGGCAATTATATGGTGTATACCCCGGAAACGCTGCTGTCCGAAAAAGGACTCAAACCTCGCCAAGTCGTGGACCTCAAGGGACTAATGGGGGATGCAAGTGACAATTATCCGGGAGTACGGGGCATTGGTGAGAAGACGGCACTCAAGCTGGTACAGGAATATGACTCCATTGAAGGTATTCTGGAGAATCTGGATCAATTGACGCCGGCGGTGCGCAAAAAGATCGAGAGTGATCTGGATATGCTGCATTTGTCACGTAAGTTGGCTGAAATTCACTGTGGTGTACCTGTAGCATGCGAACTGGACAGCTGTCTGCTGACACTGGATCATGTGCAAATTGTAGACAAGTTTGAGGAGCTTGAAATGAAAAGCTTGTGTACGTTAATGGGTGTGGCAACTGGATCATAACGAAGCCAGCTTGGCTTCACAAGTACAACCCGGAGCTCTCATTACACATATGAGGATGCTGGCGCTTTGTGCGTTAGTGTCCTTTTAAGGGGATTGACCTTGGATACGTTTCAGGAGAATATAGGGTAGAGAGAATCGGATCATGACTGAGAGGGGACAACAGCAGCTATGACAGTATTGGGAGCAATTGAGGCAGGCGGTACCAAATTTGTATGTGGAATTGGCAACGAACAGGGAGAGGTGCTGGAACGCGCAAGCTTTCCGACAGCCACGCCAGCAGAAACGATGGCGAATGTCGTTGCATTTTTTGAAGGGAAGGGCATTGAAGCGCTGGGTGTAGGGTCGTTTGGGCCGATTGATCCTATCGAAGGCAGTGATACATATGGCTATATTACAACAACGCCAAAGCCGCATTGGGGCAATTATAACCTGATCGGCAAACTGAAAGAGCATTTTGACGTACCTATGGGATTTGACACGGATGTGAACGGTGCAGCATTGGGCGAATCCATCTGGGGGGCGGCTAAGGGACTGGATAGCTGTCTCTATATTACGATAGGTACAGGTATCGGAGCGGGTGCTCAGGTCGGTGGAAAGCTGATTCATGGACTGTCCCATCCTGAAATGGGCCATATTCTGGTGCGTCGTCATCCGGAAGATACCTATGAAGGGACATGTCCTTATCACGGAGATTGTCTGGAAGGGCTGGCTGCGGGTCCTGCACTTGAAAAAAGATGGAAGGTCAAAGGCCATGAGCTTTCTGTGGATCACCCGGCATGGGAGATGGAAGCTTATTATTTGGCACAGGCTTTGATGAGCTATGTATTGATTCTTTCACCGCAAAAAATTATTATGGGCGGCGGAGTGATGAAGCAGGAGCAACTGTTCCCACTCGTTCGCGCCGAGCTTCAAAAACTGTTGAACGGATACGTACAGCATCGGAGTCTGACTACAGAAATTGATCAATATATCGTGGCCCCAGGCTTGGGAGACAATGCCGGATTGTGCGGTGCTCTTGCCTTGGCAAAGGAAAAGCTGAACAAATGATAATTTTGGGTTGACGGCGATCCGAGGTACGGTTATCATATAGGCAACAGTATAGTACGGCTCAAAAAGGGAAGCACCTTTCTTGCGAATACGCGGGATAGGTGCTTTTTTTGCGTTTGGCGTTGTACCGGACTGTAACCCAATTATAAGCATGGAGGAAAAAAGCATGGAAATTGTATTTTTAAACCGCTTGTCCAAACGGAATGAACAGGGCCATGAGCTATTTGCCCAGGTATGGATTGGTCAACATGATGGGGTATGGAGTGCAGGATGGAGCACACAACACAGCTTGGATGAAAGTACAGATGATCTTTGGTATGAGGGCAGCTTGTGGCAGGAGTTGCTGCATGTATACCGCCATGAGCTGGCGCTGAAGATGGCAGAGGGCTACAGACCCTTAATCCATGGTGTTTTTCATGAGCAGGAAGGGGCAGGGGCAGCAGGACGTGGACAAACATTACAAAAGCTGTATTGCTATAGTGATTTGTTTCCGCGTGATGATGTGTATGAGCAATTGACGATGTGGAGGCGGCAAAAGGCGGCTGCCGAGCGAAAGGCACCTTATTTTATCGCTACCAATCGTCTGCTCCGGTTGATTAGCGTCTATCTTCCCCATACCGAGGAGGAGTTGCTGGAGCTACCAGGGATGGGGCAAGGTAAAATATCTCAATATGGGCCAGAGCTACTGGCTATAACGACACAAAATGACCGGACTACGCCATTTCCGCTAAATTGGGTAACAGAGACGCTGGATGAGGAAGTTTTCTTATCATGGCTGTACAAGCAAAAAGAGACCCAGTATAAGCAGGAACTGAATAAATTCAGTCTGACAAAAACCATTATTGAAGGTATTTCAGACGGTCTTACATTGGAGCATATCGGACTGAAGGCGGGGTTACATCGTAGAGAAATGATTGAAGCAGTAGAGCATTTGGATAGAGATGGAATCGATATGGAAAAACTGATCCGTCAGGAATTGGTGAACGTATCTGAAGAAGAGCAGATGGCGATCTGGTCTGCGTTTGAAGAACTGGGGGATACGCTGCTCAAGCCCGTCATGCTGCGGGTATATGGTGAGGAACAGGCTGCGGAAAAGGGATTGGATCAAGTTTATGAGCGGCTGCGTCTGATTCGTATCCGTTTTCGTCATCAGGTAGCATCAGAACGACATGCGGGATAACATAGCGCAAATATAAAAATAACCACACAAAAAAAGCAGCAGCTATATCCTGTGAGGATACGGCTGCCGCTGATTCTTTTCAAACCCAGTCCTTCTTGCGGAAAATACAAAACATGCTTACACCCAGCGCCACCATAATACCAATGACGACAAAATAACCATAACGTGTATGAAGCTCAGGCATATTATCAAAGTTCATACCATAAATTCCGGTAATAACAGTCAACGGCATAAACACGGTTGTAATCGCTGTAAACACGCGCATGATTTCATTCGCACGGTTAGCGATACTGGATTGATAAGCCTCTCGAAGGTTACCCATTAGATCGCGGTAAGTTTCGAAAGTCTCCGAAATTTTCACGGCATTTTCATAAATGTCGCTGAAATATTTTTGCAATTGATCGTCAATCAGCCGTAAATCCCGTTTGTTCAACGTATTGATGACTTCTTTTTGTGGACCAAGCACTTTTTTCAGCCACAGGATCTCACTGCGTAAGCCGATAATTTCATTCAAATGCGATTTTTTCGTATGCATCAGAATGTCTTCTTCCAGCTTTTCAATGCGAACCTCAATCCGGTCACCAACCAGAAAATAGTTGTCAACAATCAAATCGATCAACAGATACATAAAACGGTCAGGCTGGCTAACCTCCTGCTCCCATAGCATAGGCTTGAGGGTACGTAGCTCATTGATTTTCTGCTTCGTCACCGTAATGATAAAATGGCGGCCTAGGAAAATGTTCAAAGCACGTAAAAATATTTCTTCATCATCAAAACGAATACTGTTTACAACGATAAAATAATGGCTCTCGTAAATTTCAATCTTTGGACGCTGCTCTTCTTCACTCAAACAGTCCTCTACCGCGAGATCATGCATGGAGAACAAAGGCTGGAGCACTGCCAGATCATCAACATCGGCATCAATCCAATAAAAGCCTTCTGCTGGCGGAGTAAGCGCCATTTCAATTTCTTCGACAGGGGTAAAAACCCCATTGTTTACCAAACGGATTTTCATATATGTCACTCCTTATGCTCCGTCGTAACGGAAAATACGTGTATCTCAAGCATAAGGAATGGACTCAGTTAGCCAGTTAGCCGGATCGGGTAAGCGGCATCCCATCAAAAGCCAGAGGCTTTTGGAGCATGCAGAGCCTGGCGTCCCGTCTTTCGGCAAGCTGAAGTCATTCCTATGCTGTTGTTCAGGGATCGCCGCCTATTCGGACTCGGGTCGCCTTCCATTCCGGATTCACCTCACAAATGTTCTTTTTAGGTTGCCACAGTATCGCAGAAAGCACTCTAAATCTGCACCACTGCTTTATATTTTCGCCTATAGCACTTGTATAGTATAACGCTCGGCCTACAGCCTTTCAAGCGCAAAATCATGGGCTAAATCAACAGGAGTGACAAGAGCTTCGGCGATGGGGTAATGTATGATTTAACATATGGAAATGTAAGACGAAATGTGAATGCAGGGGTGGAAAATTACAAGTCCCATCTTGACGAAGCCCAGCGGATGCATTAAAGTGAACAACAAGAACTTTTTATGAACCCAAAATGAATATAGCGAAATCTTATCAAGAGCAGGTGGAGGGACTAGCCCGATGATACCCGGCAACCGGCGATTTTAATCGCACGGTGCTAATTCTTGCAGGACGCGCGCTTTTTACAAAGAGCGATGCCCTGACAGATGAGAGAGGCGCATATGGATACAAATATGACCTTTCTCGTAACCGAGGAAGGTCTTTTTATTATATGCCCGGCATCTCAACATGACGATTTTCGCAAAAAACTTCACCGAACAAGGAGTGAATTTACATGCCGATTAAAATTCCGGATACACTACCTGCCAAGGAAGTGCTGGAGGGCGAAAATATTTTCGTAATGGATGAAAGCCTGGCCTATCATCAGGATATTCGTCCGTTGCGCATCGCCATTTTGAATTTGATGCCTACCAAAGAGACAACGGAAACCCAACTGTTGCGTCTGGTCGGCAATACCCCGCTTCAAGTGGACGTTACGCTGGTGCACATGAAGTCGCATGTATCTAAAAATACATCGCAGGAATATTTGAACATGTTTTATAAAACCTTTGACGAGATCAGAAACAGCCGTTTTGACGGTATGGTTATTACGGGAGCACCCGTTGAACAGCTTGAGTTTGAAGATGTGAACTACTGGGAGGAAATCCGGCAAATTTTTGAATGGACGAAAACGAATGTAACTTCGACCATGCATATCTGTTGGGCTTCACAGGCGGGTCTGTACCATCATTTCGATGTTCCTAAATACGGACTTGATTACAAATGTTTTGGCGTGTTTTCACATAGCGTTATTAAACCTAAAGTGAAATTGCTACGCGGTTTTGATGAATTGTTTTATGCACCTCATTCCCGGCATACAGAGGTTCGGCGCGAAGATATTGAGCATATTGCCGAACTGGAGCTTTTATCCGAATCTGAGGAAGCCGGAGTGTATCTGGTAGCTACGCGTGATGGCAAACAAATCTTTGTGACTGGGCATTCCGAATACGATCCACTTTCCCTGAAATGGGAATATGATCGTGATGTCGCCAAAGGGATGGATATTGAAGTACCGAAAAATTATTTTCCCAACAATGACCCTGAGCGTACACCGCCCTCAACCTGGCGTGCGCATGCCAATTTATTATTTTCAAATTGGCTCAACTATTATGTATACCAAGAAACCCCTTTCGATATCGGGCCCCAGATTTAAAAAAGGGGCTTAACGTTTATATCTACGCAGTACCACCTTGCAGCAGCGCAGCAGTATAGATGTGATAATCCAATTTTGCAGCATATGTTACAGCACCTATTGTGGAAATGAACAGGAGGATTCATATGAGTGAGAAACAGTGGAAAATCGAAAGCAGATTAGCACAAATTGGTTCAATCGAAGAGCCGGTAACCGGAGCAGTGAATTTTCCGATTTATCAATCTACGGCGTTTCGCCATCCCCGTTTGGGTCAAAGCACAGGATTTGATTACATTCGAACGATCAATCCGACACGTAAGGTGCTGGAAGAGGCGTCCGCTACACTGGAATCCGGTGATGCAGGCTTTGCATGCAGTTCAGGTATGGCGGCGCTGCAAACGGTATTTGCCCTGTTTGGACAAGGAGATCATCTGATTGTATCGCTGGATCTATATGGAGGCACGTATCGTTTGCTGGAACGTATTTTATCCAGATTCGGCGTGACGGCGAGCTATGTGGATACGAACGATCTTGAAGCCATCGAGCAGTCATGTCGACCGAATACCAAAGCGGTATTCATTGAAACGCCTACGAATCCATTAATGATGATTACGGATATTCGCGCTGTAGCCGAATGGGCATCACAACGTCAGTTGCTTACCATTGTAGATAATACGCTGTTAACACCGTATTTCCAGCGTCCTTTGGAACTGGGTGCCGATATTGTGGTACATAGCGCAACCAAGTATCTGGGCGGACACAACGATGTGCTGGCAGGCTTGATTGTAACCAAGGGTAAGGAGCTGTCAGCCGAAATTTCCTTCCTTCATAATTCCATTGGTGCTGTACTTTCTCCGAGCGATAGCTACCAGTTGATGAAGGGCATGAAAACATTGGCGCTGCGTATGGATCGGCATGAGCACAATGCGACGGTGCTGGCCAATTATCTGCTGACGCATCCGGCGGTGGCTGAGGTGTTTTATCCGGGGCTTGAGGGTCATCCTGGTCGTGAAATTCAAAATAAACAATCCAGCGGCAACACAGGTATTTTCTCTTTTAAAGTAAAAGATGCCCGTTATGTGGAGCCATTGCTTCGAAACATTAAGCTTATTGCTTTTGCAGAAAGTCTGGGCGGTGTGGAATCGTTAATGACTTATCCTGCTGTGCAGACACATGCCGATATACCGGCTGAGATTCGGGATGCAGTGGGAGTAGATGATCGGTTGCTGCGCTTCTCCGTCGGCATTGAACATACGGATGATTTAATTGAAGATTTGCGTTCAGCGTTGGAGGCGGCACGTCAGGAAATCGAAGGAGGACAACAGCAATGATTGAGGACGTGCGGAAAATCGGGCAAGAGTCGGAAAAAGAACGGAAATTTGCTACCAAGCTGCTACATTTTGGCTCTGAAATCGATAGTGTTACGGGTGCGTCGAGCGTACCGATTTATCAGGCGTCCACCTTTCACCATCACGATATTTTCAATCCTCCGCTGCATGACTACAGCCGTTCCGGCAACCCGACACGGCAAGCTTTGGAGGACTACATCGCCTTACTGGAAGGTGGAGCGAGAGGTTTTGCCTTTGCATCGGGCATGGCGGCTATATCCAGTACGTTTATGCTGTTGTCCGCTGGGGACCATGTCATTGTTTCGGAAGATGTATATGGAGGGACCTACCGCCTGCTGACTTCTATTTTAAAACGGATGAATATCGAAACCACCTTCGTCGATATGACAGACATCAACCTTGTGAAAGAAGCATTGCAGGAAAATACGAAGGCAGTGTACATGGAGACGCCCTCCAATCCAACGCTCAAAATCACCGATGTGGCAGGGATAACAGCTTGGGCACAGGATAAAGGGCTGCTGACACTGCTGGATAACACCTTTATGACGCCATATTATCAACGTCCAATTGAGCAGGGTGTCGATATTGTGTTGCACAGCGCAACCAAATTTCTCGGCGGCCACAGCGATGTATTGGCAGGTCTTGCGGTAGCACGTACGGAGTCGTTGGGCAGACAAATCAAGCAGCTTCAAAACGGACTTGGAACCGTATTGGCCCCACAGGAGTCGTGGTTGCTTATGCGCGGGATGAAGACACTGGAAGCACGTATGGCTCACAGCGAAAAGAGTGCAGCGAAGCTGGCCAATTGGCTGAACGAGCGAAGTGACATTGAGGCGGTATACTATCCGGGTCTGGAAAATCATCCGGGGCGTGCCGTACATGAAAGCCAATCCAGTGGATACGGTGCGGTTATCTCGTTTGATGTAGGTTCCGGTGAGCGTGCAAAAGAGGTACTCAATCGCGTACAAATTCCGATTGTGGCGGTGAGCCTGGGAGCTGTAGAAAGTATTTTGTCGTATCCGGCAATGATGTCACATGCTGCAATGCCGCATAGTGTACGTCTGGAGCGGGGAATCACGGACGGTCTGCTGCGTTTCTCCGTAGGCCTGGAAGATATTGACGATCTGATCAATGATCTGAATGAGGCTCTTCGCTAAAACAAAAACACGGCATAATAAACATAAAATCTAAAAAAGCAGCAAGCTTCTGTGTAGTGGGAAGCTTGCTGCTTTGTGTAGGCGCGACATGGCGGAGGGCAATATGAACGCTGTTGCACAACCCCATCTTCCCTTTCCATGGGATAATGTACCGTAGAATTATAGCTTGTTCGTCGCATCATCCCCTGGGTAGAAAGCAGAAAGAAACGGGAATAAGTATGGTTCCTTACCTAAAGATATGTTAGTATTATCATTAGGTTTTACTATGCTATATAGCACAGACAAATACAAAGCCAGTCATGAACACATATAATACGACAGGGTTCGAACGCAGGTTTGTGAAATCATTCTCGTTCATAAGTCCTGTCTTTCATTTCGTCCCCCTGTGAAAGCGAAGGAGGATACACCATGAGTGTAATCGACCATATTTTAGATAAAGCCCTACGCGGCGAACGCCTGAATTTAGAGGACACCGTTGCTTTGTTCGAGTCAGACGAAGTAGAAAAAATCGGTCACGCGGCGAACAAAGTGATGAACCGTATGCATCCTGATCCGATCAAAACCTTCGTCATCGGACGAAATATTAACTATACGAACGTCTGTGACGTATATTGCCGCTTTTGCGCTTTTTACCGCAGACCGGGTTCAGATGAAGGCTATGTCCTGCCCGATGAAGTGATTTTCCAGAAAATCAAGGAAACCCAGGATGTAGGCGGCACTGAGATTCTGATGCAAGGCGGTGTGAATCCTAATCTGCCGTTCAGTTACTATACCGATTTGCTCAAAGCGATCAAGGAGCGTTTTCCCGATATTACGATGCACTCCTTCTCGCCAGCTGAAATTCATAAGATGAAGGAAAAATCCGGCTTGTCCATGGAAGATACGATTCGAGCCATTCATGAAGCAGGATTGGATTCCCTGCCAGGCGGGGGCGGAGAAATTTTAGATGACCGCACACGCCGCAAAATCAGCCGTCTCAAAGGCTCTTGGCGTGATTGGATGGACGTGATGCAGACCGCTCACAAGGTGGGTATGAACACGACGGCCACGATGGTTATCGGCTTTGGCGAGTTGATGGAGGAGCGTGCACTGCATTTATTGCGTGTTCGTGATGCTCAGGACGAATGCATTGAAAACAAATATGATTCCGAAGGCTTCCTGGCCTTTATTCCATGGACCTTCCAACCGGATAATACGAACCTGAAAAAGGAACGCCAGACGCCAGAGGAATATTTGAAGACTGTCGCAATCAGCCGCCTTGTACTGGATAACATCAAACATATTCAGTCTTCATGGGTAACGATGGGACCAGAGATCGGTAAAAAATCACTGTATTACGGTTGTGACGACTTCGGTAGTACCATGATTGAGGAAAACGTCGTTTCCGCCGCAGGCGCAACGTACAAAGTCAACATCGAATCCATTTTACAGCTGATCCGCGAAACGGGTCATGTTCCGGCACAACGCAATACCCGCTATGATATTATTCGAACCTTTGACGGTGCCAGCAGTATTGAACATGACTTTATTATGCAAAATTAAGACAAACACACCATAACTAAATTAACACATAATGGAGCATATAACCTGTTATTTTGCGATAGTAACACAAAACTTGTCTATCATTAATCCAAATGTAAGGATTAATGATAGACAAGTTTTTTTGACGTTGGTTTCCATCATGATTTGGCTGCTTAAAGTTTGGAGAAACGCTCTAGTTGTCCTCTTTTTCTAAATACTATCGTATTGAAAGGCAGCTATCGTCATGATAGTATATTAATTAATGGAGTGTTATAATCATACATTAATAAGTGATTTAAGCAATCCACATGTTGAATTCAAATACATATGAAGGTGAATCTTATGCTCAAAGTTAACCGAAACGACCAACGTCCCCTATGGCAGCAACTTCTAGACCAAGCGATTCATAATATTAGAACAGGAAAATGGCCACCAGGGGAATTGCTACTCCCATCTCGTGAGCTCGCTTTATTAGTCGGTGTCTCGCGTTCAACCATACAGATTGTTTATGAGGAATTATTCAGCCGTGGATACACCGTGACATCTCGGCGCGGTGGAACAAGGGTAAGTGAGTGGAGCTATATAACAGGCTCTTTTGAAGATGTTATGCCTCAAGGGCCAGTCACCCCTGAATTACCTGTATTAAAGGCTGCAGTCAATCATCTACACGGCTGGCTTAGAGGCAAAGAAGAGCAAAATGTGGAGATTGATTTCTGTCCCCACGAACCTTATTTGGACCAACATTTTCAAAGAAAATGGAGACAATCATTTTTACAAGCCTCCACAGAAATGGACTTGGCGAATTGGGCTTATGGTAACGCCTACGGTTTTGTATCACTGCGCGAACAGATACAACGGTATTTGTCACTTGAACGAGGAATCCATGTGCATATCGATCAAATTATGTTAACCTCAGGAGCGCAGCATAGCCTTGATTTGATCGCCCAAGCGCTATTAACTGAAGGAGACACGGTTTCTGTTGAAGATCCCGGTTTTCCTGCCGCTTGGATGACCATGAAATATAGGAGTATGAATGTTGTGCCCGTTCCTGTTGACGAATACGGATTACAGGTAGATCACATTCATCCACAATCCAAGCTAACTTTTGTCACGCCTTCGCATCAGTGTGCAGTTGGAGTCATAATGTCGGAACCACGGAGGCAACAATTGTTACGTAAGGCTTCACAACATCAATTTTGGATTGTTGAGGACGATTATGATAGTGAATTTCGATATCGTGGGGACCCACTTCCTACGTTATTCAGCCATCAACCCCAAAATACGTTATATATGATGAGCTTTTCCAAAATGGTTGCTCCTGGAATACGAATATCGGCGATTGTTGGGCCAAAAGGGGCCATCCAACAGCTTGCTCAAGTCCATGCACTCACTTATCGTCATCTTCCAATTATGGAACAATTGACGCTTGCTCATTTTATTGAACACGGGCATTTCATGCGCCATATGAGAAGAGTCAGAAATGTATATCGGCGTAGACATGCAGCCATGACAAAGGCCATAGCTGCTACTGGTCTAGACAAGCGTTTTAAACTCAGTGGGGTAGAAACAGGATTGCACATGCTTCTCGAAGCTGAGGAATCGTTTGACGAAGAAGCTGTGACTAACCAAGCGCTCAAAGAAGGAATACGTGTTTATCCCCTAAGCAATTATTGTCTAAATAGCGACCGAAAAGGATGGGTACTTGGTTTTGCTAAAGTAGATGAGGAGGCAATTGAAGTCGGTATTTATCGCCTTGCGGAGATGCTTTTATAAGGCGCCGTCTACGCCGAGATGCATCATTAAAGCTTCATGAGATGGCGTAGCTACCACTTTTGCAGCAAAGGTGAATACTCGTTGCTTACCGCCAAGCAGCTTCTCATGTGACCTTATCTGTATCTGTACTGATTTCAAGCCTTCTATTGGTTCTGCTCAGCTTGTTGTATTACATTCGTACTATATTGCTTTTTTCGAAATTGTCCATAAATCAAAATATGTGCCGCCAAACCTGTAATAAGTCCCCAAAATGCACCTCCAACTCCAAGTAATGTAACATTTGCGGCTGTTGCTAAAAAAGTAATTAATGCTGTCTCACGTCCCTTGGGATCTGTTAATGCGTTGGCAAGGCTACCGCCAATTGTACCCAGGAGTGCCAATCCTGCTAAGGTGGCGATAAAGGTAGCAGGAAGAATCAGAAACAGAGCAGACAGCGTCACACCAAAAATGCCGACAACAATGTAAAAAATGCCACAGGCAATACCTGCAATGTAACGTTTTGTTGAATCCTCGTGCGCGTCTTTCCCTGTACAAATCGCGGCTGTAATTGCTGCTACATTAAAGGCGTGTGAACCAAAAGGCGCTGTTAAGAGCGAGCCTAAACCCGTTACAGTCAAAATCGGATTCGCGCTCGTTTTAAATCCGTCATTTCGTAACACTAGCATTCCAGGCATATATTGTCCTGTCAAGGTAATAATAAACAGCGGTAATGCAACACCCAATAAAGCATGAAACGAAAACTCTGGAACGACAAATACCGGCGATGCAATTGCCAATTTGATATTACTGAAATCTACTTTCCCCACACTAATTAAATAAATAAGTCCGATTGCCAAAATACCCACGATAGCGTAACGGGATGTAAACCTTCTTAATACTACATACGCAGAAAACAGGACAACTACAAGCAGAGGGTCAACTTTCGCGCCACCAAAGGCTGAAATGCCAAACTGCAGTAAAATACCTGCCAGCAGCCCTGAAGCAATGCCTGGAGGGATTAGCCGGACGAAACGTTCGAACATCCCCGATAACCCCAAAATAATAAATCCTAAAGCAGAGATAATATAGGCGCCAATCACTTCTGGATAGGGGGTTACAGCTAACGCCGAAACAAGAAAAGCTACGCCTGGTGTTGACCAAGCGGTAATAATCGGTTCACGGTATCGGTAACTTAGCCATATACCAGTTACACCCACACCAATAGAAATCGACCATATCCATGAAGTGGTCATTTCAGAGCTTAGACCTGCTACTTTTGCTGCCTGAAATACGAGAATAAATGTACCCCCATAATTGACAATGACAGATATTAAAGCAGCTATAGTGGGTGAAATTAAATCGCGGCCGCGCAGTGAAGTTGATGTTGTGTTCATAAGCTCTCTCCTGCCTCTCTCCTAATCGTTCTGACGCGCGTTTTCGTTCCAGTAATACGTGTCTGGCAAATAACGTTGGCCAAATACGCTTGTCCCTACGCGTATGATTGTAGCTCCTTCTTCGATGGCAACCTTGAAATCCCCTGACATGCCCATCGAAAGAGTGTCCATTTCTACACGTGGAAATTTTTCCACCATAATCTGTGCCTGAATTTGTTTTAACAATCGGAAGCAATGTCTGGTTTCGTCATTTGAGGCATTCAGTTTTCCAATAGTCATCAAGCCTTTAATGTTTAACGTTTCGAACTGAGACAATTGTTCAACTAACTCCAGTGCTGCTTCTGGCGGAGCGCCAAATTTGCTTTCTTCGTAGGACGTATTGATTTGTACCAAAATATCCATGGTCTTGTTCTCTTTCAAGAGCTGATGATGCAATGCCTGCCCCAATCTCAAACGGTCCACAGAATGAATGAGCTTGACATATTTTACAACGTCTTTTACTTTATTCGTTTGCAGATGTCCGATAAAATGCCATTCCACCTGGTTGTACTGCTGCATAAGTGGTAATTTCCCCAAAAGTTCTTGAGCTTTGTTTTCACCAAATAAAGTTTCGCCCGCTTGAATGGCAATTTTTAATTTTTCAAGGGGTACGGTTTTTGTCGCTAACAACAATTTCACATCTTCTTTCTTGCGCCCTGAAGCTTGGCAAGCCAATTCCATCCGTTGTCGTACGGATTCAAGATTTTCTTCGACTAAATGGCCCATGTTCGTTTTACCCTCTTTCTGCTTCTCACCCATGTATTTTGTTCAAGTATTTTAGCTTTTCGCATTTCTGATGCCTTCTTATCAAAATTTTTGGTTCTAACATCAGTAAAGAGCCACAGTCCTTATGATTAGGATCCATGGCTTTTGGTCATTGCTCGACCTGGCTGGTTTAACTTTCATCCCAACCCCTATTTTATAGATGTAAGTAACCTCTATATTGGTTCAGGAATGGAGATCACAAAGAAAGACACATGCAAATTGGCAAAAATAAGTGTTTCATTAGAGACGGCTATTAGACTGTTTTTGCTGGTCTATACATTTTTTCTTCTTCGATTGGATTTTCTTTCGCCGTTATATGATAGGGGTCAATTCGGTATACCTGAACTGGACCTCCGAATACAGCGGACCTATATTTGTCAACGTGCTGTTTGGCTAATGGGCGGTTATAATAATCAGGCACATATTTTCGAATCATTTCCTGCAACATATGTGTAACTTCGTCCAGATCGACAATAGGCTCAGCCTTGCCGAAAATCATAACACTCATATACGCGGTGTCTGTCTTAGCTGGTACTGGATCAGTAATAGTTCCATATTCTTCGCAAACTGTAAAACAAACCTCTGGATTTGTACTCATCACCTGATTTCGTCTCCCGCCAGTAGCTCCATGAAAATAAAGCTTTCCGTTTGACCAAACATAATTGAGCGGAACAACGTATGGCAACTTACCATCAACCATACCCAGATGCCCAATCCTCGCTTTATTCAAGAAAGAATCAATTTTGCCACTGTCTGTTACTTCTCTTATCTTGTAACGAACCTTATCCATTTTCAACCACTCCTATAATGTTGGATTGTTTTCGTTAGTATATCAGTGATTGGATTGAGTTAGTACATCCATAATATAAAAATCAAGCAATCCATATTTTTGCTAAGCAAATGAACATGACTTTATTATGCGAAATTAGGAATACAACCGTTAATATATCGTAATCACGACAAAACGCTTATCTATCATTAATCCGTGAAGAGGGATTAGTGTAGATAAGCGTTTTTTAATGTGTTTATAATTATTGATTATTCTTTTTTCTCAAATCGCATTAATATAGAAGTAAATATACTTGGCCTTGCTACACTTCCCATCGCTTCACATACATAATCTCAGCCTGCGGATCTGCCATTTGGATGACCGCCTTAAAGCGCTGCAAATCCAATAGATGAACGCTGTAGACGATGACCTGTTCATCTTTTTCCTCTGCCCGTTCACCTCTATTTTTGCCCTCTATCTGTGCAGGATTTCCCACAGGCGTACTGTAAATACGGAGCCTGCGGTATAAGGCTTCTTGGACGGTTTGCTGATCCTTGCTGACGACGCAAATCATCCGAGTCAGACCGGTAAACATCAGTCGGGTCGTTTCATAGGCAGCAAGGCAGGATAGGGCTGAATACAGAGCTGGTTCCCAGCCTAGCACGAAGCCAGCCGTAATTAGCAGCAAGCCATTACAAAGCATCACAATTTGTATCAACGGAATCTTCCGCTGTGTCAGAAACAGACTGGACGGACGGCCATCGTCAGATTCGTTCAGCCCCAGAGAATCGAGCAAACCTCCGTGACGGGCCGCCAGCCCTGCGCCAAGTCCGATGCAGATCCCTCCGCCCAGAGCGCATACTACCGGGTGACCACTTACTGCCGGGAAAGGGGACAGAATAATGGCTGAGCCTGAAAAGGCAAACAGACCTGGAAGCGCCCGAAGTAGCATGGGCTTGTGGGTCGACAGAGAATATAGCAGCATGAGCGGCAAGTTCAAAATGAACAGCAGTAATCCAAAATGCTCTTGTGTATAAAGCGACATGAGTCTGGAAATGCCTGTGACGCCACCAGCGATCATATCATGCGGATGCAAAAACAATTCCAGACCGACGGATGCCGTAATTCCGCCAATCACCGTATAAAAGACAGGGAACCTGCTCGCATCTCCCGAAGCGGGCTTCACAAGCCGCCTCATAGAGCTTCGGCATGTTTTACAGCGTGCGGCATAGCCTTCCCTCCTATTGGATTGTCGTATCCAGCTTTTACATTTCAGTTACACCGAGTTCCTCTCTTCCTTTCGAAGGCGGGGGTCCTTGAACTTGAAAACCTTATTCATCATATTAAAAATAGGTTTTGACTGCTTTGCCAGTAACGGAGCCATAATTGCCAATATAAGTACATAGATAGCGGCAAAGGGCTGAACAATATCCAGCAAACCGCCCTCTTTTCCCAAATTAGCCATAATGATCGAGAACTCACCGCGGGCCACAATCGTCAAACCGATATTTGCCGACGCCTTGGGTGACAGAGAGACAGTGCGTCCAGCCAGCATTCCGGCCCAAATGTTACCGATTAACGTAAGAATGACTGCTGCCAGCGCAAGCCAGATCGCGTTTCCGCCCAGAGACAGTGGATCAATAGATAGTCCGAAGCTGAAGAAGAACAAGGCGCCAAAGAAATCGCGGAAAGGAACAATTAAATGCTCGATCCGTTTGGCATGTTCTGTTTCGGCTAGCACGAGTCCGATTAATAAGGCTCCGATGGCTTCCGCCACATGAATCGTTTCCGAAAAACCTGCCACAAGAAACAGAGAGCCAAAAATAACAAGTCCGAATACCTCATTGGAGCGAATACGAAGAATTCGATTTAACAGAGGGACGGCCTTCCGACCGATAATAATAACTGCGAGCATAAAACCAAGCGCGATTAGCGCCGATAACAGCACACCCCCGAGCGAGGATGAATCGCTGAGAACCAATCCGGAGAGGATAGAAATGTAGACGGCGAGGAAAACATCCTCAAACATAATAATGCCTAAAATCATTTCAGTTTCAGCATTAGCGGTTCGCTTCAGATCGACCAACACCTTGGCAGCAATGGCGCTGGAGGAAATCGTGGTGATCCCGGCAATGACGAGTGTCTCTGCGATGGGAAAACCAGTTAGAAAGCCGAGCGCCAGTCCTAATGTAAAATTAATGCCGATATATATGGTGCCGCCCACCGCGATGGAACGGCCTGATTTAATCAAACGGCCTACCGAGAACTCCAGTCCCAGGTAGAAGAGAAGAAACAGCACCCCGATTCTTCCCATAAAATCAATAAAAGGCGCGCTTTCGATAAATCGAAAATCAAAATGCCACAGCTCCATCGCATGCGGTCCGACGGCCATTCCAATCAGGATATAAAAAGGGATGACCGATAAGCGGAGTTTGGTGGAGATAAGTCCGGCTGCGGCGATCAGAGCAATAGCCAATCCAACCTCAAATACCAGATGATCCATCCAATCACCCGCTTCCGTTCATAAGAATTTGTTTAAAGCGTTTTTGCTGATCACGTTCCCCGACCACGACCACAGTAGCATCCTCGCTAATAATCACTTCCGGGCCGGGATTTACATACTTGTTCCCTTTTTTCTCAACAATGGCAATAACCGTAGCTCCTGAATTTTGGCGTACATCCAGCTCACCGATGGACTTGCCAACACTAGCATAGTGAGGTTCCACTCTGTACCATTCAATAATAAAATCGTCGAACGTCATTTCTACGCTTTCAAGCTGCTTGGGCTTATACGTCATGCCACCGATAATGGAGGCCACCAATCGCGCTTCCTGATCACTTAGGGTCGTCATAGAAATACTTTGTTCCAAATCCTCATAATCAAAATGATACAACTCACGTCTGCCGTCATCATGAATAATAATGACAAGGCGATCGCCATTTTCCGCATCTATTCGATATTTAATCCCGATTCCTGGCAAAATAGATTCTCGAATATCCATTTGTAATGCCTCCTGTATTGTACATTTGTTTAAAATTGGTATGGGAAATAAATCACATACATTAGGCGTGACATGGAATTTTTTCTCACATTATAAAATTACATAATTGGCATAAAAACAGACAGAGAACAGACTTACTTATTAAACTATTAGGAAAAGTTTACAAAAAGACATGCAAATATGGTGTGCATGCAAGAGGGGTTAAGCCACATAATTGGAGGTGAATTTGATGGGGAACAAGTACAATTGCTTTTTCAGCTTGCAGATGACTGGAATAAAAGGCAGACGTAGTTTTGGAATACTCAATAGTAGCACCAACGCCACCAAAATGACAAAGGGAAGTGATTTGGCCGCAGCAATCACCAGATGAAGGACCGGAGAGGATTTGCGGATCGCTGGTTTGGAGTGATGCTCCAGCCCATGGGAATCCGTTTCCAACGAAGAAGCTTCAACAATCGGCATGAGAGAAGATCCCGCAGTAAACTGGAGGGATTGAGTAGTATCTTCCGCGTGAAACGTCACAGGAAGGGACAAAATCTGAACGAGGCTCAATATGACAATCATGAGTGTACGCAGCATGTTCAGCATCGTTGACATCTAATCCCCTCCCTCTTGTGAAAAATTCATATTACTATAACCTTAACATACGCAACCCTAAATATTCAAACGTATTGAGTTGCAGCCATTCTTTATAACACCAAAACCTGCTCTTTGAAACCTGATTTTTCTCATTTTACGCTGTATCCTGTTTCCAGTCGTTCACTTCGTATAACCCTTTGCAGCCCGCCATATACTGTAATCAGTGATCGAAAGGAGTGAGCCAATGGAACTGTTTACAGTGTGGACCCATACAGACGGGAATCAGGAAAGCGACCGTTTTTATCAGGTGGTCAAGAGTAGAAACAAAGGACTACATATGTCACGGCGCGGATTTCGATTCACTTTCAGACAACTGGAAAACAAAGTGGCATGGACCTGCAAGGGTACAGAGAGCAATCCAGCGTTTGAAAGCTTTCTCCCCTGTGTATACAGCATCATGGCTTCCGCAATAGCGGATTATATTATCGAAGTGAAGGAATGGGGGATGCTCAATCTGATCCTCGCTAAAGCCTGTTCGCTACTGGAGGAAGAGGATACGGAGCAGATTCGCAGCATGGTGCGTTCTTTGTTAAAGGATGATGGCTCAAGAGGGCGTATGAAGCGTCACGGCAAACTGGCGGCCTTACTGGAAAAGGATTTTATGGAGCTGCGCGTGATTAATCTGGAAGGGCTTATTCAATTCAGGTTGAACACATACAAAAAAGAGCTTGAGGAAATCGTCGACTATGCCATGGAAGAGTTTTGGGCGGATCGGCAGTATGAAGAATTTATGGGATTGCTCAAATATTTTGTGTTTTTCCAGGAAAGTAAAGTTCCACTAGTGCATGTGCTTCATCAGGGTGGGCATGATTTTACCATCCTCGATAGCTCCATGGTGCCGATACCGACACCTGAAGGAGATGACATTATTGTGGAAATGCCAGGGGTTGAACTGGAAATGGAGGTGGAGGACAGGATCGTCAGTACACTCATTTCGATTTCGCCTGCTTCCATTATATTACACACAGACGACGAGCACACCCCTATTGTGCGGACGCTCCTGCATATTTTTGAAGATAAAATGAAGCTCAGCAGGCTCTATCCCGGGCAGGATGTTCAAAAATAATCAAGTGCTCGTATAAACCAACGGATTTCTGGAAAGCCTTTGCCTCAAGGGGAGGTTTTTTATGAGATCCATGTTGGTATGGAAACGGATTTTGGGAACCGTGTTAACCACCACTTGTCTGGTATTGCCCGGCAATGAGGTTTATGGTCACAAAGAGCCGGTCCAGCATAAAAAAGGGCAGTCAACGCCTGTTTTGGCTCCACGGAAGGAGCCGGTGATTACGACCATGACGGTCACGGCAACAGGATATACAGCAGGCTATGAATCCACTGGCAAGCGGCCAAGTCATCCGGGTTACGGTATTACGTATTCCGGTGTTAAAGTGCGTCGTGACAAAAACACACTGTCCACGATTGCGGCCGATCCCAAAACATTTCCTTTGGGCAGCATTTTGTACATTCCAGGTTACGGCTACGGCATTGTGGCAGATACGGGATCAGCGATCAAAGGCAATAAAATCGACCTGTATTTCAAAACTACCCGGCAGGTGTATTCCGAGTGGGGCAAGAAAGAAGTGGATGTGCAAATTATTAGAAAAGGAAGCGGAAAATGTACGGAGAAGATGCTGAATTCGCTCCAAAGGGTGATCGAGACGCACAAATCCATTCCGGCCGCTACGCTGGATGATTCCATATAATTCGTGTATATTGTCCTTCCTGACTTCACATACTATGTTGCGGGATAAGCTTATCCCGAAAACATACTGGGAGGTTGAGAATTATGGCAAATCAAGGCGGAAGTTCGTACACAAATCAAGGTAACAAGGCAAACGCAGGAAGTCAGTACAAAGCGGAATTTGCCCAAGACAACTCGGTAGGTGTCGTTTCTCAAAAGGTGAAAAAGTCCGAGCAAAATAAAATTCAGGACAACTACCAGACACCAAATGAGAAATATAGCGAAGAATTCGCAGCAGATCAAGGCGGCACAAGCTCTGTCGCACAAAAGGTACAAAACTCCAGCCGCAGCAAAGTTCAAAACAATGCTCAAACACCGAACGAAAAATTCGACGAAAACTTTAACACGAAATAAAAAGCATATACGATTGACAATGCTCCGGATTCATATCCGGGGCATTTTGTGTTTGAACAAGGCGTAAGCTATCATGGAGTAAAAGGTTTTATCTCCTTTTTAATTGTTTTTAAGGTGGAATTAAGGTTTAAAGTGCAAAATAAAGTCAGCTAAACAACACCACCTTGAAGCATAGGGTTTGGGAGGAGATATACAATGGACGAATTTAAAAATAATAATTCCGGACGCCGGGATGACAACGATCAGGTTGAATCCGATAAAACAACCCGGCAAAATGATTCAAACGGTTCCTCATATTACTATTCGTACGGTCCCTTTTCTTCGGTTCAATCAGATGGACAACGCAAGGATGGGAAGCTTGTAGAGAAGGACGTTGAGATTACGCCACCGCAGGCGGTAAGGCCTCTTCCTTCCTCTTACCATCGTGCCGGGGCTGAACAACAACAAGACGGCTCGGGTCGGAACGGTGGTAACTGGCAATTTAAACAAAATAAACCCAAGTCCCAGGTAAAGACGATTTTCCTATCCTTTTTGGCCGGGATGCTGGTTATTACGGTTCTGATGTACACGGCCGACCGCACGAATATGTTCACTCCTGAGACGGCGTTGACTTCGGCGGCAGCTGAAAGCGGAGAAACGACTAATTCGGGAACGACGAGTCAGTTACCTAACGCAGTTCCGGCTGTGATGCCTTCCGGCACTGCAGACGTTCAATCCGTTGTGGCCAAAGCGGGTCCGGCAGTCGTCAAAATTGAAACACTGGCTAAGCAATCTAGTAGCAGTGGCAGACAAAGCAGTCCTTATTATAATGACCCGCTATATCAATATTTTTTCGGTAATCAGTATGGAGACAGTGGTAATAGCGGAAACAACGGCAGCAGCAATGAAAATGAAGGCAGCAACAGCGGACAACTGACTCCGCTTGGTATTGGTTCCGGCTTTATTTTCGATAAAACGGGCTACATCCTGACGAACAATCACGTTGTTGAAGGCGCGAATGTGGTCCAGGTCACGGTAGAGGGAACCAATAAGCCTTATGAAGCCAAAGTGCTGGGCAAAAATGCAGACCTGGATCTGGCTGTGCTGAAAATTGAAGGCAAGGATAACTTCCCGACGGTAACGTTAGGCAACTCCGAAAATGCTAAAGTCGGTGAGTGGATGGTAGCCATCGGTAACCCTGAAGGCTTCGAGCATTCGGTAACAGCCGGGGTGTTGAGTGCGAAGGAACGTACGATTACCATTAACAGTGAGTCTACGGGAAAACCTACTCAATATAAACATTTAATTCAGACCGATGCGTCCATTAACCCGGGGAACTCTGGTGGCCCTCTGTTGAACCTGCAAGGACAGGTTATCGGCATGAACGTAGCTGTCAGTGCTGACGCACAGGGAATCGGGTTTGCGATTCCGTCCAATACGATTTTGGAAGTCGTCGACAAGCTGAAAAACAATCAGCCTATTCCGAAAGAACCCGTTCCTTTCATTGGCGCAAGTCTGTTGAATCTGAGTCCCGAAGTAGCCAAGGAATTGGGGACAACCCTGACTGAAGGCTCAGTGGTGCGGGATATTATCTACAAATCACCAGCTTATCAGGCGGATCTGCGTCCTTATGATGTGATTATCGGAGCTAATGGTACTCCTTACAGCACATCACAGGAGCTGATCGATTTCATTCAAAAGCAAAAAGTGGGTACAGCACTGACGCTTAACATTGAACGGGCAGGACAGAAAAAGGATGTCCAGTTAAAAGTGGGTAACAAGAACGACTTTAGCTCGACTCTTCAACAGTAATTCAATCATTCTTAAAAGTGAAAAATGTGAAAAGAAGCGGAAGGAAGCTACCTTCCGTTTCTTGCTGTATGCGGCAGCAAGATGCTACACGCGTCTACTCCTGCTACAATAGAGTGAAAAGAAGATAATAAAGGAGCTCGATGGTGTATGCGTTCTACCGTTCTGATTATTGATGACGATGAAAAAATTGTGTCCATGCTGCGCAGAGGGCTGGCCTTCGAGGGCTATGAAGTGATGACGGCTGCCAACGGCGCAGAGGGATTGAATAAAATGCTTACAGCTGAGCCAGACGTTGTCGTGCTGGATGTGATGATGCCTCAACTGGATGGTTTTGAGGTATGCCGTCGCATGCGGGAGGGAGGAAGTACGGTGCCCGTTCTGATGCTTACAGCCAAGGACGAGGTGGAGAACCGGGTCAAGGGACTGGATCTGGGTGCAGACGACTATCTCGTCAAGCCGTTTGCTCTGGAGGAGCTACTGGCTCGTGTGCGGGCGCTTCTGCGCCGTAAAACCGAGCAGCAGGATCATAATGGACATCGACTGACCTTCGAAGATTTACAGCTGGATAACGAATCGCGTGAAGTGGTTCGCGGCGGCAAGCGGCTGGAGCTGACGGCAAAGGAATTTGAACTGCTCCACTTGTTTATGCAAAACCCGAAGCGCGTTCTGTCTCGTGATCTGATTATGGACAAAATTTGGGGTTATGACTACAGCGGAGAGTCAAACGTGCTAGAAGTGTATATTGCCATGCTCCGACAAAAAACGGAGCAGGATGGCGGCAAACGGCTCATTCGTACGATTCGGGGAGCGGGTTATATTTTAAGAGGTGATGTGTAATTATGCCTATTCGTTGGCGACTGACAGCTTGGTATTCCAGCATCTTGGCTATAGTACTTGTTATGTTTGGACTGGCTATTTACGGACTGGTATATTATTACACATATAATGAAGTGAAAAGTCAGCTTATGAACCAGACGCCACGTATTAACAAGCAGTTACTGCTTACCGTCAAAGGAGGACTGTTTGAGGTCCCCAATCTGGATTTGGGCTTGGTGCAGGGTCGTGGAATTGATGAATCACAGCTATATGTACAAATTTATAATTATACATCCGGTGTCACCAAGACGACGCAAAATATGAAAAATCTCGATATTACCTTTCCGGTTCCATCCACAGCGGCAGGAGCGGTTCAAAATGAGGGAATTCGACGTGTAAGTGTGGATGGGGATTCCTTTATGATTTATCAGCAACCGATCAAATCTGAGGAACTGGGATTAGTGGTTGGACTGTTACAGGTGGGGCAATTTACAGGCTCTCAGGATCGGCTTATGAACAGGCTGCAAAGTGTGCTTGTATACGGTTCGTTATTTGCTTTACTCGCCGCTGCGACCTCAGGCCTCTTTTTAGCCCGCAAGTCCATGAAGCCGCTGGTCAAGGTGATCGAAGGGGCTAATCAGATTCAGTCCAGTAATGATTTGAGTGTTCGCATTGAATATGATGGACCGCCAGATGAAATTGGGCAACTGATCGCGACGGTTAACAAGATGCTGGGGCGTACGGAGGTTTTTTATAAGGAGTTGGAGGATGCTTATGGAGCCCAGCGCCGCTTTGTAGCCGATGCTTCCCATGAACTGCGTACGCCGCTTACGACAATCCGAGGCAACGTTGATTTTTTGCTTAAAATGTGGACTACCGAGCCGGGAGACCGACCCGATATGGATGAAGCGATGATTCGTGAACTCTCTATGGAGGCCCTGAGTGATATGGCGGATGAAGGAAAACGGATGAGCCGTCTGGTTGGCGATATGCTGTCGCTCGCCAGAGCAGATACAGGGAAAACCTTCGAGAAGGCCCCGGTGGCGCTGGAACCACTCGTAAGTGAGGTTGCCCGGCGTGCTCAATTTTTGGAGCGGACGTCCGAATGGAATGTGGGTGACTTTTCGATACTGAATGGCGTTTATATGGATGGCAGTAAGGATTATTTGCAGCAAATGCTGTTCATTTTCATAGATAATGCGTTCAAATATACACCTGAAGGTATGGTCCGGTTTGATGCTATCGTCTATCAGGGACAGGTAGGTCTGCGGATTAGTGATACAGGCATCGGGATGGACAAGAGTGAGGTTCCCTTTATTTTTGACCGCTTTTATCGGGCGGATGAGTCGCGCGGGGTGACGGAGGGAATTGGCTTGGGTTTGTCCATTGCCAAGTGGATTATAGATGAGCATCACGGGTCCGTGGAAGTGGTTACACGCCAAGGGGAAGGGACGACATTTATCATCTGGCTTCCGGTCAGCTTTTCCGCGCCTTTGGAATAGGCTATAATAGGAAGGCAACTACATCATAGAATTGGCCGGTAAAGGCTTGGATGCCGCAGCTACCCAGTTTTTGGAGCTGTATACTGTGTCGAAGAAAGCGGGTGCTATTTTTGGAAGTGCTCAGAATTTCGCCCCGGGGTTACTGCTACGGCGTAGTCGATGCCATGGTATTGGCTCGTCAGGCGGCCAGAAACTTGGATTTACCTCGGCCTATTTATATACTAGGCATGATTGTGCATAACAGTCATGTCACAAATTCCTTCGAGGATGAGGGAATTATTACACTGGACGGCCCTAACCGTATGGAGATTTTAAGCCAGGTGGAGAGTGGTACCGTTATTTTCACCGCCCATGGTGTATCCCCTGAGGTTCGCAAGCTGGCTCGCGATAAGGGGCTGACTACGGTTGATGCAACTTGCCCGGACGTCACGAAGACCCATGATCTGATTCGGGAGAAGTCTGCCGAGGGATATCAGATTATTTATATCGGCAAAAAGAATCATCCCGAGCCGGAGGGAGCTATCGGCATTGCTCCCGACCATGTTCATCTGATCGAGAAGGAAGAGGAGATCGACAGCCTTACATTGTCTGCGGGCAAAATCCTGATCACGAATCAGACGACTATGAGTCAGTGGGACATCAAGCACATTATGAAAAAGCTGCTGGAGAAGTTCCCGGGTGCCGAAATACACAATGAAATCTGTTTGGCCACTCAAGTGCGTCAGGAAGCGGTAGCGGAGCAAGCCGGACAGGCGGATCTGGTGATTGTCGTTGGCGATCCGCGCAGTAACAATTCAAACCGATTGGCTCAGGTGTCTGAGGAAATTGCGGGTACAACAGCTTACCGTATTTCCGATGTAACAGAGCTGAAGCGGGAATGGCTGGAGGGCGTTCACAAGGTAGCAGTGACCTCTGGAGCTTCTACGCCTACGTTGATTACGAAAGAGGTTATTTTGTACCTGGAGCAATATGATCCGGCTAACCCGGATACATGGGAGATTCAGCGGACGATTGATATGAAGAAGCTGCTACCCCCTGTGCGTGAAAAGTCAAAAACGACTAAATAATTTGTAACAGATCATGGCTGCTATTCGGAAAGGGACTCCCGGATAGCAGCTTTTTTTGAATTGGACGCTAGACCCACCCGGACTAAATCGGCATCACGAGGATCGAAATTGCAGGCCAGTATTCAGGATAATTAAGTCTTGACGAGTACAGGCAAAACAGGTATATTTACTTTAACGAATAAAAGCTTAAAAGCGAACAAGCGTTTAAGTGATATAATGTCATCTGTAAATGGTCCATTAAATATGTTTAATAGAGAGGAAGAAAAATATGATCGTTATCGCTGGTGTCCAAACACCTGAAGAACATATCCAGGCTATTGTTGCAGTTATTGAAAAAGAAGGTTTGCAGGCTCATGTTTCCCATGGATCGGATCGTACGATTATCGGGCTGATCGGAAGTGTAGAGCCCAAGTTGGCTGAACACCTGCGCCAAATGAAGGGCGTAGAGAATGTAGTCAAAATATCGAAGTCTTACAAATTGGCGAGCCGTGATTTTCATCCCGAAAATACCGTCATCTCTATCAAAGGTGTGAATATCGGCGGAGGCGAGCTTGTTATTATGGGTGGACCATGCGCCGTTGAGTCTGCTGCGCAGATTGACGAAATTGCTGCATTGGTTAAAGCTGCGGGCGCACAAGTTCTCCGTGGAGGTGCTTTTAAGCCGCGTACGGGTCCTTACAGCTTCCAAGGAACGGGTGTAGAAGGTTTGATCATGATGGCCGAGGCGGGCAAGAAGCATGACCTGCTGACCATCACAGAGGTTATGACCCCCGAATATGTGGATATCTGTGCGGAATATGCGGATATTTTGCAAGTAGGTACACGTAACATGCAAAATTTTGATCTGTTGCGCAAGCTGGGAACTTGCGGCAAACCAGTGCTGCTCAAACGTGGTTTCAGTTCGACTTACGATGAGTTCCTGAATGCTGCCGAGTATATTTTGGCAGGCGGTAACCCGAATGTTATGCTGTGTGAGCGCGGAATCCGGACATTTGAAACCTACACTAGAAATACGCTGGACCTGTCAGCTATTCCTGTTCTGCAACAACTGAGCCATTTGCCGGTTATTTCCGACCCGAGCCATGGCACAGGGCGCCGTGAGCTGGTTGTTCCTATGACGAAGGCTTCGGTGGCTGCCGGAGCAGACGGGTTAATTATTGAAATGCACACGGACCCCGACAATTCGATGACGGGTGATGGTGTACAATCCCTGTTCCCGGATCAATTTTCAGATTTGCTGAAAGATTTGGAATTGCTGGCTCCAGCTGTAGGAAAAACATTTCATACGCCTAGTACCATTTCTTAAAACCAATACTTAACATTAATGCATAAAAGTTTTGCCGCAACGCAGTCATTTGATTAAAATCGCCCCAAAAGCCCGATGTTTCGGGCTTTTTGTGCTATTCAAATGTTATCAAGAGCGTAAGCATATCTAACATTAGTTTAAAAAATACCTTACATAGCTATTGACCCGTGTCATGTTTGAGATTTATAATGACGACAGAAAAAAACATTCGATCATGAACATTTCAGGGTTGTATAAGACTTAATGTTCGGAAAATTGGGAGGAAGAAGACATGTCCGTTGAAAATGTATTAAAAACAATTCAGGAAAATAATATTGAGTGGGTAGATTTTCGCTTTGTAGATTTGTCCGGCCGTGCTCACCATATTTCGTTGCCAGCTTCCGAAGTAGATGAAGAAACATTTGTTAACGGTGTTGCTTTCGACGGTTCTTCCATTCCCGGCTATCGTGGCATCGAGGAATCCGACATGGTTATGCTGCCCGATGCGGAAGCGGTTTTTATCGACCCTTTCACTCAGCATCCTACACTGAATATTCTGTGTGACATTGCTACGCCAGACGGCGAAAAATACGACCGCGATCCTCGCGGCATTGCAAGAAAAGCAGAAGAATTCCTGAAAACTGCTGGTGTAGGTACAAAAGTTAACTTTGCACCTGAATCCGAATTTTTCATTTTTGACGAAGTGCGCTATGGAAGCAGTATGAACAGCTCCTCCTTCTTTGTAGATTCCGAAGAAGCAGCTTGGAATACGAATCGCAAGGAAGAGGGCGGCAATCTGGGCTTTAAAGTGGGAGTGAAGGGAGGATATGTGCCTGTAGCGCCAGTAGACACCCAACAAGACATCCGTAGTGAAATGTGCCGTTTGCTTGAAGAAGCAGGTCTGAGAATTGAGCGCCATCACCATGAGGTTGCTACGGCAGGCCAGGCGGAAATTAACTTCCGTTTTGATACACTCAAGAAAACAGCTGATAATCTGCTTGTTTATAAATACATTGTACACAACACAGCTCGTCAATACGGTAAAGTGGCAACATTTATGCCAAAACCACTCTTTGGAGACAACGGAAGCGGTATGCACGTTCACCAATCCATTTTCGATGGAGACACTCCTTTGTTCTACGAAAAAGGTGCTTACGCTAACCTGAGCGAACTGGCCCTTCATTACATTGGCGGTATCCTGTACCATGCACCAGCGCTGATCGCTTTGACGAACCCAAGTACGAACTCGTTCAAGCGTCTCGTTCCAGGCTATGAAGCTCCAGTTAACCTGGTATTCTCCAAAGGTAACCGTTCTGCGGCTGTCCGTATTCCAGTAGCGGCTGTTACGCCTAAAGGCTGTCGGATCGAGTTCCGTACACCAGACTCCACAGCTAACCCTTACCTGGCCTTCTCTGCAATGCTGATGGCGGGTCTGGATGGCATCAAGCGCAAACTGAACCCGATCGAATTGGGATATGGTCCACTTGATACGAACATCTATGAGCTGTCTGACGCTGAAATTGGTAAAATCCGCAGTGTTCCTGCTTCGCTGGATGAGGCTTTGGATGCTCTGGAAGCTGACTACGAGTTCTTGACAGAAGGCGACGTATTTACGAAGGACTTTATTGATAACTATGTAGAGCTCAAACGTTCTGAAGCTAAATCGGTTAACATCCGTGTTCATCCGCACGAATACAGCCTGTATTTCGACTGCTAATAGCAGTTAATAAATGAGCTGCATGGTTGCTCTTGAATAACAATCATTAGTTAATAAAACAAGCAGCATAGCTGCCTTGAATACTAACCATTTGCCTATGGGTAACGGTTAGTATTCAAGATAGGTCTCCGGTTTTTAAGCCGGGGACCTTTTAACATTAAATTAAATACCACAAAGTTAAGATGTTAAATATACTTACATTCACATCTTTGTCACATCGTAAATGAAATCGGCAACTTTTTTTAACAAGTCTTGAACGCTCCTATGATTACTGCTATCATAGCGATAATATCCGCACCAGAGTAGAGAAGGGATGGGAATTTGTTGAGTAAGAGAGCCTATAATTTTAATGCAGGACCAGCGGCATTGCCGCTCAAAGTGCTGGAACGTGTACAAGCTGAATTCGTAGATTTTCAGGGAACAGGTATGTCCATTATGGAAATGTCTCACCGTGGAGCTGTGTATGAATCTGTTCATAATGAAGCGCAGGAACGTCTGTTATCTCTGCTAGGCAATCCAGAAGGCTACAAGGTGTTATTTCTGCAAGGAGGCGCTAGTACGCAATTTGCTATGCTGCCCTTAAATTTCTTGAGCGAAGGGCAGACAGGAAGCTATATCATGACAGGAAGCTGGTCAGACAAGGCTTATAAGGAAGCCAAGCTTTTGGGCAAAGCCCACATTGCTGCATCCTCTGCTGATGAAAAGTATATGCGTCTTCCGAATGTGGATTCTTTGGACTTGCCTGACAATACTGCTTATGTGCATATTACCTCCAACGAGACGATTGAAGGTACACAGTTCAAGCAATTCCCGGATACCGGTTCTGTGCCGTTGATTGTGGACATGTCCAGTGATATTTTTTGCAAGCCGTTTGATGCTACTCAATTCGGACTGATCTATGCTGGAGCACAAAAAAATCTGGGACCTTCCGGCGTAACGGTCGTGATCGCCCGTGAAGAACTGTTGACAACTTCACCGGACAACGTTCCTACGATGCTGCGTTACAGCACTTATGAAAAGAATAATTCTCTCTACAATACACCTCCATCCTTTGCTATATACATGGTGAATGAGGTACTGAAATGGATTCAGGAAGAAGGCGGCCTGGAAGGTATTGAACGCATCAACCAGCAGAAAGCTGCTTTGCTCTACGACCGTATTGACAGCAGTGAAGGCTTCTACCGTGGTTGTGTAGACGTCGCTGACCGATCCATTATGAATGTGACCTTCCGCCTCGCAAATGAGGACTTGGAAAAGCAATTTATTAAGGAGTCTGAGCAGGCCGGTTTCATCGGTCTGAAGGGACATCGTAGTGTAGGAGGGCTCCGCGCTTCGATCTACAATGCTGTTCCACTGGAGAACTGTCAAGCGTTGGCCGAGTTTATGGATAGCTTTAAGCAGCGTCATAGCTGATTGTAACGGACATATATTTCGATACACGAATGTTGGAAATCGAAAAAACGAAGTAAAGCCTTCCCTGAACGTGTATAGGGGAAGGCTTTTAGTGGTGTGGAGCGATTATTTTTTTGGTTTGATGTTCATATCTCACCGATTTTGTTAAAATAATAGAATGTGTAAATTTTTTCAGTTCAAAAATGAAGGGAACGAAACGTGATGCCATTACATATTGTGCTTGTTGAGCCGGAAATTCCGGCTAATACAGGGAATATTGCTAGAACGTGTGCTGCTACAGGAACACATCTGCATCTGGTAAAGCCGCTGGGCTTCCGTACCGACGATGCCACGTTAAAACGTGCTGGACTTGATTACTGGTATGCGGTCCACATTGAATACCATGAATCTTTTGCTGAGGTGCAGGAGAAGTATCAGGAAGGTCGCTTTTTTTATGCCACCACGAAAGCGAATCAGCGTTATAGTGATATTGCATTTCAGGATGGAGACTTTCTGGTATTTGGCAAAGAAACGAAGGGGCTGCCTCCCGAGCTTCTGGCTGCCAACCCGGATACATGCATCAAGATGCCTATGTCAGATAAAGTAAGATCGCTAAATTTGTCGAATTCCGCTGCAATTATCGTATATGAAGCGCTGCGGCAAATGGAATTTCCAGGTTTATCGTGAATAATATCAAGTGAGTGGGTATAAGTGCGAATAAAGAACCAGGACCTTAGTTGCTAATCAAGCCTCGCGCCTCTGTTGTTCAGACAAACCCGACGTAGGGCTTGAAAATAAGGTTATAATCAGTAATTTGTAAAATCCTCAGAGAAAGCTAATGATAATGGACATTTCGGTCGATAAAAATATTACAGACATTCTGTGCCATACTTTGATATGGTTCATGATTTTATGAAAAAATGTAATAAAATTTCCTGTGATCAGCAGGATTCGACAAAAAGACAGCGAATACTACATAAAGAATAGTGTCTTTGTACCTAGTTTTTCGCAGGGAAAAAATTGCAATTCATAATGAAATAGGAGAGGTGTACGATCACGATGAAACCTGCCGGTGTGGTGCGTAAAGTTGATCAACTGGGAAGAATAGTGTTGCCCAAATCACTGCGCAAAAGATATCAAATGAATGAGGGAGACCCTGTCGAAATTTTGGTTCAGGGTGACCATATTATTTTGGAGCGTTATCGTCCGAAATGTGTATTTTGCGGATCAGTTGAGCAAGTGAACAATTTTAAAGATCGTTATATTTGTGCTCAATGCTTGACGGAAATGACACAGTACTCCTAAAATGGGGCAAAAGCATCACGACATTTGTTCGTGATGCTTTTTTTCTTATAGAGTATAAGGGAGCAAGCGTAGTTTACATGCTTGTAAACGATAAACTCCTATTTATAGAACAAAAAATGAGTAGGGACCGGACGCAGATTGCCATCCGACGGCTTGTTCACGATCTGATCGTTCAGGATGAGTGAGGAGGAGCCTCCCCCGTCCAGATTATAAGCATTCTGAACGCCGAGATTGTACATTTTTCCCTGTAGTTCTTCCAGTGTTGCACCTGAACCCCCGCTTTCATTGTAGCCGTCTACGACAATAATGAGCAGTTGATCATCTTTATAGTTGCCGATGGCTGTACGTGGCGCTCGTTTGGGCGATACCTTCCATTTATCCGGAATAGGCATCTTTTGGCCGCTTTGCAGCAGTACGGGAACGAAGGTAGCTCCAAAGGCAGGCTTTAGGCTGTCCAGAGCGCCCTGACTGTAAAACTTGCCACCGATGAGCTTGCCGGTGTTGCTCAATCCGACGAAGGACAAATCCTTAAAACTGGACTGAAAGCCGGTCAGGTAATGGCCGTTCATGACGGTAGTGCTTAATGGATAGCGTTTGCCGTCTCCATCCGCAAAGCCGCCTGCATTAATACCAGCGACAGCTCCGTGTCTCAGGACAGCACGCATGGTCGTTTCGGAGCCGCCCAGTTTGTCGCTCCCCAGAGACATTTTCATAGCGGCAGGATCTTTAAGCTTGACCTTCATGGCATAGCCATGATAAATCCCCGGGTTCACCTTAAACAATTCAATAGTAATCCGGTTGCTGTCTACCCGCTCATAGGGAACCCCGAGCTTGGCGGTGATGCGTCGATTATAGATTTTTTCGGGACGCTTGGATTGAGTGGAGGCCGTTTGGACAAGCTGGTTCATCGTTTGGGTTGTTTGCTTGTACAGTTCCGATGTTCGGCGAATAGTAGACAAGGTGTATGTTGCCGTTTGTTTGGCTTCATCAAGCTGCTTGCCTACTGATTGCGTTTGTAGAACGACCTCGGCTTTTTGCAGACTCGGGACGGTAGACCCCGAAAAACTAAATGTGGGATGAATTAACAAAACACACCCCAACAAACCGATAAAAGGAGCAAGGGCCAACATGAAGAAACGATTTACCTGTTTTGTATCCATATTCATTTCAGCAGGTCCATTTTTTTCTGAAGTGTATTGAGCTGCTGCTTAACTTCGTTCAGTTGGGTGTAAAGCTTATTGCTGTTGTCGGTTTTATTGTTTGCATTATCCTTGGTAAAGGTCAGCAGCTCATTGAAGGACTGCACTTTGCCCTCTAATCCGTTAACTTCCTTGGAAAGCGCAGCCAACTGTTTTTCATAGTCGGTTTTGAGCGCTTGAATCTGCTGGTTCGTATGGGTTTGCATTTCGTTCAACATTTCCTGCTTCAAATGATTGCTGTACAGATAGGTTGCGAGAGCACCTAGTATAATAAGCAGGAACCAAAATAGCAGAAAAGCCTTTACGGGCATCCCCTTTCTTGAAGTGCCCCGCCGGGATTCGGCAGGAGGGTGTTCAGGTGAAGCTTGCATGCGATTTTTCAACTCCCGTGTAAAATCAAATTTCCAGTCTTTATTTTGCAGTTCCAATTCTATCATGGGCCTATTTATTTCGCAAAAGCGAAATAGATGCATAAAATTATTTGGAAAAAGAGATTGCAACGGAAGGAAGTCCTAGGATACAATTTCCTTAAGCGATTTTCGCTTCTTATATGTTCATATTTGCGCAATTTCTACATATGCAACCCCAAATTATAGATTCATTTTCGCTAACTATGTATTTTTATGTATTTTTTGTGAAATCAGGAGGTTTAGATATGAGAAAAGTATGGCAGGTGGTCATCATAGACATCCATCCTACAAGTATGCTGGGAACAAAGCTTATTTTGGAAGACCAGCAGGATTTGCTTGTCAGAGGGATGTCCTCCTCCGGGACGGAAGGTCTGGAATTGGCTTGCTCCATTCGGCCGGAAATCATTTTAATGGATTACAGGTTGCCTGAGGGAACGGCGGAACCGTTCCTAACACAAATACGGGCCTTGTCTCCAGACAGCCATATTGTTATTATGACGGATGAGGATAATATTACGCTGTTCCAACAGCTGATTTCGCTGGGAGCGAATGGAATGCTATCCAAACAGGCGTCACCAAGCCAGTTGATCCATCTGATCAACGGTTTGCGCGAAGGATTTGCTTCGTTACCGATGGATTGGATTCGTTGTGGAAATTGGCCTTTTATGCCGCTCATGGCTTCTGAACCTTTCGACGAATTGACACAGACCGAAATTTTCATTATGGAACGTATTGTGCAAGGAATTACATATGACAAAATTGCTATCGAGATCGAAGTCAGTCGGCGCTCCATTGATAATTATCTACGTAAAATTTATGCTAAATTGGGCGTGTCCAGCCGGGCGCAGGCGATTGAACGTTATGCCTTGTACGCGCGTCAAGCGAAGCAGCTGTATGCCTGACGCGCCAACCCGGAGGTCGTGAGCCTATTTTTCAGGAGAAGGAGGATGTTCATGCAATATTCCTTTGCTTCACGAACCGCTGCAATGTTGGCTTCTCCAGTGCGTCATATCCGGGAAAATGCGAGAAGACACTCCTTTATATCTTTGGCTGAAGAATTGCCTGCACAAGAGCTCTTTCCAGTGAAGCTGCTGGAAGAAGCGGCTCATGATGTATTTGGTTCTGGCCCTGACGCCCTCCAGTATGGTGAACCGGAGGGCTATTTTCCTTTGCGGGCGTGGCTTGCAGGAGAGTGGGAACAGCGCAAAGGAGTTAGAGTGCCACCAGGACAGATTCTCCTGACAACAGGCAGTCAGCAGGCCATTGACCTGATTGTAAGGCTGATGGTGGATGAACGCGACCCTGTGTTAGTCGAAAATCCGACATCTCCCGGATGTCTGCAAGTGCTCTCAATGCAAGGTGCGCAGATCGTTCCCGTTGAATCTGATGGAGAAGGTGTGCGTCCCGATCAGCTTGAAGCCTTAATCATTCACCACCATCCCAAGCTTTTTTTCGCCACACCCACGTTTACGAATCCGACCGGTTCCTTATGGAGCGCGGCAAGACGTCAGGAGATTTTGGAGCTGTGCAGGCTCCATCAGGTGCTGATCGTGGAGGACGATTCTTACGGAGAGCTACATTTTAAACAAAAAAATGAATCCGGCGACAAGAGCCAGCATGGGCAAAGTCGGAAATTTGCAGAAGCCTATCCTTCGCTATTTGCGCTGGATCATGCGGGGCAGGGTGGTCAGGTGCTATATATCGGTTCATTCAACAAAACGGTTGCGCCCGCACTGAGAACCGGATGGGCGGCAGGCCCTGCTCCGTTGATCGAAGGTATGTACGCTTTGAAGCAGTTGGCCGATATGCAGTCCAGTACGATGAACCAGCGACTCCTGTTCCAGTTGCTGACCAGCTCGCGGTTTCAATGGCACGAGCATTTAGCCATGCTGAACAAAGAGTACTCGACACGTCTGCAATTAATTCTGGAGCTGCTCAAGCGTCCATTTTGGAAAGATGTGACGTACCATATTCCGTCCGGCGGCATGTATGTGTGGGTTCGGTTGCCCGATGGGCTGGACAGCGCACTGCTGCTAAAGGCGGCCTTACCCAAGGGTGTAGCCTTTATGCCAGGAGAGTTGTGCGCGGTTGGCAGCGAAGGCGCGTCCCATATCCGCCTGAACTTCAGCCATCCGGGCCGCGAGCAGCTACTCATGGGCATGAATTTGATCGGTGAGACGATCAGTGAATTCACTGCGCGAAGCTAGCTGGGGCCGAATGCTCTGCTTGCTACAGCAGAGCTTCCGGCAGTCGCGGCGTCAGAAGTAAGCTGTAGGCTTTTCAGTGATCGTCTGCATTCGGAGCGCCTGAAGTAGGCGGCAGGATATTCAGAGATCCTCCGCATTCGTAGTGGCAGAGTACGCGGCTGGCGCTTCCGCGATTCGCTGTTGTCCGCCGCCGTCATCAGGCTCTACAGCCTTGCCAGCGGCCGTTTCGGCGCCTTGCTCTTGCAGTACCGCCGCATATTCGCTCAGGGCAACCTCGCCAAACGGGGTCAGCTTGTAGCGGCCACGAGCTACGCGTTCGAACCAGCCGTAGTAGTTGCGCTGGAGCACGGCTGCTGCCCCGCTGATGGCTGCTGTGCGGGCGAGCTGCGCCGGGGCAGCTTCCCCCAGGCCCTGCAAGGCTGCGGCCACGCGCAGCGCTTTTTCCCGGTAGGCCGTGACCAGCTTGCGTCGGGTACTGCCGCCAGTGTTGTGGTCGCCGCTACGTGCGTGAAACTCTCGCAGCAGCCTTTCCTTGCGCGAGCCGGTGCGGGCTGTCGCCGTTTTGCGGTCACCACCGTTCGTACTCGCAGGCTTGCAAAGTACCTCTACGAGCGGCGGCTTGGTCTTATAATGGGTGACGGTGAGCAAGCCCAGCCCCAACTGGCGGCACAGTCCGACCAGCTCGTTCCAGCGCTGATTGACAGCCCCTTTTTTCGCACGGTTTCGTTCCACCGCCACATACACATTGCTGCTTAGCTTCAGACGCTGCATGCCCTGCAGCACAAGAGCCAGATTAAACGTCTTTTTAATCTCCACAATCAGTGGCTCCTGCTGTTCTGGCTTTATACCCACCAAATCGCAGTTACGCACTTCTCCCTTGATTTCGTATCCCAAGCTCTCAAAAAAGGCTTTGATCGGAGCGTACAGCTCCGTCTCATGCCGAACCGCCATGCTTCTCCCGCTCCTTTATCCCATTATTCCGAGTTTATATTGTACCATAATGCGTCAGGTCCGCGTCGTTGTTGTATATTTTAGCACAGTGTATCTCTCTGTTTTTCGAAAAAGCAAGGGAACCTGTCGCAAAAAAAAGGTCAATTCTGAAATCAATCTGCATAGGTATGTATTACACTTTTTTTAAGAGGATTGCATCATATCCTGAAAGGCGTGGACGAGTGTAGCCATTAACCATCCGGAGTGGAGGATAGTCATTACGCAGTCATGGGAGGAACCGAGCATGAATATTTTTGAACGCGTTGCGGAGTACCGGGCGGAAAACAACCGTCTGGCCTGGAGCGGCACTTTTAGAGAGTATATCGAGATACTCAAGAAAGACCCGACGCCGGCGATGACCGCTCATGCACGGGTTTACAAGATGATTGAATCTTTTGGTGTAGAAGAGGTTGGGGGACATAAGCGATATAAATTTTTCGAGCAGGAGATTTTTGGGCTGGACCGTGCGCTTGAAAAGCTGGTGGAGGAATACTTCCATTCCTCAGCCCGTCGGCTCGATGTGCGCAAGCGTATTCTACTTTTGATGGGACCCGTCAGTGGAGGTAAATCCACGCTGGTCACCTTGCTCAAACGCGGTCTGGAGAAATTTTCGAGGACGGATCAGGGAGCGGTATACGCCATTGAAGGCTGCCCCATGCACGAAGATCCGCTTCATCTCATTCCTCATGAGCTGCGTCCGGATTTTGAGAAGGAGCTGGGGGTGCGGATTGAAGGCAATCTGTGCCCAGCCTGCCAGATGAGATTGCGTACAGAATTCGATGGAGATATTGAAAAGGTCCGCGTGGAGCGGGTGTTTATATCGGAAGAAAATCGGATCGGCATCGGTACGTTCAGTCCTTCGGATCCGAAGTCACAGGATATTGCTGATTTGACGGGCAGCATCGACTTTTCTACGATTACGGAGTATGGCTCGGAATCCGATCCGCGCGCGTATCGTTTTGACGGAGAACTGAACAAAGCCAACCGTGGACTGATGGAGTTTCAGGAGATGCTGAAATGCGATGAGAAGTTTTTATGGAATTTGCTGTCTCTGACTCAGGAGGGGAATTTTAAAGCGGGACGTTTTGCGTTAATCAGTGCAGATGAGCTGATCGTTGCCCATACCAATGAGTCGGAGTATAAAAGCTTTATCTCGAACAAAAAGAACGAGGCCCTCCAATCGCGGATGATCGTGATGCCAATTCCTTACAACCTTAAAGTCTCGGAAGAAGAAAAAATTTACGCCAAGCTCATTGGACAAAGCGACATGAAGCATATTCACATCGCCCCTCATGCGCTGCGGACGGCTGCTATTTTCTCCGTGCTTACCCGCCTGAAGGAGACGAAGAAGCAGGGCATGGATCTGGTCAAAAAGATGCGCATGTATGATGGCGAAGAGGTGGAAGGCTACAAGACAGCCGATCTGAAGGAAATGCAAAATGAGTTTCTGGAGGAAGGTATGTCTGGGGTAGACCCAAGGTACGTCATCAATCGCATTTCCAGTGCGCTCATTAAGCAAAATGTAGAATCCATCAATGCACTGGATATTTTACGAGCTATCAAGGATGGTCTGGATCAGCATGCTTCTATTACGAAGGAAGAAAGGGAGCGTTATCTGAATTTCATTTCCGTAGCCCGTAAAGAGTATGACGAGCTGGCGAAAAAAGAAGTCCAGAAAGCTTTTGTGTACTCGTTCGAGGAATCAGCCAAGACGCTGTTCGATAACTATCTGGATAACATCGAAGCTTTCTGCAATTGGGTGAAAATCCGCGACCCGCTTACGGATGAGGAACTCGACCCGGATGAGCGGCTGATGCGTTCGATCGAAGAGCAGATTGGGGTATCGGAAAATGCGAAAAAGGCGTTCCGCGAAGAAATTCTCATCCGGATTTCCGCTTACTCACGCAAGGGACGCAAGTTCGAATATCATCATCATGATCGGCTGAGAGAAGCGATTGAGAAAAAGCTGTTCGCTGATTTGAAGGATATTGTGAAAATTACGACCTCGACCAAAACACCCGATGCTAATCAGCTCAAACGCATGAATGAGGTGATTAAGCGATTGATTGAGGAACACGGTTATACAGGTGCCAGTGCCAACGACCTGCTCAGGTATGTAGGAAGTCTGTTGAATCGATAAAAATCGGTAAGCTTAAGGTAAGCAAAAGCAATAGGCTGGAGTAATGAGTTGTAATGGACGGCGTTGTAGCTGAACAGATATATCAATCGGCTGCGTAACCTATGAGGAATCCGGTAGCAAGCACTGGGAGTTTCAAGTACTTGCTACCGGATTCTTTTTTTATCATGAAGAAGTTATTTCAGGTGCTTGTCCATCATGGATATGTGAAAAGTCACAATGAATCCACTAATTTATAACATTTTCCAAAAATGCGCCGATAAATATGGTAATGTTAAATGGATGTAAACTATTTATTTGGAGGAACCTTATGATTGATGTAGCTGAAAGTAGATTAAAACAGATTCAATATATTGGAATCACGGATGATGATTTGGCTTTATTGCATCTCCATCAGGGTTTGTTCCAATCTATTGTGGATGAGGTGGTGGATCGATTTTATGATCATGTGGAAAAGGTCCCGCATCTCATGTCGATTATCTCCAAATGGTCCAATATTGAACGCTTAAAGCAAACACAACGAGATTACTGGCTTTCTCTGGCAGATGGGAAAATAGATGAACCATTTATAGAGCACCGTCTTTTTGTAGGTCAGGTGCATTCCCGCATTGGTCTGTCCTCGGATTATTATTTGGGCACATACATAACTTACTTGGACATTGCAGTAGATATTTTGAAGCATTCGGGGATCGACGATTGGTATCCGATTGTTCACGCTCTTTCCAAAATGTTCAATCTGGACTCGCAGCTTGTGCTGGAAGCTTATCAGAAGAAGGAAAAGGAGCAAATTAACGAGCTGGCCGATGAGCAGACACAAGTATTAACCGTCGTGTCCCGAATTGCTCAAAATTTGACCGGTATGATTGCTGAATTACGTGAAAATACAGGTAACATTGCAGATAGTGCACGTACAACGGCCTCTTCGCAGGAACATACGGAAGAATTGGTACAGCAGTTGGGCGATGAGATCAAGCATATTGAGCAGATGAGCGGCACGATTCGCGAGCTGTCGGATCAGACACACTTGCTGGGGCTGAATGCGGCGATTGAAGCAGCACATGCGCAGGAAGCAGGGCGCGGGTTTCAGATTGTGGCACAGGAAGTACGCAAGCTGGCATCCAATTCCAAGCAGGCGCAGGAGCAAATCCAGTGCAAGGTACTGGATATTGCCCATATGTTGAACAGTGTGCAATCCGAAACGGCTGCCACAACAGCCAGCGCCCGACAACAGGCCTCCAGTTCTGAGGAATTGGCTTCATTCACAAAGCTGATCGAAAATATGGTGAAAGAATTGGAAACGCTTCAACATCCCGGCGAAATGATGTAGGTGTGAGAGGATAGAATTAGATATCGATACGTTCTTTCTTTGAGCATGACGGGAAAATAACGCTCTCCCTCCGTGGCGGTCCAATCAACGCAACCGAGGAAGAGCGTAATACTTATAAGGAAATGATTGATTTCTTCCATTCAGTATGAGCCGCAAATACCCTTTTCCATAACTCGTCCCGTTCCTGGTGACTATAGTTAACAAGCGGCTCACCAAACACATCTGCCAACACTTCCAGCCACTGCGATTTATGATCCAGCTCTATTTTTTCCAATCCGTTCAGCCCGTGTTTTTTCCAAATGCAGCCTCTTAGTTCATTCGTCTCTAATGCTTGTCTTTGCCGAATCAGAAACAGGTTGAACCATGGAGAATCCGCTGAGCGGCTATAGAAATGATGTTTTGGCATAAACTCTTCCAAATCCCGAACAAACGTAGGGTCATAATCAACGCCAACAAATGAAGCAAGCGAATCATGCTCTAACCGCCAGCCTTTTGCAACAACCCCAGACTCCGTAATCTTATATTGAAGAGGAGCTTGTTCATAAGTGCCCATATGGAGTGGAACAGGCTCATAGGGCATATCGCCTAAACCAACATCAACAATCCATACTTCATCTTCGTGCTGCTCATTTAACAAGTTCACGGTTAACCCAAGATGAAATGAATTGATGCGTGGCTCTGCCCCTAAAGGCTGAACCCCGGCACGATGCAGGCAGACCTTGTAGCCCAGTGAATGTAGTAGTGTGCTGAAGGCACCATTCAGATGAAAACAATAACCGCTTCTTCCCTGTAAAATAAGTTGAACGGATTCTTGAAAACCAATGGCTGCCGGCTTACCTGCAAAAATGTCCACCGTTTGCCACGAAAGATGTTTCACATGGGCCTTATGCAGCTCAAATAAATAGGATTGGGTAGGAGGCTGAATGTCTTGAATTCCGATCCTGTTTAGATAAGCCTTTATTTCTTCTTTTGTCATGATGTACATGTGCAGTCACCTCTATTGTTAGTTTCTCAATTTATCTTTTCGGAACAAATGATCCCTGAGTCATAGCATCATTGTAGAAGGGGGGCGTATTGATTACAATGCTATAAACTTTTGATTGTACCGGTACAATCAGCCAGTGGATTCGGTTCGGTGGCATGTAGATTTATCAAAGATAGTTGTCAGAACATAAAAAAACAGACCGTTTCGCCAGGTCTGTTTTCCTGTTTAGTTCCAAGCCGACAGATTATAGCAGCGCTCTAAGTTCACGTCGGTATTTGTTTAACTGCACGAATGATGGAATAACACGTTTGGCAGAACGGATGCCGCCTATTCTGATGTTGCGGACCACATGATAGGGAGAGATCAAAAGTGTGTGAAGCAAATGTAAATCATGGGCGCTCAACGGACGATATCGTTGATAGTAGTCGACCGCGCGCAGCATCTTGGTCCCGTTCCAAAGACAATTTCGATGAAGAAGATGGGACAAGTCTTTCATTCTTACGTGCAGGGAGCAATTTTCAAAATCGATTAAATGAATCTTGAGTTGTCTGTCTTTAATCAGATTGGGATAATTGTAATCGCCATGTATAAATGCGGCAGCTTTTTGCTCCGAGTTAATTGCTTCTCGAACTTTGGGCTGCTGTAGATGCTTCGACGCTTCTTCACAGAGAGCCACGAGATGTGCTGTGCCTTTGTAGGGACTGAGGTGTTTTTTGTATCTAGCTATTTCATCACCCAAGCCTTCGTAACGTATTCTGTCTGCCGGAGTCTCGGTGACAGGAAAGCCTACGGCACTGGAGTGAAATTTGGCTAAGGTGGAAATTCCCTTTTTGAAATCTATTTTTTTTGTAAATTTTGGTCTTCCTCCATCAACCCAATTGGTTAATGTATACGAAATGCCTTCATGGGTCATATAAGCGGTTTGCTGCACTGTCGGATAGACCTTTTGGCTACGGGTAAACCCGCGCTCATCCAGGAAGGACAACACACGTGTAATAAAACGAATTTCATCTTCTGGGAATTTGTAAGGCTTTAAACAATAGGTCATGCCGGCGGTCTCAATCTTGTGTATGTCCTTCTTTTGACGAGTACGTTGAATTTTGATTCCGTACATCTGCTCAACGTTCGATAAAATCGACATTTTGATCCTCACTTTCTTTTATGCATGCACCCATTCCTGCAAAATATGAATGATTTGTAAACGAAGGGGCCACGATTGATCCCAATTGTTCAGGATCTCGCGGTTTCTTGAGCGATTCGGGTGTAGGGAGGCATGCCACGCTTCGCGTGGCAGTTTATACAAGGCTGTAACCATTTTTCGTTCAGTTCGGCTTAGTGGTTTGCGTTTTTGGTATCCCTTCAGCAAGGATTGCACAAATTCAGGATTGAATTGGGTCGTATTCATAAGGGCCTTTGCCAGATCTACATAGACTGAGCCGACCTTAACCCGATCCCAATCAATGATCTTGAGTTGACCATCATCTGAAATAATGACATTGGGGATCGTGATGTCGCTGTGTATTAAAGAGGGGGAACGGTTTTCCTTCTGAAGCAGCTTAACAATGGATGTGTCCTGCAAATCCTTCCATGCCCGCTTGGCTAAACGTTTGCAGTCTTTGCCGTGAGCGTTGTACCAGTTGCCATATTCTTTGTCATGACGGCTGATTTGTGTTATTTTTCTTTGAAAAAGACGGTCCTGGTTTTTCCATATCCGCAATTGCTGAAACGTAGGGGATTTACCGCTTCCAATCCGATGCAAGCCAGTGGACGAGGCGTGAAGCGTGGCAAGTGCCCACCCAAGCTTTTCAAAATCTTCAGCATTCTCCAATCCCCGTCCTTTGATCCACTGACTTACATAAAATGGCGTTTCTTGATGTATAGTCCACAGCTTCCCGGCATGTGTTGGAAGCCATGCGGGCATGTAGCTATACTTTCTCTTTTTCAAAAGCCTGATCATGCTTGCGGCCTGCTCCATCTGTTGGATTGTATTTGAGCGGACCATCTTAGTACGGCTGAAGGGCTTTAATGCATAAGTTCCCTTTTTCGTTTTCACCTGGATTACTGCATTTTTTCGGTACAGTGATGAGACCAAGCTTGATTTTAACGGGATCAGACCGAAACGACTGGTGATTTTGCGAATCTGTGCTTTGGTATAGGATTTCGTCATAAGAACCTCACTTGACTTGTGATTATAGAAAAAGGTAATCCTTTGTTAGTTATCAGTCTATTCATGAGGAAGATGAAGGTGAGTTCAAATATTGCAAGAGCCATAAAAAAAGGAGCAGCGAAAGTTCGCTACTCCTTTTGAATTAACTCTGTATTTTGCAAGCTGGAATAGGGTCTGGATATTTAATCATTACTATCATCGTAACGGTCATCATCATGATCATCGTCCGTATCCACGATTTTTCCAGATGTCGCATGGATTTCGATGTCAACGGTTCCTTCGTTGGTGAGAATCTTCACGTCATAGATAAACTGTCCGTCTCCCTTGTCCAATTGGGTAGACAGAAGGGTACCGGGTACTGTCTTAAGAGCAATCTGTCCGGCCTGTTTTTCGGTTATGGTGATATTACTTGGCTTGTTTAGGGGCTTCTTGGCATTCAAGTTATCATCCAACTTTGAATGGGACCGAAGGGTTTTTCCAGTATAAGCATCCACATCCACGTCCCAATCTTTATTACCCTGTTGAAGTTCCACCTCATAGTAGGCTTTTCCGGTTTTATGTTCCAGTTCTACATCTTCAACCTTAGCACCATTGCCCACAGCCTTTTTGGCGATATTGGCAGCGGCTGTCGCTCCAATGAGATTCGCAGGCTTGGCTGCCCAGACGGCATTCGCCGAAACACCTGCTACTGTAGCACCGAGCAAAACTGTTGCCGCCATGATTCCTAATGTATAGTTTTTTTTCATGTATAGTTCCTCCTTGTGATGTAAGCTTGAGTACAGCTTATCTATTGAAAATGAGAGGAACGTAATAAAATCATTAGAAAACGATGAGAGAAAATGAGCGATGATGAGAAGAGAGTCATTATTAATCTTCGTTGTCCTGTTTTTCTTTTTCCCAAGTTACAGAATCAATAGAGCCTGATACCGCGTTGACCTGCACCACGGCCTCACGCCCATCCTTCACATCAACCTCAACGAGATAATAAAGACTCTTTTCGTTACGATGAAGCTCAATATCATCTGTGGTTCCTCCGTTCACCGCCTTTGCAGCAAGCTGGGCCGCTTCCTTTTCTGTGATGACGAGAGATACAGGATCAGGTTTAGGGGAGCTTGGGGTGTTTTTCTGGGGCTCCTGTGTCGTATCCGTATAAGCTTGTGTTCGTCGAATGGAGTCAATATGGCCGTTATAGGCGTTGACTTGTATTTCGTATTTTCCTTTGGGACGCTGCAGCATGATCAGATAAGCATCATTCAATCGTTTGGATTCCAGCACCTCGCCGGGATATTGATGCAATACAGACTGGATGGCCGCTTTTTCCTCCAACGGTGAAGCTGATAGCGACTGTGCCCAAGGCGATTGCAGAAGGTAAAGTGTGATCAGTATAGCCGTCCCTGCCGCCCCAATCATCCACGCATAGATGGCTTTCATCGTTATTCTCTCCTTTTGATTAATCTGCGGGAACGGCGGGGAGGATGATCGTTGCTGTCGTTCCGCTTCCCTGAATACTTTCTAGCCCAATGTGAGCATGAAGGGCCTCTGCAATTCCTGTAGCCAGCGATAAGCCTAGTCCGGCTCCACCTTCTTCGCGGCTTCTGGCTTCATCCACACGATAGAAGCGGTCAAATACTTTAGATAGCTTGTCCTGCGGAATTCCAATCCCTTGGTCTGTGATTCTGATACAAGGTTGAGCCATCTCACCCGTGGTTCCAATAGTTAGGCGTATCGACTCGTCACTGTATTTACGTGCATTATCCAAAAAGATAAACAGTAGCTGTTTCAGCTTATTTTCATCGCTGTAGCCCATACAGTCCGCCTGCACGTCCAGTTGCACTTCCCGGGCAAAAGCATTTTCAAATGTGACCTTCAACTCTGTCACGATTTTGCTCAGGCGAACCGGCTCCAACACGATATTCCATTGCTCCTCGTTTCTCGCCAAAAGAAGAAGCTGCTCTGCCATTTCCTTCATTCGTATCGCTTCGGAATGGATGGCTTCAACGGACTCGGCGAAAATCTTGGGATGCTGCAGTCCCCGGCGTTTGAGCAGGCTAGCATAGCTTTCAATAATGGTGAGGGGTGTTTTCAGTTCATGGGATGCATTGGAAACAAACTGTTCTTGCCGGACAAAGTTGCGCTCCAGCAATTCAATCATGTCGTTAAACGTTTCTCCCATTTCTACCAGTTCGTCGCGTGATGAGGAGTTGAGCGGAAGGCGCTTAAATTTCCCGCTACGTTGAATCTCTCTCATCGTGCTGATCATAGATGTGATTGGACGTGTAATGAATCTGCCGAGCAATCTTCCCGAGATCACGACAGGAATGAGCGCAATCCCTGTGACAGCTATAAGTACGATTCTGAGTACCTGTAGCGTCTGCATCGTTGGTTGCAGACTTTCGGTTATCTGAAGATTGACGACCTCTCCATCGCTCCAGATCATGGGAACCGATACAAGAATGTAACGGTTGTTTTCATGGGTAATCACGCGTACTTGTCGTGTCTCATCATAAACAGCCTTCATCAAACTGAGAGATTGCTCCGAAGAAGAGGTGATCGGGGAAAGAAAATCGCCCTCCGGTTTCATTAGCCGAAGCATACCGTCTGGTGGCACATAGGCTCGAAGAAGATCCCCTGCGACTACCGATGCGGGGGCGCGCTGAATGCCGCGAATCATGTTGTCCGCTGCGGCTTCTACCTGATCTTTGCGGCTGTCTATCGAAAGGTGGCTGAACAGGAAATAGACCGAAAAGTTAATGGCCACAAGTAAAATCGCGAGTAATAACGAGGTGTACATATGGATCTTGTTTTGCAGCTTCATAACGATTCCTTCAGCACATAGCCAATTCCGCGTACGGTATGAATCAGCTCAGGGAGCTGGCGCGTGGGGTCAATTTTATTGCGCACGTATCGGATATACACGTCCACTACGTTGGTATCGCCGTAATAATCAATACCCCATACATTCTCCAGTAATTGTTCTCGGCTAAGCACCTGCCGCTGATGTCTCAGCAAATGAACGAGCAAGTCAAACTCTCGTGGCGTAAGCTCAATGCTGTGCTCACCGCGAAGAACTTCACGGGTACCTTCATGGAGGCGTAAATCCCCGGCATGAAGCCATGCATCTTCCACTTCGGGAACGGCTTCTTTCGTTGCACCTACCCTAAGCGCGGCGCGGACACGTGCAAGCAGCTCTTCGATCACAAAGGGCTTGGTAATATAATCGTTAGCTCCAAGATCGAGCCCCTCGACCTTATCTGCAATAGAACTTTTGGCCGTCAGTAAAATGACAGGAATGCTCGCATCATCCTTACGAATCCGCCGCAGTAGTTCGATGCCACTGAGGCCGGGAATCATAATATCCAGCAGGACCAGATCCCAATGACCTTTGCAATATGTCTCCAGTCCGTCAATTCCGTTTTTTTCTTTGCATACTTGATATCCTTCAAACTCAAGCTCGATCTCCAGAAGCCGGGCAATTTTCTCTTCGTCTTCCACGATCAGAATGGATTGGTTCATTGTGATGCCCCCCCTGTAGGCGAATAGCCGATACGGAAGTATTTTAGCATAAGCGGTCGAGTAAGACACGCTTAAGCAGCACAGGATTTGTAAGTATATACTAGATAAGACATATATATATATAGATTATTTTTATACCAAGGATTGAGCGAACTTTCTTGTGTTATATTTCTTTACATTGAAAAGGGATAAAATGTCATGATAGCGCTATATATATCGTCTTTTATCCTGTATGCACAATAAATAAGCCTTTGTTTTGGTCAGGACGAACATTGTTTATGGAAGGAAAGTTGCAGTAACATAAGTTAAACCTATTCAATAGAGGACGAAATACATCATGTCTAAGCCACAGGAGGGTCATATGGAAAACGAAAAAGAAAAACGCCACCCGAAAACGTTTGAGCCTTTTGCATTTATTCTCATTGTGGCTACAAGTGTTCTGGGAGCTATTATCGGAATGCAGATCGTAACCAGTCTGGGGGTGACCCCAAATACGGCCATCATCGGAGCGTTAATCGCGATGCTGATTGCACGTATCCCGTTTAACTGGTTTTTACGTTATAAATCGGTACATCGTCAAAATCTGGTCCAGACGGCGATTTCCTCGGCTACCTTCGGGGCGGCCAATAGCCTGCTGATTCCGATTGGAATTCCATATCTCATGGGAACCCCTGATTTGGTCGTACCCATGCTGCTGGGGGCGGCGTTGGCTATGTTCGCAGATGCAACGATACTGTACAAAATTTTTGATTCCAGACTGTTCCCCGCCTCGGGTACATGGGCTCCGGGTGTTGCGACAGCGGAATCCATCAGAGCCGGGGACAAGGGCGGCAAGCGTGCCGGATTGCTGGGTGTCGGCGCACTGATCGGGGTAGTCGGCTCTTATCTCAGCATTCCGATGTCTGCCTTTGGTGTGGCTTTTATCGGTAATATTTGGGCCCTGGGCATGTTTGGTGTCGGCTTATTGATTCGCCAGTATTCCATGCCGCTATTTCAGATTGATGTAAATGCGCTATACATTGCGCATGGAGTGATGATCGGGGCGGGCATTGTGGCGCTGATTCAGGCTGCTGTACTCGTATTCGGCCGTTCCGGCAAGAAAAAGGATAGTACCGCCGCGCTTTCGGATAAAGCTTCAAATGAAGCATCCGGCACGAGTAGCATTGTCGTGGATGGGGCTCCCGTGCAAGCCTCTTCGCAGGATGAAGAATACACCCGTCCGATTGCAGAGGCTCGTCGTACGCTTGGACTCGGGTTCATCGCGTATCTGGCGATTTCCCTGCTGATCGCCATCATCGGTGGACTGGTAACGCACATGTCCGTAGGCATGCTGATCGGCTTTATCGTGTTTGCAGCCTTTGCCGCGTTCGTGCATGAAATTATCGTCGGCATTGCCGCCATGCATTCCGGGTGGTTCCCCGCCTTTGCGGTCGCCTTCATTACCTTGCTTGGCGGTATGATGATCGGCTTTCCGCCAGTGGCTTTGGCATTGCTGGCCGGGTTTAGCGCGGCTACAGGTCCTGCCTTTGCGGATATGGGCTTTGATTTGAAAACAGGCTATATCCTGCGTGGCAACGGTAAGGATAAGGAGCTGGAACGGGAAGGTCGAAAGCAACAGTATATAACGGCTCTGATCGCCTTCGCTGTTGCACTGGTGACTGTAGCTCTGGCTTATCCGAGTTATTTTGCGCAAAATCTGGTGCCACCGATTGATAAAGTATATGTATCCACCATTCAGGCCGGAGCTACACCGGGTGTGGCAAGCCAGCTCTTGCTGTGGGCGATACCGGGAGCGATTCTCCAACTCATAGGTGGCTCCAAGCGCCAACTGGGTGTTATGTTCGCGACAGGGCTACTGATTGCGACAGCGAATGCGTGTTGGGCTGTTCTGGCCGGCATCGCAATTCGCTTCCTCGTAACCCGTTTCGCAAAAAAAGAGGTCGTTTCTTCCATGACGATTCTGGCCGCAGGTTTTATCGCAGGGGATGCGCTGTACAACTTCTTTAATTCCGTATTTAAACTAAAAAAGTGAGATGATGCAGATGGACGCTTTGAAGCTGGATGAGAGAATTGTTGAATATGCCGTTTATGGTGGTGCTGTTCTGGGCGGAGGAGGCGGAGGCTGGATTGAAGAAGGTCTGCGGATCGGAAAGCTGGCTCTTGAAGTGGGACAGCCGAAGCTGGTATCCGTCGAAAGCTTCGCAGATGACGATCTCTTCGTCACCGTGGCTGTCGTTGGTGCCCCGGCTGCTCCGAATAAATATGTGAAGCCTGTTCATTATGTGAAGGCGCTGGAAATGGTGTCCTCCATGACAGGAAAGGGTGTCCGGGCTTTGCATACGAATGAAAATGGCGGCGAGACAACGATTAACGGCTGGTTTCAGTCGGCTTTGAGTGGTATTCCGGTTGTGGATTTTGCATGTAATGGCCGGGCACATCCGACAGGCACAATGGGCTCCATGAACCTGACCGAGCTTCCAGATTACGTAAGCCATCAGGCTGCGGTGGGCGGACGTGGAGAGCATTATATGGAAGTGGGTATTTCAGGCTCCCTGGACCATGCTGCATCGCTGGTTCGTAAAGCCTCGGTAGAGGCTGGAGGACTTGTAGCGGTTGCACGGAATCCGGTGACGGCCGCTTATGCGAGAGCCAACGGTGCACCGGGAGCCATTTCCCGGGCAATTGCTGTTGGAGAAGCGATGCTGGCCCATCAAGGCGAAGCTGCGATTGCAGCCGTGGCAGCTGAGCTGGGCGGTAAGGTTATCGCCGCAGGAGAAGTAACAGAATGCCGACTTGAAACATCGGGGGGCTTTGATGCCGGGTTGGTTCGCATTACCGATAGTGGTCGGGCCTACGAAATGACCTTCTGGAATGAGTACATGTCCCTGGAGCTTGATGGGGAGCGGCTGGCGACATTTCCAGATCTGATCATGACACTGGATATGGATACAGGCAGACCTGTAATCACAGCCGCCGTAGCCCAAGGACAGCGTCTGGCTGTCATCGTGGTACCGAAGGAAAAGCTGCTGCTGAGTACGACCATGTTTAACACCAAGCTGCTGCAACCGATTGAGCAAATTATCCATAAGCCTATACTGTCCTATCTATAAAATGATTTCGGGAGGAATGCAACGATGGCACTTCAACAGACATTAACCGTATTCGAAGCGCTGGACAGCGCCTATGTGAACGGAGAGCGGGTTAAGCAGCTTTTCGCCGGATACGAGGACATTGTGGTAACGGTAAAACAGGTAAAAGGAGCCAAGGGCAGCACGGATTTTATACAAGTGCTTATTCCGGGTACGGAAGGCAAAAGCTCTGGAGGTACGGCACCGACATTTGGCATTGTAGGACGTCTAGGCGGGATCGGCGCACGTCCTTCCCGAATTGGTCTTGTATCTGATGCGGATGGAGCTATTGCAGCGGTTGCCGCTGGGCTGAAGCTGGCGGATATGCAAATTAAAGGTGACAAGCTGAAGGGTGATGTGATCGTAACTACGCATATTTGCCCGGATGCACCTACCCGTCCGCACGAGCCGGTTGATTTTATGGACTCCCCTGTGGATATTTTGGAAATGAATCGTCATGAGATTGTTCCCGAGATGGAAGCTATTCTGTCCATTGATACCACCAAGGGCAATCGTGTTATTAATCATAAGGGGATCGCCATTTCACCCACGGTGAAGGAAGGCTATATTTTGCGAGTCAGTGAGGATCTGCTGCGCCTGATGGAGCAGACTACGGGACAATTGCCCGTTACTTTTCCGGTAACCACGCAGGATATCACGCCGTACGGTAATGACTTATACCATATTAATTCCATTTTACAGCCTGCTGTAGCGACGGATGCGCCTGTGGTTGGTGTTGCTATTACAGCGCAGGCTGCCGTACCAGGATGTGGGACCGGGGCCAGTCATGAGATTGATATCGCGGCAGCCGTACGTTTTTCCATTGAAACGGCCAAGGAATTTACGAATGGCACTTGTGCATTTTATAACCCGCAGGAATTTGTCAAAATTACCGAATTGTACGGCTCCATGAAGATATTTCAGACAGCAGGCAGTGCGCAAAACCACGGCTGATGCTAAACAGGGCAGGCCACAGGCTTGCCCTTTGCCGTCAGGAGCGTAAAATAAAATGGATGCGAAAGCAGGGGATTGAAGATGGATAAGCTTGGGATGATTACGATTGGGCAAGCGCCCCGGACAGATGTGGCTCCTATCGTGGAACGGGCTTTGGAAGGACGTGCAGAACTGGTACAGGCAGGTGCGCTGGACGGTCTTTCTTTTGCTTATATACAAGAGCATTTGTCTCCGTCGCCGGGAGAGTATGTATTGACCTCCCGCCTGACGACTGGCGAGTCGGTGGTTATATCACGCGAAAAAATCCAGCCGCTGCTTCAGGAGAAAATCACGCGCATGGAAGAACAAGGCATCCGTACGATTTTATTGCTATGTACCGGCGTATTTCCGGGATTGCATACCCGAACCGCCTTTTTGATTGAGCCGGACCATGTGCTTCCTCCTGTGATTAAGGCGATGTCCGGCGGACGGCGGGTCGGTCTGATTGGTCCGCTGGAAGAGCAGAAGGACAATCTCAAGCTCAAATTCAGTCCTCACGGAATGAATCCCGGGTTTGCAGCGGCCTCGCCTTACAGCAGCAGTGAAGAGGAATTTCGCCAGGCTGCCGGGCAGTTCAAGGATCAGGCTGATCTTATCGTGCTGGATTGTATGGGGTATACGGATGTTCACAGAGAACTGGCGGCGCGTTACGCGGGGGTTCCCGTCGTATTGTCCAATGCCCTGATCGGCAAGCTGGTATCGGAAATGGTGTAAGCGTATAAGCTAACTGAAAATAGGAGGTAAAAAAATGAGCCAACAACGTGTTGAAATTAGTAAAAATGTATTGCAAAAATGTTTGGGACTTACCGCTGGAGAGACGCTTCTAGTGGTAACGGACGATGATAAAAAGGAATTGGGCGAGTCCATTTATGAAGCTGGCAAGGCGCTGGGCGCAGAAGCTGCTATTTTGACGATGAAGGTACGCTCCAAATCAGGGGAAGAGCCTCCGGCACCTGTGGCCGAAGCCATGCTTCGCTCCAATGTTGTCGTATGTGTCACCCGGTATTCGCTGACCCATACCCATGCCCGCAAGCAAGCAGCAGCCGCTGGAGCGCGTCTAGCGACGATGCCTGGCATGACGGACGACATGTTCATGAACGGGGCGATTGCTGCTGATTATCCGAAGGTCAAGGCGCTGACCGAAGAGGTGACCGCATTATTGACAGCTGCCAAGCAGGTGCGGATCGAGAAGGATGGGTACAGCCTGTGCTTTACCATTGAGGGTCGCAACGGCGTGCCCAGCACGGGCATGTATCTGAACCCTGGCGAATCCGGCAACCTTCCTTCCGGTGAAGCGTATATTGCTCCGCTGGAGGGGACGGCGCAAGGCCAGATTGTGGTGGACGGTTCTGTTGCAGGAATCGGTGCCTTGAAGGAGCCGCTGTTGCTGACGGTCGAAAACGGCAGGTTGACAGCCGCAGAAGGGGAAGCAGGGCAGTCCCTGCTGGAAATGCTGGGTGAAGGTGACGGCAGAATGCTGGCAGAGTTCGGTATCGGTACGAATGATAAAGCACGTATTACAGGTGTCGTACTGGAAGATGAGAAGGTGTACGGCACGATTCATGTGGCTTTTGGCAGCAATAATACTTTTGGTGGGACCATCGCTGCGGGTGTACATATTGACGGTGTCGTTCAGCGACCGGATGTGTATCTGGATGACCGCCTGATTATGAAAGCTGGGCAACTGCTGGAGCGCTAGGTGGGTGAGAAACAGCAGGAGCTGTAAAAACAGGGAGGAATTCATCATGCTCGGAATTATCAGAGTGCTTACCATGCAAGACGAAGTCGCTATTGGCCTTCACGGCCGAGTTATCGAGCAGCGCTACGGAATGCCTGTCACCAGTGTGTGTATCCCTGACCAGCCGCAGGGAATCTACGACGATGCAACGGATCGGGAATCGGTGCCTAAAATTGTGGTCGCAGCACAACAGCTCGTCGAGCAGGGCTGCACGTCTATTGGCATTAGCTGCGCGGCTGATCCGGCGTTGGAGGACACCCGCCATGCGGTGAATGTACCTGTATACGGCGCAGGCTCCTGTGCGGCGCATCTGGCATTGACAGCGGCCAGTCGTGTCGGTGTGTTGACCATTTTGGAGGAGGCGCCCCCGCTGATCCGCCGTATCCTGGGTGAGTCTTACATCGGCACAGAGCGCCCTGAGGGTGTACGTACGACGCTGGACCTGAACACTCAGCAAGGCAAGGAAGCGGCCATGGCAGCGGCGCTGCGGCTTCAGGAGAAGGGAGCAGAGGCTATCGTGCTGGCCTGTACGGGTTTTGTGACGATGAACTTCGCACCGGAGCTGGAGCGCAGGCTGGGCATCCGTGCCATTGATCCGATTGTGGCGCTCGGCGCAGCCGCATCGGTGCACTGGCAGCGGGAGAATGATGAAGTCCAGGCAGGATAATCCTGACTTATAAAATAATAGGGTATTGAATTAAACCGCCTTTTCCTGAAAGGGCGGTTTATTTGCGTTCCATCCGGTAAAAGGTTTTGTTTTGTATACTTTTTTGGTACACTATCCTGAAAATTAAGTTAGGCGAGAACTTTGCAAAATCCTCAATATATGTGCCGTTACCGCAAAATAAATAGCAAGGTGGTCTGTCCATATGAAAATACCGGGTGTAACCGTTCAGGAGCTTATGACAATGCCCGTATTGAAGGAGGCGAAGGTACTAAGCGGAGAGCAGGGATTAAATCGGTTTGTCCGTTTTATTGATATTATGGAGGTCCCTGACTTGAAGGGCTGGATCAGGGAAGGCGTACTATTGATGACAACCGCTTATTCCATCCGTCATGAGCCTGAGGTATTGTGTCAAATTATTCAATTATTGCACCAGGGCGGGGCCGCAGCACTTGCGATCAAGCCGACCCGCTTTCTCAAGGAAATTCCCCGCAGTGCGCTGGAGGAAAGCAATGCGTGCGGCCTGCCCGTGATTGAGATTCCGGCCGATATTCCATATACGGATATTACACAGCGAGTCATGGATATGGTGTTGAATCGGCAGGCAGAGCTGCTGCGACGCTCGGAAGAAATATATCGGACCTTAACAACGATGGTGCTGGAGAACAGCGGTATACAGGCTGTAAGCGATAATATAGCAGAGCTGCTTAAAGCCCCGGTTGCTTTGATTGATAATGGAGGCCGAGCCATCGTCACTTCACCACAGGAATGGAATTGGATGGAGGCGCAGGATTCCCGTCATTTTCCAATTAATGTCGATAAACGCACGGTTGCCAAGCTGGTCATTGCCCGCAATGAGCTGGATGATATGGAGCAGGTGGGCATTGAGCAGGCACGTCTGGTCATGGCACTGGAATTAATGCGTGAAAAGGCAGTAGAAGATACAGAAAGCCGACTACGGGGTAACTTTATCGACGAGTTGATGACCCCTCCGGTACCTTTGCGACATGAGGTTGAGCGGAGAGGGCGTCAACTGGGATTTAACCCGGCATATGATTGGGAGGTTGCTGTACTGGAAAGTGCTACCGCTCCGCCAGAAGAGATTCTGTCCGGATTGCTGAGTCAGGAATCCATCCGGCGGCGTGTGGTATCCCATATTGAGTTCCGTTCCAATCGGGCGATACTATTTTTACCTACTCTTCATCCGAATGACCACCATGACGGGGCTGGCGCTGATCAGGGACTAACCTGGGCTGAAACGCTAAAGAGCTGGAACAGTGAAAAAGCATTGGGAACGGGCGATTATTATATAGGCATTGGAAGTACCAAAAAGCTGTGGGAGCTGATGCAAAGCTATAATGAGGCACGACGTGCCATCACTGTCTCCCAGCGGCTGTACCCCGATAGACGTGTATGTAAATTCAGAGATATCGAAATGCACTATATGCTTGGGGAAGCAATGAACAAAGAGGAATTTGCCGATTTGTTTGAACGTAAGCTGGGCAAACTCCAGCAGTATGATCGGTCTCATGGCAGCGATTTGCTTAAAACGTTATTTTATTATTTGGAAAATCGGGGCAGTCTGATGGATACAGCGAATTATCTTTTTATACATCGTAATTCGGTCAAATACAGACTGGAACGGATTCGTGACATTGCGGATTTTGATCTCAACGATCCACGCGAGCAGTTCATATGCCATACCTGTCTGATCCATTATTATTTGCGGGAACATAAGTAGGCAGAACCGGTTGGTTTATAGGGCAGGGAGGAAAAGACATGGATAAAAAAATATTAGTAGCGGACGATGAACCCAGCATTCGCAATGCGTTGGCCTATGCGTTGCAAAGAGAAGGTTTTTTGGTAGAAACCGCTGTTGACGGGGAGGACGCATTGGAAAAAGTCCGTTTGTTTCACCCCGATGTGCTGGTGCTCGATGTGATGATGCCCAAGCTGGGCGGATATGAGGTGTGCCGCCGTTTGGAAAGTCGGAAGGGCATCGGTATTCTGCTGCTGACTGCCAAAAACGATATCGTGGATAAGGTGCTCGGGCTGGAGCTGGGCGCGGACGATTTTATGAGCAAGCCCTTTGATCTGCGAGAGCTGCTCGCCCGCATCAAGGCGCTGGTACGGAGGTTGGAGCGGGAAGGAGCGCCCGCGCCGGAAGGATCAGAAACGATACTTGGCCCGTTACGAGTGCGTCCGTCCAGCAGGACGGCTGAACTGGAGGAAACAGTGCTGGAGCTGACACCCAAGGAGTTTGATGTGCTGGCGCTTCTGGTGTCACACGCTGGGCGGGTATACACGCGGGACGAGCTGCTGGAGCAGATATGGGGCTTCGATTATGCAGGTGGAACACGGACGGTGGATATTCACATCCAGCGCTTGCGCAAGAAGCTTGAGCCGCATCAGTCGCTATTGCAGACGGTGTATGGAATAGGCTATAAGGCAGAAAAGATACTGTGAACGAACGCCAGTTGCTTGGCGCTTGCCCATCCATTCACCACGTTGATTCTTGGTCCAGGCGGACACGAGGTTCATCGTTAACGAGAAAGTCGTACCAGCGGTTGCGAAAACGAACCTGAGGCCCGTCTGCGGGTACGTGCGCCTCCATGCGCAGCGCCTCAGGGATAGGACGCGGATGCTGGCTTTCCACCACGGTTCGATCCTCTTCCAGCACTCTGTTGCTATATCTGGAAAAAATCCGGCTCATACCCGGTACAAATTTGGCAAAATTACGCCCAGCCAGCCCGTAGATGGCGGTCACTTCCTGCTCAATTGGGGTGAAGGTGACGAAATTAATAAACTTGCTGCGTCCCTCCTCAGCCGGAGTCAGAATCCATTGCTGCGGAAAGGTGTATTGCAGTAGCCCGCTTCCGTTTTTCACCCGAATATGATCGTGATCTGCTTCGAACTGGATATGGATGTCGGTAGACGATTTTTTACCAATGGTTTTGTTGTGTACAATCGGCAGGTGGGCGACATCCAGCACGCTTTCCACAACTCTTGTCAGATGCGCCTTCCATACAGAATCGTAGGGTGACATCATAAGATTCGGGTCCTCCAGCTCGGGAAAAAGCTCCAGCGGGGGAGGTGTCAAAGTGGATGCCCAACTCTCTGTACCCGGCCCGGATACTGGGCCAACAGCCTGAGGATAGACCCACAACAACCCGACTTTTTCAATCGCAGGATAGGCGTAGGTATGAGCAAAATCGGGAATGGCACGCCCCGGATGAGCCGGGATATCCACGCACTGCCCATTCTCATCGAAGGACCATGCATGATAAGGACATGTGATTTGCCCGTTTTGACAAAAGCCCAGCGACAAATCGGCTCCCCGATGCGGACAATACGCATGTATGGCACGTACCTGCCGATGGTTGTCACGGTACAATACGATATCCTTGCCGAGCAGCCGCTTTTTAAGCGGCTTATCCCGCAGTTCCTTGGACCAGCCGACGGGGAATACCTGCTGGTCACTTTCTCGTACTTCACGAAAGCCAGGATGGCTGTTCATCTATATCCACACTCCTGTTCTCATTTGCATATATGACTTACACAAATGACCCACGGGTCATTTTTTCTATTATTATAATACACCCCCCTCATCCGAACTGAAACAGCCGCCCTGAAATTGGAAAGGTTTTTTGGCTTCCATCACATATCGTACATCCCCGTGAATATACTTAATAACCAACAAGGCCAAACTGTGCCGTGTATCCACTTGGGGGGTGCCTAACAATGCCGGAACCACGTCAGCCATATTCATTCGTCGTATCCCGTGAAGATTGGTCGCTGCATCGCAAAGGGTACCAAGACCAGCAGCGTCATCAGCAGAAGGTCAAAGATGTGATTAAGCAAAATCTGCCTGATCTGATTACGGAAGAAAATATTATCATGTCAGACGGTAAGCAGATTATTAAAGTGCCGATTCGCAGTCTGGACGAATATCGCTTCATTTATAATTATCAGAAGCAAAAGCATGTAGGCCAAGGGGACGGAGATAGTCAGGTGGGGGATGTCATCGGACGTGATCCTGCTTCCCAGAAGCCCGGTAAAGGCGAGAAAGCCGGGGACCAGCCCGGACACGATATCATGGAGACGGAAGTCAGCATGGAAGAACTGGAAGATATGCTGTTCGAGGACATGGAATTACCGCATTTGCAGCAGAAAGACAAGGAACAGATTGAGGTTGAGTCCATCGTATTCAATGATATACGCAAAAAAGGCATGCAGGCCAACATTGACAAGAAGCGAACGATTCTCGAAAATCTGCGTCGCAACGCCCGCGAGGGCAATCCGGGCATTCATCATATCAGTCCGGACGATCTCCGTTATAAAACATGGGAGGAAAAAACCATCCCCCAATCCAACGCGGTGATCATTGCGATGATGGATACTTCAGGCTCAATGGGATCTTTTGAAAAATATTGCGCCCGCAGCTTCTTTTTCTGGATGACCCGCTTTTTGCGCCGTCAATATGAAAAGGTGGAGATTGTCTTTCTGGCGCATCATACCGAAGCCAAAGAGGTTACGGAGGAAGAATTTTTCACCCGTGGAGAAAGTGGCGGCACCATCTGCTCTTCGGCCTACCTCAAGGCACTGGAGATTATCGACAAGCGCTATCCTCCTTCCAACTACAATATTTATCCCTTCCATTTCTCGGACGGCGACAATCTGACCTCGGACAACGAGCGGTGCGTGAAGCTAATCGAGGAGCTTATGAAGCGCAGCAACATGTTCGGCTATGGAGAAGTGAATCAATATAACCGCAGCAGCACACTGATGTCGGCCTATAAGAACATTAAAATGGATCAGTTTATGTATTACGTTATCAAGGAAAAGGGCGAGGTATACCAAGCCTTACGCACCTTTTTTCGCAAACGGGAAGGGGGAACGGTGGGATGAGCACCGACCAGAAAGAGCTGGAATACGCGATATCAGAAATTATGGAGATTGCAAATGGATTCGGGCTCGATTACTATCCGATGCGGTATGAGATTTGTCCGGCGGATATTGTATACACGTTCGGGGCCTATGGGATGCCCACGCGCTTCAGCCACTGGAGCTTTGGAAAAACGTTTCACAAGATGAAGATGCAGTACGATTTTGGCCTGAGCAAAATCTATGAGCTGGTCATCAACTCCAATCCCTGCTACGCCTTCCTGCTGGAGGGAAATTCTTTGGTTCAAAATAAACTGATTGTCGCCCATGTGCTGGCGCACTGTGATTTTTTCAAGCACAACGCCCGCTTCTCAGCTTCCAACCGCAATATGGTGGAGAGTATGTCCGCTACGGCAGACCGAATTAACGGTTATGAAATGGAATACGGTTCGAAGGTCGTCGAATCCTTCATTGATTCAGTACTGGCTATACAGGAGCATATTGATCCGCAGTTGATCAAACCGCAGCATCTGGATAAACAGCGATATATGGAGCTTAAAATCCGTGAGCAAAAGGAACCGGGAAAACGGCAGCGCCCAGACGGTCCTTACGATGATCTATGGTCACTGGACATGGTGAAGCTACAGCCGGATTCGACGGAAAGCGAAGGCATCCAGATACGACAGTTCCCGCCTGAACCGGAGAAGGATGTCGTATGGTTTATTCAGGAATTTTCGGAAGTGCTGGAGGACTGGCAGCGGGATATTATGACGATGCTGCGGGACGAAATGCTGTATTTCTGGCCCCAAATGGAGACTAAAATTATGAATGAAGGCTGGGCCTCCTATTGGCATCAGCGGATTGTCAGGGAATTGGATTTGACCGGGGATGAAACTGTTGAATTTGCACTGCTGAATGCTTCTGTCGTACAGCCTTCCAAGCAAAGCCTGAATCCGTATTATTTGGGGCTTAAAATATTTGAGGATATTGAAAAGCGATGGGATAACCCAACCCGTGAAGAGCAGGAGCGACAAGGACGAAAACCGGGCGAAGGACGCGCTAAAATGTTCGAGGTACGGGAGTTTGACTCAGACACCTCTTTTATACGCAATTACATGACCAAGCAACTGACGGAGGATTTGGATCTGTACGTATTCGAGAAACGGGGACCGGATTGGAAAATCACAGATAAATCGTGGGAAAACATACGGGACCAGCTCGTATTCTCGCGTGTGAATGGTGGCTCTCCTTATATCGTCGTTGAGGATGGAGATTATCTGCACACTGGCGAATTGAAGCTCAAGCACCAGTTTGAAGGGATTGAGCTGGATTTAAAATATATGGAGCGTACGCTTCCGTATGTGTATCAGCTGTGGGGGCGGACCGTTCATTTGGAAACGATGATTGAAGGCAAGCTGGCCTTATTCTCATACGATGGCAAGAAGCACCATCGCAAGTTTGTATAAGGGAGCAGGGTAACGAACGAAGAATGAATATCTAAAAAGGTGCAGCCGTAAAAAGGGACTGCACCTTTTTTTCTCTATCCCAGCCATAGCAGCCGAACTACAGCCATACTCACAATACCGACAATAACGGTAGCCAGCAGGTTTTTGCTCCATAAGGCAGTCACTAGTGTAGGAAGGATCGCAATAAGCACTTGCCAATTAAAAGTGACGGAGCCTTCCGTTCGGACGAGCAGATGTTCCATGACGAGCGCCGTAAAAATGCAAATAGGGATGTAGGACAGCCATTGGAGCACTGGTTTGGGCAGAGCCAGCTTTTGCAGTACGACGAAGGGAATGATTCTCGGGATGGCTGTGACGACCATGCCGCCGATAATGATGTACATGACGTTGGGATCAATGTTCATTTGTCGGTTAACACTCCAATCGTTGCGGTCATCACAGTAGCTACAATGACGGCGATATGCGACGGCACCCACCAGGACAAAAGGTACATCAGAACAGCCATACACAGCACGAGCAGCAGACGGTGCTTGAGCTTGGAGATCTGGACGCTTTGCAACTGGGAAATAAGCAGAGCCAGAAACATTGCTGGCAAGGCAAAATCCAGACCAAATGCCTCTGGCCGGGAAATCCAGTTCCCGAGAATCCCTCCTGCCACACAGGAGGCAATCCAGACGAGGTAAGCGGTGATATTAAGCCCGTTCATCCAGCGATCGCTTACCTGCCCGCCTTTAGCCAATTTATCCGACGCTACCCCAAAGGATTCGTCTGTCAACAGTACGCCGATGCCTATGTTTTTCCACAATGAATATTTTGAGAAATAAGGAGCCAACGATGCGCTTAACAACAGGTGGCGGGCATTCACAATGAATGTCGTTAAAATAATGACAGAGGGGGGACTGGACGCAGCCAGCATCGAACACATAATAAATTGGGAAGCTCCTGCGTACACAAGCGCCGACATCAGGGCAATTTCCATCGTGCTCACACCTGACGAGGCCCCCACAATGCCTGCCGCGAAGCCAATACACACATAACCGAGCAACGTAGGGATACAATCCTTGACTCCTTGTAAAAAGTGGAGTGGATCGCGCTCCGTTTCGCTCAACCCCGAAGCTATAGACATTTCAACCTTCCCTCCATTCTAAATTTCATTATAGTATATAACGGAACCTCGAAAATGATCAATATATTATACAATTGTATGTTATAATGAACAATCTCTATAGCTAACGAGCCTACTTTTGTGTCCGCTGTAATTAGTTTTGTCATTATATAGAATATGTTTTGTCATTAAACTTGAATTAGATGTCAGTGCCTGCGACCTTGATGGTTCAGGCATTTTTTACTTTCGGTTATTTATTTTCTTGATTAACGCTAACTTTTTTAGGCAACAATGGCTTAAATACCCACTAAGTTGTTATTTTTAATATAATCATTGTTTATATATTTTTGATAAGTCGAGTATTCATCTAACGGTAATGTGTCAAAGAAACTACCCGGCTGCGTGCATCAATATCTGAACTTGGTCCCCAAAACTAATTAAAGTAACATTTTTCTGCCTTGACACGTAACACCCGATCGGTTCACACC